>NZ_CP113527.1:2591800-3210375 GCF_028877475.1 Lysinibacillus irui | reverse complement strand
GGGCTCCGAATGTAGATGCTGGTCAAAAAGTAATTGTTGCTCGCCCGGGTGCACATTTACCAGGTGGCATTAAAATTAAAAAAGCTAAACTTCGTGGCCATGAATCAAATGGTATGATTTGTTCATTACAAGAGCTTGGGATCGAAGGGAAGCTTGTCCCTAAGGCTTATTCAGAAGGGATCTACGTACTGCCAGCGGATGTAGAAGTAGGTTCAGATGCACTGGCAATTTTAGGCTTACGTGATACAGTACTAGAGTTAGGCCTAACACCGAATCGCTCAGACGCTCTTTCTATGCTAGGTGTAGCTTATGAGGTAGGCGCAATTCTTTCAGAGGAAATTAAATATCCAGAAATTGCGTATCAAGTAGCTAGTGAAAAAGCACAGGATTTCCTGAAGCTTCGTGTGGAAGATTTACAAGCGAACCCAATGTATGTAGCAAAAGTAGTGAAAAACGTAAAAATCGGTGAATCACCGATGTGGCTACAAAATCGCTTAATGGCTGCGGGTGTACGCCCACACAATAATGTCGTAGATGTAACGAACTATGTACTAATGGAATATGGTCAACCTCTGCATGCTTTTGACTATGATAGCCTTGCAACTGGCGAAATCGTCGTTCGTAAAGCAACAGAAGGTGAAAAAATTACAACATTAGATGATCAAGAACGCACATTAAAAGCTTCAGATTTAGTCATTACGAACGGTAAAGAGCCTGTCGCAATTGCGGGTGTAATGGGTGGTGCCAATTCAGAGGTAACGGATTCTACAACGACTGTAGTCATTGAATCAGCTTATTTCGATGGTTTAACAGTGCGCCAAACGTCTCGTCACCTTGGCCTACGTTCAGATGCATCTGCACGTTTTGAAAAAGGGGTAGACCCGAACCGTGTTTTACCTGCTGCTGAACGTGCTGCCGCTTTACTAGCTGAATTAGCAGGTGGTGAAGTATTAGAGGGTACATGTGTAGTAGATGAATTAGAAAAAGCACCAGCACGAGTTGTTGTTTCCCCAGATTTTATTAATGAGCGTTTAGGAATGAAGATCTCTTTAGAAGATATGCTTTCAATTTTAGAGCGTCTAAAATTTGGTGTAGAGGCAGCAAATGGTTTATTAATTATTGATGCTCCAACACGTCGCCAAGACATTAAAATTGAAGAAGATATCGTAGAAGAGATTGCCCGTCTTTATGGGTATGATGAAATCCCTATGACGTTACCAGAGGGTGCAACACAAGTGGGCAATCTAACATCTTACCAAGCAAATCGTCGTGTTGTGCGTCATTTCATGGAGGGTGCAGGGCTTTATCAAGCTGTAACATATTCATTAACATCTGATGCATTATCACAACGCTTTGCCTTGAAAGCCGAGCCAGTAACTCGTTTACTAATGCCAATGAGTGAGGAGCGTTCTACATTACGTCAAAGTCTTATTCCGCATTTAATTGAAGCGGCTGCGTACAATGTAGCGCGTCAAGCTGAAGGTGTGGCCTTATACGAAATTGGTTCAGTGTTCCTTGGTCAATCAAATGAGGGGCAACCGTATGAGGAAGAGCATGTGGCAGCCGTACTAACTGGTAAATGGTTAGACCATGCTTGGCAAGGCGAGAAAAAAGCGGTAGATTTCTTTGTACTGAAAGGTATTGTAGAGGGCGTAATCGGAAAACTAGGCTTAGAAAATCGCATTTCATTTGTGAAGGCACAAGTAGATGGATTACACCCAGGACGTACAGCTAGCATTTTATTAGATGGCGAACAAGTGGGCATTATTGGAGGACTTCACCCAGCAGAACAAAAAGCATGGGGTGTAAAAGACACATATGTCATGGAAATGAACTTAGTTGCTCTCTTACATGCAACGACACAAGAAGCACCACTTGCTTACACACCAGTGCCTCGTTTCCCAGCTATGTCACGTGATATCGCTCTTATTATGGACCGTGACACAACAGCAGGTGAAGTAATCAATGCTATTGATGCAGCAGGCGTGAAATTACTAAAAGACATCCGCGTATTTGACGTTTACGAAGGAGAGAAAATGGAGCCAGGTAAAAAATCTGTTGCCTTCTCACTCACATACTTCGATCCAGAACATACTTTAACAGACGAAGAAGTAGTAGCTGCACATAACAAAGTGTTAAAAGCTATTGCGACGATTCCAGGCACAGAAGTACGCTAAAATTATTATCAAAAGACTGTCTTTCGAGGCAGTCTTTTTTGTTTGAAGAATGGTTTAAACACGTCTTTGTAAAAGTCTCGATTTACATTAATACTGTCGAAGGCAATGATTCGCTCAAGGGATGGAAGGTGATCCAAAAGGAGAAGCAACCGCTCCAAATTGAAGTGAAGGTGATCCAAAAGAGGATGAAACCGCTCCAATTCGAGGAGAAAGTGATCCAAAAGGAGAAGCAACCGCTCCGAATTGAAGTGAAGGTGATCCAAAAGGAGAAGCAACCGCTCCAAATTGAAGTGAAGGTGATCCAAAAGAGGAAGCAACCGCTCCATATTGTAGTGAAGGTGATCCAAAAGAGGATGAAACCGCTCCAAGGCGAGGAGAAAGTGATCCAAAAGGAGAAGCAACCGCTCCAAATTGAAGTAAAGGTGATCCAAAAGAGGATGAAACCGCTCCAAGGCGAGGAGAAAGTGATCCAAAAGGAGAAGCAACCGCTCCAAATTGAAGTGAAGGTGATCCAAAAGAGGATGAAACCGCTCCAAGGCGAGGAGAAAGTGATCCAAAAGGAGAAGCAACCGCTCCAAATTGAAGTGAAGGTGATCCAAAAGGAGAAGCAACCGCTCCAAATTGAAGTGAAGGTGATCCAAAAGAGGATGAAACTGCTCCAAGGTGAGGAGAAAGTGATCCAAAAGAGGATGAAACCGCTCCAAGGCGAGGAGAAAGTGATCCAAAAGGGGAAGCAACCGCTCCAAGGCGAGGAGCAAGATGGAACAACATGATTGAAAGTAAGTAAAAGATGATCAAGTTTTAAAAACATACTATAGAAACAGTTGGATATTCACATAAATTCATAAAAAATCAAATTTGGAGCCCCAGAGTTGATCAAATAAATAGTTTATCAAATTGTCTAGGCGTGACCATTTTTCCTTGCTATAGTCGTGTAAAAAAGGGCGTGATGTTATGTTTATCAAACCATATGAAGAAGCAAAAATGACATTAGGTCTACGGGCTTTAGCTCGAAGACTTACATCAAAGCATCCCCTATATGATCAAATAACAAGAGAGTTACTACAGGCTGAGGCAGGGGAGCATGGAGAAAAATTTATTATGAAACAACTGGAGAAATTATCTTTTGTAAGGGGTATTCACGTTTTACATAATATTTCTCTTCAACGGCCGTTTCCGATGCAACTAGATATTGTAGTGATAACCAAATATGAGGTAATCATTATTGAAAGTAAAAATATTAAAGGAGAAGTGGAATTAAAAAATCGTCCCCGTCAAATGATTCGTACTCTTGAGACAGGAGAACGGCGTGTATTTCACCATCCTGAAGTACAGCTTGAGGAATATATGTACAATTTAAAAGAATTTTTCAATCAAAATCAAATTGAAGTACCTGTCCATGGTATCATTGTTTTTTTTTTTAACAATGCTCGTATCGAATATGAGGATAGTTTATTTCCAGTGTTGATGGCTAGGGAGGTAACAGGTTATTTACAACAGCGTTCTTTGAAGACAAAAACCATAGATTCTCAGTCTATTAGTGCATTACTTGTGCAGCACCATAAGCCATATGAATTGTTCCCGCTTTGTCGTTACTATGGCATAGAGATAGACGCCATTCAAACAGGGGTGATCTGTCCAGAATGTCAGATTGGACAGATGCAATGGTTAAAGATGAAATGGATTTGCTCAAGTTGCCTTTATAGCAATAAAAAAGCCCATAAATGTGCTCTACAAGATTATGGGATGCTAATAAATAAAGGCATTACTAACAGTCAAGCACAGCATTTTTTACGATTAAACAATCGTCATACAATAAAAAGGATGTTAATGACTAGTTGCTATCGGAAAGAAAGTGCATCGAAACGAAGGGAATATCAAATTCTTCTATGATTAATTGCTTTAATTAGTGCTTGAGGGGGTTCTTTAAGGGGACGAAAATGCTCCTTTATGGTAGAAGATTGATTAAGGAAGGGCCTAAAGCGCTCCAATCAGGTTGCTCCAAGGGGTTGGAAGCGCTCGAACCAGGCAAAAATGCTCAAAAAGGAGCCAAAAGTGCTCCAGTTTGTAAAAAACCGCTCAAAGAGGGTCCCAAAGCGCTCCAATCAGGCAGAAAGCCGCTCGAAAAGGATGCCAAAGCGCTCCAATCAGGTAAAAAACCGCTCAAAGGAGTGACTAAAGCGCTCCAATCAGGCAGAAAGCCGCTCGAAAAGGAGGCCAAAGCGCTCCAATCAGGTAAAAAACCGCTCAAAGGAGTGACTAAAGCGCTCGAACCAGGTAGAAACCGCTCAAAAAGGAGGTCAAAGCGCTCCAACCAAGAAAATAGCCGCTCAAAAAGGAGCCAAAAGCGCTCCAACCATGTAAAAAATCTCTCAAAGAGGGTCCCAAAGCGCTCCAATCAGGTAGGAAACCCTAAAAAAAATACCCTAAGCCAGTAGCATGTTTAAAATGACGAAAAGCATTTTCCCGGAATAGAAATCAACATTTACATAACCCTATAATTCCCCGCAAAGCATTTCTAAAAGTATTCCACAGTTGTAGGCATTAAATGTTTCCGTTACACCATTTTCCGTGCTTTTTCTGTATTGGCAAAATGCCATTTTGTGATGGAGCGTAGGAAATCCTCGCCTTGATTACGCCAGATTCGTGCTGCTTGCACATCTACTTTGCTGGAGGCTCCTTTCATTAATGGGAGACCGGCTATTTCACTCAAGCGATCCATTTCCTTTAAAAATGCAGCGCGGGCTAGAATAGATGCTGTGGCTACAGCTACATGTAGTTGCTCCGCTTTTGTAGAAAAGAGGACATTTTCTTGTACCAGTTCACGTTCATTTTTTAGGTAATTGTAATAAACTCCGCGTTCAGCAAACTGGTCAATTAAAATAAATTCTGGTTTTTCGGGTGCCATCTTTGTGAGTGTATTTTGTAGAGCCTTGTTGTGCATCATAGCTTTCATTTTCCCTTGTGAATAGCCTTTTGCTTGTAGACTGTTATATTTTTCGTTTCGTAATACAAGAACGCTATGGACACAGGCTGCACGTAAATCGGGTGCGATTTTTCGCATATAATCATCCGTTAGCATTTTTGAATCTTTTACGCCAAGCTCGTTGATAAGTTCGATTTTGGATGTAGGTACATAAACGGCCGCTACGGTGATGGGACCAAAATAATCACCTGTGCCTGTTTCATCAGAGCCTAAGACAGACATTGTCGCGAATTTGTCTGGTAGAATATCCCCCTTTGCCCCAATAGACGAGGAATGTTGAGTAGTTGTTTTTTCAACTGTTCCCCAACGAGCCGCTTCACGTTCAGCACCTCCTCCTTGAAACATTAATTTTCCAGATTTATACATAGTAATAGTGGCATCTGGTAGTTTTGCAGCAAAAATAACGCCTGGAGCTTTTCGTTCAATAAAATAGGTTGCATAGTAAGCCATTACCTCTTTTTGAATATTTGTTGAAATGGATAGCACAATATTTGACATTTAATCGTTCCTTTCTGTCCTCATTGTTCACAATTTTATACCTTTCATGGTATGATAATAAATAGCTTTTTTGTGTGATGGTGCTCGCAAACCGAAAAAATCGCGTGAGCATTCAATTTATAGGAGGGTGCGACTATGGAAAAACAAGAAAAGAATAAAATTTCTGTGGAAATATATGGTCATACGTATAAAATGGTCGGCTCTGAATCCATTGGCCATATGCGACTTGTTGCTTCGATTGTTGATGACCGTATGCGCGAAATGAACGTACATAATCCCTCACTTGATAGCACAAAACTTGCTGTTCTGACAGCAGTAAATACAGTACATGATTATTTACTATTAAAAGAACGAATGGAGCAGTTAGAAGAAGAATTGAAAAAATTAAAGGGTTGAAGAGAATGTTAGATTTAATCATATTAGTGGTACTGTTAGCTGGAATTGGCGTCGGTGCAAAAAGAGGTTTCATTGTACAAATGATGCACATTGTCAGTTTCGTAGTAGCACTGATTGTTGCGTATATTTATTATAAGCCATTAGCACAAAAATTTGTATTTTGGGTTCCATATCCAGGCGTTACTGATACAGGTAGCCTTAGTGTCGTCATTGATAGCCTAGATTTAGACCGTACCTTTTATCGTGTAATCGCCTTTGCTGTTATTTTCTTTGCAGTGAAAATTACGTTGCAAATTGTGGCATCGATATTTGATTTTATTGCATACTTACCTGTGCTCAATACAGTCAATCGTTGGCTTGGTGCGTTACTTGGCATGATTGAAAACTATTTAATTATGTTTATTTTGCTATACGTGTGCGCCTTATTACCGATTGAGGTTATTCAAAATTTAATGTCGAAATCATTGTTAAGTGGTCTTATGTTGGAGCATACTCCGATTATTACAAAGATGTTCCAAAACTGGTGGTATATTTATATGCAATAGTAAACTATGCACTTCTCTCTGATTTGAGAGAAGTGTTTTTACGATAGGAGGAATTACCAATGAATAAAAAAACAATTATTCGTACACTCGAAAAAATTGCTTTATATATGGAATTACAAGGAGAGAATCCATTCAAGGTATCTGCCTTTCGAAAAGCAGCTGCAGCACTTGAAGGGGACGAGCGTTCGTTAAGTGAAATGGACGATGTAACAAAACTTAAAGGTATTGGTAAGGGGACGGCTGCTGTTATTGAGGACTTGATGGCAACAGGTGAATCAAGTTTATTAAAAGAGTTAGAAGAAATTGTCCCAAAAGGGTTACTGCCATTGTTAAAATTGCCTGGCTTAGGGGGCAAAAAGATTGCGAAACTACATCAAGAACTTGGTATTGATTCAGCAGAGAGCTTAAAAAAGGCGTGTGAAGAAGGAAAAGTTCGTGAATTAGCGGGCTTTGCTGTAAAAACCGAGGAGAAAATTTTAAAGGAACTTGCCAACTTTGCTAATCGTTCTGAACGCTTACCAATATGGCAGCTTGAGCCTGTGGTTTTACAAATTGAGGCGCTTCTAGGTAGTATGAAGGAAGTGGAACGTTTTTCAGTTGCTGGAAGCTTCCGTCGAGCACTAGAAACAAGTAAAGATATTGATTTTATTGTAGTGACAGAAGCGGTTGAGGCTGTACGTGACAATTTATTAAATGGATTGGCCATTCAGGAAGTCGTAGCAGCGGGCGATACTAAAATTTCAGTAATTTTAGATTTAGATGAGCCAGTGAGTGTTGATTTCCGGTTAGTAAAGGATCATGAATATGCCACTGCCCTGCATCATTTTACAGGTTCAAAGGATCATAATGTGCGAATGCGCCAACTTGCAAAAGCACGTGGTGAAAAAATTAGTGAATATGGGGTTGAACAGCAAGATGGTACTATCTTGACGTTTCAAGATGAAGAGGCATTTTTTGCCCATTTTGATCTACCTTGGATTCCACCGAGCCTTCGTACAGGAAAAGGTGAATTTGATCAACCCAACACGATTCCTCAATTAGTTCGACTAGAGGATATTCAAGCAGACTTGCACATGCATACGACATGGTCTGATGGTGCATACTCTGTGGCAGAAATGGGAGAGGCACTACGAGCACGGGGCTATCAATATAGCGTCATTACAGATCATTCTCAATTTCTAAGAGTAGCAAATGGTTTAACACCAGAGCGCTTAGAGAAGCAACGTATCGAAATTGAGGCATTTAATGAGTGCCATCCTGATTTTCACTTGTTTAAGGGGACAGAGATGGATATATTGCCAGATGGATCCCTTGATTTCGATGATGAAGTGTTAAAAGAGCTGGATTTTGTTATTGCCTCTATTCATTCTAGTTTTACTCAATCTCAGGATAAAATCATGGCACGTTTATTGACAGCGATGCAAAATCCGTATGTCCATATGATTGCCCACCCAACTGGTCGAATTATTGCAGATCGTGATGGTTATAATCCTGATATGAAACAGTTAATTGCTTGGGCGAAAGAATATGGTAAAATTTTAGAGTTAAATGCAAATCCGTACCGTCTGGATTTATGTGTAGAACATTTAGAAATGGCTTTAGCAGCAGGTGTTCCTATAGCCATTAATACAGATGCCCATGATATTGCGCATTTACGTTTTATGGATATTGGTGTTCGCTATGCCAATAGAGCATGGCTACCAAAAGATATGATTGTGAATACATGGACGCGTGACCAGTTTGAAGCGTTCATACGACGAAATAAATAGACTGAGGAGGTGTTCTCAGTGATTGCAGAACGCGCATTGAAAACACTAGAATACGATAAAGTACGTCAGCAAGTGGCTTCATACTGTACTTCTTCAATTGGTAAATCTGCGATTGAGGAGCTTGTGCCGCAAACTGATTTTGATAAAGTAGTACAATTACTAGAAGAAATGGATGAAGGTTTATCTATTTTACGAGTTAAGGGCAATGTACCAATGGGAGGGATTTTTGATGTTCGCCCATCTGCAAGACGTGCACAAATAGGAGGCATGCTTGCAGCAATAGAACTAATGGAAATATCCAGTACGATTCGAGCAAGTCGAATTTTACGTAATTTTATTGAAGATATAGAGGCTGATGAAGTGATTGAGATTCCACATTTCATCGCTAAGAAGGAAGCCATGCCTGTCTTAACAGGATTGCAGCATGAAATCAACAATTGTATTGATGACAATGGGGCTGTTGTAGATTCAGCTAGTCAAACATTGCGCTCCATTCGTCAATCTTTACGTGCTGAAGAAGGAAAAGTCCGTTCAAAGCTGGAAAGTTTAATCCGTGGAAGTAATGCAGCGAAAATGCTTTCTGATACACTTGTTACCATTCGTAATGATCGCTTTGTTATTCCGGTGAAACAAGAATATCGTCATCATTATGGTGGTATTGTGCATGATCAATCTTCTTCCGGTCAAACATTATTTATTGAGCCTGACTCTGTCGTACAAGCGAATAATGAAATACATCGTTTAAAAATGAAGGAACAGGTAGAGATTGAGCGAATATTACTAGCATTAAGTGCAATGGTACAAGAAGTAGCATCAGATTTATTTAACCTAGTGAAAGTTTTAGGTGATATCGATGTCATTTTAGCAAAAGGTAAATATGGACAAGCCAATAAATGTACAATGCCTAAAATGAATCAGGATGGCTATATTCGATTAGTGCGTGCACGCCATCCACTTTTACCAATCGATGTGGCTGTACCAAATGATATCGAATTTGGCAAAGAGATTACAGCCATTGTTATTACAGGTCCGAATACGGGCGGTAAAACGGTGACGTTAAAAACGGTGGGCTTATGCACATTAATGGCGCAGGCTGGATTACCAGTGCCAGCATTGGATGGGTCGGAGCTTGCAGTATTTAAGCAACTGTTTGCTGATATAGGTGATGAGCAATCGATTGAGCAATCACTTTCCACGTTCTCTTCTCATATGGTCAATATTGTAGATATTTTAAAGAAATTTGATCATGAATCACTTGTTCTTTTTGATGAGCTAGGAGCAGGTACTGATCCCCAGGAAGGTGCAGCATTAGCTATCTCTATTTTAGATGAAGTGCATGGACGAGGAGCTCGTGTGATGGCAACAACCCACTATCCAGAGCTAAAAGCATATGGCTATAATCGACCAGGTGTTGCCAATGCTAGTGTAGAGTTTGATATTGAAACATTAAGCCCAACCTATCGACTACTTATTGGTGTACCTGGACGTTCTAATGCATTTGAAATATCCAGTCGCCTTGGTCTTCCAGAATCAATAATAGATCAAGCTAAGAGCTTTACAGGGACAGATCGACATGAGGTTGAATCGATGATTGCCTCATTAGAAGAAACACGTCGCCAATCAGAAGATGATGCAGAGCGTTCCCATGCATTGCTGGTAGAATCTGAAACTTTACGTAAAGAGCTTCAAGATAAATTACAAGCCTATGAGGAGCGTAAAGAGGCGCTAGATAAGAAAGCGAAGGAAAAAGCTCGTAAAATTGTTGATGAAGCGAAAAAAGAAGCAGAATCAATTATTGCTGAGCTGAGAGAAATGCGCAAAAATGCTGACCAAGTTGTCAAGGAACATGAATTGATTGAAGCCCGCAAACGCTTGGAGGAAGCAACACCGCTTGATAACAATAAAGTGCTGAAAAAGGCTGCACAAGTTAAAGCCCGTGCACAAAACTTAGTTGTCGGGGACGAGGTAAAGGTGTTAAGCTATGGACAACGAGGTACATTGTTAGAAAAAGTGTCGGATACCGAATGGGTTGTCCAAATGGGGATTTTAAAAATGAAAATCTCGGATAGTGATTTGGAGTATATTAAACCTGAAAAAGAGCCTGTTTTACGAACAGCTGGTGTGAAAAATCGAAATAGCCATGTTAAATTAGAATTGGATTTACGTGGTGAACGCTATGAGGACGCGATTTTGAGAACGGAAAAGTATATTGATGATGCGTTGCTTGCTAATTATGGTCGAGTCTCTATTATTCATGGAGTTGGTACAGGAGCTTTACGTCAAGGTATTCAAAGCTATTTGAAAAAGCATAAACGCGTGAAATCCTTCCGTTTTGGTGAAGCCGGCGAGGGGGGCTTAGGCGTCACAGTTGTAGAATTGAAATAAGCTAAAAAGGGGACGGAGAAAAATGCTGAATTCTGGCTTTTGGCGATATCCAATTATCGAAACGGCAGGATATTTTAGTGTTGTAGTATTATGTTTAGTCGTCTCGATGGCATTGTTCGAAGTCGTTACGAAATATAAGAATTGGGAAGAAATTAAAAAGGGTAATGTCGCTGTGGCACTTGCAACTGGTGGTAAAATACTTGGCATTTGCAATATCTTTCGCTTTTCCATTGCACGCCATAGCACATTGAGTGAAATGATTGGCTGGGGTCTTTTTGGCTTTACACTATTGATTGTAGCGTATTTCTTATTTGAATTTATGACACCTCGTTTTAATGTTGATCAAGAGATTGCCAATGATAATCGCTCAGTAGGTTTTATTTCCTTTACCATTTCTGTCGGTCTATCGTTTGTTATTGGGGCAAGTATTGCATAGGAGTGTCATGACATGGAAAAATTAGCGAAGGTACTAATCATTGTCTGTATCGCATTTTTGGCAGTGGGCGTCTACTATATGATGACTGTATAAAGAACAACGCATTCTCTTAGGAGGGTGCGTTTTTTTGTGAATGAATCTACATAAATTTCTACTAAAAACTATTAATTTTCTCTCAATCATCTAACGGAACATTGAAAAAGATTATTTTTATAATATAGGAATATGCGAGTAGCTTTTTAGCAGAAATAATGAAGAATGAATGAGTATTCATAAGGTGTATCCGTACAAACACCAATAAATATCAGTCATATTAATGTTGTAAATTGCATAATAATTAATCGAAAATGCATTTATTTTCTATTTTCTGTTTGAAACTGTATTTCTTTTTCATTATAATAAATATAAGAATTGACAAAGTTTGGGACAAAGGGGAGAGGACGTATGACAGCAAAACCATGGCTAGCAAATTATCCTGAAGAAGTACCATCGTCTTTAACGTTTGAGGAAATTCCAGTGCAAGAGTTTTTGACACGTGCCTATAAAAAGAATCCATCTAAAATTGCGATTCATTTTATGGGGAAGGATTTGACGTACACTGAGCTATATGAGTCTGCTTTAAGATTTGCAAACTATTTACAAGCACTTGGTGTGGAAAAAGGTGATCGAGTGGCTATTATGCTTCCTAATTCGCCACAAAGTGTAATCGCTTACTATGGTGCCATGTATGCAGGTGCTGTTGTCGTTCAAACAAATCCACTTTATACTGAACGTGAGCTTCAATATCAAATGGCTGATTCTGGGGCAAAGGTTATTTTAGTCATGGATATTTTATATCCACGCGTGATGAAAATTATGAAGGAGACGGCTCTCGAAAATGTTATTGTGACAGCTATTAAAGATTATTTACCGTTTCCAAAAAATTTAGTTTATCCTTTTATTCAAAAAAGGCAGTATGGATTTAGTGTCAAGGTTGAGCATAGTGGACAAAATCACTTGTTTTCAGAAATAATGCGCTCTGCACCAATTAAGGTGATTGAGAATATTTCATTTAATTTTGAAGAAGATCTAGCACTGCTTCAATATACAGGTGGAACAACAGGTTTTCCAAAAGGAGTCATGCTAACACATAAAAATTTAATTGCCAATACGACAATGTGTGATGCATGGATGTATAAATGTGTGCATGGGGAAGAAACCATTATGGGCATTCTACCATTCTTCCACGTCTATGGGATGACGACTGTTATGCTGTTATCGGTATTTACTCAAAATAAAATGGTGCTCCTACCAAAATTTGATGCAGAAACAGCATTAAAAACAATCGATAAACAAAAACCAACGCTGTTCCCTGGTGCCCCAACCTTATACATTGGTTTACTCAATCATCCGGACATTGCAAATTATGATTTATCGTCTATTAAAGCATGCTTAAGTGGTTCTGCTTCATTGCCTATTGAGGTGCAAGAGAAGTTTGAAGCTGTAACTGGTGGCAAACTGGTAGAGGGCTATGGTTTAACAGAAACGTCACCTGTAACACATGCTACGCCAATTTGGGGGAAGCGAGTAATTGGTTCAATTGGTTTACCATGGCCAAATACAGACGCTGTCATCTTACGTACAGGCGATACAGAGGTGCTACCAGTTGGTGAAGTAGGTGAAATCGCTGTTAAAGGACCACAAGTGATGAAGGGTTACTGGAACCGCCCAGAGGATACTGCAGCAACATTTGTAGATGGCTGGTTTTTAACAGGTGATCTTGGATATATGGATGAACAGGGCTTTTTCTATGTAGTAGACCGTAAAAAAGATATGATTATAGCAGGTGGCTTTAATATTTACCCGCGTGAAGTGGAAGAAGTGTTGTACGAACGCGAAGAAATTCAAGAATGTGTAGTCGCTGGCATACCTGACCCATATCGAGGAGAAACAGTTAAAGCTTATATTGTATTAAAAGAAGGATATTCGATTTCAGAGGACGAATTAAATAAATATTGCCGTCAACATCTAGCGGCATTTAAGGTTCCGCGTTATTATGAATTTAGAGATGAGCTACCAAAAACAGCCGTAGGGAAAATTTTGCGTCGCACTTTGGTAGAAGAAGAAAAAACAAAATTAGCGAATAAAGAAGCGAAATAAATACGTGTGAAAGTATTGACAAGCAATGCTGTAAAATATAATATGAAAATATGAATGAATGACCATTCATATTTTCATATTTTTTTAGGTTCACACGTCATATGGATCATGTAGACGTGCGCATGTTTTTTAGGTGGTGATATAAAAGTGAAACGAGATAAGCCGAAATATAAGCAAATTATTGATGCAGCTGTCATCGTTATTGCGGAAAATGGGTATCACCAAGCGCAAGTATCGAAAATCGCCAAACAGGCAGGGGTGGCCGATGGAACAATCTATTTATATTTTAAAAATAAAGAAGATATATTAATTTCTGTCTTTAATGAAAAAATGGCTGTTTTTGTAGAGTCATTACAAGATATAATAGAAAATGGAAGTACGTCAAAAGACAAACTTTCACGAATGATTGAAAATCATTTTAATGTTCTAGCGACAGATCGATACCTAGCAACCGTCACACAATTAGAGCTACGCCAATCAAACAAAGACTTACGATTAAAAATTAATTCGGTACTACGTGAGTATTTACACTTACTCGATCAGATTTTAATCGAAGGTATGCTTTCAGGTGAGTTCAATCAAACGATGGATGTACGCTTGGCACGACAAATGGTTTTTGGAACAATTGATGAAACTATTACGTCGTGGGTTATGAATGACTATCGATATGATTTAATGGAACAGGTTCCAAAGGTTCAGGCATTAATCCTGAACGGCATTAAAGCTTAAAAGGATGTGGAGAAATGGAATTTCTAAGTTGGAAAGTAGAAGATGGGGTAGCAATGATTACAATTGCACGTCCACCAGCAAACGCTTTATCTCGCGGTATTATTGCAGAAGTTAACGCTGTTCTAGATGCTTTAGAACACGATGATGCTGTAAGAGTCCTTGTACTTCATGGTGAAGGCCGTTTCTTCTCTGCGGGAGCAGACATTAAAGAATTTACTGGGGTAGAATCTGGGGAAGAATTTACGAAGTTAGCTAGCAATGGACAGCAAGTATTTGAGCGTGTTGAATCATTCTCTAAGCCTGTGATTGCGGCCATCCATGGTGCAGCATTAGGTGGCGGACTTGAGTTAGCAATGAGCTGTCATATGCGATTCGTCACTGAATCTGCAAAGCTAGGTTTACCTGAATTACAATTAGGTCTAATTCCTGGATTTGGCGGTACCCAACGCTTGCCACGCTATGTGGGGGTAGCAAAGGCCGCGGAGATGATGTTTACAAGCGAGCCAATTTCAGGTACAGAAGCTGTTCAATGGGGCTTAGCAAACCGTGCATTCTCAGACGAAACGCTACTAGATGAAACGTTAAAGATTGCTAAGAATATTGCTAAGAAAAGCCCAATAGCTTTAAAGGCAGCTATTCAAACATTGCAATTTGCAAAGCATGCATCGTTCTATGAAGGCATTGAAGCAGAAGCGAAATCCTTTGGAACAGTATTCGTGACAGAGGATGCAAAAGAAGGAATTCAAGCATTCATTGAAAAGCGTGAGCCTGTGTTTACTGGTAAATAATTTTCCAAATGTCGATAGCACAAAGATGTTATCGGCGTTATCGAAACTGAAAATATATAATATTTATAAGTTTACTTAGAATTATAAAAACGTTCCAGGAGGTATGGATATATGAATATTTTTGCATTAATTAAACGTACGTTTGATACAGAAGAAAAAATCGTTGTGTCGGGTGGCAAAATCCAAGAGGATGGCGCGGAATTCATTATCAACCCTTATGATGAATATGCCATTGAAGAGGCAATTCAAGTGCGTGATGCTGCTGGTGGCAAAGTAACAGTTGTCACAATTGGTGGCGAGGATGCAGAGAAGCAATTACGTACAGCGCTTGCTATGGGAGCTGACGAAGCCGTATTAATTAATACCGAAGATGATTTAGATGAATTAGACCAAAATGCTGCTGCTTATCTCTTAGCTGAATACTTAAAAGATAAAGATGCGGATTTAATTTTAACTGGAAATGTTGCAATTGATGGTGGTTCTGGTCAAGTTGGTCCACGCGTTGCAGATTTACTGGATATTAATTATGTAACGACGATTACAAAACTAGAAATTGACGGAACATCTGCGAAAATTGTTCGTGATATCGAAGGAGATTCAGAAGTCATTGAAACTTCTTTACCATTATTAGTAACAGCTCAGCAAGGTTTAAATGAGCCACGTTATCCATCATTACCAGGTATTATGAAAGCGAAAAAGAAACCGCTTGCAGAACTTGAGTTAGATGATTTAGATATCGATGAAGATGATGTAGAAGTGAAGATTGAAACAGTAGACATCTTCTTACCAGCTCAAAAGGCAGCTGGCCGCGTTCTTGAAGGTGACCTTTCTGCACAAGTAAAAGAACTAGTAAATCTACTTCACACAGAAGCAAAAGTTGTTTAATTATTTGATGATGTTAATCGAATCTTAAAGGGTAACGGAGGGAATATTCTATGTCAAAAAAAGTATTAGTGTTAAGTGAAGTTCGTGAAGGAAGCTTACGTAATGTTTCTTTTGAAGCAATTGCAGCTGCAAAACAAATCGCAGATGGTGGCGAGGTTGTTGGAGTACTTTTAGGGGATGCTGTAGCAGGTTTAACAGGTCCATTATTTGAATATGGTGCTGACCGTGTGGTAACAGTGGAACACCCACATTTAAAGCAATATACATCTGATGGTTATAGTCAGGCATTATTAGCTGTTATTGAGCAAGAAAAACCAGCTGGCATTGTCTTCGGGCATACAGCAAATGGTAAAGATTTATCTCCAAAAATCGCTAGTAAATTACAAGCAGGTCTAGTATCCGATGTCACTTCTATTGAGGGTGCCGGTGATGATGTTCTATTCATCCGACCAATTTACTCTGGTAAGGCTTTTGAAAAAGTGAAAGTTAAAGAGGGCGTTGTTTTAGCTTCCATTCGTCCAAATAATATTACACCATTAGAAAAAGTCGAAGGAAAAACAGGCGATGTTTCTGCTATCACTGTAGATATTACAAACCTACGCACAATAATCAAAGAAGTAGTTCGTAAATCTTCAGAAGGTGTAGATCTTTCAGAAGCGAAAGTTGTTGTTGCAGGTGGTCGTGGTGTGAAGTCTGAAGAAGGTTTCGAGCCATTAAAAGAGCTAGCAGATTTACTAGGCGGTGCAGTTGGAGCATCACGTGGTGCATGTGACGCTGAGTACTGTGACTATTCACTTCAAATCGGTCAAACAGGGAAGGTAGTTACACCTGACCTTTATATTGCGGCGGGTATTTCTGGTGCCATTCAACATTTAGCAGGAATGTCAAATTCTAAAGTAATTGTTGCCATCAATAAAGATCCAGAAGCAAATATTTTCAAAGTAGCGGATTACGGTATCGTTGGTGATTTGTTTGAAGTTATTCCGCTTTTAATTGAAGAATTTAAAGCATTAAAAGTGAACGCATAAAGTGTTAAGCAGGGAGGGAAGATCCTTCCTGCTTTTTATAATGGGCGAAAGAAATAATTAGTGTTTGAAAATTATTGCAAAATAAAATATTGACATAATTAACGATAGCTATTATAGTGGTTGATACATTAATGATTTGAAACGCAAAGATTAGGAGTAGTAAAAGCTCATTATTCGGTGAAGAGAGCTGCGGGATGGTGCAACGCAGTCCAATAAGGCTTTGAACTTGCCTAGGAGTGGTAAGATAGATAGAATTATCTGATTATTCTATTTGTTTGACGATTAACCTTCGTTACAAGGTTTTAAGCTGGGTTCTATAAAGAACCAATTAGAGTGGTACCGCGGTTTGCTAAATGGCATATCGTCTCTTCTTTTATGAAAGAAGAGACGATATGCTTTTTTGATTTTTAGGAGGTAAGAAAGTGGAAAAAAACAGTCAACAATTAACAAGAACAATGACCTCACGTCACATCACAATGATGGCTCTAGGTGGGGCAATTGGGGCAGGGTTATTCAAAGGTAGTAGTGCTGCTATCGATATGGCAGGGCCGTCAGTGCTCATTGCGTATTTATTAGGGGGCATCATTTTATTATTTGTTATGCAAGGCCTCGCAGAAATGGCCGTTCGAAATAAAGAAGCCAGAACGTTTAGAGATTTAGTTCAATCGGTGTTAGGAAAATACCCAGCTTATTTCCTCGATTGGATCTATTGGAAAATGTGGGTTTTAAATATCGCAGCGGAGTCTGTCGTTGCGGCAATTTTTATTCAATATTGGTTGCCAGAATACCCCATCTGGATACTTGCCTTGTCAGTTTCAGTTTTAGTGACAGCCATTAATTTATTGTCCGTAAAAATATTTGCTGAAACCGAATACTGGCTAGCCTTAATTAAAATAACGGTTATTATTGTGTTCATTATAGCGGGACTTATCTTATTACTAGTTTCGTTTGGACATCATACAGCTGTAGGTTTTTCTAATTTAACGGAGCACGGAGGGTTTTTCCCTAATGGTTCAATGGGTTTAATTGCTGCCATGTTGGTGGTTATTTATTCTTATGGGGGAACCGAAATCATTGGGATTACATTAGCAGAAACGAAGAATCCAGAAAAAGTTGTACCAAAAGCTGTTCGCAGTACACTAGTACGTATTGTTACGTTCTATCTGCTACCTTTCTTTATTATTGTCAGCTTAATACCTTGGAATAATGTAAACGGGGTACCTGAAAGTCCATTTGTAATGGTATTTAAAATGATCGGCATTCCTGGTGCAGATCATATTATGAACGCTGTCGTTTTACTTGCCATTATTTCCTCCATGAATTCAGGACTCTATGGTTCATCTCGTGTGCTGTATACCCAAGCTGTAGACGGGCGTGTACCTAAAATCTTTGGCTATTTATCTAAACGTAAAGTGCCAGTATATGCTATTTTAATGTGTACAGTGGCCATGTATTTAGGTGTAATCTTATCTCTATATGCTGGGAGCAAGACCTTTGATTTCTTAATGGGATCTCTTGGTTATACGGTGTTATTCATTTGGTTAATTATTGCGATTGCCCATTTGAAATCACGAAAAAAACAAGCGGAAAATACAAGTGCCTATGAAGTGAAATGGTTCCCTTATACAACATGGATCGCTATAATTGCGTTAAGTGCCATTTTAATTGGGATTATTTTCACAACTTCCATTATCATCACAGGCATTACGTTAGGCATTTATCTCTTTATTACATTATCCTATGTATTGAAAGGCCGTTATCAAGAAAATGAATAGTCAATCTTACGTTTTTCGACATCGTTTTTCATAAAAAATACATTGTAGGCAGATTGTTCGCTCAAGTGAATTTATCCATGCTATACTACAATCATAGTAAGCTTAAGGAGGATTTCAAATGGCAATTGTACATGCAACGGATGCTACGTTCCAAAACGATATTAAAGAAGGGTTAGTACTAGTAGACTTTTGGGCTGCTTGGTGTGGACCTTGTAAAATGATTGGGCCAGTTCTTGAAGAAATGGACGCTGCTGGTAGTGCAGCTAAAATTGTAAAAGTTGACGTAGACAATAACCAAGGTACTGCAGCTGAGTATCAAATTATGTCTATCCCATCTTTACTATTATTTAAAGATGGAGAATTAGTTGACAAAACTGTAGGCTTCCAACCTAAAGAAGCTTTAGAAGCATTTATCGCAAAACATGCGTAATAAATGAAGTTTATAAAAGCCGAGCCATCAATTGATGTGTTCGGCTTTTTTTCGTTATATAATATGGAGAGGAAATTCTACTTAGGGGGGCAGGTAGGTAATGAACGATTTAATTAAGCGTAAACTGGATATTTTACCCGATCAGCCTGGCTGCTATTTGATGAAAGATCGACAGGGGACAATTATTTATGTCGGTAAAGCGAAAGTACTGAAAAATCGTGTGCGTTCTTACTTTACAGGTACACATGAGGGGAAAACGCAAAGACTTGTAAGTGAAATAGAAGATTTTGAGTATATCGTGACATCATCCAATATTGAAGCACTTATTTTAGAGCTGAATCTCATTAAATTACATGATCCAAAATACAATGTCATGCTAACGGATGATAAGACATATCCATATTTAAAAATTACCAACGAAAAACATCCGCGTCTTATTACAACACGAAAGGTTAAAAAGGATAAGGCTAAATATTTTGGTCCCTATCCTAATGCATATGCGGCAAGTGAAACGAAAAAGCTATTAGATCGATTATATCCGCTACGCAAATGTGTACAATTACCTTCAAAAGTTTGTTTGTACTATCATATGGGTCAATGCTTGGCTCCCTGTGTAAAGGAAATTGATGGTCAAACTTATCAAGAAATGATTGAGGATATGACAAAGTTTTTAAATGGTGGTGTTGAGGCAGTTAAAAAGGAGCTGGAAGCTAAAATGCTTGCAGCTGCTGAAAATTTGGAATTTGAACGTGCGAAGGAGTTCCGAGACCAAATTGCACACATTGATACAGTTATGCAAAAACAAAAAATTGTATCAAGTGATACAACAAACCGCGATGTATTTGGCTATGCTGTTGAAAAAGGATGGATGTGTGTACAAGTATTTTTTGTCCGACAAGGTAAATTAATAGAACGTGATGTCTCCATTTTCCCGATCTATCAAGATGCTGAAGAAGAATTTTTAACATTTGTTGGGCGTTTCTATGAGAAACCTGAGCATATTAAGCCAAAAGAAGTTTTTATTCCACAAGCCATTGATGCAGCCATTTTAACGGAATTATTAGATATCAAAGTACTCACACCAAAACGAGGACAGAAAAAGGAATTGGTAGATTTAGCGACCAAAAATGCTGAAATAGCTGTGGCAGCTAAATTCCAGCTGATTGAACGACAAGAAGAACGTACAATTGGTGCTTGTGAGGCTCTTGGTGAGGCAATGGGTATAACGACGCCATTACGAATCGAAGCTTTTGATAATAGTCATATGCATGGCACGGATGCCGTCTCTGCTATGGTTGTTTTCATTGATGGAAAGCCTGCAAGAAAGGAATATCGTAAATACAAAACGCGTTCAGCAGCCAAGCATGATGATTATGGCGCTATGCAGGAGGTCATCCGTCGTCGTTATACGAGGGTTTTAAAAGAGGGTTTACCATTACCAGATTTAGTCCTCATTGATGGAGGAAAAGGGCAAATGGAAGTAGCTCGTGAAGTATTAGAAGATGAACTAGGGCTTGTTATACCAATTGCGGGTTTAGCAAAGGATGACAAGCATAATACATCGCAGCTATTGTTTGGTGATCCGCCAGAAGTGATCGCCTTAAAGCGTACAAGTGATGGTTTTTATTTGTTACAACGAATTCAAGATGAAGTCCATCGCTTTGCTATTACGTTCTTGCGTCAACAGCATGAGAAGCATGCTATTCAATCTGTCCTTGATCAAATCGAAGGGATAGGACCTAAACGTAAGCAACAGTTGCTTAAACATTTTGGGTCAGTCAAAAAAATTCGAGAGGCGAGCGAACTAGCTTTACAGGAGGCTGGTATGCCTGCTAAGTTAGCAAGCCAAATTTACTCCTATTTTCAGCAAGAATCGTTGTCAAAGGAATAGACATGTGCTAAGGTTGTAAATAACATTGTTGTTCAATGTTAAACAGCCCTTTGGATGGCTAGTTAGTGGACGCCAGGGCTAATAAATTTAATACTTCACTTTTAAGGTGATGATAGAGGTGCAAGATTCAAGAATAGCACAATGGAGGATGAACAAGTCCAGAGACATTGTGTGAAAGGGGAGCTTGCCGAAGTACAGCATTGTTGTTTCCTTTGTTGTACTGGTTTTGCATTTAAGAAATGTAAGACTGTCGATTCTAAACGTTTCGGAGAGCTATCACACATGCGCAAGTTACGATTATTGTACATGTTATAAGCAGCTTTCACGTTATGTGGAAGTTGCTTTTTTAGTTTTCTAGAGACTGTTTTTACACTTCGAAGTTAAGTGAAATACGCAGACTGGAAAGGGGAACAAAAAAATGGCTAGAATTGTGATGAAGTTTGGAGGAGCTACATTAGCATCAACGGGCCACATCCAAGAAATGGCTCGAAAAGCTATTGCTGAGAAGGATAAAGGGTTTGATGTAGTAGTGGTAGTAGCGGCAATGGGACAAACTGCAAAAGACGTAAAGATGATGGTGAAGCGTTTCACTGACGATGTGTCAAAGCGAGAATTAGCTGCAGTGATGTCCACATGTACTCAATTATCTAGCTCTTTATTTGCTATTGCATTACAAGAAGCAGGCTATAAGGCAGTGTCATTAACTGGATGGCAGGCAGGTATTCATACGGATCGTATGTATCGACATGCACGTATAGACAATTTAGATGTCCATCGTATTGAAGAACATTTTGAACAAGGCCAAATTGTAGTCATTGCTGGAGAACAGGGTGTTGACGACGATTATAATATAACAACTCTTGGAAAGGGTGGAGCGGAAACAACAGCTGTAGCTCTTGCCATAGGTTTAGAGGCAGAGAGAGTTGATATATATAGCAATGTGGATGGTGTTTATACAGCCGATCCACGCTATGTTACAAATGCCCAAAAGCTACAGGAAATTTCTTACGATGAAATGTTGGAACTATCCAATTTAGGTTCACATGTTATACATCCACGGGCAGTAGAGTTAGCGAAGAAGTTTCAATTACCAGTTATCATCCGCTCTAGTTCAGTAGAGTCGGTAGGTACTTTATTGAAGGAGGAAGTGGAAATGGAGAAAAATTTAGTAGTTCGCGGTGTAGCTTTTGAAGCAGATATTATTCGGTTAACAGTTGGGTATGATGCCTATAGCGAAGGTTCATTAGCCGATATGTTTACCACCCTAGCAGAAAATCGGATCAATGTAGATATTATTGTTCAAGCGATTATTGATGGATTAAAGCCGACTGTATCTTTTTCCATTTTAAAAGAGGAATTTGCGGAAGCATTGCGGGTTCTAGAAGATAGCAAAGTATCACTTGGCTTTAGCTTTGCTGACTTCGAAATAGGGTTAGCGAAAGTTTCCATTATTGGTTCAGGTATGGCGTCTAATCCTGGTGTTGCTGCCCGTATGTTTGATCGATTACGCCATGAAAACATTCCCGTAAAAATGGTTAGCACATCTGAAATAAAAGTATCAGTTGTCGTACCACAGGATGATATGATCCGTGCAGCAAATGCATTACATGATGAATTTAATTTAGAGCAAGCACTTTATATATAATAATAGAAGAAACAGCATTTTATGTAATTGTTCGAAATGATAGGAAGAAAAAAGGATTGTCATCCCATATAAGGGAGGCAATCCTTTTCATTACTCTGTAGGGATGGTATTCATAATACGTTCCTTAACATCCCATTTGACTGTAAACATGACATGGTGTTGCTTTTCTCGTTTTTCTTCATAGCATTCTGTAAGATAGCCTTTAGCTAATTGAATTTGTTCAGCTATAAATCCCGCCTCAAGTCTAAAGCTACGTTGTTTGATTTGTAATATTTCTGGGTCATTAGTCAATTCGAAAATGCGACCATCCTTTGATTCTTTTAATAACGCTAATGTACCCCAACAGGCATCTGCGAAAAATGCGATAAGTTCGTCTTGACTTTTACATGGAAACTTACGTGCAAGCTCTTTACCTGCCCAATAAAGGACATCATCTTCATGTTTACCAAGTATAGAAGATAGAATATGATCGCGAATGATCTCATAACCAAATGATGAGATTGTAGGAGATGGAGTGTTTAACATTGTTATCCTTCTTTCTTAGAATATTCTTAAAATTTGGCGGTAATAAAGTAATGATAGATTTTTCGAGAAAAAACGACGCATCATGTACTATATTAGTTCTTTAATAAGCTCTATGAAAAACTCCGAGTTGCCTTGACGCTCGTAGCTCTTGAGAGTACAATAAACATGTCATAATATTGTACCATGATGAAATACACAGTCAATGAAGTATCATTTACAAAATGATGACTTCTTTTGTTGTGCTATTTTAAGTACTAAGGGGGGTAACAGTCTTGTCGAAAGATCGAGAGTTTTTATGGCGTCGCTTACATTCTCTACTTGGGATCATTCCAGTAGGTCTGTTTTTAACGATGCACCTGTTCATTAACTTTACAGCAACAGGCGGGGCAGAAAGTTACAACGATGCTACCGCAGTAATGGAAAAGATTCCATTCCTTATCCTAGTTGAATGGATTGTCATCTATATTCCATTAATGTTCCACGCATTCTATGGTGTTTACATTGCATTCACTGCTACACCAAACACAGGACGTTTCAGCACGTACCGTAACTGGATGTTCTCTTTACAACGTTTCACTGGTGTATTCCTAGTGATTTTCATTGCATGGCATATTTTCCAAACTCGTATTCAAAAAGCACTTGGCACACACGTTGATTACGACATGATGGCAAATATCGTGAATAATCCATTCATGCTTGGATTCTACATTGTTGGTATTTTATCAGCAACTTTCCACTTATCTAACGGTTTATGGGCATTCCTAGTAAGCTGGGGTATTACACAATCTCCTCAGTCTCAAAAGATTGCTACTTACGTAACAAACATTATTTTCGTAATTCTAAGTGTAGTTGGTGTGGCTGCTATTTTAGCTTTCGTTTAATTCCATAGAAGCTAGGATAGACACATGCAATCATTGCAATTTTTTAAGAGGAGTGAGAAATAATCATGGCGAAAAGCAAAATAATTGTTGTCGGCGGTGGTCTTGCCGGTCTGATGGCAACGATTAAAGCAGCTGAAGTTGGTACTGAAGTTGATTTATTCTCATTAGTTCCTGTAAAACGCTCACACTCTGTTTGTGCGCAAGGCGGAATTAATGGTGCGGTAAATACAAAAGGTGAAGGGGATTCTCCATGGATCCACTTTGATGATACAGTATATGGTGGGGACTTCTTAGCGAACCAACCACCAGTTAAAGGTATGTGTGATGCAGCACCTGGCATTATTCACTTAATGGACCGTATGGGTGTTATGTTCAACCGTACACCAGAAGGACTTTTAGACTTCCGTCGTTTTGGTGGTACACTACACCACCGTACAGCTTTCTCTGGTGCTACAACTGGACAACAATTACTATACGCACTTGACGAGCAAGTTCGTTCACACGAAGTAGCTGGTTTAGTAAATAAATATGAGCACTGGGAATTCCTTGGTGTTATTATCGACGAAGACGGCGTTTGCCGTGGTATCGTAGCGCAAGATATGCGCACAGAAGAAATTAAATCATTCCGTGCAGACGCTGTTATTATGGCGACTGGTGGCCCTGGTATTATCTTCGGTAAAACAACAAACTCTGTTATTAATACAGGTTCTGCTGCTTCTATCGTATACCAACAAGGTGCTTCTTATGCGAATGGTGAGTTCATTCAAATTCACCCAACAGCGATTCCTGGAGATGACAAAAACCGTCTAATGTCAGAATCTGCTCGTGGTGAAGGTGGTCGTATTTGGACTTATAAAGACGGTAAACCTTGGTACTTCTTAGAAGAAAAATACCCAGCTTATGGTAACTTAGTACCACGTGATATTGCAACACGTGAAATTTTCGACGTTTGTGTAAACCAAAAACTTGGTATCAACGGCGAAAACATGGTATATCTAGATCTTTCTCATAAAGATCCACATGAATTGGACGTTAAACTTGGTGGTATCATCGAAATCTACGAAAAATTCGTAGGGGATGACCCACGTAAATTACCAATGAAAATCTTCCCAGCTGTTCACTATTCAATGGGTGGATTATGGGTTGACTATAACCAAATGACTGAAATTCCTGGTCTATTTGCAGCAGGTGAATGTGATTACTCACAACACGGTGCAAACCGTCTTGGCGCAAACTCATTACTATCTGCTATCTACGGTGGTATGGTTGCAGGACCAAACGCAGTAGATTATGTAAAACATCTTAAAAAGCATGCTGAAGATCTTCCACAAGACCTTTATGATGCTCGCGTAAAAGAAGAACAAGCTAAATGGGAAGCTATCATGAAAATGGATGGCACAGAAAACGCTTACTTACTTCACAAAGAGCTTGGTGAAATGATGACTGCTACAATGACTGTAGTACGTTACAATGATCAGCTTGAAGAAACACTGAAAAAACTTGATGAGCTAACTGAGCGTTGGAATAATATCAACATTAACGATACGCAAAAATGGAGTAACCAAGGTGCACACTTCACACGTCAACTTAAGAATATGATAGTTCTTGCGAAAGTAATGACAAAAGGTGCATTATTACGTAATGAATCACGTGGAGCACACTATAAACCTGATTTCCCTAACCGTGATGATGAGAACTTCTTAAAGACAACAATGGCGAAGTTTGACCCAACTACTGGTAACCCAATTATCACGTACCAAGAAGTCGACGTTTCTTTAATCCCACCACGTAAACGTGACTACTCTGCGAAAGGAGACTAAAAGTTATGCAAATCGCAGCTAATACTGGAAGAATGGTTAAAGTGGAAATCTTACGTCAAGATACACAAGGCGGCAATAGCTACTGGCAAAAATTCCAAGTACCTTACCGTCATGGTATGAACGTAATTTCAATTTTAATGGAAATTCAAAAAAACCCTGTTACTGAAAATGGTGAAAGCACAACGCCAGTAACTTGGGATATGAACTGTTTAGAAGAAGTTTGTGGTGCATGTTCAATGGTAATTAATGGACGTCCACGTCAATCATGTTCAACGCTTGTTGACCAATTGACAGAGCCAATTAAACTTGAGCCAATGAAAACATTCCCTGTTATTCGTGACTTACAAGTTGACCGTGAACGTATGTTCAATGCACTTAAAAAAGTTAAAGCATGGGTACCAATCGATGGTACTTATGATTTAGGTGAAGGTCCACGTATGCCAGAAGGTAAACGTCAATGGGCTTATGAATTATCTAAATGTATGACTTGTGGTGTATGTATGGAAGCATGTCCAAACGTGTCTGAAAAAGCTTCATTCATCGGACCAGCTCCATTATCACAAGTACGTCTTTTCAATACTCACCCAACAGGTGCAATGATTAAAGATGAACGTTTAAATGCTATTATGGGTGATGGCGGCCTTGCAAACTGTGGTAACTCTCAAAACTGTGTTGCTGCATGTCCAAAAGGTATTCCTTTAACAACATCTATCGCTTCACTTAACCGTGCAACTACAGTGCAAATGTTCCGTAACTTCTTCGGTTCTGATCACTACGTAGACTAATATCGGATAAGCGGGCTTTCAAACTCCCTTACACTTTTGTGTGAGGGAGTTTTTTATATTTATAGAAACCAATCTAATGAAGTAATGGGTAGCAATATTTGCAATAAAAATAGGTAAATAGTGAATTTTTCTATGCTAATAAAGCAATTTCTTTTATAATGAATATTGATTCATTTACTATTTGCCATGATTAATAAAAGTGCAAATGCATTACTCGACTTAAAATAGGAGTGGCAAACAATGAAAAGGGGATGTGTAACATGAAGGCAAAATATATTGAAAATTTACAAGAGTGGCAAAAGGATTTTTCCTTTTATAGTGAGGTACATGTACGTTTTTCGGAAACGGATATGTACGGGCATATGAACAATACCGTTAGCTTTACATATTTTGAGCAAGCAAGAATTGATTATTTTCGTCATTTAGGTATTTTAATGCCTTCAGCAGTGGATGAAGGTGTAAAAGCTATACCGATAGTAGCTGATTTACAATGTGATTATGTAAAACAAGTTTTCTTTGATGATGTTCTACGAATTTACACAAAGATAGCGAATGTCGGGAATTCTTCAATGGACATTCATTATCTAGCAAAAAATCAGAAGAATGAAATATGCTTTACAGGTCGCGGAACAATTGTGCAAATGGATCCTCGAACAGGCAAGAGTGTGCCGATTTCAGAGGAGGAGAGAGCTCATTTAATTAGTCTAGCAATTATTTCTCAGTAAAAAGTGTAAATAGTGAGGAGTGTAGTCATCTTGTTCAATTTCGTGATAGCTGTTTGCGAGTAAACCGCTAACCAAACTACATTGGCAATCATCTCGACGCTTAATTGTGGTGAGATATGGACCCAATAAACAGAAAACGAACGTATGTGTCGAAGCAATTTCCGAAATTTTTAAAGAAAACATGTAATAATCATGCAAATAGCCGTCACCGCTTCAAGCCCCTTAACATAAGTTACAATACGTGCGGGGGAGGAGGGTGTAACTGAATGAATGGCTCTCATCATCGTTCTCTTTTAACAAACCGAGAACGTGAAATATTTGCGCTTTTATTAGCTGAAAAAACAACGAGAGATATTGCAGAGCAGCTTGGTATTAGTGAAAAAACAGTGCGGAATCACATTTCCAATACAATTCAAAAGCTAGGTGTAACGAATCGATCTCAGGCGTTAATTGAGCTGTTACGCTTGGAAGAATTTAAATTAGACTAATGGACACTTGCTATTTCGTGAAAAAAACGACAAAATAGAACTATTCAACGTATTTTTAGGAGTGAAATAGTTATATGTCGGATGAAGTAACAAAGCACTCACCTGAAACCGTTGCAACGGTTGAAAAGGAATTACGCTATATAGCGGCCATCGTGAAGCAAAAGGGAAGAGAGATTGTTTCCGATTATGCGATCACGCCGCCACAATTTGTTGCATTACAGTGGTTAGAAGAGCTTGGTGATATTACAATTGGCGAATTATCAAACCGTTTATATTTAGCTTTTAGTACGACAACCGATTTAGTGGACCGTATGGAGAAAAATGAATTAGTCAAGCGTGTGCGTGATGAAAATGATCGCCGTGTCGTTGTCGTTCATCTTCTCGAAAAAGGCGAACGTATTATTCAAGAAGTTATTGAAAAAAGACAGCAATATTTGCAAGAGATGCTTGTTGGTTTTAATGAACAAGAAGTCGCGCAATTATCAAGCTATTTAGAAAAACTACATGTACACATGAAACAGGATTGAGGCGGAAAGTATGAATGCCCCGATAGGCGTTATTGACTCAGGAGTAGGCGGTTTAACCGTAGCAAAAGAAATTATGAAGCGATTGCCAAATGAAACGATCTATTATATTGGCGATACAGCAAGATGTCCGTATGGTCCAAGAAGTCGTCAGGAAGTACGGAATTTTACATGGCAAATGGCAAAAGCACTTGAAAAAATGAATATTAAGATGCTTGTTATTGCTTGTAATACAGCGACTGCAGTAGCACTCGAAAGTTTACAAAGAAATATGCCTTTTCCGGTACTAGGTGTTATAAATGCTGGCGCACGTGCAGCTGTAAAGAAAACGAAGCGACATGAAGTCGTTGTGCTTGCAACAGAAGGAACAATAAAAAGTGGGGCGTATGAAGAAGCCTTATTGTCACTTAATACGTCAACTCATATTATTCCACTAGCTTGTCCAACATTCGTACCACTTGTAGAAAGTGGCGAATACAAAGGTGACTTTGCTAATCAACTGATAGCGGAAGGCTTAAAGCCGTTGAAAAATCAACAATTCGATACGGTTATTTTAGGATGTACACATTATCCTATCCTACAAAAACAAATTGAAGCTGTTGTCGGAGAAGATGTTAATGTACTCTCTTCTGCGGAAGAAACAGCAAAGGATGTTCAAGAAATGTTAGCGTATAACGGCACTTTAGCAAACGCAAATACGGTGCCTGCTCATAAATTTTTTGCAACCGGTTCTGTTCCAATTTTCCGTTCGATTGCTGAGAATTGGCTAGGGCAAGGTACTCTTGACATAAAACGTATGACATTAAAATAAAAAATCAGCTTAGCAACTGGCTAGGCTGATTTTTGCCGTTTTCAGCATCATACATAAGCCGACGAGTACTTTTTTGATGAAACAAATTATGATAAGATGAGTGCGCGAAAGCTTTTAGGAGGAACGAAATATATGACAAGATTCGATGGAAGAAATGCAGACGGGCTACGACCGATAAAAATGGATAGTGAGTATCTTTTACATCCAGAAGGCTCCGTATTGATTCAAGTGGGAAACACAAAAGTAATTTGCACAGCTACAATTGAAGACAAAGTACCTGGCTTTTTACGTGGGCAAGGAAAAGGATGGATTACTGCTGAGTATTCAATGCTCCCTCGTGCAACAGCTCAACGTACACCTCGTGAATCTTCTCGTGGGAAAGTCAATGGACGTACGATGGAAATTCAGCGCTTAATTGGGCGTTCATTGCGTGCTGTAGTGGATTTAGAAGCATTGGGAGAACGTACAGTATGGATTGACTGTGATGTCATTCAAGCAGATGGAGGCACTCGTACAGCATCCATTACAGGTGCATTTGTTGCCATGACACAAGCTATTGCTAAATTTGCTGAAGAAAAGCCATTCGAGAAATTCCCAGTAACAGACTTTTTAGCAGCAACTAGTGTAGGTATCGTAGAAGAGCAGGGTGCCATTTTAGATTTAAATTATGTTGAAGATGTAGCTGCTGCTGTTGATATGAACATTGTGATGACAGGTGCAGGGCGATTTGTTGAATTACAGGGAACTGGCGAAGAAGCAACCTTTTCCCGTGAAGAACTGAATGAATTGTTAGCGTTAGGTGAAAAGGGCATTCAGCAATTAGTAGAGCTCCAAAAAACAACACTTGGTGAACTAGCAAACAAGGTTGGAGGGAATCAATAATATGAAACAAGTAGTAATCGCAACGAAAAATAAAGGAAAAGCAAAGGATTTCGAAGCATTATTTGGACCACTTGGTTATGAAGTAGTAACAATGTTTGAAGTGGCACCAGAAATGGAAATAGAAGAAACAGGGACAACGTTTGAAGAAAATGCAATCTTAAAAGCAGAAGCCTTAGCAAAAGAGCTTGGTACGATTGTGATTGCTGATGATAGTGGTTTAGCAGTAGATGCTTTAAATGGTGAACCAGGCGTGTATTCTGCTCGCTATGCTGGCGATCATGATGATGAAGCAAACATGATAAAACTATTAGAAAATTTACAAGGGGTCGAAGATGATAAACGTACAGCACGTTTTTGCTGCTGCATTGCTATAGCAGGTCCCGAATTTGCAACAACAACGGTCTTTGGTACATGTGAAGGTGTCATTGCACATGAAAAACGTGGAACGAACGGGTTTGGTTATGATCCTATCTTTTTCGTACCAAGCTTAAACCGTATGATGGCAGAGCTTTCTCCAGAAGAAAAAGGAGCAATTTCTCATCGTGGCAATGCCATTCGCAAGTTAAAGGAGCAATTACCGAATCTTATAAAATAAGAGGTGATATCCATGAAAATACTTGTTATGAGTGATACACATGGTGACAGCCAAGTCATTGAAAGAGTAAAGGGTTTTTATCCAGAAATAGACACTGTGATTCATTGTGGAGATAGTGAACTTCCTTTCGCGCATGAGTCATTAGCGGGAATGATAAAAGTACGTGGGAACTGTGATCATGAGAAGGCTTATCCAGAAGAAGAAATTTTCATGAATAATGACGTAAGGATTTTTATCACCCATGGTCATTTGTTCAATGTGAAAAATTCCATTCTTTCATTATCCTATCGGGCTAAAGAGCTAGATGCACAAATTGTGTGCTTTGGTCATTCCCATATCCTCGGTGCTGAAATGATAGATGATATTTTATTTTTAAATCCTGGAAGCTTATTAAAACCACGTGGTCGCAAAGAGAAAAGCTTTGCTATTGTGGAAATAGAGGCTTCTACTTTTAAAGTGGCATTCTGGACTGACGATCACCAATGTATAGCTAGTCATACATTTCAAAGAAAATAAGAGGAAATGAATCCGCAAGACTTCCGAAGTTATTGCGGATTTTTATATTGACTATGAATAGTGGTAAAATTGTCTATGAATGAAAGATGATGAAATAGAAAAAATAAACTCAAAAGGAACCAAAGGAGACATCATGAAAAAGACAATTGGCTGGCATTTTGATAATAGTTATGTTCGACTACCAAGTATTTTTTATTCCGACATTTCATTAAATCCTGTACGTTCACCAAAACTGGTGTTGCTTAATGAAGCAGTAGCAACATCACTTGGCCTAGACATTGAAGCTTTACAAGATGAGGAGGCAGTAGCCATTTTGGCTGGTAGTAAAATCCCAGAAGGTGGCGAACCAATTGCGCAGGCTTATGCAGGACATCAATTCGGTCATTTTAATATGCTAGGTGACGGTCGGGCGCTGCTATATGGTGAACAAATAACCCCCCATAATGAACGCTATGATATCGCATTAAAAGGTTCCGGTAGAACACCTTATTCTCGTGGTGGTGATGGAAGAGCTGCATTGGGTCCAATGTTAAGGGAGTATATTATAAGTGAGGCGATGTACGCGTTAGGAATTCCTACTTCCCGCTGTTTAGCAGTCGTGACTACCGGTGAAACGATTATGCGTGAAACTGAATTGCCAGGTGCGATTGTCACACGAATTGCCAGTAGCCATTTGCGTGTAGGAACCTTTCAATTTGCCGCAAACTGGGGGACGGATGAGGAGCTTCAGCTCTTAGCTGATTATGCATTAGAGCGACATTTCCAAGCAGATTTAGGAGACCAAAATCGTTATCTTTATTTACTACAGGAAGTAATCAAAAAACAAGCGTCTCTTATAGCTAAGTGGCAATTAGTTGGCTTTATCCATGGTGTGATGAATACAGATAATATGACGATTAGTGGTGAAACGATTGATTATGGCCCTTGTGCGTTTATGGACACCTATGATCCAGCGACAGTATTTAGCTCAATTGATCATCAAGGTCGTTATGCTTATGGCAACCAGCCAAATATAGGTGGCTGGAATGTCACACGCTTGGCTGAAGCGTTACTCCCTTTAATTCATGAAGATCAGGAGGAAGCTATTCAACTGGCACAGGATGTTCTGCAACAATATCCCCAGCTGTATACTCAAAATTGGATGAAGGGGATGCGTGCTAAGCTAGGATTATTTACTGAAGAACAAGAGGATGCAGCATTAATTGAAGAACTTTTGCAGCTCATGCAACAATACAAAGCAGACTATACAAATACATTTATCGCGTTAACATTTGACCAGGTAAATGAATCTGAGTTATTTACTGCATCAGCTTTTAAAGAATGGTATCAAAAATGGCAAGCGCGATTAGAGAGGCAGCAGCAGACGAAAGAAATGTCACAACAAGTAATGCAACAGCATAATCCTGCTGTTATTCCACGCAATCACAGAGTAGAAGAGGCATTAGAAGCGGCAGTAGAACGAGGGGATTATAGTGTGATGAACAACTTATTAAAAGTCCTTGCGCAGCCCTACGCCCATACAAAAGAGCAACAGAACTATGCTTCACTGCCTGAATCGTGTAGTCAACCATATCGCACTTTTTGTGGCACTTAAAAAAGAGAGGATACCGCCTCTCTTTTTTTATTGCACAAAGGCACCCTCAAGAATTCAAGTGCATACCCTATGTATGAATAAAGATAAAGGAGAATGGGTTCGGTGCATCAATATTCAAAAGGTTGGTTTGTCAAAAAATTACGAGCACAGGGGATAATGGTACATCCCCAATACAAAAGTCATTTAGGTTTGTATAAAGAATCTGAATTACGTAATTTATATTATCGTTATGTTGAAATAGAATCTGCTGAGCAAGATAAATAGTTCGTTTGTTTGAATAACTCCTTTCTAGGAAAAACTAGTCGTTAGAAAGGAGTTTTATTATGTGGATGATGACACAAACATGGCAAGATGTATTATTCTTACATTGGCCTATATCTCCCCAAGAACTACAAAAATATATACCGAATGAGTTACAGCTCGATCTCTTTGAAGAGAATGCTTGGCTTAGTGCTGTCCTTTTTAAAGTTCATCGACATCGACTTCGCTTTCTACCGCCCATCCCTGGCATGAATAACTATTTACAGTTGAATGTCCGAACATATGTCAAGTATAACGGTAGGAAAGGAATCTATTTTTTTCATCTAGATGTGACTAATTATTTACTATCAAAGGTAACGGCAATCGGGAGCTTACCATATCGTTATTCACAATTAGTAGGCAAACAAATTGATCATCACTTTTCTTATACAAGCCATTACAAGGCATGTGATGAAAGATTAAAAGTTACTTTTACATTGGGGGATCATACAGCCACGAATTTTGATCACTGGATCGTAGAACGTTATCATTCATGGTCAAAATACAACAATAAACTGCTTCGTATTGATATCCACCACTCACCTTGGGAGTTGCAACGAGCCAGAGTAACCATTCAAAGCAATTCACTCGCTTCCTTTATGAAAAAAACTTTTCAACATATGGAGCCTATTGCCCATTATGCCAAGAACAAGGTGGCTAGAGTTTTCCCACCAGTAATGGAACATAAAAAGCTTACGTAATTAAAAGAGGTAACAAAATTGCATCACAATGGCGCTGGCAATCATATCAGACATCGCAAGTGCCTCTGCTTCAATTTCATCAAAAACCTCTACATCTGCTTGATAATCTTTTTGTATCATCGTCACCGCTTCATTTTTCGTTAAAGCTAAATGCGTATAAAACATTTTTTGTACAGCTTCTCTACTTAAATAAGGATTGATTGTATGCAAAAATATGGCAATATCATCTGCATTGCGATACCATTCTTTTTCTTTCACTTCCGCTGTTGAAGCATCTCCTTTAGCAGCTGCTGTTACTAATTGTGCAGCAATAAGTAAATGCTCCTTAATTAAGGCCGCATAGCGATCTGCTACAGAGTCACCGTAAAAGGGCCGTAGACAATTCCCTAAATCGGTTGCATTTCGTAGCAAACGCTGCTGCACAAAAGGTAAATCAGGTAAATTAAAGACAATGCTGATGATCGTCATCCGTGTCCAATTCACATGCTCCATCCAGAGTAAGCGATTCATGGCCATAAAATCTGCTTCGTTTTTACTGATACAACGACGATAATCATTGGAATTTAAAATGTGTCGAATCGGTGCCGTATATTGACCATAGGGACCTTGGTACAGCTGGCTTAAAGTAAAACCATTTGAATAGGGGTACAAGGCTTCACTCCTTCTTGTTTTTTCTCCTACAGTAGCATACTCCGCACAATCTCTAAGTATGAAGAACAAGAAAGTAAAGGAGATTATGATTACTCTTCGTAAATCATCTTTTTGGTCATACCACCATCAACGGTAATATTAATGCCTGTCACAAAATTATTCTGCGGATTGGTTAAATAGAGACAAGCCTGTGCGATATCCTCTGGTACACCAACCCTTCCCGACAAATGCTGCGCATGATCTATTGGACGAAGAGCTGCATAATCGCCCGTTTCAATCCAACCAGGCGAAATACAATTCACAGTAATCTGATCAGGCCCTAAAGATCGGGCTAAAGCATGGGTTAATGCCACAATTCCACCTTTTGTAGCCGCATAGGCTTCTGTATCAGGCTCAGACATTTCCGCTCGCGTCGAAGCCAATGAAACAATCGCACCACCCTTCGCATTGTGTCTCATCACCTTTGCTGCCTCTCTTGCACAAAAAAAGGTACTCGTTAAATTCGTATGCAAAAGATCACTCCACTCCTCAAACGTCACATCATAAGGAGATTTATGCTGAAACTTTCCAGCGTTATTAATTAAAATATGAATCGTCCCGTATTGCTCAACAGCTCGTTGCATTAAATGAACGATCTCCTCTTCCTTCGTCACATCCGTGTGAACAAATAATACAGAGTAGCCTTTAGCAAGCAGATCCTGTTCTAATTGTTGACCAAGCCCTTCATTTAAATCGGCAATCACTACTTTTGCTCCCTGTCGTGCATAGGCATGAACAATACCTTTCCCAATCCCCTGTGCACCACCTGTGACAATAACAACTGAATCCTTAAACATCAAACATACCTCCAAGTTTTTATCGCAAATAGTGTAGCAAAATTTTTTATATTCGTCCCTTTAGAAGGTGAAGAGATGGTATAATTGATACTATCACAGCATATGATAAAAAATATGAGGCAAACCTTGCCTACATAGTAAAATTAATGTTGACATTATGCTATAAAGTACATATAATAAATATTGTCCTTCCTATGGAATACATAAGAAACGACATCATGTCTCAGTAGCTCAGCTGGATAGAGCAACGGCCTTCTAAGCCGTCGGTCGGGGGTTCGAATCCCTCCTGGGACGTCAAAAGGTTCAGATAGAATAAGCTTGAACCAACTGAAAAGCGCTTCAAATCCTTTAATCTCAAGGGTTTGAAGCGCTTTTCTTTTTTTGAGAATATATTGGAAAAAGATAGAAAATGAAAAGTTTCTATACATTCTCATCGGAGTCAAACAATGTTCGGTTTAGGTTTATTAGCTCCAACGATAGTATAATTCATTCATCATTCTTAAAGAGAAACATACCGTCCCGCTTAAGAAAAATTCTTAAGCGGGTATTTTAATTTGAAACAATAATGTTTATATTGCTATCGTTCAGGACAAATGGAAGTCGGAATCATGAAACCATCAGTCTCTTCAAAACAGCTGAACTTATAAAACAAGTGAAGTCACATGGTATTTTGATGACAGTTAGGAAGGAAAATATAACACCTAAATCAGATACTTAGGACATTTAAGTATTGAGGAGCGGTTTGTATGAATGAAATGAAAAACTGTAGAAGTCTCGGGTTATGTTATGTATGTAGTAAAAATGAAAGGAGAAAAAAAGATGCCAAAAGAATTACGAGAAAAAGAACTGAATGCAAATGAATTTGATTTAGAAGTAGAATTATTAGATTTGGATGAAGTATCAGCCATTCCAGAAACAACAGCTAGCAGTGGCTCAACAAGCTGTTCGGCATCATCAACATGCGGCTCAACATCATGCTGCGGTTCATGTTAATAATCATCTAGAAGGCTAAGAGTCAGTTTTTGAAGGAAAAGATGTACAAAAAATTACTTTTGAACTGGAGGAACAAATGATGACAAAACCAATGAATGCTAAGGAAGTAAACACAAAAGAATTTGATTTAGAGGTAGAACTATTAGATTTGGATGAAGTGTCAGCCATTCCAGAAACAACAGCTAGCAGTGGCTCAACAAGCTGTTCGGCATCGTCAACATGTGGCTCCACATCATGCTGCGGTTCTTGTTAATAGTTATTGAAGGTCAAGAGTCAGTTTTGTAAAACAATATAAACAAAAAAATTACTATTCTATAGGAGGAACAAATGATGACAAAACCAATGAATACTAAGGAAGTAAATACAAAAGAATTCGATTTAGAAGTAGAACTATTAGATCTTGATGAAGTATCAGCGATTCCAGAGACAACAGCTAGCAGTGGCTCAACAAGCTGTTCAGCATCGTCTACATGCGGCTCAACATCGTGCTGTGGTTCTTGTTAATGACTTGACTATAATTATCAGGCGGTTGAAACAAAGAATTGTGACAACCGCCTGATTATACTAAAGAAGAGTGAAAAAATTAATTTTTCGAGTAGATTATTGCCTTTTAGAAAAATTACATAAAGGTAAGGATGTGTTGTTGTGTATCAAACCTGTATATATAACTATGACAGTACATTAGAACAATCATTGCTATCACTTATTGATGATATGTGGAAAGGTACTCCATATTTTGTTTCAAAAGGCTGGGAAGGCGGGCCACATATTCAGTTGATTACAAAAAATAAAATATTGGATTCTGAGTATACATCTTTGGAAAACAGAGTCGGCCGTCTCATTGAAGAAAACCCCTTAGACAAATCGTACATTGAAAAAGTAAAGAAAAAATATCATCAAAGTTTCCAATTGATTTCAAATTTGGAGAGTAAGAAAAATGAACGAGTGATTCGAGAACATGGTGAAATAGACATCTTTCCATATTCTTTTCATTTTCATAATGAAAGTATAACTAGCTTATATGTGGATGAACGATTCAGACATTACCAACTACTACTAGATACCAGAAAATATCTAGAAACGCAAAATGTAAGCATTGAGGAGCTATTCCCACTTATTTTTTCAAGGGTCTCAGATATTTATCATGAAGAAAATAACAATAAAGGTTACCTTTCATTTGTCTCGCATGTTCAAGGCTTCTTTGAGCTTTCAGCCAAGCAAAAGAAACCTTATACCGAAAAATCATTTGAGGCACTTTATTTAGAAAAACAAACGGGTTTTAAGGACTCTAAGCAAGCACATTCACAATTAATTAATAGATGGTTTGAGTATTTTTCGGAGTTTTATGGATGTTGTTTAAGCCAGATGGATGAATTAATAGATGATCACTATAAAGCGGAATTGGCTCGTACGATTGAGGAATTAGAGAAGAATTTTGAAAATGATTTTCATAGGAATTTTGTTGGCTATTCAAAAAGAAATAATTTTATGGAAAATCCCGAAGCAACGGCTTATCGATTTACTGTAAATTTGCTGTATTTAATACTCCCTTATTTTAATATTAGTGCTTTGAAGAAGCAAAAGTATATTTATATGGCGTACAGAGAAGTAGAAAAAAATAAAGGGAAGACTTGGAGGGAGGAGTTAAATCTTGACTATAACAGTTACTCAAAATCCATTTAGCGTTTATCGAGGAACCAATACCTCTGATCAGTGGTATTTTGAAATGCGAGATAAAGCAAAGGAAATTCATACATTTATAGACGATATTAACAAAATTCATGAAAAAATTGAAAGAGAGAAGGAAAATGTAGTTAGTCAAATCGAAGAAGAATTTTCTTTGCAAAAGGATCCAAAATTATTGAATTTGAAACGGGATGTTCATAATTTACGCAGTGTTCGTTTAAAGAAATACGAAGGACCCATTCTGTTGAGTCGTCTAGTAGAACTTTTAAATCAATTAGATTTATATCAAGAAATGCTGCAACAAAGTTATGAAGAGGCGGTAGTGAAATCAAGAGAGATTCTTCAGCGAGAAATAGCAAATGACCAATTGCAAAAGACAGTTTTATTTTTCAATCAAACAATTTATAAGAACATTGAAAAATACTTATCAAAACCTGTACAGACACATAATAAAAAAGAAAAAAAGTTGGATAATTTTATTATCAATTTGTTAATGCGTAGCTCAATGAAAACTAGTCCGTTTTCTTATCTTACTCAAACGGGCTCCTCTGGAAATCGATTTTTAATTAAAAAGAAAGCAAACATTGAATTGAACCATGCGTTACTTTTTAGAATATTTTTGGAAATCATTCGTTCGGATAAAGAAGCATTAGAAAAAATTCCAGTCCATGTTTCTAAATTTGGCCAAAGAGACTCCAAGATTTTCTATGTTACTCAAGAAAATGTTCCGCAATCTAAGAAAATATATGAAACAAGAGATAAGCTGGTTGAAATGGGAATTGCGGAAGAAGTAATTCAATTTCTAAAGAAAAATCAGGGTCAAACGATATTTTATAAAGACTTTGCTCAATTTCTTAGAGAAAATGAACTATATTCGGAACACGAGTTGGATGTATTTAAAAGACTTGTTTCCACAAAAATATTAGTTCAAAAAATTACAGTAAATGCTAAAAGAAATCTTGTTGAAGAAATGATTACCTATTTAAAAGAACAGGGCATATGTGAAGATCTATCACTCCAGCTTCAGTTTATGAATGAATTAAAAAAGAAGTTCGAGGAGGCAGGTACTAATGAGCGGTTAGTTCTTTGGAAAAAAATTGAGGATGTTATTAAAAATTTGAGTGAAAACATTCCGAATTTTGGTACAGAAATTCTTTATGAAGATATATTGTTTGATGCTCAAAATAATAAGAGCAGTCTTAAAGATATTGAAAATAAATTTTCTAATCATTTTTTTGAAGAAATTACAGCATTCTTACTGTTGTTTGATGTGAATATTCGTGTGCAATATGAAGTTGCTGCGCTTTATAAGAAATTATATGGGGATTCAGAAACCAGTTTATCTGACAGCAATTTATTAAACAACGTATTCTTTGAAAAATTGAGATACTTCTTCCCTTATTTCCAAGACATGGATTACCGCTATGATGAAGCAATTGCCCCTGAAATAAAGATTTTGGATGATCTTAGAGATGAATTCAAGGCATTCTTTTCTCAATACTTAGATGAAAATAACACTAAAGAAATAGATTTTCAAGAACTTATCAAACCATTTTCTAAAAAAATTCCTGAGTATATTAAATACGGCAATGAATTTAGTATGACGTTTTTTTATCAACTTTTTCAGGACAAAGTAATTTTAAACGATATTTATGATGGTCAGGAAAAATTTCTATCTAGATTTAAAGACTTTTTTGAGAATTTGAATGACGATTTACTATATCAAGAATATGTTCAAAAAAATTATTATGAGAAGAATTATTATGAAGTGACAGAGCTGTTTGGTTTTAATGGTGGAATTCATGATAGATATTATGATCAAAAATTGAATTTGGAATTTGGAAATCAGAGGTTTCATGATGTAGGGCATCCGAGTATATCTGAATTTTCCGTTAAATATGATGAGCAAACGAAAAAACTGAAAGTGCTTGATCATCAAAAGAAAGAAGCGAAGGTGGCCTACAAATCGTCATTAGTTCCAGTCTTTCTCCCAGGTGTTCTATCTGTATTACTACTTCTGTTTCAAAGCGGGAGAATTAATTTTGATATTAATTATTTCCTGAAAAAAAGAAGTGATATGCCAAGAATAATATTTGAAAATATTGTGATGTACAGAAAGAAGTGGAATTTAAAACTTGAAGACTTTGCAAATATAAACAAAGAGGCTTCAAATGAATTAGAGCTGTATTTACTTATTAATGACTATTTTTTAAATAAGCATTTACCTAAAACATTCTTTTTAAAGAAATACCGTAGGGGTGAAGAAATCTCTGCAATGAAGCCATTGTTTATTGATATCACAGTACCAATATTATTCAAACATTTTATTAATGAAATTATACATGAAGAAAATCAAGATCCTATGTTTTATATCGAAGAGGTGTTACCTGAATTTGAAAATAAGCTTAAAGAATATGTTGTTGAATATACGATTGACAATTAGGAGGGTGAACCATGCAAAACTATAATGTAAAGGTAGAAAAATTAACAAAGAATTATGGAAAAAAAGCTGTTTTGAAAGGAATAGACTTTACTGCTGAAAAAGGTGAAATTATAGGTGTTATCGGTAAAAACGGTGCTGGGAAATCGACATTCTTGGAAATTTTAATGACGATTAAAGATTATAATGACGGGAAGGTCGTTGTTTTTGGTAATAACCTGAAGGAAATTGATCAAGCTGATTTGGGAAAAATCAAAAGTAATATTTCAGCTGTACTTCAGCCAACACAGTTTTATAAAAAATTAAAAGTAAAAGAATTACTAGATCTTTTCCGTTCCTATTATGGGAGCAAAGTAGATTTAAAAGAAATTATAGAAGAATTTGAACTACAAGAGCATTTAAATACGTTTTTTGATAACTTATCAGGAGGATGGAAACAAAAGGTTAGCCTTGCGATTGCTTTTTCTTCAAAACCACGTTTGATTATTTTAGATGAACCGACAACTGGTCTGGATCCACATATGCGAAACATTTTATGGGAAAGCATTACTGGCTATATTAAAAAAAATGACAGTACAGTGATTTTATCAACGCATTACATGGACGAAATCGAACTTTACTGTGATAAAGTTCTTTTCATTAATGACGGTGTAACAGAAGTATTTGATACTCCTGAAAATATACTGAAATCCGGTCATAAATCAATTAATAGCTTCTATCTTGATAAAATTGCCAAATAAGGAGGAATAAATATGTTATTAACGCAAATTAAATATGACTTAAAGATGTTCTTCAGAGAGCTATTCTATTTAGTATTCACAGTTTTTGTACCACCCGTAACATATATTTTAATGGGACAAATGTTCAGTAATGCTACCTATAGTGGTGGAATGAACTATGTTCAAGTGTATACGCCATCGTTTATTGTCCTAATTAGCTTTTCAGTAGTATTTTTTGCCTTTGGTTTTGATCAGGTAATGAATCGTGCAGCTGGGATTGAAAAAAGGCTTTTCATTACACCAATAACAGATAAAATTCTTTTAATGTCCAGTATTGCTAAGTCATTCATTATTGCAACTGCAGGATTTTTCTTAATAACATTAATTGGCCTTCTTGTTTATGATTTGAAACTTTCTATTGTTAACTTTTTGGTTTCATATCTAAGCTTGCTGCTTATCAATGCAGTAATGTTGGTTTATTCTCATGCCATTTATTCAAATTTCAAAGAAGTAAAAACAGCATTAATTATTTCTATTGTTTTATTCCAAATTGTTATGTTTACTGGTGGCTTTTCTGTTCCTGTGGAGAGTCTGCCTAATTTTATTCAATATGTATCTTATGCGAATCCGTTCTATCATTTAAATAACATATATATTTCTGTTTGGAATCAGTCATTTGAACTTAATCAAGATATGTTAATTTCGGTTGGTTACGCTTCGGCTCTCCTCATTATTTCATTAGTTGTTATTAAGCTCAACAACAAGAAGGAGTGATTATTATGATTATTAAAGCTAGAAGAAATATTCGATATCACTATAATGAACCAGATTTATTTATATATGGGCCAAACGAAAAAATAAAATTAAAATTGAGCGTTTCTGAATATGAAAACATTACTTCTTTGATTAGTAAGGCATACCAAGGAAGTGAAGAAACAGAACTGTTTGAAGAGTTTATGCGCTATAGGAAATTGACTCAGTTTCTTATAGAAAAACATATTTTTTATCTGGTTGATCCGGAAATCTATAACATTCACAAAAGCAGTATCTATTTGCCATGGGTAGAAGAGCATTGTCTATCCGTGGAAAAAGGTCTAAAAGAAATTGAAAAAATCTGTGTAAATATTCCCCAATCGTTTTTTGGTGCAACTTGCCTAAAAGAATTGTTGGAAGAGAATCAAATTAAAAGTGAAATTACAAATGTAGAGAATATTGAAGTTCTGACAGATGGAAAAATTGTTGCAAAATATCATATTGGAAAAAAAGGAGAAAGAATCTGGGTTTCAACAAGAAACCATAGGAATTTTGAAGAGGTATCAGCAGAGGATATTTCAGAGAAACTTCTGTCAGGTTTCCTATTTTATAGCGCCATTATATCTGCTATTGGTAAAAATTCCCCTGTATTCAATATAAATACTATGATGGAAGTTGAAAGAAAAGTGGCTTTTGACGGAATTGAAAAAGTGGATTATCAATTTTCTGGACGGACGCATCAAGACGCTATAAAGAATTTTAATTCGCTTGAAATCTTTGTAAAGAAATATGATTCAAAGATCGTTTCCTTTAATAATGATAAAGCATATTTCAATTACAACCAATCTCCATTGCAGGTTATTACCGTACAAACAGAGGACGAAGAAAATTACTATTTCGCAGATATTTCTTATGAAAGGCTGGCACAATTTCTTGCAGAAGCAGCATTTCTTGAGATCCTAAAAAACAGTTATTCAAAAGAACTTTTACTGAAGCAACAGGAAAAAATCATATATAGTACCCAACACGATAAGACAGGAGAACTTTTCAGATTAGATTTGAATGAGTTAGAGGAATCCGACCTTATCAGTAGTTTACTGAATCAAGAAAAGCTATCAGTAAATTTCTATCTCCAGTCTTGTGTAGGTGGAGGGTATTACTTATATGTTGTAAATAACGATTCAGAGACACTAATTTTCCAAATCCCTGTAAGAACAGCTGCTCAGCTGACAACAGTCATACTGACTTGGATTAGTATGTATAAAAACGATGTATCTGTCAAAGAGTCATTCTTTAAATCTGTAGATTTAAATGAGTTCCGATTCAAGGAAGATGGTTCTTTAAATTGGAACATATCTATTCAAGAAAAACAAGTAAGCGGACAGCAGACTACTGTGGGAAAAATTCTCGATGAAAATGGTTTTGAATATGAACTTTTGGAGGTGGAGTAATGTCCATACAAACAATTGCAGCTACTACAATTCTGATAAACCAAAAGTATATTTTTATTCATTCATCACAGAATGACTCTTCCTTTTGTTTCAACTGCTATAAAGAGCGAACAAAAGAATTAAAATGCTATCAACAGTATTTCGGTTGGCTAGAGGATCAGCCAAACCAGCTAGAATCTGAATTAATCGCTATGCTTGTTCAGAAGCTTGAAAAAAGTAATGAACCGTTCCTATATGAGCTCAATCGGGATACATTGGAAATTCAGGCGAAAGCAACCTTCAAGCGAGGAGATTGTGAGTGTAATGTAAACACAAGTTCGAATCAGCCCATTGAATTGGATACGATTTTCGATCCAAAAGATAACCGACAACTGAGCTTTGAAAAGGTTCGGGAGAAAATTGAAAAAAACAAGAGGTTAATCTATGCGCATCCATCGTCGATTGTGAATGCATTAACGCGTTCAGGAGATTCCTATGGGACACCGATGGTACAGACCGAGGTACTGTATAAGGGGATTTCAATGCTTTCCTATGGTCGAACAGGGACTTTTGAAAAATCAAAATATATTTCTATTCTGGAATCGTTGGAGCGTTATGCTACAGCGTTTCCTTATAAAAAACAAAAAAACGCGATACGAGAAAAGGATTGTGAAATTATTGATCTTACGCTGAGTGAAGTAATGACACAATGCGATTATGGTAATCCAGAGAATTATACAGAAGATCAGCCTTTAAACTATGAAAAAGTTTGGGCATTGCACAGTGAAAAAGAAGTTTTAATTCCCGAGCAGTTGATTTATTACAATTCTCATGTTGTTTCTGATGAAAAGAGATATATTTATGAAAGCTCCAATGGTAGTGCTCTCGGTTCAACAGAGGCTGAAGCGAGTCTGCATGCGATGCTAGAACTAATTGAAAGAGATGCTTTTTTAGCTACATGGTATGGACAGATTCCACCTGTCAGAATTGATGAATCAAGCATTTATTCTACAAAAATACAGGCTTATCTAGAATCTCTCAAGCGAAAAGATATCCGTGTTCATTTGTTTGATATATCTATGGAAGTGAGAATCCCGACAATCTGGGTGTTATTAGAAAAGAAGGAGCCTAAGGAAAATGAAATGGCCTTCTATACAGCTGCAGCTGCCTCTTTTGACTTGGAAGAGTCTATAGAACGAGCATTGATTGAGGCTACAACAGCGATTACTGTTTTTACAAATGTATTCAATAATCAGGAATATCAGACTAGAAAAAGACAATTGTTGAAGAATCCTCAATCCGTTCACAGGTTGGAAGACCATTTGCTTCTTTATTCAAATAAGGAAATGAAAAATGCATTTAAATTTGCATTAGATACTGAAATGGTTTCTTCCTTCGAGCAATTAGAAGCAGGGTATACAACATATCAAGGGAAATTTTTAGAGGTTGTTCGAGCGCTTGAAGAGCAATTGGTCATCATCTCTGGTAAAGCTTATCGGGCTAAGACAGAGAATCCGAATTTATTTTCTGCAGGATTTGTGAACGTAAAATATATAGTACCTGGTATGCTGACGATGACCTTTGGACATCAAAATAGACGAGTCGTAAATCAGCGTATTGAAAAGGCTATTCAGTTTAAGAAGAAAGGGAAGTTAGATAAAGACTGGATAGAAAAGACACCGCATCCATTTCCATAAATGAATGGGAGGAATAAGGATGATTGATCAACATTATTTAGAACGATTCGGGGAGGATCGTTATAAGCAAACATTGTCTGCTGCAAAAATTGATGGAGATTTGTTGTTTAAAAATCATATAGATGTGATTGACATGAAATTTTTGAAAGAGCTTGGAAAAAGTGATGGCTGGAGTTCGATTATTTATGATCTCTACTATTATTTAGAAATGATACAACGGATAGATTTTTTCAGCAAATACTATTTCCACTCTTTTTCTCCAAAAGCTAGAAATATTGATAGTCTCAAATTGGTGTTTGTCCATAAGACACATATGTTTGTTTACAATGCATTAACAGACAAAATTTATGTGTATAAGCAAGAGTATTTTAAAGGATTGAATGCGGAAAAAGACTATCTAGTCATAGTAAATGATAATCGTCAGCTCCAAAAAATCTATGGTGATTTTTCAACGATGCTAGGTTTACTGAATACAGGCCACTATCTCTATAATCTTGACTTTGTTTTAAATGGTCATCAAATTCGGCATCGTAGACTAACAACGATTTCGTTGGAGAAACCACGTGAATTTGTCACAATTCCTCTTGTTTTAGAAATAGCTATGGATCAAGAATATCATTTGAGTACAGAAGATATAAAAGAGCAACCAGAAACAGAATTTTTCAGGAAAAGGGTATCGGAGCAAAATATTCGAGGTGACGCAGTCGTAAGAAAGATTTTGTCTGCTGATACTCATCGTCAGTTATTGAAGGAGTGTCAAGTAGCTGTGCAAGACTATCCTGAAATAGGTTTGTGGAGTTTTATAGATAATATTACTGATTTCAGAAGCGGGTTTTACAAGATTGGAGAAAAGTGTGAATTTATTCAACCCAATGAAAAATTTATGTATAAGAAGATGTTACATGAATATCAAGATTTCACTAATCTAGAGGGAATGAATTATTGGTTCTTCTTTACATTTGAAAATACGGGACATGATTATGATGAAATGTTTTTGAAGATTGGTCATTTTGCTCAACGTTTATCCATTATTGCAGCGAAATATGGATTAGCAGCTCGTGGGATTAAAAATTATAATGACACTACAATAAAAGAGAAATTCAATTTAGAAGAAAATAAACAGATTGGCTACTCATTAAATCTTTTTAAGAGCTGGAATACAAGTCACAGTATATTTTTAAAATAAAGGGGAGTAGTAGTATGTGGATATCTAAACACTTATTCATTCATGATTATCTATTAATTGAGGAATTTTTAAAAGATTGTCTGTTGCCTTATTTAGATGAAGAAAAGGTTCGATATTTCTTCATTCGCTATTGGGATGGGGGTCCTCATATCCGATTGAGATACCAAACAGAACCTGAAGTAGCAGATAAATTTGAAAAAGATTTAAATCAATTACTGGAGAGATTTCATCAAAAGCATAAGAATCATACGTTCCAACCTATTTCATATGATGATGCGATTGTACAGACAGAAGGCATTAAACCAACTGCTCCATATCCGAATTTTTCAATTCAAACAATTGATTATGTACCAGAGCTTAACCGTTATGGGGGAGAGAAAGCGATGGGACTGTCCGAAGAAATGTTTGTACACTCGTCAAGATTTGCTGGGCAAATTATTCAAAAGCTAAACCGAAATCAACGTTATGTATTAGCAATTGATCTCATGTACCTCTGTACAGAAGTTGCTGAAGAATTAGGATATATTGAGAAGCATGAGACAATGTTCCTTGCGTATCGAGAAATATGGACACAATTTTCTAAGAATAAGACTTCGGAGAATTTATACAAAGTGATTAGCAACAGAATTAGTAGCTTGAAAAAGGGAGAACTTGCGACTGCAATCTATCAGCCGTATCTCAAGGTTTTTAAGTCATTGCTTGCCCAAATAAAACTATGTCAAACGACTTACGAGCCAGAGTACGCCTTTTATATAGTCATCTCTCATCTTCATATGCTGAATAATCGATTAGGCGTTTCTCCGGAATTTGAATTCATTTTCTCAGATGCTTTCCTTAAAGCTGGATGATTTCTTAAAAGGGGGAGTTTAATTTGTGGAACTTTAAAGGTGAGCGGAATATTGAAAAAAAATTCATGGATTATCATATGATGTCGATCAATGAACCTGAATTCACCAATACTCAAGTATATGCTCACAGACCGAGGGAAATACAGGGAAATGGTAATTATCCACTAATTGATTTGGATTATACAGTTGACCAAGAAAATTTATTTGAAAGAATTTTAGCTACAAGATATTCGGCAAGGGAACCATTCAAAGCCAAGGTAAAGGTTGATAGAAAGTTAATGGCACAATTTGCTCAATTGGCTATGATTGGCGGAGATAGAGAGAGTCGTACATACCCTTCCGGTGGGGCACAGTATTATGTCAACATTTACTTTTTATTCAACGAGCAATTGGTAGATATTGATTTAATAGAGCAGGGAAATATTATGCGGCTGAATAGTGATACTCACAAGTTATTGGTTAAACAATATCAGCCGTGGAATGAAATCAGTAACGTATTTATTCAAAAGTATCTTGCTAATACAGCACAGTTCGCTATTGCATTAAGTTGTGACATGTCTGAGATCTCTGGGAAGTATACAGATATCTCGTACAAGTTGGTGCAACAAGAGGCTGGACATATTGGACAGAATATTCAGTTAGTAGCGAACTATCTAGGATTGGAAAGTGTACCCTTAGGCGGTTTTTATGATATTGAGTTATCAAGACTTTTGAGAGATAATCAAACATCTTTGTATGCATTTCTTTTAGGCTAGAAAGGAGCTGAGATGGAATATGTATTGCTTAAAATTGAAATATCAAGTAAAAAAAGTCAACGATTTCTTTATGATTCAGGATTGTGTAACATTAGAAACCGTCATGGCTTTTAAAGTCAAAGATATGGAGTTTAATAAATTAAAAGAAATTGTCTATCATGGTATAGATGAAACAACAGACAGTTCGGAGAATAGGCTTGGGAAGCAACTGTTGGAAAAGGATTCTAAACTGTTTACTTTCTATGAAAAACAAAAATCTAGAGATCTTTTGAATCTAGTTAGAAGCTATACGGAATTCTTTACCCCGTATTTTATATCAACAGAAGCGATTAGTGAATACGTGATTTTTGCAGAAAAAATTATTGAGACGGGGAAAATATTTAACGTTCAAGTCTTTTTAGAAGATAAATTCCCAAATGTTCAAGAGTTTCTGGAAAAATCACCGTTTATTCAAACTGTATACGATGAGAAACAACAGAACAATATTGATTTGCTAATTGGAACACAAAAGAAAATTGTAGAGACAACTCAAATAGACTCTTTTGCAAACTATGTACTGGCATTGAGCTGTCAGGAAAATAGTTTGGAGATAGGTCCATTAATTAATACAACCAAATTCGAGATTCCTAAGTTTTCATTAGAAGGAGAGCAGAATGCAGCAATAATGCATCATGAAGAATTACTGATGTGTTTCTTCTTAGAGAGAATTCTATTTATTCAGTTATTCAAATTATATAATAAAATGCGGCAAAATGAATTTTTCCCAACTAGAAACAAAGTCTGTATAAATCGAATGGATCTCCAAGGGTACAGTGAAGCGGTTACACTTTATCCAAAATATTTAGTTGAGTTTGTATAACTAGGGTGGAACCACTCGAAAGTAATGAGTTAGTCGCTTGTATAAAATAAATCATGATTGTAAGGAAAATACTCATAACTGTGTATTTTCCTATTTTTTTTTAACATTTATGTAATGAAATGAATAACCTAATATACTTTTGATAATAATAGAGTAAAGAAGGTTATCCTATAATTGTAAAGAAAAACAAGGGAGGGGTAAAAATGGAAGTATTGCTAAGAGGATTCAGAGAAGAAGTGTTGTCAGAATATATGGTTAGGAAATTAAAAAAAAGACATAACCTGACTAGAATTCAAGAGTTGAAGTGTAAATTAGGTATTGAAGTTTGCCTCATAAATATGGGTAAAGCAATTCCAGTTTATATGACAGCATTTTTACTTCATTCTATTTGGCTGACATTTATTTTTCACAGTGCTTATTTCTTGATAAGGCTAAATGCTAGAGGTATTCATGCTCAAAAAAGTAGTACCTGCACTTTAATAAGTGTTTTCCTATTCGGAATATTACCGATAATGGTACCAGATATTTCACTATCAGAACCGATTATCTGGATTGTTATTCTAGCTGTATATAGCTGTCTTTATAAGTATGCCCCCCAAGATACAGAAAAGAACCGCATTAACGATAAGGTGTTAAGAGCAAGGCTGAGAAACAGAGCCATTATAGGTTATTCGATATGTGTGGCAGTTATGGTTAGTACTAGTTCACAAGTAGTAATCAATCAAGTATTTTTTGGAAGTTTACTAGCTGTAATTTGTATCCTTCCAATAACATATAAAATATTAATAAATAAGAGAGGAAGATGAAAATGAAAAAAATTCAAAGAATGTTTACTGAAGGTTTAATCAATCTATTTATTGGAGTAGGTGCGTTAAGCGTGGAGAATTTCTGTTTGTTGTATAATTTTGAACCAGAAATTCCAGAGGAATTAAAGAAGTAGATTTTAAGCAAAAAGTATAAATTTACCTGATATTACAATTTACTGATCTATAGTATAATATATAGTGAAAGTTTACTATATAGAAATGAGGGGTCAGTGATTGACTATATTAGCATTCATACAAGTAGCAATTTATTGTATTTTGGTAAGCTTTGTTTTAGGTAAACGTTTCTTTCAAAAGGAAAATATTATTGCAGTCATCTTATTTAGTTTAATGATGGCCTGGCTATATCCTTATTTAGACATTTTTGGTTCATTATTAATATTTGCATTTGTTCTAGCTATTTTAAAGCATACCTATCGAAAATGGATACCTGCATTGTACGACGCATCAATTTTATTGATTGCTATGATTCTGATTGATCATTTAACAACTTTTATTATGGGAAAAGTCTTAGAGATTAGTACTGTTTCAGAATCAAATGAAACCATTTTTCCGGTGATATTACTTCATCAATTTATTACCCTAATTACTGGGCTTATCTTTATAACTTTTTGGAAAAGATTGAATATTCGGATTTTTGAAAAGGATGAGAATGACAGGAATTTACAGCGTATTTTAGCTTTCCTGGGGCTTTTTACATATGTGATTTATTTTACAATGATTGTGTATGTAAGATTAACGGGAAACCAAAATACGCTGGTATTGATGAATACCATGTACTTATTTATCTATTTTGCTATTTTTGCTGTCAGCTTGTCGTTTCTAGTATATACCTTCAGAAAGCAGTTTGAGATGAGGGAAAAAGAAATTGAACTAAACAGTATACAAATGTACACGGAACAGCTGGAAAAAAATTATTATGAAATGCGAACTTTTCGCCATGATTACATCAATATCCTGTCTTCTATGTCTGAATACATCACCAATCGTGATATGACAGCTTTAGAGAGCTATTTTAATGACAATATAATGCGTGTCAGTCAAGAGATTCGTGACAATGATTTTAAGATGAGGGGTTTGTCTCAAATTAAAATTCCTGAAGTAAAAGGTTTGGTATCCTCCAAATTGATTACTGCACAGGAAAAGGGGATAGATGTGGTTTTTGAATGTCCTAACGAAATACATGATCTGAATATGGATAGTGTACTGTTGTGCCGCTGTATCGGAATTATTTTAGACAATGCAATTGAAGCAGCAGAAGAAGTAGAAAAGGGGATGGTTCGAGTTGGATTTGTAGAACTTGAACAATCAGTATCCTTTGTGGTTTGGAATACGTTTAGAGATACTGGGCATAAGCTCTTTCAATATTTTGAAAAAGGTTTCTCAACAAAAGGAGAAAATCGAGGGTTGGGGCTGAATAGTCTGAAGAAAATGGTAGATCAAGAAAATAAGACACGGTTGGATACAGTGATAGAGGATAATTATTTTAAGCAGGAAATTGTAATTTTAAAGTGAGGGATCAAGATGATTGATGTTTTTATCTGTGAAGATCAAAAGGAACAAAGAGAAAGGATAGCCAGGTATGTCTCTAATTATATTATGATTGAAAACCTTGATATGCAACTGGTTCTAACAACCGCAAATCCAGAAGAAGTATTAACGTATATAAAAGAGAGCAATCGATCAGGTTTATATTTTCTTGATATCGACTTGAATCATGAGATGAATGGCATCACACTTGGCGCGGAAATTAGAAAAATTGATCCAACAGGTGATATTGTTTTTGTCACTACTCACTCCGAACTTACTTATTTAAATTTCATTTATAAGGTAGCCGCGATGGATTTTATTATTAAAGATGATGTTAATTCTATACAGAGCAAAGTTGTTAGCTGTTTGAAGGTGGCAAATGAAAGAAAGCAAGTAACAAACAGGACTTCTAATAAAAAATTTGTTCAGAGAATTGCAGATAAAATTATTAGTGTCAATTATGATGATATCATGTTTTTTGAATCCTCCCCATTACATAAAGTTGTTTTACATTTGGACAATCGCCAAGTAGAGTTTTATGGGAAGTTGAAAGATGTAGAGAAAGAGTATGAAGGCTTCATTCGTTGCCATAATTCTTTCGTAGTGAATATAGACAATATACAGGAAGTTGACTTTAAGAACAAAGAAATTCTAATGAAAAATGGGGAAATTTGCTATGGGTCTGCTCGAATGATTAAAGCTGTACAAAAAAAATTAGAAATGAATGATAGCGAATAAGAAATAGTGTAGAGACTCAATAAGAGCCACATAAATTCTCTGCATGGATTTCTAGCAAAGCCATATAGCAACAATGGTTGTATGGCTTTTTGTTTTTATAAATAAGTTTAGCAGAAAAATTTGTCCATATTTAAGTGAGTAAATGATCAAAATATACATGAGCATCCAGTAAATAGATATACATAGGCTAGGATAAATAAATTAGTTGATCATGCAATAAATTTCAACTTTCTACAAAAAAAGTGTGCACAGCAATGAAACAATTGCATGCTTGAACTGAAAGGAGATAAAAAGAATATGATAGTTAATATTGCCCGGTAAATAATAGTCAACAGGCTAACATTTGCAGGGTATTTTTTATGATGATATTTACAGTAACTAGAAATTTTTATACTAATTGTCTTTAGTGCTAGTTAACAACTTGACAGATTTCTAAATGGGGAGTACTATACATTAGCTACTAAAAAAAGTTATTGTGAAGTAACATTTTTCTAATGCAATGCATTACAATACTTATAGTCTACGTTCATATACAACTAGATTTTTAATTTAATAAGTAGAAGGTAGGTGTAGTAATGAAAAATCTAGTAAGTAAAAAAGATGACCTATTCAACAACTTTTTAGGAATATATTTTATAGCTGTTTTAATGTTATGGATTAAAACATATATCACTCAAATAACACAATTTGAACTAGGTGTAGAAGGAGCTCTTCAACAATTCCTTTTACTATTAAATCCACTAGGATCAGCCATGCTGTTTCTAGGATTTTCATTTTTATTTAAAGGAAAAAGAAAATATTCATCTTTAGTAATAGTTTATACTTTGATGTCTATTCTTTTATATGCCAATATTGTTTATTACCGATTTTTTAGTGATTTCATTACATTACCAACAATTTTCCAAACACAGAACTTTGGCGATTTAGGTGGTAGTGTTCTTTCTTTACTTAAGCCTTATGATATCTTGTTCTTTGTGGATGTTCTTGTCATGTTCTATCTACGTTTCTCAAGAAAAATACAAAAAGAAACTGAACGTGTAGGGTATAAAAAAGCAACGGCAATTATTGCATTAGCATTAGCAGTATCCATTGTAAATTTAGGCCTAGCTGAAACTAGTCGTCCACAATTGTTAACACGAGGTTTTGATAGAAACTATATTGTGAAATATTTAGGGATGTATAACTATACGATTTATGATTCAGTAGAAACTATGAAAGCTTCTTCACAGAGAGCTTTGGCAGATAGTAGTGATACGACAGAAGTAATTAATTATACAAAATCAAATCATGCCAAACCTAATGCAGACTATTTTGGTGCAGCAAAAGGCATGAACGTTATCTATTTACATTTAGAATCGTTCCAAAATTTTCTTATCAACTATAAATTAAACGGTGAGGAAGTTACACCATTTTTAAACTCATTAACAAAAGATAAGAATACAATGTATTTTGATAATTTCTTCCATCAAACAGGTCAAGGTAAAACTTCAGATGCTGAATTTATGCTAGAAAATTCTTTATTTGGGTTACCACAAGGGTCTGCTTATATTACAAAAGCACAAAATACGTACCAGGCTGCTCCAAGCATTTTAAAAGATCATGGTTATACATCAGCTGTATTCCATGGGAATAACGGAAGCTTCTGGAACCGAAATGTGATTTATAAGTCCTTTGGATACGAGCATTTCTTTGATGCAAGTTATTATAATACTGGTTCTTCAGGTGATATGGCTGAATATGGTTTGTTAGATAAACCGTTCTTTGAACAATCACAAAGTCTTTTAAGTTCGTTACCACAACCTTTTTATACAAAATTAATTACAGTAGGTAACCATTATCCGTATAAAATGAGTCAAGATTTAGTAACAATTGATAAAGCGAATACTGGCGATGCAAGTGTTGATAATTATTTCCAAACAGCACGCTATGCAGATGAAGCAATCAAACAGGTCTTCAATCAATTAAAAGAGTCGGGCCTATATGATAATTCGATGATTGTTCTTTATGGTGACCATTACGGTATTTCAGATAATCATAATAGAGCAATGGAGCAAGTGATTGGCAAAGAAATTACACCTTATGAAAGTGCTAATTTGCAACGCGTACCATTATTTATCCATGTTCCAGGAATGCAAGGTGGAACTAACCATACTTATGGTGGCCAAATAGATCTTCTTCCAACGTTATTGCATTTACTAGGAATTGATACGCAAAATTTCATTCAATTTGGTTCTGATTTATTATCAGAAGAGCATGATGAAATCGTACCATTCAGAAATGGAGATTTTGTTAGTCCTACGATTTATTCAATTAATGAAAAATTTTATGATAATAAAACAGGTTTGCCTCTAGATGATAGTCAATTAGACTTTGCTAAGTCGATGAAAAACGAAGTAGATCATAAACTAAAATTATCGGATCAAGTCGTCAATGGTGACTTATTGAGATTCTATACACCAACAGGGTATACACCTGTAGATCCATCAAAGTATAATTACTCTAAAGACACTAAGAACACGACTGTAGAATCTAATTAATTGATTTTTAATGGGCAGTTTAAGAAAATATGGTGGATATTCAAAAGTTTAAGTAACTTATGATATCTTACCGTTTTCTTGAATTGCCTTTTTGTATGGGCTGTTTTGGATAGAAGATAAAAAGGTGTTCTCTCTAACAGCTGTTTGCATAAGTTTATATGGTATTTATGATGGCTCGTGATACAGCAATTTGATGCATTTATTTACTATATAAAAAAACAGTAGGATGCTGTCCATTCAAAATTCACTCCTTGAAAAATAAAAAACACTCAAAATCTTATGAATACAAGTTTTTGAGTGTTTTTTGTGTAAAACAATTAAAATAAGAGATCACAGCATCCAAGTTCAAGAAAAAAATTAAATGACCTCTCCAATAAATCTTCCCACCCCTCTTAACAACCAATAAATTAATCTGAATGGGAATAAAAACAATTCAGGTATCAAAAATAGTACGTTAATAAATAATTCTACTAGAGGGGACTTATTATAACTCTTTCTGTTTCTTCTCGTTTTCTTTTTCCTTTTTTGCCACCATTCGATCATGGAACTCATCCCCTTTTTCAATAATAGTTACTAACTTTACTTAAGTATATTTACGTTTCAAAGTTGTAGTTCGTTTCATTTTCTGACGATTTTGTTGAAATAAACATATGGTTTTAAGCTACTAGGGGAGACGGGCTGAAAGTAAATTTTATAAATAAAAAGGGTCACCTGACAGCGACCCTTTTGCGTTAGAATATGAGATTTCTTACCAGTAATGAAAGATGCTAAAAATTAATATTCTTTATCTACGAATGTTGCGCCTACAATAATGAGCAGAATAAATAGTACAACAATTAATACGAATGGTGAACTATTATTCTTACCATAGTCCATGCAATAACCACCGCCATACTCGTTACCATAGCCTCCACCATAACTTCCAGCATAGCCATGACCATAGCCGCCGTAACAACAATTATAATTGCCTGCATTTCCGTAGTATCCCATAAAGACCTCTCCTTTCTTCAATTTATTGTATGTCAAGACGTTGAAAGGAGAGGGGGTTTTCGTCTAGTCGATGATTCTATATTGGACAAAAGAAAACCGATCAAGAATGGCAATGGTGAATGGTAGCACAGATGAACTGATGTAGACCATACTCCATAATGGAAGCTTTCCTTTAAAATAAATCTTCTTAGATATTCTTTTTAGTAACAGTGAGTGATAAACCTAATAATAAATATAGGGAGCTTGCCATAATGGTACTATACAATAATACCGTGATAGAAGTAGGTGCCCAAACTTTTATAAATGTCCAATTTAAGCCGACAATATTTGGGACTATAAATATAGCTGCCATTAGCAAAGCAACAATTACTATATGGACAGAAATAAGGGAAATTCTCTTATAATTTAATGTTGCGACCTCACGTTGTTTTTTATAAAATCTTTGTGCAATTTTAAATAATAGATAACAGAATATTATACTGATTACGATGACGAAGGCACTTATAATAGTTACAATTTTATCTAGTTTTTGATAGCTACTAACATGTTGTCCTTGAACCGTTTTACCTTCCCATATATCCATGACACCTTGTCCAATCGCTGTCGTAAAGCTTGTATTCATATTGGCTAAAATAGCTACGCCTATTTGTTCATCAGGTTGCATGATGAAGTACGAGGTAAAGGTTGGGTTTTCACCAGCATGGTAAATGTATGGCTTTTTATCCTTCTCCACAATGGCCCAACCGTTTGCATAATAAGTATTGGTATCAAAAGGCTCCACTGTTTGATCTGGAGTATGTGATTCTTGTATTACATGGTTACTGATAGAATAGATGCTACTGTTCCCTAACTGTAATTTTAACCATCTCGCTATATCATTGGCGTTACTGATGACATAGCCTGCAGGGATATTGCCGCGATAGACAGGTGGTATGTATGGCTGTTCTTTCATCAGACCTATTTTATAACCAGAAGCCATTTTTGAAGAATGTACCTGGTGAATTCCTACAAAAGATTCATTCATACCAATTGGCTGTAAAATTTTTTGTTGGATATACCGATCAAATGGCTGTTTTGAAACTTGTTCAATTACTAATCCTAAGACATCATAATTAATTGTTGCATATTCAAAGGAACTACCTGGTTTACGATTTAGCTGTTGGTCCAGTAATGTTTTGACCGTTAGCTCAAGAGCGTTATCAGCCGTACTTTCTGGAATCCGAGTAATTGAATTTGAGGGAATTCCGCTGGTATGTGACAATAACTGCTGAATGGTAATAACCTGTTCCTCGCCATTAAAGGTTAATGTTAACCACGGGATATACTTTCGAACATCATCTGATCGTTTTAACAAACCTTGCTTTTCTAATTGTAAAATAGCAAGCCCTGTAAATGCTTTAGATGTGGACCCTAGCTCAAAAAGGGTATCAGATGTGACAGGCGTTTTTGTTTCTGTATCAGCAAAGCCAAAGCTCTTTTGATATACGGTTTCGCCCTTATCAACAATGATGACTGAAAGACCTGGGATTTTACTAATGTTTTGTTGTTCCTCAATAAATTGGTCAATTTTATGAATGGTATCCCTCGATGTTGCCTGTACTACTTCGGGTATGAAAGTAAAAAATACGAACATTACAGCCATCATCACGAATTTTTTTATGAACATTGTCATGTAGATTTTCTCCTTAAGATGTAATTTGTTTGTTTCAACATGGATTACTATAACAAGCAAATTATGGTCAAACCATCGATTAACATGACTATTTAAGGGATAACATGACAATTTCGTCACATCAAAAAGAGCTGCTCCTATATCAATAGGAGAGCCCTTAAAAATTTATTGAGTTAGCTCTGGTTCTGGAAGTACAACTTGCCCATTTATTGTTAGTTTAGATGCTGAGATTAGGATGTCTCTATTAGCTTCATAATAAGGATCTAAAATTTTGTAGAAGGCCTCCCATTGCTCGCCAGCTTTTTCTTCTTCGCCATTTTGCTCAAGTTTCACGGCTTCTTCGTAGTGCTGTTTTAATTTAGTGTAATCTGATTGACTAATGTCGAATTCAATATCAGCCATATATTCTTCAAAAGAAATAGGCTCGTATTTAAAGTGTGAGTTTAGCATTTCGTAAAATTGCTCCCAAAGCTTCGTTGAAAGCTCTTCATTTTTCTCTTTGTCTGCTTTTTGAGCATCTTCATAGACCGTTTTTAGTTCTGCTAGTTCCTCTTTTGTTAATTCTACTTCGAAGTCTGCCATATATTGTTCAAACGTAAGTGGTGGATATAGTTCTGCGTAATAAATATCAAGAATCGAATAAATTTTATCTATTTTTTCTTGAGCTGCATCCATATTATCTTCTTTTACAAATTTTATCCATTCTGAATAAAGTGTTTTTAGCTGCTCTTTATCTTGTGCTTTAATAACGATATTTTTTTCAGCGAAAGCTGCTTCATTGATAAATTCCTCAAAGGGCTCTGGTTGCCAGTTTGCTAATTCATACGGTCTTGTAATGGCATTCATCGCCTCATAGATTCGATCCATTTCCTCATAATTCTCTTCTTTTTCAAACTTTTTTAAGTCGTTAAAAAGCTTTTCTAATTGGACAATCTCTTCTTTTGTTACCCCTTTAGGTAAACTTTTTTTGAATACGTCAAAGGTAAAGAAGTCTGAGTAATCTTTTAGAATAGTGCCCTCAACAGAAATTTCTTGACCTTCTACAAGCTTTAATTGCTCGATTTGCTTATCAGAGAACTTGTGTAAGCCAATGAAATAATTTTTTCCATCTGTTCCTTTCATAGTTAAGCCATAGCCATCAAAATATTTAATGGTCCCTTTTATTTGGTGTTCTATTTGAATTGTGACATTTTTTGTTGTTTCTACAGATGTCGCACCAGCCTGAAGCGGTGTTAAGACAGCCATTCCTAGTGTAAGCGCTGAAGCCAAAAGCCATGTTTTTTTAACAGGTTTTTTCATGTTTATCCATTCTCCTTTAGGTTAACTTCTGTTACCAATTATTAGACGTTTTACCAATTGAAAAAGTTTTAACTTTTTAGAAAAAAATTTAATTATTTTAAAAAAGAATTTAAAAAAACTCATGTCATTTATCGAACATTTCCCCTAGCAGTGTATCTATGCCATCCTGGACAACAACTAAATGATTAATATGATTGGCCTAGAAAGAGAGGCTATAACAAATATAAACCGATAAAAAATAAGACTTTCTATTGTTGATGATAGAAAGTCTTATTTTGTACAAGTTATGCCATTATTGCAGCTGATTCTCGGTTTGATTTAGGAGGGATTAAATCTTTTGGAATCAAAGCTTCATATGTTTCACCACCGAGACGTTCCACTAATTCTGCCTTCGCATTTTCGATCAATGTAGGATTTTCTAGCGCAGAAATGGCTGTACAAGCAATCGCCTTTCCAGCTAGCATCGTCGCCTCATGAGCATAGGATGATTTTCCTTGTGCGACTGCCTGCCATGTGTGGAATGGTGTGCCAAATGCCCATGTAGCTGTCGAGCATTGAGCCGTTGGGACATTCCAGCTAACATCTGCCACATCTGTTGAGCCACCCATGAAAAATGGTTCTTCTGGAAGTGGTGCAAGAAAATCAATAATAGGTCGGTCAACAAGCATCTGTGCTACTTCTTTTCCTACTTGTAAAGCCGCTACCTTCTTTTCCTCTTCGGATAGCGTGCTATAGATGTCCTTGGCAAAATGAATATCATTTTCTGTTAATTTTGCACTACCCAAATCCTGCATATGCTGATGCATCACTTTTTCCAATGTTTTATTAGGGATTAAATTATGACAAGAGCCAACAATTTGCTCTTCTACAGTTGTTTCAGTCATTAAAGCAGCTCCTTGTGCGCAATTGAGGACACGCTTATATAAGTCCTTGACTTGATTTGGTTTAGGTGCTCGTATCAAATAAGTCACCTCAGCCTCTGCTTGTACTACATTTGGTGCAACGCCCCCTGTATTTGTTACGGCATAGTGAATTCTCGCTTCATCTACAATATGCTCACGTAAATAGTTAACACCAACGTTCATTAACTCTACGGCATCCAATGCACTTCTCCCTAAATGAGGGGATGCCGCAGCATGGGAGCTACGTCCTTTAAATTTAAAAGTAGCATTAATAACGGCATTTGCTCTCGCATGCATAACAGTGTTAATCGTTCCTGGATGCCATGAAAAAGCAACATCTACATCTTTAAAATAACCATCCCTTGCCAAAAAGGATTTGCCATAGCCACTTTCTTCAGCTGGACAGCCAAAGTATTTGACAGTTCCCGTTAAGTGGTTATCTTCTAAGTATTGTTTAGTAGCGATGGCTCCAGCAAGTGCCCCGACACCTAAAAGGTTATGACCACAGCCATGGCCATTACCATTCGGAATGATCGGTTCATAATTCGCACTCCCTGCCTGTTGGCTAAGACCTGCAAGTGCATCATATTCACCAAGAATGGCAATTACAGGTTTCCCATTTCCGAAGGTACCAATGAAGCCAGTTTCAAGGTTCGCAACACCTCTTTCGACATGAAAACCTTCATTCTCTAATGTTTTACATAGTAAATCAGCGGAGCGTACTTCATCAAATCTTGTTTCAGCATAGTCCCAGATGCTATCGCTTACATTTTTGTACAGCCCACTTTTTTGATCGATATAGTTTGCAATTTTTTCAGTTAAACTCATAATCTTTCACTCCTTAGTCAATGATCTCGTTTATGGAAGGGGGATTGATAACAACTGTTTGTTTAGTTGGACGAATCATGAATAATGACACAGCACACACAATGGTAAAGCCAATTAACATAGCAAATGCGGGACTATATGAACCACCGAAAGCCTCCACTAAAAATCCAATAAGCATAGGTGTTAGTACGCCTGCAAATTGTGCACCGGTATTAATAAAGCCATTTGCCGTTCCTACAACTGCCTCTGGTAAAATCTTCAGTGGCACAGAGGTAATTAAAATAATATTAAAGGATAGCATGACGGTTACAATACTTTGACATATTGTAAAGACTAGCATGCTCGGTGCATTCGCCATGAGTAAAAGACCAATACCTGCAATAATAGCGAAAATTCCTGCTACAAGTTTATCTCGTCCTTGTGGCATTTTATCTAGAATATAACCGCTACACAGCATTGCAAAGATTCCTACAAACGGAGGAATGGCTGAGTAGATACCGACAGCAGTCAACTCCAAACCCCTTACTTTAGATAAATACGTAGGCATCCAAGAGGTTAAGCCCCAGTTCACTGCATAAATACTAAAGTAGGCAATAAACAACTTCCATATCATAGGTGTCTTTAAGACATCCCTTAATGGTGCTTTTGAAGTTTGTGTTTGTACTTGATGGATAGCTGGTATTTCTTTTTCCTTCACTAGGAAGAAGAAACAAAGTGCAACAACGATACCGATGGCCCCTACGATATAAAAAATATCTCGCCAGCCTAATGCCAGCATGAGATATGTTCCTACAATGGGTGCTACGACGCCCATAATGGAGCCGGATGTTAACATTATGGACATAGCTTTACTGCGCTCATCGACAGGAAACCAATTGGCAATACCTTTTGAAGCAGCAGGGAAATAGCTACCTTCACCAACCCCGAACAGGAATCGAATGACAATGATAGAAAGGAAAGACCAGGCAGCTCCCGTTAATACGGTGAAGATTGACCACACTAAAATGGTTGAAATGAGCACTTTTCGATAGCCGAAGCGATCGGCTAACCAGCCACCAGGAATTTGCATTAAAGCATAGCCTGCAAAAAAGCTACTTAAAACAATGCCAGTTAATGCTTCAGTTAATTGTAATTCCTTTGAAATATCAAGAATGGCAAAGTTTATGATGAAACGATCAAAATTCCCTAACGACCATCCTAAAAATAACATGGCTATAACAATATATTTTGTATTTCGAGCTTTAGTTGTTGCTGTCATCGTTTGTCCTCCTAGCTATAGTAAATTTGGTTATATTGCAAAGTATAAAAAATTTAGACTTTTCTAACAATGTATGTTTTCATATAATAAAGGCGTTAAATATAGATATATATACATAAAGGGTGAGGTATATCGTGATGCTAATAGTAGATAGGCTACAACAATTTCTATCTGACTTTTGCAATCTTTCGCAATTTCAGATATGGAAAAATATCAATGAGGATCGTTTCTCTCTTGTCATTTCTCAGGGGATGGAAGAACAACTGGCTCCTTCACATGACAAGAAAAATATAGACGTATATGAGTATCAATTTCAATTCCATGAAAAAAGACAATTGGTCTTACGGCTCCATAGAGCACTATCAGCTACGGAAAACCAAGCAATCGAAACATTACTTCATGCTTATTATTTGGAATTAATGTTAGAAAAAGAGCAATTTATTCGAGACAAAATGATGGAAAGTATACGGGAAATTTCAGTACTAAATGATATACACACATTGTTGACGAAGATTTTGGAGAATGCGCTATCGGTTATACCGTCTGCAGACTTTGGAGTTTTATGGATGTATGATGAAAGTGAAGCTGCACTTGTACCAAAGGCTTGGGTGGGGGGACCTGGTGAGGACATTAAAAATATGCGCATGAAAGTTGGCGAAGGGATTATCGGAAAGACTTTCAAAGATAACCAATCTATGATTTTAAATTCGTATACAGACGTTTTAAAAGCCTCCTCTTCTGTGACAGAAGAGAATTTACGTCATTTATTAAATGCCTATACTTTTGAATATTTACAATCGGTTATTGCTGTTCCAATTGCTGTAGAAGAGCAGACATTATGTGTGGTTATTATTTATCAAAATGGAGAAAATGCCTTACTAACTATAGAAGATAAACAACTGTTAGAAAGCTTTTCGGATCAAGTATCCATTGCACTTACGAATTCAAAACTATTTCAGAATTTAAAACTTCAAAATGAATTGCTACTCCAACGGGATCAAATCCACCACACCTTTATGAAACTTTCCTTGCAAAATGCAGGTATGCAAGTCATTGTTAATGAAATAAGACATATGTTAAATTTACGCCTCGTTATTATGGATTTAATGGATGATTCAATTTATGCAAGTCCACGTCATTGGATTGAAAAGGGTGATTTGTTCCGTTTTGTACATTTAACAGAAACGCCAGCATTTTATTCACTTGAAGTAGAGAATGAGCAAGTTGATTACTATATTCAGCCTATCATCGGTGTTGGTCAAATTCTTGGTTTACTGCTTATCGAGATCAATGAACAAAAGCTAGAATCGATTCACAAATTAATTATTGAACAGGCAAGCTCCATTATTGCACTAGAGCTGATACGGAAGCAAACAATAGTAGATTCGTTTTATAAAAAAACACATGATCTTTTTCATGATTTTTTAACGTCTAAGGACCCTGGGCAACTCATGAAAAAAGGGGAAGAGCTTGGTATTCAGTCAAATGCCAATTATGCTGTCGTTTTAATTCAATTATCTACGGGCACAGATATTCAAGCAATGGATATGCAAGTACATCTGTTGATTAGTGAAATTAAAAAACATTTTCAGGATCATGCCCCAATAGTGTTTGGTTTTGGTCATAAAATAACGGTCCTTTGCCAATTTAAACGTATAAGTAATGAGCTACTACACCTCGTGCAGCAATTTCAAGGAAGCTGGGAGAAGGTTAAAAACAATTCATTGAAAATTGGAGTTGGTACATTGTATTCGGGGATGGATCAAATAGCAAAAAGCTATAATGAAGCAGATAAAGCACTGTCGTTTTTAATGACCCGCCAGCGCTGGGGTATCATGCATTATCAGGAGATTGGTGTGAATCGACTATTTATCCATCAAACACAGGAAGAACTTCTAGGTTTCGTGAATGAAGTGTTCCTTCCGTTACGAAACGAGAAAACAAAGCATCACCTACTAGAAGAAACCTTGCTTATGTATATAAAACAAAATGGCTCTGTAGGGGAGACTGCTAAACAATTACACATTCATGTCAATACTTTGTATCAGCGATTAAGAAAAATCGAAGAAAAGTTAACGATCTCTTTTCAAAATGCAGATGATGTATTAAGGCTTCAGCTTGCCTGCTATTTAAAAGGGATGGTACATTAAAAAAAGGCATCCCTTTAAGGGAATGCCTCTTCTACATCTCATCCTGGAAATAAATTTTATAAAATTTTCGATTTGTTGCTTCATCATATCCTACTTCAATCAGTTCATCGATTTGGTCGATATGTTGAATATTTACTTGTATTTCAATGTTGGCATCGAGCTTAATTTTACGTTTATATTTTTTTTCGGCCTTTTCTAATGCACTATCTGATATAACCGTTTCATAGGGTTTGACTGAGTTGATCAGTATATCCTTTTGTGTAGCATCAGCTTGCTCAAATACAGTTTCAATATAATGGTTTACTTGAAACTCTTCTTCATTTCTAAAATAATCCAATGTTTTATTCAAAAGTCCTAGCTTCTCTGTGTTTGAATAATTTTCTTCCTTTAAAATGTATTTTTTACATTCAGTGAGCGCTAAATCAGTTTTATGATAATATTCATCTGCAACTTTAATTTTTAAAAAACGTTCTTGCCAATAAATGATATCCTCTTTACGCTTAGTTTTCATAAATACAGCAGGAGGTTGTTCTGGCCCCATATCCACAATAATGGCCATATTATTAATTTTTTTGACGTTAATGCCATCAATGCCGTTGACAATCATTTGATTTTGATCATTTTTAACATCTAAAAATATTTCTTTTTCATCAATTTTAACAATGGCAATAATCTTTTTTTCCTCATTCAATAGTAAACAGTTTTCAAATAAGCCAATAAACAGTTCACCGCTTTTAATATTGGGATGCTGTGACACACTATGTAAGTGTCTAGCTATATTTTGTGATTGTTCTAGAAAGCTACTGTTTTGTTCAAAAATGGCCTTGGCGTACGTATAAATTTCATTGAGAGCAATATTTGTTTCATGGAAAAATTCGAATTGTTGCTCCAAATCAATCTTACTAAATGCAAGCTGTGTAAAGGCTGCTTCTAACATGACCTCGGGCTGAGTAAAGGCTTCTTCACCCAAAATAAGTGTCTCGTTCAAAAAATGTAGACTATATTGTGCTAATTTACTTTCACTAACTTCAAGCATAAATTCCACCTTCTAATTTTTCATAGTAGCTAGTATACCATATTCTATTTAATAGATTTCATTTATCATGTTCTAAAATGTTGGGAGGATAAGATGGATCAGTCAAAAATAAACTCAAAAGGCATTCAATTAAGAGCGATTACAATAGAGGATTTTCCTAGTGTTTTAAAATGGAGTAAAGATGATAGGTTTTGTTCAGCCAATGGATGGAATATTAATAGCAGTTATGAAGAACTTTATGAATGGTGGCTCCGATATGTGGAAAATAACTCTGCTGATTTTGTACGAATGGGGATAGCGTATAATGGTACACTCATAGGTTATGCCGATTTAGTGGATATGAAGGAGCAGACAGCTGAGCTAGGACTTGCTATTGGAGATAGTTCCTATTGGGGAAAAGGGTTTGGTACGATTGCGACAAAATGCATGCTAGCTTTTGCCTCTGAAAACAATAGGATTGATCAGTTGCTAGCAGAAACACACGAAACAAATTGGCGAGCAAGAGCCATATTAGAGAAAATAGGGTTTAGAGAAATAAGTAGAAGGGGAAGTGCGGAATATTTAGGGGAAACCAGTCAACTCATTCAATATAGTATTGTATTCTAAATCTACTACCAGTACTCCAATTTTTGGGGGCTGGTTTTTTTAGGTTCCTGTTCAGAATATTGATGGTTAGAAGTTTAAAATATGGTGGCTTAGATAATGATAAAAACATGTAGAGATACTATGTATGATGTCTACTAAAGAGGGTGATGATTTGTGTGGGAAAAAGTGATTTCCTACATGCCACATTGGCAAGTTTTTATGCAGGCATTTTTAGCATTTTTAATTCCATTTTTGATTTTCAAACTGTTTAATGGTTTTTTATTTGTAAAAAAGAACAATGGAATGATTGATATGAAAGAACAAACTGTGCAAGGTGAGGAGCAGTACGAATCTGTTTCAAAAACGCTTGACCAATTTACAGGAGTTTATGATGTTGATCTTTTAAAAATAAAGAAAGAATTGGAACATAATTGGGATGTACAATTCAGAGAGTTTCACATAGGGAATACAGGTATTCGTGCAGCCATCGTCTTTCTAAAAGAATTATGCGATAAAGAAATGATCGATAAGCATATTTTGAGATCATTAATGGAGGGACTAACTGAAAATCCTACGATTATAAAAGGCTATGAATTGCAGCAATTAATAAAAAATGAAGTTCTTCCTGTGAGCGATCTATTCGAGGAATCAACCGTGATGAAATCTGTAGGGGGGGTACTAACTGGGGCAACAGCATTAATTATTGATGGTATACCAAGTGTATTTATACTTGGTACTGCACAAGGAAAGACACGCAATCTTGATGAGCCTATTTCAGAAGCATTGGTGCGCGGACCAAGATTAGGCTTCACAGAAAATTTAAGCGTGAATACTTCCTTATTAAGGCAACAAGGTGAAAATCAGCATTTAGCTATCATTAAAATGGAAGTTGGCACGCGTATCAAAAAAGAGCTAGTAATAGCCTATATAGATGAAATTGCTGAGCCCGATTTAATTGAAGAGGTGAAGAAACGAATCAGCAAAATAAATCTAGATAATCTACCTGAATCTGGTTATATTGAACAATTGATTGAGGACAATTACCTTAGTCCTTTTCCGCAAGTTCAAAGCACCGAACGTCCTGATCGTGTTTTTGCAGCCTTAATGGAAGGGCGTGTCGCCATTTTATTAGATGGGACCCCTTTTGCTCTCATTGTGCCAGTAACCTTTAATATGCTTTTACAATCTCCGGAAGATTATTACGAACGTTGGTTACCTAGCTCACTTATTCGTTTGCTTCGCTTTCTTGCGGCAGGTATTACATTGTTTGGACCATCCATATATATTGCTTTTGTGTCATTTCATCAGGGGCTAATCCCGACTAAACTTGCTTTATCGATGATGTCGACAAGGCAAGGTGTTCCATTTCCTGCATTAATCGAAGCACTGATCATGGAAATAGCGATTGAAATCCTACGAGAAGCTGGACTTCGCTTACCTAAGCCGATTGGTCCCACAATGGGAATAGTTGGCGGACTTGTCATCGGAGAAGCGGCTGTCCAGGCAGGAATTGTTAGCCCCATTATGGTCATAGTCGTAGCATTAACAGCTATTTCATCCTTCGCTATTCCACAATATAATGCAGGGATTTCGTTACGTATGCTACGCTTTATTGCAATGCTTTCTGCTGCTTTATTTGGGTTATATGGAATTATTCTATTTTTCCTTTTCCTGTGCAGTCATTTAGTAAAGTTGAAAAGTTTTGGTGTACCTTTTGTTAGCCCAACCGTTCCTTATCGAGCAGGGGATTGGAAGGATTTTATGGTACGTATGCCGTTAAAGATGATGAAACGTCGACCAAAATTGTTAAAGCCTAAAGACACTATTCGCAAAGGGAATTAGGAGGAAGGGAGAATAATTGCCATGTCCGATCGTTCAAAAGATAAAATAACAACGTCACAAGCAGTTGTTATTATTATTAACTATATTCTAGCAACTGGGATTCTTACCTTACCTCGTGCATCGGTAGAGAAGGTGAAAACGCCAGATGTTTGGATAAGTGTTTTTTTAGGTGGCATCGTCGCAATGATAGCGGGCGTTATCATTGTCAAGCTTAGTCAACAATATTCAGATAAAACTTTTTATCAATATACTCAAGACATTGTTGGCCAATGGCTAGGCTGGTTGATTAGCTCCTGTGTCATTGTTTATTTTTTTACTATTTCTGCATTTGAGGTTCGGATAATGGCTGAAGTGACCTCCCTCTTTTTATTGGAGGGAACGCCAACATGGGCCATTATTTTACCCTTCTTATGGGTTGGGCTGTATTTGATTAGTAGTGGCATCAATTCAATCGCACGATTATTCGAAATCATTTTCCCCATAACCTTTGTTATTTTTTTACTAGTTGCTTTTTTAAGCATAGGCATATTTGAGATTGATAATCTTAGACCCGTATTAGGTTTAGGATTAGTACCGATGTTAAAAGGTGTAAAAACAGCTACATTAGCCTTTTTAGGACCTGAAATTATGCTGTTGCTAGTTGCTTTTATGTATCCATCAGATAAATCGAAAGCGATTAAGGTAGTTTTAGTTGGCATCACAGTACCTTTACTTTTTTATGTCATTACTGTCGTGATGGTGATAGGTGCTCTATCTATTGATGGGGTAGTGACAAGGACATGGCCAACAATTGAACTAATGAGAAGTTTTGAAATTCCTGGCTTAATTTTTGAACGCTTTGAATCATTTTTGCTTGTCATATGGATTATGCAAATATTTGCGACCTTTACGATTACTTATTATGCTGCTGCCTTAGGATTAGCTCAGCTTTTTAACAAAACTATACATCCTTTCCTATATGGCTTATTGCCTGTTATTTATATCATTGCTATGACGCCAAAGAATATTAATGAACTGTTTAAATTTGGAGATAAAATTGGCAATGTTGCATTAATTTTATTTGGCGTAATCCCTATAACCTTACTCCTTATATCAAAACTGAGAGGACATAAATCATGAAGCGAACTCTTCGATATGTGCATCTTTTACTAGTGATGATGGTTGCCCTACTTCTCACAGGCTGCTGGAGTAGTAAAGAGATTGAAGACTTAGGGCTAATTGTAGGTACGTCCTTGGATTTAGAAACTGGGGACGTTACGTCAGAAGAGCAACAAGAGGCTAGATATGCTAATAGAGAGCTGCTTACGGTCACGAATCAACTTGTCACTTCAGAGACAACTTCTACGGGTACCAAAACAGGGCCAATACATCAGAAAGCCTACAAAAACGTTTCGGAAACAGGAGATGCCGTTTTGCCTACACTACGGAATATGGTGTTAAAGATTGATAAACGTGCTTTTGCTGAACATTCCAAAGTGATTGTGATTGGAGAGGACCTTGCAAGTACTATCAACTTGCAACAAACGTTGGATTTTTTTCTAAGAGAGTTGGAAATACGACCAAGCGGAATATTGCTAATTGCTCAGGGGCAAGCAAGGCAGGTGCTTGAAACAAATGAACCAACTAAAATTCCAGCCTTTCAATTGGTAGAAATGATGCGTGGACACGAACGAACGACAAAGATTTTGCCTCCTATGACGATAGCTAAATTAGAAGGGAAACTGTATTCACATTCTAGCTTCTTATTACAAAATGTGGTGGTAGAAGATGAGGAAGTAAAATTTTCAGGAGCTGCGGTCATTGAAGGGAAATCCAAAAAACTAAAAGGTTTTTTAAATGAAAGTGACTTAGAGGGTATTGCATGGATTACGGGTGAAGGAAAGGGAGGCTTAGTAAAGGGTTTTGATGAAGCGTCGAATTCCCCTATCGTATATGAAATATTGTCTTTGAAAACTAAGATTATCCCGCATGTTGAAGGGGATCGTATTTCTTTTACAATCAAAATAAATTCCGAAGGCAGAATAGCAGAGCATTGGGTACTAGCAGACAAAACATTTAATAATCAATTTTTGAAAAAAGCAGAGAAAATAATCGAGAAAGAAATTGAACGTTTAGTGATGAAAACATTGGATAAATTGCAACAAGAATATCAGACGGATGTTGCAGGGTTTGGCAATAAATTGAGAATTGAGTATCCAAAGGTATGGAAAAAAGTAAAAAAAGATTGGGATCAAATTTTTAGTGAAGTTCCAATTACATGTGATGTTACTATATCCATCAAGGATTACGGCACGTCTGGTGATTAACTTGTTTAATCACCTTTTTTGAGTCGGAATATGATGGAAACGGAGATCGATTGAACTCATTGACCATATGCATGAACCACTTTAAAAGGAAGATTTTTTTCTCATTAGAAATTATTTATTTTGATAGAGTTCCTGACACTCAATTTGAATATAAAAGTTAATAAAAATAAGGGGAGTAACTAGCTCCCCTTATTTTTATAGAAGGATGCCTTCCTGATAAAGAATGCTAATGGCGTGAGAGCGATTTTTAGCATGCAATTTTTTGATAGCAGATTTAACATATTGAGTAATAGTTAATTCACTAAGATTCATAAAACCTGCAATTTCCTTCGTACTTTCTCCTATTGCTACCTGTCGCATTACCTCAAGCTCTCTTTTGCTAAGTGAGACTTCTTTTTTACCGTTTCTTGCTTGAATGAAAAGCTGGCCAATAATGTTCCCAAAGGTCGTTAAGTCTTCTAAGATCTTTTCCGTTATAGTAGTCCCTTCCTCCATTTGTGTACTACAAATATATCCAAAAACATATTGACCTATAAAAATGGGGACAATTAAAAACGAATTATTTTGCGAGTGAATAGAATATTTAATACTAATATTCTTTAAATAATCGATACCTGTACAAAATTTAGCTTTCTTATCTTCGATAGCAGAGTAAATAATAGGAAAACTACGAATTTCTTCTCGAATTTCACCGATATGACTACCACCAGATTCATTCAAAAAAATTATGCCTTCAGCTACAAAGCCTATTGGAGAATACCTTAATAAATAGGCATCCTTGAGAGGAAAAGAATCTAAATATACCTGCAAAATGTGTATCAACAACTCTTCATGATTAGCAAAACTTTGGATCGTGTCGAAACGTTTTTGAATGGTATAAAGATTGGACATGATTTATCCCCTTTTTTAGGTATATACTACCCTTAAAATAAGGAATTTTCAATATATTCTGTAAGTTGTAGTATTTAAGTTAAGAAAATCCATTATTTTCTTAGTTCGTATTAAGTAAATTATGAAGATGAGGGGGCACAAAATTTGGGGAGTCAAACAGTCAACGAGGTGGATGCAGTTGTTTTAGGTGCAGGGTTTGCGGGCTTGTATATGTTACATCAGCTAAGGAGTAATGGTTTTTCTACCATTGTATATGAGGCTGGAGATGGTGTAGGAGGGGTATGGTATTGGAATCGTTATCCTGGTGCTAGGTGTGATATCGAAAGCATCTATTACAATTATACTTTCTCAAAGGAATTATATGAAGAATGGACATGGACATCTAGATTCCCAGAACAAGAAGAAATATTGCGCTATTTAAATTATGTGACAGATCGTTTTCAGTTACGAGAAAGTATCCAATTCAACACACGTGTCCATGCAGCACATTTTGATGAGGAACAGAATAAATGGCTCATTCATTTAAATGATGGACAGCAGATTTTAACAAAGTACTTTATAACAGGAATAGGTTGTTTATCTGCTGCTAATATTCCTAACATTCAAGGGTTACAACAATTTCACGGAAAATGGTATCATACTGGGCATTGGCCACATGAAAAAGTTAACTTTAAGGGAAAACGAGTAGGGATTATTGGGACAGGCTCAAGTGGCATTCAAGCAATACCTGTTATAGCAAAAGAAGCAGCACATTTAACCGTATTCCAACGGACGCCACAGTACACGATCCCAGCCCGTAATCATCCATATGATAACGACTTTATAAAAGAAACAAAGCAAAACTTCGAAACGTTAAAGCATGCGATGAGAAATTCTGTTTCGGGTACACCCTTTGCACAAAATCAGCAGTCTGCCATGGAGGATAGTGATGATAGAAGGCTAGAGGTTTTTGAAGAGGCTTGGGCACAAGGTGGCTTTGCCTTCTCAGTGACTTATCATGATTTGTTAACGAATGAACAATCCAATGAAGAAGCAGCGGAATTTATTCGCTCCAAAATACGTCAAACTGTCAAAGATCCAATTGTAGCTGAAAGATTATGTCCTACATATATGTATGGGACAAAAAGACAAGTTTTAGATAGCGATTATTTTGAAACCTATAACAGAGATAATGTTTTACTTGTGGATGTGAAAGCATCACCTATTCAACGAATAACCGAAACAGGTATTCAGACATCCGACGATCAGTACGATTTAGATATCATCATTTTTGCTACTGGCTATGATGGTATGACGGGGCCGTTATTTAAAATTGATATTCGGGGAAGGGGTGGCGTGACACTGAAAGAAAAATGGGAGAATGGTGCATCTGTTCAAACCTACCTCGGACTTACAACAGCTGGTTTTCCAAATTTATTTATGATAACGGGACCAGAAAGCCCTTCTGTACTTGTGAATATGCCTGTCGCTATTGAACAGCATGTAGAATGGATTGCACAATGCATTAACTACTTACGTGAACACGACATTGAAATAATGGAACCCTTTGAGGAAGCAGAAATAGCATGGAGCAAGCATTGTAGAGAGATTGCTAATGAAACACTATACGTCAAAGGTGATTCCTGGTATACAGGAGCTAATATTGAAGGGAAACCTCGAAGTTTTTTAATCTATCTTGGAGGATTTGATTATTATACAAAACGGTGCAATGAAGTTGCTCAAAACCATTATGAGGGCTTTAAGCTAATGAAATTAAAATCGATATCATAGTTTGAGAGAGAGGAGCATATATAAATATGGAGCAACAAGTAGTCATTATTACAGGTGCCGGAAGTGGTATAGGCAGAGAGGCTGCTAAACTACTTGCAAAAAAGGACAAGGCTTTAGTATTAGTAGATTTTGATGAAAAAAATGGTCAAGATACATTAAGCGTAGTGAAGAAACATCAACAACACGCAATTTTTGTCCAAGCTGATGTGGCAAAAAGCCAAGATGTCAAAAAGTATGTGGACGCTGCAAAAGAAACATTTGGCAGGATTGATGCCTTTATTAATAATGCAGGTGTTTTAAGCCCTCCAGCACTTCTTGGAGATTTAGATGAAGAGACGTTTGATCGAGTAATTTCGGTCAATCTTAAAGGGGCTTTTTTAGGTTTAAAGTATGTGTTGAAAGAAATGGAGCAACAACAGTCAGGTGTTATTGTCAATACCGCATCAGCAGCAGGTATACAAGGACAACCCTATTTAGGTGGCTATGCAGCTAGTAAGCACGGTGTTGTTGGGCTAACGAAAACAGCTGCTATTGAATATGGACCAAGTGGTATTCGGGTTAATGCAATTTGTCCTGGTGGTGTGATGACAAACATGACAAAGGGATTAGCATCAAGCCCAGAAGAAAATGGGCCATTGCGAAGATTAGCGGACCCTATTGAAGTTGCAAATGTAATCGCTTTCTTAATTTCACCAGAAGCTTCCTATGTAAACGGCGCTGTCATAACTATTGATGGCGGATTAACTTCTTGAAAAATAGCTAAATAAGAGAGGATGGATCAGAATGGAACATCGAATTAATCCAGAACTAAAAGAAACATTAGCTTTATTTCCCCCTTTAGATTTAGACAATGTACAGGCTACACGAGAGGGAATGGCGGCAGTTGCCGTACCAGCACCAATAGATGAACATATTGCAGTTGAGAATAAAATGATTCAGGGGCCTGCTGATCATCATGATTCACTGCGCGTTAGAATTTATAAGCCAAAAGAGCAAAATGAGATTTACCCAGGGCTGCTATGGATTCATGGTGGTGGGTATGTGTTAGGTGCTCCGGAGGGGGATGATTTACTATGTCAGCGCTTTGTCAATGAAGCAAAATGTGTCGTTGTATCTGTAGACTACAGACTTGCACCTGAACACCCATATCCTGCACCGCTGGAAGATTGTTATTCCGCATTAAAATGGGTAGCGGATCATGCAGATGAACTAGGAATCGATCCTAATCGTCTAGGCATTGCAGGCGCAAGTGCTGGTGGAGGGCTAACAGCTGCCCTTGCATTACTTACTCGTGATCGTAACTATCCAAAGCTTAGCTTCCAAATGCCTCTATATCCAATGATAGATGATCGTAATAATACACCATCCTCATTAGAAATTACTGGGCATATGATTTGGAACCATGATCTTAATCAAAAGGGATGGGAAATGTATTTGAATGGAGAAAACGGCAGTGCTAATGTGTCTCAATATGCCGCTCCAGCTAGAGCAGAAGATCTATCAGGTTTACCGTTTACGTATACATGTGTTGGTCAATTAGATCCATTCCGTGATGAGACTTTACAATATGTCACAAAGTTATGCCAGGCAGGAGTAGATGTAGAATTCCACTTATATCCTGGATGCTATCATGGCTTTGAAAGCATTGTTCCAACTGCTGATATAAGTCAAAGAGCTGTTACGGAGTATGTAGAAGCAGCTAAATATGTTTTAAACCGCAATATTTCGGTTCCTCTATAAAAATTTTAGAATGTCTCGAAGCTTTGATATATCAAGCTTCGAGATTTTTTGATAGTGTTCATTCACCAATTTTTAATTAGTACATAGCAAGTTTGTAATGCCACCTTTTAGGTTAGACTTTTATTGAGTGAAAGGAGGAGAGTGCAAATTGTTACAGTTTGATTCAAAAATTGTTGGGAAAGAGATTGGTTTTGGTTATTTACGAGATAAAATTGCCGATCGTGGTTTTACAATCGGAGGTAATTGGGAGTATTATAAAGGCAGTTTCGATTCGGTATTATGGAAAGAAGCGGGCGAAACTATATATTTACGCGTCCCCTTCATCGTAACATCTGGAGAACTTGATAATGAAGATTGCCAAATTCGTTTTCAAAAGCCGTTTGTCATTAAGCATGTTGCCAATATTGGCTTAGATTATGACGAGGGATCTTTACTAGACGCAACTGGTGCTAGCCAATTCCAAACACCACTTGATACAGATGGACACATTCATGATAAAAGTAGATGGATTCAGGCAGGAGAACAAGCAGTAGAAGAGAAAGTGCTGCCTTATTTCCTGCATTAGCTAGATAAATTTGAATAGCTATTAACAACATTTTTATGTCTTTTATCCTTTTTCTGATTGGGAACTTGTAATCAAAAATAGAAATAGAATTGTCGTAAGAATTTTCCAATATTATAATAGTGATATTCTATACTACTATAAGAGGTGAGTTTATGGACAAAGTAGCTATTGATGATTTTCAACATTCCCATCAAAAATTGCAACAAGAACGACTCATCCATCGGAAAGAAGCGTATCTTGAAGTATTAGAAAAAACAAAAGCATATGGTGAAATAATTATGTTTGATAGTATAAAAGGTAATAAAAGAGGCGTCTAGATGACGTCTTTTTCTATTTTTATAACGTATCGCTAGAATATCAAGGAAAGGATGATAAACAATGAAACAACTCATGCCATTTTTCCTGCTACTAATAGTTTTATGTGTTGCTTGTACTTCAATCAAAGATAAGGAGCATAAAAGGCCTGATAACGAAGACACGCGTTCTACACTCACAACCAATTCAACTGCTGAGATAGTAGCAGATCAATTGCAAACACCATGGTCTATTCAAAAAAGTGGAACTGCTTTTTATATAGCTGAAAGGCCGGGAAATATTGTGAAGATTGAGGAAGGGGCTGTTGATAGGCAACAGGTCATGCTAAAGAAAGAGCTCTCAACAGCGCCAGAGGCCGGATTGTTGGGATTTGTACTAGCACCTAATTTTTCTACAGCACAGGTTGCCTATGCCTATTATACGTATGTCGAGGGATCGGAACAGTTTAATCGCATTGTGACATTAACGTTGAGCGATAATAGGTGGCAAGAGACGGATCTCATTATTGATCGCATTAGAAGTGGTACCTATCATCATGGTGGTCGTTTGCAAATAGGTCCTGATGGTAAGCTGTATGCTACGGTTGGAGATGCGACACAACCATCCTTAGCACAGAATTTGGATGCCCTAGAAGGGAAGATTTTACGCATCAATTTGGATGGCTCCGTACCAAACGATAATCCTTTTCCAAAATCGTATGTATATAGTTATGGACATCGAAATCCACAAGGCATGGCATGGGCAGCGGATGGGACAATGTATGCAAGTGAACATGGCAATTCAGCAAATGATGAAATTAATTTGATTGAAAAAGGAAAAAATTACGGTTGGCCAATCATTGAAGGAATGGACCAACAGCAAGGTATGATAACACCACTCTATACATCGGGTGCTTCTAAAACATGGGCACCATCGGGTATGGCCATCGTCAATAATCAATTATATGTTGCAGCACTAAGAGGCTCAGCTGTGTTACAGTTCGATGTGACAAACAATAAACAAGATGAGCTTTTTACTGAATTTGGTAGAATTCGGGATGTTTTTGTGGAGGAAGGATACCTTTATTTTATAAGCAATAATACGGATGGTCGTGGAAATCCACAATCTCGTGACGATAAGCTCTATCGAACACCGTTGTGATATAATAGTTGTGAAAACATGGAAGATAAGTGAATGGGAGGACTAACATGGCTAATTATCTTAAAATCGCTGTCGCAATTGATTTCTCAGAGCAATCACTCAAAGCATTCGACAGAGCAAATCATTTAGCAATACAGCATCAGGCTATTTTACAATTGGTGAACGTAATTGATACGAAATCGTTTGGAGCGGTATCTGCTTATGATTTAAAATATGCAGAGGAATTAAAGAAAGAAAATATGCTTAAAATGGAAAAACTAGAAAAAGAGGCGTTACAATTAGGTGTCAACGAGGTGGAATCAATAGTAGAAACAGGTTCACCGAAGGGTATTTTAACACAATTACCGAATGTTGATTTAATCGTCTGTGGCGCGACTGGATTAAATCGTATGGAAAAGATGATGCTAGGATCCGTTGCCGAAAAGATTGTACGCCATGCTCTATGTGATGTCTTACTAGTTCGCTAGTATAGAGAAAGTAATTATTAAATAGACGGCATAAAAAGCACCTGCTTGTATTAGAAAACAAGCAGGTGCTTTATATTATTGTCTTGTTTGAGCGTTATCAATAATGCTCTGAGGAATATCGATAGTTTTTAGATGATTAAATTCAGTATAAGTAACGACTGATTTTGTATTCATTACTAATTCGTCACCTTCTACTGCCATTTTTAAATCAAAATTCATATCCATTTTGTTTGTATCGAAAGTCTCTTTATCGATATGAAGTACATAGTTGATTTTTTCAATTGTTAATTGATCCAGTGGGTTTTCCTCTAACCCCATACCTTGCATCGATTTATTAATTTCAGAATCAATTAGCTCTTTAAATTTATCACCTTTTGCTTCTAATGTAAGAACATATTCATCATCTGTTTGCTCAAATGAAAAATCACCAATGAATTTTTTTAGTTGTTCTAGTTGTTCTTTCGCATCTGCAGAAGCAGCTGTTTGATCTAAAATTGCTTCAAAGTTTTCATCAGGAAGCTTCATCCAGCTATCAGTTGTCGTATCTTTCATAAACAGGCCAGTATCTTTTTTCATATACATTTCCATTGGCATGTCCGTTGTTTCTTCACCTTCACTCATCATATCTGGCATCGACATAGACCCTGATAAATGCATTGCAAGTGGGTCAACAATGATGTCCATTTCCATATTAGAGTCGATAGAAAACTCCATTGCCTCTTCTCCAGATCCAACCTTTGTCACCTGTGTCATGTCCATTTTGGCACTCGCACTTTTAATGTCAGCCTGGCGGTCCACCGCTTTGTCATACACTTGCTCTAAAGTAAGCTTGCTTGTTTTCGTTGTGTCTTTCGTAGGGGTAGCGCTTGAGTTACAAGCCGCAAGTGTCAATGCTAGTGTTCCAACTGCTAATACTTTAAAAACTTTCTTCATTTCTTTCATCTCCTATTCTTGGTAAAAAACACTATCTACTACTATACGCGCTAGAAAAGGAAAAGTTTCGTAAATTGTTAAAAAAGTACTAGATTTTTATTAAAAAAACAACATTTTTCCTACTGATATTAGTAGTATACGTTATAATTAATAAATGAATAAAGGGAAAAACAAAAAAGCTGTCACCAACTTATCGCATAAGGACGATAGTTGGGACAGCTTCTTTTTTACGCCAAGGCGTAATGGATCAATTATAACCCCAGATCATAGCGAATAATGTACCAATGATTGTTACAACACCTACGAATACTGAGTATAAAATCGTTGTATATAACGTTTTCTTATCTTCAGATTCACCAATGTGCATGAATAAAACTAATTGTACAGTTGCTTGTGCAAGGGCAGTTACTAGTAAAATAGCGAATGCCATTTTATAACTCATATCAAAGGTTACAACGGCTAAAGCGACAATTGTCAATAATAATGAGAAGCCGAAGCCCATGACATGTTGTTTTGGGAATAATTCCTTCATCAGCTAATCAGTCCTTTCAAGTAGACGAAGCTGAAGATGAAAATCCAAACAACGTCTAGGAAATGCCAGTACAATGAGAAGATAAACGCTTTGTTCGCTGTTTGTGGATTTAAACCACGTTTAGCTACTTGGATTAAAATAGCTAAGCCCCAGAAGAAACCAAATGTTACGTGGGCACCGTGCGTTCCAAGTAAAGTCATTAATGACGATAAGAATGCGCTTGTTTGAATCGTTGCGCCTTCGTGTACATATGTGACAAACTCATCAATCTCAATAGCTAAGAAGCCTAGGCCTAGTAAAAGGGTAATGATGAAGAATGTCATCATTGCTTTTTTATGACCAATACGCATTGCATGAACACCAAGACCAATTGTGAAACTACTTGTTAATAATAAGAATGTTTCCCACAGAACTGGAGTTAATTCGAAAATTTCAGCGCCATCTGGGCCACTACCTGTACGTGTATGAAGTGTGAAATACACTGTAAATAGTGTGGCAAATAACACGATCTCGGCGCCAAGGAAAACCCAGAAACCAAAGATTTTTAGGCGGTTTTCCTCTGTACTATATTCTAATGGAAGTGAAGAATCGATTTTCATATTATTTATCACCTCTCAAGCTTTTCTCAGTTGCCATAACTTCCTCAACTGAAATGTAACGACCATGATCTTTTTCGAATGAACGATGGATCATGAAACCAAATACACCAAGCATACTGATGATGGCTGGAATCCATAGATTAAATACAGCGAAGAATGCTGCAAGGAAGAAGAATCCACTCATCCAGAATGGTGTGCCTGTATTATTTGGCATGTGAATTTTTTCAATTGTACCTGCTGTAATATCGCGACCTTCTTTTTTCGCGAACCAAAACTCATCTAAGCGAGTAACTGTTGGTACTACAGCAAAGTTGTATTCTGGTACTGGAGAATGAGTAGCCCATTCAAGTGTACGACCATCCCAAACATCTGCCTTTTCATTGCGAGGCATGTGTTTCCAGCTGTAGTAAATGTTATAAACGATCAATGCAAAGCCAACTGCAAGTCCTAGAGCACCAACGAACGAAAGCATATTCAATGGGCCGTAACCAGTAGACTCTGAATAAGTGTACATACGACGAGCATAACCATCTAAACCTAAAATGAATAATGGGAAGAACGTTACGTTGAAGCTGATAGCAATAAACCAGAAACCAGCTTTCCCTAATTTTTCGTTTAAACGGAAACCGAACATTTTTGGCCACCAGTAGTGGTAACCTGCAAGTACACCAAACACTGTACCTGGAATTAATACATAGTGGAAGTGGGCAACTAAGAACATCGTATTATGATATTGGTAGTCGGCACTTGCCATTGCTAACATAACCCCTGTAACCCCACCAATAGTGAAGATAGGAATAAAGCCTAATGCATAAAGCATCGGGGTTGTAAATTGAATTTTCCCGTGCCGCATTGTGAGTAACCAGTTAAATATTTTTACACCAGTCGGAACTGCGATTGCCATTGTTGTAATAGAGAAAACACTGTTTACCATTACGCCATGACCCATTGTATAGAAGTGGTGGGCCCATACTAAGAATGATAGTAAAGAAATGATAACCATACTCATAACCATTGATTTGTAGCCGTATAAGTTTTTACGTGCAAATGTTGCAATGATTTCTGAGAAGATACCGAAAGCAGGTAGGATAACGATATAAACTTCAGGATGTCCCCAAACCCAGAATAGGTTGGCCCAGAGCATATCCATACCACCGTCTTGCATCGCAAAGAATTTTGTGCCGAATTGACGGTCAAACATCATTAGGGCAAGCGCTACAGTTAATACTGGGAACGCGAATACGATAATAACGTTTGTAATTAAAATTGACCAAGTAAACATTGGCATTTTCATTAATGTCATACCAGGTGCACGCATTTTAATAATTGTCGTGATGAAGTTAACACCCGTCATTAATGTACCAATACCTGATAATTGAAGTGCTAAAGAATAATAGTTATTCCCTACAGTAGGACTAAAATCCGTACTTGCAAGAGGGAAGTAGGCTGTCCAACCAGCGTCTGGTGAACCACCGATAATGAAAGATAAGTTTAATAAACCAGCACCTGCTGCAAATAGCCAAAAGCTAACAGCATTTAGACGTGGGAAAGCAACGTCACGTGCACCAATTTGTAGTGGGATTACAATGTTCATTAAACCGATAACAAATGGCATCGCCATAAATAGAATCATTAATAAACCATGTGTTGTGAAAATCTCATTGTAATGTTGTGCATCAAGAAGTCCGTTATCTGGAACGGCTGTTTGTGCACGCATTAATAGTGCATCAATACCACCACGGAATAGCATTAATAATGCTACTGCGATATACATAATCCCGATTTTTTTATGGTCAACAGTTGATAGCCAGTTTTTGTAGAAAAAGCCCCATTTTTTAAAATAAGTAAGGCCTGCTACGATAACCACTGCACCAACTACGATACTAATAGCTGCCGCTAAAATCATCGGTTCTTGCATTGGATGGAATAATTCTTCCATACTCATTGGATGCGCTCCTTTCAGAAATAAAAATTAATGTAAATATTCGTTCGAAGTTAACGTTAAATTAGTGACCTGAATGTTCGCTATTCATGTCTTCTTCAGACATATCACCATGATCCATGTTATCCATATCCATGTTTTTACCATGTTCCATTGGAGCTGGACTGAAGTCTAAGTGTGTAGATGAGAAGCTTTGACGACCAACGTGCTCTGCTTTTAATAGCTCATCAAATTTTTCTTCAGTTAATGGTGCCTCTTTAGCTTTTACATCAGCAACCCATTTATCGAAGTCTTCTTGTGTCATAGATTGTGCTTCAAATTCCATTTCGGCAAAGCCACGTCCATTAAAGTTAGAGTTACGTCCCATAAATGAACCAACTTCATCTGCCGCAAGGTGAATAGTTGTTAACATATCACTCATGGCATATTTTTGACCTGCTAATTGAGGAATCCAGAAACTTGTAATTGGACCAAATGAGTAAAGTTTGAACTCGATTGGACGATCCACCGGAATGTTTACATAGTTAACTGTTTCAACACCTTGTTCTGGATAACTAAAGTGCCATTTCCAGTTTGATGATGATGCATAAATAACTAATGGTTCCTTATCGTCATAACCTGCTGGTTGAGCTTCTACTGTAGAAGTTGTTCTAACTGTCACAACAGCTAAGAATGCTACGATAATAATTGGAATTACTGTCCATGTAATTTCTAGAAGATGGCTTCCTTCTTCATGAGGAGGCTCATAATCTGCAGATGCTTTTGATGCACGGTATTTTGTTAGCATAAAGGCTAAAAGCACATACACGACTAGTAATATAAAGGCCATTGTAATAATGGATAAAATAATTGTGTTTGATAATGTTTCGGCATTTGGTCCTTTTGGATTGAACACTGTTAATGGTTCACATCCAGCAAGAAGTGCAAGAGCACTCAAAGCTACAAACATTAAACTTAATTTTTTCTTCATGTTTGACTCCTTTCTATAGAACGGCTATTCATAAAATTCATGTGTTTTTTGTCAGTCTCACATTTACAAATAGTTGGTACTGAGGTCACCTCTTTTATCTTGGCGTATCAATCAACAACATAAGAATTTACAATGGCATGGTTCAATATGAAACATAAAATCTTGTGTTGATTGATCTGATGCAAGCGTTAGCAAAACTAATGATTGTGCAATCGTTTTAAATACGTACTTGCCTAATGACGATTGTCACAGTGTGTCGTTGTTTGCACATTGGATTATACGCCCTGTTTTTAAGAAAAAACATAATTTTGTTATGAAAAAGATAGTAAAGAGGTGTTGAATTTGAACATTTTTTGAACAAAAATCGTTATTTTAGTATTGGTATTTAAAGGTTTTAATTATTAAACACTGTGAAAACGTTGAAAATACTGCATTCCTCATGTTTAACTAAGTAAATAATTTTTTTTATGAAAAATTGCATTTCACATTTTGGACGCTGTTTTGTAATAAAATCAACGTAATATCGGTCTTTTCAATACTTTTGGGTTGCCTTTTTTAAAAAAAAGGAGTAGTCGCAATGACGGTGTGTGGAAACATTAGGATGAATTTTCAATCAAAGGAATGAGAGGAAAGGGAATAACTGTCTTATCATATTGATTATGTTAATATAATAATTTGCTTTCTTTAATATCCATATATTTACTTGATATATTCTACTCGAAAAGTAAAAAAGCAAACTAAGAGCAGTCCTAGTTTGCTGGTGTTTTAGAAAATTTTTATGTTATGGAGAAGGATGTGTAGTAAATCAGCAATTTTTAAATTGACAGTCAATCTCCAAGCTTCAGCCATTTGGCTACCTTTCCATAAATTGTGTTTTGTAATTGAGGAGCTTTATTATTCATTTTTAAGAAAAAATACAATGTTTTCATAAAGTTTAATGTGCAAGTACGTCCGCTAAAAAAGCTTTCATTATAGCCTTGCATCATTAGGTGCATTTCAAATTTATCAAAAGCTTGTTCAACAAATTCAATTAGTGCTTCCTCGGAGTAATTTTGATTTAATAATGCATCTACTATGTTAATTAAACGTTCCTCTTCATCATTGACATAGACGGTGTCTTTCCAAGTGACAAGCTTTAAAGCATGTAAGATGGAAGGGGCATATTGTAAATCGAATTTTGGGTGTTTAATGGTCGTTGAGGCTAAATCAGCACCATGGGCAATGCTGTGCGCCCATCCTTTATCTGGGACGAAACCTCTAGTATCTTGTTCTAATAATAAATAGCGTCCGATTTTTTTAAAGAAAATTTGCAAACGATCATTGTTTAAAATCAATAACTCTGCATCCTTTGCAAGAATACCTGCAACTAGTAGAGCGGAAAATGAACGAGTAAAGACGCTATCTGTTGATTTTTCACCTATCTGTAAGTACAAGAAATCATCACTAGTTGCTGTATCAAATAAAATCTGTAATTGTTGCGGGTTTACTAAATTATCGCTCAGTAAATCGATGAATGTACGATATATGTACTGATCCCGTAATTCTGCATCGACTGTGCCTATATGAGTTAGCATTTCTTGTAATAGCCAATCACTGTGTTGTGACATAAAAGTTTGGCGTTCAGAAAGTGTCATTGTAGAAAAAGACTGTAATGTTTCTTTAATAGTCATGTTTGAAAAAGCCCCCATAATAATTTTTCTTCTATTATTATAGCCGCTTTTCATTTCGAATTGACAAATTTGAAACTTCGGAAAGAAAGAACGGCAACATAACGTCCCTCTTGAACGGAATTTTTTACAATATTATTTCCTGAACCTATAGAAAGTTGTTATGATAGAAACGCAACAAAATGGTAAAGCTTAAATTAAGCGCAAAAAAAAGACATACCTATTTAAGTATGTCTCTTTGGCTCATTAGAGGACGACAGCTGATTTTATGCCAATTGGCCATTCAATAAGGGAGTCCTGATTTGTCTGTAACTCGACAAGAATATGGGTGTTTTTTATAGCATCAATGAGCCATTCACTGTAATGACGATTTGGTTCTGGATGCTGTAAAATTTGCTGCATATCTTTTTTATCAACATGTAATAGTTTGTAGTTACATTCAATGTTTACTTTTTGAGGAATAATGCAGAGTGATTCATTTTGGTGACCAAGTGCAATAGAACCTGGAATATAACCTTGAATACGTAAAATATAGGTACTTGCTTCTTGTGTATAGACATCAATTTTAGTACGTGTTAAAAAATCAAATTCTATCGGCTTATCTTGAAACGGTCCGTTTGTGGTAGAAAAAGAAATGACTTTAATCGATAATGCCTCGAATGCAGGTGAGATACAATGATTAAATTCAGTAATTGTATCTAGTAATTGCATGGATTCCACTCCTTGTTAAGAACTTGGTTTTATTCAAACAGACAATAAAGGTGATGTCTGTCATTGTAATAAATTTTAGATTATTCTAATTATAATACAATTTATTACAAAATATGAATCCAAAAGCAATGATTTTTTGTTAAAAATAAGAAACTTGTGGATTTTTTTAGTAAATAACCGAATAAAAAAATAGAAATAAAGAGGTGAGAAAAATGACAAAACGAAAGCGTCATGTCATTAAACATGACAATATTGTTGTTTTTCCAGGCGCTGTCCAAACTTTAATACGTGAAGGACATTTGTTTGCAGAGAATTATCAATATGAAAAGGCAGTGGCGAGTTTTGAAAAGGCATTTGTATATGAAACTGGAGATGAATTTGCGCTGAGTGCCTATGCCTTTGCTTTATATGAAATAAAGGACTATGACAAAGCGAAAAATGTATGTGAGCAGCTATTTACGATGGGTACGTCATTGTATGTAGAAGTGATGGAATTGTACATTACCATATGCATGCAGTTAAAAGATTACCATCAAGTGGAGACGTTAATAACGACTTTACTTGAAGAAAATGTACTGCCGCATGATCAAGTTGAAAAATTTGAACGATTAAAAAGTTTGAATAGAGAAGTGTCTAGAAATCTAGAAAAGAGAGAAAATGCACAACATTTAATAGAGGAACAAGAATATGAGCTTGCGAAATTTAGTGCACTTTCACCAAATGAACAATCTATTCGCTTACACCGCCTTATGGATAGCAATGTAAGACAATTAAAAACGGCATTAAAGGCTATTATTGAATGCTCAACGATTCATCCTTTTGTACAAAGCTTAGCATTAATATTGTTAGTGGAACAGGAAGTAGCCATAGACATAACAGTTTCTAAATTTGAACAAACAAAAGTCGTGAATCCAGCCAATCTAGTATTGCCTAATCAATTACCGCAATATGGAGAAATAAAAAATATTATTGAAATGAAGTTAGAGCAAGACCCTACGACGTTGGAAATGGTACAATATTTAATGGCGAAACATGCCATTGTAACGTATCCGTTTGAGTGGCATCCATTCCAAGCTGATGATGTTGCTTATAGTTATATTGATTTTGTCTTAACAATGCTAGGAAATGTGCAAGAAATGGACTATGAGATCATGGACTTTTTACAAATGTTAGAAAAGCTAACAGAACTACATTAGGTATGAAATAAGTTGAAACTATACACATCTATGTTATACTAAAATGGTTGTCAAAATCGTAGTTACGAATGAATTGTCTAACATCTAAACTTGATTATTTATTTTGGAGGTATTTATACATGTCAGCAAAATGGGAAAAACAAGAAGGTAATATCGGTACTCTTACAATCGAAGTACCTGCTGTAGAAGTAGATGCAGCGATGGATCAAGCATTTAAAAAAGTTGTAAAACAAATTAACGTACCAGGTTTCCGTAAAGGTAAAATGCCTCGTAAAATGTTTGAACAACGCTTTGGTATCGAATCACTATACCAAGATGCATTAGAAATTATCGTTCCTGATTCTTATGCAAAAGCAATTGATGAAGCTGGAATTATGCCAGTTGATTACCCAGAGATTTCTGGTACAGAAAACTTTGTACATGGTCAAGATTTCACATTTACTGCACAAGTAACAGTAAAACCAGAACCAAAGCTTGGTGACTACAAAGGTCTAGAAGTATCTAAACTTCCTGTAGAAGTAACTGATGAAGAAGTGGATGCTCAAATTCAAGACCAATTAGCTCGTAAAGCTGAGCTTGAAATTAAAGAAGACGAAGCAATCGTAGAAGGTGATACAGCTGTTATCGATTTCGAAGGTTTCGTAGGTGAAGAAGCTTTCGAAGGTGGTAAAGGTGAAGACTATCCACTAGAAATCGGTTCGGGTTCTTTCATTCCTGGTTTTGAAGAGCAACTTGTTGGCGTGAAAGCTGGCGAATCTAAAGATGTGGTTGTTACATTCCCAGAAGAATATCATGCTGCAGAATTAGCTGGTAAAGAAGCAACTTTCAAAGTAACAGTAAAAGAAGTTAAAACAAAAGTTCTTCCTGAGTTAAATGATGAATTTGCAAAAGAACTTGACCCAGAAGTTGAAGGCGTAGAAGCTTTACGTGCTAAAATTAAAGAACAAACTGCAGCTCAAAAAGTAGCAGAATCAGATGCAGCTCTTCGTGATGAGCTAGTAGAAAAAGCTGCTGAAAACGCTGAGTTCGAAGTGCCAGCAGGTATGATTAACTCTGAAACTGATCGTATGTTACAAGAATTTGGTCAACGTTTACAAATGCAAGGCATGAACTTAGACCTTTACTATCAATTCTCTGGTCAATCAGAAGAAGACTTACGTGGTCAAATGAAAGAAGAAGCAGAAAGCCGTGTACGTGTATCTTTAACACTTGAAGCGATTGCTGAAGCTGAAAAAATTGAAGCAACTGAAGCAGATATTGAAGCAGAATTAGAAAAAATGGCTGCTCAATTCAATATGACTAAAGATCAAATTACAGGTGCTTTAGGTGGTACTGCAGTACTTGAAAACGACATCAAAATCCAAAAAACAGTTGAATTTTTAGTAGAAAACGCTAAAATTACTGAATAAGATTTGTGTAACTAGATAGCTAAACAAAACAAGGTACGGCATTAAACCGTGCCTTGTTTTATCACATAAACTCTAAAAAATGGTCCCCTTATAGTTTTTTTCACTTTATACTTCACTTATACATAGTATTGTTTTAATTTTTATCTTCATTCAACAGATGTTTTGTACGGAATGTAAAATGTTAAGTACAAAACATGTCCATCTAAATAGATGGTAAACTGTATGCACAGAAGCTTTTTAGTATGTTAAACGACGACTGAATGAAGATAAAGCCAATGGCCAGAGTCAAGGAATTCAAAACCTAGACACTGTACAATTTAAGGCGAAATTGATACGATGCTAAAAACTTCATTCAGAAAAGTCATATATAATAAAATTACTAATTTTGAATGAATAAACCCTAGGTAGATGAATGTAGTAGATTCATAACGATGGATAGTTGGTTTTGGTGTAATCTAAGTGAAGTGCCATACGAAAGAATCATGTAAAGTCACGAAGTAAACACGTTCCTAGAGGATACTTTGGTAAGCAAATGAAGAAAAGAACATGATGATGCGTTATAATCTATACATGCATGAATGCCTTGGCGTAAATGATGCAGACAATTTATTTGATAAAGGTTCAATAATCTTGTAAGATTGTTGCTTGAATAGGGGTGAAACATATTGTTCAAATTTAATGATGAAAAAGGCAATTTAAAATGCTCATTTTGTGGAAAACCACAAGAACAAGTACGTAAATTAGTTGCAGGTCCAGGTGTTTATATTTGTGATGAATGTATCGAGCTTTGTTCCGAAATCGTTGTAGAGGAACTAGGTGTAGAAGAGGAAATCGAATTTCAAGATATTCCAAAACCAAAAGAGATCCTAACGATTCTAGATGAGTATGTAATTGGACAAGAACGTGCTAAAAAGGCATTGGCAGTCGCAGTTTACAATCACTATAAACGCATCAATACGAATAGTAAAATTGATGATGTTGAATTAGCAAAATCGAACATTGTGTTAATCGGCCCAACTGGTAGCGGTAAAACTTTATTAGCTCAAACGTTAGCACGTATACTAAATGTTCCATTCGCAATTGCGGATGCTACCTCCCTAACTGAAGCAGGTTATGTAGGTGAGGACGTTGAAAATATTTTATTAAAGTTAATCCAATCAGCAGATTATGATATTGAGCGTGCTGAAAAAGGGATTATCTATATTGATGAAATCGATAAAGTAGCACGTAAGTCGGAGAATCCATCTATTACACGTGATGTTTCTGGCGAAGGTGTTCAACAGGCACTCCTTAAAATTTTAGAAGGAACGGTTGCAAGTGTTCCGCCACAAGGAGGACGTAAACATCCTCATCAAGAGTTTTTACAAATCGATACAACTAATATTCTTTTCATCGTTGGTGGTGCATTTGATGGTATTGAAACGATCATTAAACGCCGTCAGGGTGAAAAAGTAATTGGATTCGGTTCAGATCCGAATAAAGTAGACGTAGATGAAGGTTCTATCATGTCAAAGCTGATTCCTGAGGATTTACTGAAATTTGGTCTAATACCAGAGTTCATTGGTCGATTACCTGTACTTGCGAGTCTAGAGCAATTAAATGAAGCTGCTCTTGTACAAATTTTAACGGAGCCAAAAAATGCACTAGCCAAGCAGTATCAAAAAATGCTTGAACTAGATGGCGTTGAACTTGAATTTGATGAAGGTGCTCTTGTTGAAATTGCAAAAGAAGCAATTGAGCGTAAAACAGGTGCGCGTGGTCTTCGTTCAATTATTGAGTCAACAATGCTTGATGTAATGTACGAATTGCCTTCACGTGAGGACGTAAAAAAATGTATCATTACAGCAAAAACAATTACGGATAAAGAAAAACCGAAATTGCTTCTTGAAGATGGCACTGAACTCGATGAAGGTAGCGATACAAAAACTTCAGCATAACGAATAGATATGGCTGTCTACCGTTGTGAGATAGAGAGTAATTAGCTGACTTCGATTGTGCAATATTCGCACATATCGACAGTCAGCTTTTTATTCATTTCTACATAAAGCTAATTGTAACTTGAAGAAATTTTTGGCTCGCTTCAATAACTAGTGTGAATCAATTTTTTAAACACATACTAGTAGCGCGGGATGTGAACATGAAAATTTTGACGGAGGTGAATGCCCGCATGGTGACAATACAAAAAACAACAAATGTACCATTATTGCCTTTACGTGGACTTTTAGTATACCCATCGATGGTGTTACATATTGATGTGGGTAGAAATCGTTCTGTAGCGGCGCTAGAGCAGGCGATGTTAGAGGACCAAATGATTTTATTGGTGACACAAAAGGAAATGCACGATGAACAGCCTGAGGAGCAAGATTTATATTCCGTTGGTACAATTGCATATGTCAAACAAATGCTAAAATTACCAAATGGTACGCTGCGAATTTTAGTAGAAGGGGTTGCTCGTGCTACCTGGGAAAATTATCGGGCGTTAGACAAGTATACAGTTGTGGATATTGTCATTAAAGAGGAATCGGTAGATAAAGATGTAGAAACGCTAGCATTGATGCGTACATTATTGACGTATTTCGAAAAATATGCAAAATCCTCCAATAAAATCACAACTGAAACAATCAATACTGTAACGGATATCGAAGAACCTGGACGTCTAGCAGATATTATCGCTTCTCATTTACCGTTTAAGATTGCGGATAAGCAAGAAGTATTGGAAATGCTAAGTGTTAAAAAACGTCTTGATCACTTAATTATCCGTTTGCACGATGAACAAGAAGTATTGGATTTGGAAAAGAAGATTAATTCCAAAGTAAAGCAGTCCATGGAGCGTACGCAAAAGGAATATTATTTACGTGAACAAATGAAGGCTATTCAAACTGAGCTGGGCGATCGCGAAGGGAAAACTGGAGAAGTTGCAGAATTGCGTAAGCGTATCGATGAAGCAGGTATGCCAGATTCAACAAAAGAAGCTGTACTCAAAGAATTAGATCGCTATGAAAAAGTGCCAAGCGCTAGTGCAGAAAGCGGCGTTATTCGCAATTATATTGATTGGCTGATCTCACTACCATGGACAAAAGCAACAGAAGATCGCATGAATATTACACATGCCGAGAATATTTTAAATCGTGATCATGATGGGTTAGAAAAAGTGAAAGAACGTGTTCTAGAATATTTAGCCGTACGTCAGCTGAAAAATTCGCTTAGAGGACCTATTTTATGCTTAGCTGGACCTCCTGGGGTAGGTAAAACATCTTTAGCTCGTTCCATCGCAGAAAGCTTAGATCGCAAATTTATTCGAATTTCGTTAGGCGGCGTTCGTGACGAATCTGAAATTCGTGGACATAGACGTACGTATGTTGGCGCAATGCCTGGTCGTATTATTCAAGGAATGAAAAAAGCAGGTACCATTAATCCGGTATTTTTATTAGATGAAATTGATAAAATGTCTAATGATTTTAGAGGCGACCCTGCAGCAGCAATGCTAGAAGTATTAGATCCTGCGCAAAATAATACATTTAGTGATCATTATATTGAAGAGCCATATGATTTATCGAATGTGTTATTTATTGCAACAGCTAATGATTTGAGTAGTATTCCTGGTCCATTATTAGACCGTATGGAAGTTATTTCTATTGCAGGTTATACTGAAATTGAAAAAACTCAAATTACGAAAAATCACCTAATCCCTAAGCAATTGAAAGAACATGGATTGAAAAAAACGCAAGTAGTGATTAAAGATGAAGCAGTCATCGATATTATACGCTATTATACGCGCGAGGCAGGTGTTCGTGGTTTAGAACGACAAATCGCAACCCTTTGCAGAAAAATTGCCAAAATCATTGTATCTGGTGAGAAAAAACGGGTAACTGTTAGCTCAAAATCACTACAAGAGTTAATCGGTAAACATCGATTCCGTTATGGGCAGGCTGAAAAGGAAAACCAAGTCGGTGTCGCTACTGGGCTTGCTTATACAACTGTAGGCGGAGATACGTTACAAATCGAAGTATCCTTGACACCTGGTAAAGGAAAGTTACAGCTTACTGGTAAGCTTGGGGAAGTCATGAAGGAATCTGCTCAAACAGCATTATCCTATGTTCGCACGAAAATGGAAGATCTTGATGTGGATGCGGAATATTTCGATACACATGATATTCACATCCATGTACCTGAAGGCGCTGTACCTAAAGATGGACCTTCTGCAGGTATTACTATGGCAACTGCTATTGTCTCCGCTATTTTACATCGCCCAATTCGCCGTGAAGTTGGTATGACAGGCGAGATTACATTACGGGGCCGTGTATTGCCAATCGGAGGTCTAAAAGAAAAAACATTAAGTGCTCATCGTGCAGGCTTAACAACAATCATATGTCCAAAAGATAATGAACGTGATTTAGAGGATATTCCTGACAGTGTACGTGAGCAACTAACATTTAAACTAGTGTCATCGGCTGATGAAGTTTTAGCCTATGCACTGGACGGAGGTTTTTAGAAAAATGAAAGTCCATAACGTCGAAATGGTCATTAGTGCGGTACGGCCAGACCAATATCCAGAAGATGGACTGCCAGAATTTGCATTAGCTGGTCGTTCGAATGTAGGAAAGTCTTCCTTCATTAATCGAATGATCGGCCGTAAAGCTTTAGCACGTATTTCTTCTAAGCCTGGTAAAACACAAACCCTTAATTTTTATAAAATTGAAGAGCAATTGTTTTTTGTGGATGTACCGGGTTATGGTTATGCAAAGGTTTCAAAGTCTGAGCGTGAAGCTTGGGGGAAAATGATAGAGCGCTACTTTACTGGGCGTCAGGAATTAAAAGCAGTTGTACAAATTATAGACTTGCGTCATCCTCCAACGGCTGATGATCGCATGATGTATGATTTCCTAAAGCACTATAATATTCCTTGTATTGTGATTGCAACAAAGGCAGATAAAATTCCAAAAGGTAAATGGGATAAGCATAAAAAGATTGTCAAAGAAACATTGGAAATGGAAAAAGGCGATACTCTAATTGTCTTCTCTTCAGAAACGGGTCTTGGCTTTGAAGAAGCTTGGAGAACAATTGAAAATAAAATGTAATGTAAAAACATCTATTGTGTCTAGTCGTTAGGACAGTAGATGTTTTTTTCATTTTTACAGAAGGTAATGTAGAAAGTTGTAGAAAATGCTTGATGATTAAAATATTTGTCCGATAAATTAGATAGGAGGTGGACTAGATGGATATTGCAGCTTTATCGATGGCAATGAATCAAGCAACACTTATGCAAAACGTTTCTTTAGCTGTTACGAAACAGGCAATGGAGATGCAACAACAAAACACAGAGCAGTTAGTTGAAATGTTAGATGCTCCACATCCGACAGCTGGACATACAATTGATATTCAAGTATGAAACAGGCAGGTAGCTTGAAAGTAGGAAGCTACCTCTATTTTTATCGCTTGAAAAGATTAATAGTCTAAATTGTAACTTTTTAAATAAGAAAAGCTACCAATAATACGATATAATGATTACTAATATTTAGTAAGGAGGCAGGATTTTTGAAGAAATATTCATACATAATCATGATCATTCTGGTTGTCGGTTTAGCCTTTAACCAGCCGGCTAAAGCTGCCCAATTAGTTACTGGAACCTTTGTGGATGTAACATTTTCAGAATACACAAAGCCAGATGGCACGATAGAACAACAACTTAGTAAAGTAACTTTGCAAAATGATCGTGGCCGAACAGTGACTTTTAATATTAATAAAAATACTCGATTATATATTAACAACACGGCCACGACTATCGAGGGCTTTAAGATGGGAATGGAAGTTGAAGCTGAAATTTCTCTAAGAAGTGTTGTTGAACTGCGAGGTACATCTACAACAGCAACAGAACCGAATGGACCATCCACAGGATCAGGAAGTAGCAGTAAAACAACAGCTGGTGTAGTAACGAGTATCGATCCAAATGGGTTATTTATTATAGTGAAGCCAGATGTAGGTGAAGAAACGACTTATTATATTAACAAAGAGACTAATTATCAAAAAGGCTCTTCAGCCACTGATATTAGTGCGTTATACGTTGGGGATCGAGTTAAACTAAACTTTAAAAATAAAAACACTTCTGTCGTAACAAAAGTAGCCATTAGTGAGACAGGCACATTAGTTGAAAACTTATACAAAGGCGAAATACAAGCAGTCAATCCTAATGCCAATAAATTAACGGTGAAAAATCAACATGCCTTTATTAACTGGCAATTTGGCTCTCAAACAACCAATGATCTATCGACAATGTCTTTTACATCCAAGGTACCAATATATGTTGGCAATACGAAAGTCGAAAAAGGTCAACTGAAAAATTATATCGGTAGTGAAGCATACTATGCGACGGTTAAACAATTCGGTAAAGAAGTCATTGAGAAAATTGTAGTATTGAAAAACAATGAACGAACATATTACGAACCCATGTTGTCTGTAGATACAGATTACCAATTATTGAAGCTGAAATCTGCAGGCACATTGTACTTCCATAATGGAACTATTTTAATTCGTAATGGACGTTTAATTGAACCAACTGGTCTTTTAGCGTATGGTACGGCATTTGTCATTGCAGATGGTGCTGCACGTGACCATTATGCGCAGGTTGTACAAGTGACAAGTGATAGCTTTATGTCACCTAACTTAGCTGGACATGAATTATATTATGGACGCTTATCTCAAGCTGATGGGTATTTAATTGAAATTGATGATGCGATGAAAATTGAATCAAATGTTTTCAAGAAAACAGAAGATACTGTCTTATCAGTTAGTAATTCAACAAAGGCAATGGTCGATGATGGCAATAAAACATACAGCGTCATGCCAGATATTGAGCTTTATTTATCCGAAGGTGATTATGGTTACTTCTATGTGAAGGAAGGCCATGTACAAGCACTTCATATTTTAGATAATGCTAAACCAGTAGCCCCATTAATGCTGACTGGGAAACTACAGTCTGTAAAATCGAAGTATCCAGCTGTAATTAACGTAAAAAGTGTAAGCCAATGGCAGAATGGCCGTTGGTATGAGGCTGGTGAAATGGTGGATATGAATATTGACCAAGCAACAATCATTAAAGCAGGTAAAGTGATACAGCCTTCCGATCTACAAGCATCCGACCGTTTAGTTGTATTATCAGATCGATTTGTAAAAGCTCATTTTATTCTAGTAGATTAAAAGTAAATATAGACTGAAAATCTGCTTAGTCTCAGGCGAATAATATTTGCAAAAGGGCGATGTATTCACATTTGATGAGAAGGCTACTTCGCATAGGCAAAATGTTCGAAAGACGAGCAGATTTTTAGTCATTAAAATATGCTTCATTATGCATAACAGTGCACAGTGAAAGAAAGGACAAGCGAATGCAAAAATATTTAGCCAAACTAATGGTAGTCGTTCTTGTTATTTGTTTAATGGGAACTACTATTTCGTTCAATGCATCGGCTGCTTCATTAGAAACAACTGGTGCAGTAAAAAATGAGTATACATATGAAGAAGCTGTCTTCCTATCAGGGTCACCTGTTATTTTTAAGGGCACTAGTAAAGATATTAAAATTACACAAAAGGAATCTAAAGGCAGATTAACTGAAACTTATAACATGAAGTTGACAGGTAATAATGGAGCCACATTGACAAGAAATATCGCCTATGAATCTGATGTTGTTGACTATGCAGTTCTTGGTCAAAAAACGTCTAATGGTGAGGTAAAGAAATACACTGAAAAAATTACAATTGGAGCGATTACTTATACGTTAGTTGATTATCAATTCTCTCAAGGAACGGTGACAGATAATCGAGCTGCCTCTGATTATTATTCGGGGAATGTAATCTCTAGAAAAACCTATGCTTTTGAAACAGGAAAAGGGAAAAACGCTGTCCAAAACACAGTAACGATTGAAACCGATAGTCGCCATGCGGGCTATGAAAACTTCTGGGGAGCAACAGAAACTCAAATCACAGAGTCTGTTTATTCCTACAGTGATGGCAAAACAAGCCATGTAAAAAACCGCTTATCTACAAGTAAATCTCGTGTTTTAAATTATGAGGAGAATCTTGGAAGCTTGGGTAGTTTTGAGGGTGGCTATGCAGTTGTAAGTGAAAAAGATGTTATTTCTGAGTACACGTACGACTTATCTTCAGGACAAAAAGGGACGCTTGATTTAGATACAGAATACATGCCAACTATTGAACGTCTTATTATCCCTAAATTCCGTGATTTAACAAACCATTTTGCTAAAGAAGCGATAGAAAAAATGTATTCACTAGGTATCTATTCAGATGCAAGTAATTTCTTCTCTCCAAATACACCAATGAAACGTATAGATTTTACTACGGCAATCGGTAAAGCCGTAGACTTACGTGTATTTGAAGAAAAGAAATCGAAAAAGACTCCTACTACAAGTGTGTTTAAAGACTTAAAGCGTACGGTTAAAGATTATGGCTATATTGAATCGGCATTAAATAAAGGCATAATAAAAGGCGTTTCAGCTGACTACTTTAAACCAGATAATGCCATTACAAGAGCACAAGCAGCTACTATTTTTGTGCGTGCTTTAGGACTTGAAAATAGAGCGCCTGATCCTGGCTATCTAACAAAATTTACAGACAACAATCAAATTCCAAACTATGCTAGAGACGGCATCTATATTGCAAATGAACTTGGGTTAATGATTGGTGATTCCGCTGGCCGTTTTAATCCAAATAAGCCGCTAACTCGTGCAGAGGCTTCTCTTGTCCTTGAGCGATTCTTAAAATATTTAGAAGATGATCTAAAACAAAACTATCGTGATGATATCTTGTTCTTTAACTAAAGAAAGGACTGAACATTAATGACATATGTAAAAAAAGCATTGCTCTCTTTGCTTTGCTTCATGTTACTACTGATGACGGCAACACCTGTTGTCACGCAAGCAGCTACCACAATAAGAGATGTTCCTTCAAATAGTAATAATTATAAGGCTATTTCCTGGGCAGTGGACAATGACCTCATGTCCTTGAACAGTGCTAATAACTTTTTACCAGATGAACAAGTAACTGATCGAGAGCTTGTGCTAATGTTTGCCAAGCTAGATCGTAATTATGCGTTATCTTATATTGATAGTGTTGCCTATAATTTCTACAGTGAATTTTATTTACCATTTAACGGCACACATGTGAATGCTAATCGTTCAAAAGCGGTGACACGAGGCCAATTTGCCCAGATCTACGCTGCATTCAAAGGTTTAGATTTAGATGAACCACAGGCTGTACAATATTTATATTCGAATGATCTTTCTACCAGTGGTACAGGTAAAAAGACTTTTGCTAGCTTTAATCCATCTACTAAATTAACACGTGCGGATGTTGCTACATTTTTATATAGAGCTGTTCAAAATGGCAATTTTGCTGTACAAGGATTAAAGCGAAGTGCTGCTGGCCGTGATAATGATAGCATCACGTTACCACCAGGTTTCATGGGATCTAACAGTGCTGATTTTGAAGAACCAAAAGATAACTCAAATGACTTTACTGGACCAGAATATGTAAATAATGCATTGCAAAGTATTGTAGTTGAAAAACCGGATTTAATCGCAAATGATGTGGATTCTACACTTGTGACGGTATCGTTAAAGGCTTGTAATGGTGACCCAATTGCGGATGATAAATCGTATACATTCAAAGTGACGTCATCCTATGGGACAATTGTGGATACATCCGGTGAAGCGGTTAAAACGGTTCAATCTGATGGCTCCACTGTATCTGCTATCGTAATCGCACCATCACTAACAAAATCTGTCCGTGATACGATTTCTTTTGAGCTAGTTAATAATACAGACCCTGCTATGAAGTGTTTAGTGGGGGAGAAGTTAAATGCAGAAGTGCGTTATGCACCACAGCCAGAACTACGTATTGATTACCAAGTATATGATCCAACAAATACAGATGATAATGGTAGTGTAACACCTCCTTATGTTCCATATGAAAAATTGCCAGAGTTCTTTACTCAAAACTTAATTGATGTGTATGCTCCAGTACCTTTAGATCCTGACTCTGATGAAAAGTTATTTAGTATTGGTCAGCAAACAAATGTAACGGATGCTTTAGGGAACGTACAAAATGTTTATTTGCGCTACGGTGGATCTGATCCTAGGTACCCAGCGTTAGGATATGAACATGCAATATTACAATTTGAAAACTATGATATCTCAGTATACTTATTTGAAGAGCTCTTAAATCGCCGTTTTGATAACTCAGTAACAACGCCTGCCAAAACTGAAATTATGTATATGATTTCTGATGATGGACGACCAATTTATCGTGTTCAAGGGATTGATGATGATATTGCTTCTCAGGTAGAAAATATTAATCCGGTCGGAGCTATCATTCAGCTTATGAATCATATGCCAAACGAAAAAGATTTAACATTAGAGCATTACGATAGTGTGATGAAGATTTATGCAATCTTCACAAACTTAAGTAACTATGACCGAACTGTGTTATTAAAATATCAGGGCGGGAAATTACTTGGACAAGTGGAAGCCTATAAAAAACGTGTTGAAGCATTGAAAGAAAGTGCTGATGCTGCATCAAGACCATCAGGGAAAGATCGATATACTAAAGTTATGGTGACTTTAGTTCGTCCAGGTGGGGAGCCCGTTTCGGACTATCAGGGAACGGTCAAAATTAAATTTGATGGAGTGGAAAAAACAGCGTCGTTTATAACAAATACTTCAGATCCATTAAATAATACAGGTAGTCCAGGTACGGCCGTCGCTTACTTTGACTCAATTATTTATGGAAAATCTAAAGTAGAGGCAACGCTCGTTAATCCATTAGATCCACGCTATGCAACAATTTTGAAGGGCTTAAAAGATAAGACAGTAACGAAAGAAATATTTACGAATCCATACTTTAGTAAAAACTCTTGTTCTTTAGCAACGGAAATTGCCTATGTAGTGGATTATTCTTCTTCGATGAAGGCGGTTGATCCAACAAATTACCGTGGTAAAAAGATGATTGAATTGATCAATCAAATAAAGGCAAAAAATAATATTGTTATTGAAACGAATACAAAAGCAACTGTTCTAGGTGAAGGTACGACAGAAAATGTACTGAAAAAAGATCTTTATAAAGCATCCAAAGATAAAGGTGCGACGGATATTTTTGCCGGCATTGATATCGCCTTAACTAAATTCTCTAATGATACTAAAACATCGAAGGCCATTGTTGTTGTTTCGGATGGTAAAACAAGTAAATCTAAAATGACTAAGGCGATCAATGAAGCGAAAAAGCAAGGTGTGAAAGTTTATACAATTAGTATGGGCAAGAAATCACAAATCAATGATGCTACGTTAATGCAAGTAGCAGAGCAAACTGGCGGCGCTTATTTCCACGCCATTGATAATTTACAATTGCATCAAGTATTCCAAAAGCTAGTTGATACAATTTTATGTAAAACACCAGCTTCGAGCTGTATCAATCCTGAAGATTTATTTGAAGAAACAAGCGTTTCGCTACGAAAAGGCTATATTACTATGAGTGCTCGAATTGATGGTAATTGTTCTAATGTTGCAAAGATGAATGTACGCTTCAATTCAGTTAGTGGAGATGTACAGTTTGATTTACAAAAACGTAGTGATTCAGTTTATATGCTAACGAAAACAGTACAAACTATGCAGGACTTTAAAGTTAATAATGACATTGAGTTTATAGCCTATGATAAAGATGGTAATATTATTGCAATGAAAACTGTCACAATGACAAATTAAGAAAATACTGATCACAAATTTACTGTACCTCAATTGTTAGATTGATCTAACAATTGAAGGTGCAGTTTTTTAATTTGAAACAAGACGTATAATTTGTTACACTTAGTTTATAATAATTCTAATGTAGATGACGAATGACAGTTCTTCATGACATGTTCACAAATTATACGTGAACTATTGTCGAACTGTGCTATAATGAGATTTGTGAATTAGAACGTGTGAGGTGTTATTCATGCATACCATCGTAGTAGGCTTGAATTATAAAACAGCGCCTGTTGAAATACGTGAGAAGTTATCATTCATAGAGAGTGAACTACCACAAGCAATGGAAGCGCTGCAAAAGCAAAAAAGTATATTAGAAAACGTTATTGTTTCGACATGTAACCGTACAGAAATATATGCTGTTGTGGATCAATTGCATACTGGACGTCATTTTGTGAAACAATTTTTAGCGAACTGGTTTGACTTGCCTGTGGAGACATTTTCTTCCTATTTAACAATTCGAGAAGAAGATGAGGCAATCGAACATTTATTTAAAGTGACTGCAGGGATCGATTCAATGGTTCTTGGGGAAACACAAATTTTAGGACAAGTAAAAAAAAGCTTTTTAAGTGGACAAGAGATTGGCACAACAGGAACGGTATACAATCAGCTATTTAAACAAGCGGTAACATTTGCTAAGCGTGCTCATAATGAAACAGCAATTGGTGAGAATGCGGTATCCGTTTCCTATGCAGCAGTAGAATTAGCAAAGAAAATTTTTGGCTCTTTACAACGCAAGCATGTAGCTATTTTAGGTGCAGGGAAAATGGGAGAGCTTGCGATTGAGAACCTTTATGGTAGTGGTGTAGGAAAAGTTACGGTCATTAACCGTACGTTTGAAAAAGCAGAAAGCCTAGCCGCTAAATTCCATGGGGAAGCTAAATCAATGAAGGAATTACAATGTTCATTATTAGAAGCAGACATTTTAATTACTTCTACAGGTGCAACAGATTATGTCATTGATTATGAGTTAATGCAATTTGTGGAACGTTTACGTAAAGGTAAACCTTTATTTATGGTAGATATTGCTGTTCCACGTGACATTGATCCACGAGTAGGCGACCTGCCAAATGTTTTCTTGTATGATATCGATGATTTACAAGGAATTGTCGAGGCGAATTTAGCAGAGCGTGAACGTGCTGCTGCTGATATTACGGATATGATTGGTAATGAAGTTGTGCAATTTAAAGATTGGGTAGCAACACTAGGCGTCGTACCAGTGATCTCAGCTTTGCGTAAAAAGGCTAATCGAATTCAAGAAGAGACGATGACTAGTATCGAAAATAAAATGCCAGATTTAACGGAACGTGAACGTAAAATTTTAAGTAAGCATACAAAATCTATTATTAATCAATTGTTAAAAGAGCCAATCTTACAAGCGAAAGAAATGGCAAATTCACCAAAAGCAAATGAACAGTTACGTTTATTCCAACAAATTTTTGGTATAGAGGATGCTGTGGAAGCTGAAGTTCAAGAGATGACGAAGCAAGAGCTTGAGCGCAAAGAACGCGCAGAGGCTTCTCAAACTTCCGTTGAACCAAAGTACTCTTTCTAAATATCTGATGCGTCGCATACACAAATGTACGATAGTGTTGACGCTATTGGATTTCTACTGATATTACATGAGGCGTTTTCGTATCTGTATGGTAAACTTAGGATACGAAAACGTTTTTTTGTTTTTGTATAGTAATTTTACAATTTCACTATAAAGAAGGGATGTCTATTGGCTGATTTGACCATGACGAGGCTTTATGAAGTGATGATCGTCTTGTATGCGATCAGTCTAGTTTTTTACTTTACTGATTATTTCTATAAGCAAGTGCGAGCAAGACGAATAGCTTTTTGGCTTGTTTCATTTGTATGGATGATTCAAAGCGCTATTATCATTTTAACGTTTGTGGAAACGAAGCGTTTTCCGATCTTATCTTTGTCAGAGGGGATTCTCTTTTACTCCTGGTTACTTGTGACGCTATCGATCATTCTACATTGTATAGCTAGGGTTGATTTGCCTGTATTTATTATTAATATACTAGGGTTTTTATTCGCTAGTATATTTACTTTTATGCCAAAACGTCCTACAGGCGCTGTTGGGGATACATTAATTTCGGAAATGCTTTTTATTCATATATCATTTGCGATATTGTCCTATGCCGCATTCACGTTAACATTTGTGTTTGCCATATTATACTTAGTTTTATATCGTTTGCTGAAAAAGAAAAAGTGGTCACATCTATGGACAAGGTTACCATCCTTACAGCAGACAAGTAGCTGGATGAATATGTCATTTTTTATTGGAATTCCAGTTTTATTTATAAGTTTAATATTGGGCTTTGAATGGGCACTATTAACATTAGAGAGTCTTTCGATTTTCGATGCAAAGATCATAGGGTCCTTCATCATTTTAATTTTGTATTGCGTTATCTTATATGTGAATCGCAAAAGCAAGCTGACAGGTACAACTTATGCATGGGTACATATATATGCCTATTTATTAGTTGTTGTGAACTTCTTCTTAGGAAGCAGTTTATCGCGATTCCATTTATGGTATTAGAAGAAAGGTTGGAGACTGTTGAGAAAAATTATTGTAGGTTCTAGGAGAAGTAAGTTGGCGCTAACTCAAACTAATTGGTTTATCAATGAGTTAAAAGAGGCTGGTGTACCATTCGAATTTGAAGTGAAAGAAATCGTGACCAAAGGTGATCAAATTTTAGATGTACAGCTATCTAAAGTTGGAGGGAAGGGATTGTTTGTTAAAGAAATAGAGCAAGCCCTTTACGATAAAGAAATAGATTTTGCTGTTCATTCTATGAAAGATATGCCTGCTGTATTGCCAGATGGCTTAGTAATTGGTTGTATTCCTCCACGTGAAGATGCACGTGATGCATTTATTTCAAAAGGACATATTAAATTTGCAGATCTTCCTGCTGGTGCTGTAGTGGGGACAAGTTCTTTGCGCCGTAGTGCACAGCTATTAACAGTACGCCCTGATATCGAAATAAAATGGATTCGAGGAAACGTTGATACGCGTTTAGCTAAGCTGGAAGATGAAGAATATGATGCGATTATTTTAGCAGCAGCTGGTTTGAAACGATTAGGCTGGAGTGATGATGTCGTTACTGAATTTTTACCAGTAGAAGATTGCTTACCAGCAGTAGCACAGGGCTCTCTAGGAATTGAATGTCGCGCAGATGATGAGGAGCTATTGGCTGAATTAGCAAAGCTTACTGATCAATTAACATGGCAAGAAGCACATGCAGAACGCGCATTTTTAGCAGCAATGGATGGTGGCTGTCAAGTACCTATCGCTGGTTACGCCACTTCAAATGGGGATGAAATTACTTTAACAGGCTTAGTTGCCGCTCCTGATGCATCTGTTATCTATAAGGAAACAGTAGTGGGGACAGATGCACAAAAAATTGGAGAAGAGCTTGCAGCAATATTAACAGAACAAGGTGCATTCGAATTAATTCAGCGCGTAAAGGCTGAGCAAGATGCAAAATAATTTACCTCTAAAGGGTAAAACAATCGTTTTAACTGGTACATCTAAGACAGCTACTATTGTAGATGACATCACAGCATTAGGTGGCCATGCTGTAATTGCCCCTTTAATTGAAACTTGTGAACGATTGGGCAGTAATGATGCTGAGCAATTGAAAAAGGCATGTCAATTTGATTGGATTATATTTACTAGTCAAAATGCTGTCGATGCTTTTGCTAGTAAGATGCAACAGCACCAATTTAGGGTCGATAATTTTAGAGGGAAAATTGCCTCTATAGGGACAAAAACAACATCAGCGTTAGAAAAGCTTGGCTTTGAAGTGAGCTTTATGCCCTCTGTATTTAGTGCTGATATTTTCGTTAAAGAATTTCCGGCTGTAGCGGGTAGCTGTCCGAGTTGCCTGTTTATACGAGGAGAAAAGGCGAAAAGTACACTAAAGGATGGACTGCCGTTTGATTTAGTTGAGTGGACAGTTTACGAAACGGTGGAAAGACATGATCAGACATCTGTTATTATGAATTGTATTCATCACCAACAAGATGTTACTGTGATTTTTGCTAGTCCTTCAGCGGTTGATGTATACGCAAAGGATGTAGCGTCACAGATTGGCTGGCAAGCAACGCGTATCGCAGCCATCGGTCATATTACAGAAGCGGCTCTTGAACAATACGGTGCTACTGTGGATATTATGCCAAGTGTATATACAATGCAAGCAGTCATCGAAGAAATTATGAAAGTAGGGGACAAATCATGACAAAATTACAATTTCAAAGACATCGTCGCTTGCGTACGAATGCGACAATGCGATCAATGGTAAAAGAAACATATTTACATAAAGAGGACCTGATCTATCCTATTTTTGTAATTGAAGGCGAGAACATTAAAAATGAAGTACCTTCTATGCCTGGCGTTTTTCAATTTTCATTGGATAAATTGGAAGTAGAAATTGATGAGGTTGTAGCTTTAGGCATACCTGCAGTTATTTTATTTGGGTTACCAGCTGAAAAAGATGCTGTTGGAACAGGTGCGTTCCATGATCATGGTATCGTTCAAGAAGCGACTCGTTTAATAAAAAAACGTCATCCTGAGCTATTAGTTATTGCGGATACATGTTTATGTGAATTCACAGATCATGGACATTGCGGATTAATAGAAGGCGATCAAATTTTAAATGATCCTTCATTAGACGTGTTAGCCCGTACCGCTGTATCACAAGCAAAAGCAGGAGCGGATATTATTGCTCCATCTAATATGATGGATGGTTTTGTTGTAGCGATTCGTGCAGGACTTGACGAAGCAGGATTTGAACATATTCCAATTATGTCTTATGCAGTCAAATATGCATCTAGCTACTATGGTCCATTCCGTGACGCTGCAGATGGAGCTCCTCAATTTGGCGATCGTAAATCCTACCAAATGGATCCATCGAACCGCCTAGAGGCATTCCGTGAGGCAGAATCAGATATTGAAGAGGGAGCAGATTTCTTAATTGTGAAGCCGGCTCTTAGTTATTTAGATATTATCCGAGATATGAAAAATAACTATCCATTACCGCTTGTTGCCTATAATGTTTCTGGTGAATATGCGATGATTAAGGCGGCAGCTATAAATGGCTGGATTGAAGAGAAAAAAGTTGTGCTTGAAACATTATTAGGCATGAAACGAGCAGGCTCTGATTTAATCATCACGTATCATGCAAAAGATGTTGCACGTTGGTTGGAGGAGAAATAAATGACACGTTCTTACGAAAAATCAAAACAAGCCTATGCTGAGGCGGTTCAGTTAATGCCAGGTGGTGTTAGCAGCCCAGTACGTGCATTCAAATCAGTGAATATGGACCCGATTTTTATGGAATCTGGCCATGGTGCGATCATTAAAGACATTGACGGCAATGAGTATATTGATTACGTACTATCTTGGGGTCCATTAATTTTGGGACATACACATCCAGAGGTAGTCAAAGCGATTGCTGACACAGCAGCAAAAGGTTCATCCTTTGGTGCGCCAAGCTATACAGAAAATCGTTTAGCTCAATTAGTATTAGATCGTCTACCAGGCATGGAAATGATTCGCTTTGTTTCTTCAGGAACAGAAGCTACAATGTCTGCGTTACGTGTAGCTCGTGGGGTTACAGGGCGAGATAAAATTTTAAAATTTGAAGGTTCTTATCATGGTCATGGAGACTCTTTATTAATTAAAGCAGGTTCAGGAGTTGCGACATTAGGTTTACCTGATAGCCCTGGTGTTCCAGCAGATATTGCACGGAATACGTTAACAGTTGCCTATAATGATTTAGAAGGGGCAAAAGTTGTTTTCGAAAAATTTGGTGCAGAGCTAGCAGCAGTGATTGTAGAGCCTGTTGCAGGGAACATGGGTGTTGTACCACCAAAACCAGGTTTCTTAGAAGGTTTACGTGCACTTACATCTGAGCATGGCGCGTTATTAATCTTTGATGAGGTAATGACAGGCTTCCGTGTAGACTACGGTTGTGCACAAGGTTATTTTGGGGTAACGCCTGATATCACTACATTAGGTAAAGTTATTGGTGGAGGCCTCCCTGTAGGTGCATTTGCTGGGAAAAAAGAGATTATGGAGCAAGTAGCCCCTGCAGGACCGATTTATCAAGCGGGTACATTATCAGGAAACCCGTTGGCGATGACGGCTGGCTATGAAACGTTATCACGTTTAGATCACGGAACATATGATTACTTTAAACAATTAGGTGATCAGCTAGAGGCTGGTTTCCGTGAGGCAGCTACGAAATACAATATTCCACATACAGTAAATCGTGCTGGCTCGATGATTGGTTTCTTCTTTACAAATGATGAGGTTGTTGACTTTGCCTCAGCTAAAACATCCGACTTACAATTATTCGCGGAATACTTCCGATTGATGGCAGAGGAAGGCATCTTCCTACCACCATCTCAGTTTGAGGGATTATTTATTTCTACAGCTCATACGGAAGAACACATTACTAAAACAGTAGATGCATTCCATAAAGTGTTTGCGCAATTAGCGCGATAAAAATGAGAGAGCATGATAGAAGAATTTCTATCATGCTCTTTTTTGATGACCAAAATGGAAAATAAGGTAGTGCTTGAGGAATGAATGAGAAAAATGAGGAACTAGCATATATTAACTAGTAAGCAAGATCATCTATACTGGATGAAGGACCTGTTTTTGTCAAAATTATATCTTTCAGCATAGCCAAATTGTGGGCGAAATCGTTTATAATATAGCTATTCATAAAAGAAAGTAGTGAATTGATATGGCAACAGGCACACATACAGTCGAAGTACCCGTAGGAATTGATCATGTATGGGATTTCGTCAGTGATATGGAAAAATGGGCAAAACTTGTCCCAGGTTATAATGCACATGAAATGATTGATGATAAACATTCAACATGGACATTTAAAGGTAATGTTGGTGTTTTGAAAAAAACAGTAGAAGTAGAAATTATCATTTTAGAATGGGTAGCGCCCTCAAAAGTAACATTCGAATTAAAGGGGCTTTCTGATAATTTCACTGGAAATGGCTATTTCCTTGCAGAAAGCATTGATGCTGAAAATACAAAAATGACAGGTTTTTTAGAAGTAGTCGCTGGCGGCTTGGCAGGACCTGTTTTAAATCCAATTTTCAAACCGATCGTTCCAAAAGCAACACAAATGTTAACAGATCGTGTAGCGAATAAAATTAAATTAGTACATGTTTAATTGAATGGAAGATCATTCATAAAATGGCATGCTAGATGAAATTCTCTAGCATGCCATTTTTTTACTAGAATACTCTTATCGTTGTATGTAACTTGAAGCATTCTAGCATACTACCCTCCCAATTGTCATATGATGCAAAGGGAGGGATTATTATCGAACAAAAAACATGGAATATGCGCGAAACATTTTGTTTTCCTGGATACGGCTGCCCAACTGAAATAGCAGCAGTGCAAATTAAGCCTCAGTGGCAGGCAATGCAGTTAGAGGATTCACTTCGACTTATGGGCATCTACCACATCACCGCTCACGTTCGCTTTGATTTTCAAGATATGGAAGTATTTACAGACGATGAAGAACTAATTACAATTGATGCCCTTGATATCCAAGGCGATACTGGTTATTTTGAGTATGCTGTACCTTTACATGTGGATTTACCAAAAGAATCGGATCTTAAAGATTTAATGGTCAAAGATATTCGTCCTAGTCTAACAAATCAAATGTGTCAGCTTGAGTGGACAGTAACAAGTATTTTTAATGAATATGAGCCCATTGTTGAAAAGGATATGTTAGACAGTCAACACCTCTCTGTTCAAGCCTTCGAGCAAGAAAAGGCGATTGCTACGATTGAAGAAAGTATGAATATAGAACAACCCCAAGCCGTAGCAGCAGCTTCACGCCAAGAAAAAGTGACAACAGTAGACCAAAAAGCAGTGATGAGGGAATCCTCCAGTCATATTGTTGTGCGTGAATCCAGCTCCTGGCATGAAGTGCCTTCCATGATTTGGGACCTTACAGAAGAATATACACCGCTTAAAGTCCGTGTTTCAAATGATGTCTTTCAAAAGTAAATAGCAGAGAAGTAGCAGGAGCAATAAGAAGATTAGATCACCTGATGTTGGCACAATAATGACACGGATAAATTGAAAAGCACAAATGGGTACGATAATAGTTCTACAATAAAAACGAACCTGCCGTAGCCAAGGTGGTAAAAGCCAAGGGTTATACTTGCGTCGTCGCATTTGAATACTCACTTCCTTTCTATTTACTTTACTCTTACTAAAAGATGACTAAATCACTTGAAAAATGACACGTTTCTGCGGTACAATAAGGAAAATCAAATACAGATGCTATGATGGGGAAGAGTAAATTATATTTACATTTTCAGAGAGGAAACGGTTGCTGAGAAGTTTCTATTTGTACGTAATTGAAGGTAGCCCTTGAGCAGCTTTAGTGAACTAATAGTAGTTAAAGCCGGTTAAACACCGTTACCGAATTAAGAGCCAGTAATTTAGGCTGAGAAAATGTGATTTATTTACATTTATCTTATCTACTGCTGGAATTAAAGGTGGTACCGCGAACTAAAACTCCTTCGTCCTTTTTGACGAGAGGAGTTTTTTTGTTGGGTAAAAAAATGAACAGCGTTATTTTACCAACATTCTACAGACATTAGGAGGAGTCAATGTGACAGAAAACATTTCAATGCCAACAAAATATGACCCGCAGTCCATAGAAGCAGGTCGCTATGAATGGTGGTTGCAAGGGAAATTTTTCGAGGCACAGCCTGAAAGCGGGAAAAAACCCTATTCAATCGTTATTCCACCACCAAATGTAACAGGAAAATTACACCTTGGTCACGCTTGGGATACAACATTACAAGATATTCTTATTCGTATGAAACGAATGCAAGGCTACGATGCACTATGGCTACCAGGTATGGACCATGCAGGTATTGCCACTCAAGCTAAAGTAGAAGCGAAACTGCGTGAAGATAATATTACACGTTATGATTTAGGTCGTGAAAAATTCCTTGAAAAAACATGGGAATGGAAAGAAGAATATGCTGGACATATTCGCGATCAATGGGCAAAGCTTGGCCTTGGATTAGACTATACGCGGGAACGTTTCACATTAGATAGTGGTCTTTCAGATGCTGTTAAAACAGTGTTTGTTCAATTATATGAAAAAGGTTTAATTTACCGTGGTGAACGCATTATTAACTGGGACCCTGCAGCGAAAACAGCATTGTCAGATATCGAGGTAATATACCAGGATGTGCAAGGTGCCTTTTACCATATGAAATATCCTTTAGCTGATGGTTCAGGATATGTGGAAGTTGCCACAACACGTCCAGAAACAATGCTAGGTGACTCTGGGGTAGCAGTTCACCCGAATGATGAGCGCTATAAGCATTTAATTGGTAAAACGGTTATTTTACCGATTGTAGGCCGCGAAATTCCAATTGTTGCAGACGATTACGTTGACATGGAATTTGGTACTGGGGTTGTTAAAATGACTCCTGCCCATGATCCAAACGACTTTGAAGTAGGTAACCGTCACAATCTAGAGCGCATCCTTGTCATGAATGAAGATGGCACAATGAACGATCTTGCTGGTAAGTATAAAGGAATGGACCGTTTCGAATGCCGTAAGCAAATCGTTGCTGATTTACAAGAAGCAGGCGTGCTAATCCGAATTGAAGAGCATATGCATTCAGTAGGACACTCGGAACGTTCAGGTGCTGTTGTTGAGCCATATCTTTCAGCACAATGGTTCGTTAAAATGCAGCCACTTGCTGATGCTTCCCTTGAACTACAAAAGGACGCAGAAGGGAAAGTAAACTTCGTACCAGCTCGTTTTGAAAACACATATTCTCGCTGGATGGAAAATATTCGTGATTGGTGTATCTCTCGTCAATTATGGTGGGGTCATCAAATCCCAGCTTGGTATCATAATGAAACAGGCGAAATCTACGTAGGGAAAGAAGCCCCAGCTGATGCAGAAAATTGGACACAGGATGAAGATGTCCTAGATACTTGGTTCTCATCTGCACTATGGCCGTTTTCTACAATGGGCTGGCCGGATGAAGCGAATGAAGAATATAAACGCTATTACCCAACAAATACACTTGTAACGGGCTATGATATTATTTTCTTCTGGGTATCTCGCATGATTTTCCAAGGTTTAGAATTCACAGGTCAACGGCCATTCCAAGATGTATTAATTCACGGCTTAGTACGTGATGGCGAAGGACGTAAAATGAGTAAATCACTTGGCAATGGTGTTGATCCAATGGATGTTATTGAACAATATGGTGCTGATTCATTACGTTACTTCTTAGCAACAGGTTCATCACCTGGTCAAGATTTGCGCTATACAACCGAAAAAGTAGAATCAGTATGGAACTTTGCTAATAAGATTTGGAATGCATCACGTTTTGCGCTTATGAATATGGACGGTATGACATTTGATGAAATCGACTTAACAGGTGAAAAATCCGTTGCTGACAAATGGATCTTAACGCGCTTAAATGAGACTATCGAACGTGTAACTTCTCTTGCAGAACGCTATGAATTTGGAGAAGTAGGCCGTGAACTTTACAATTTCATTTGGGATGATTTCTGTTCTTGGTACATTGAAATGGCGAAATTACCACTTTACGGTGAGGATGAAGCAGCTAAAAAGACAACTCGTTCTATTTTAGCTTACGTTCTAGATCAAACAATGCGTCTATTACATCCATTTATGCCATTCATTACAGAGGAAATTTGGCAGCACTTACCGCATGATGGTGAATCTATTACTGTGGCTGCATGGCCAACAGTACGTGAGGACCTTCATTTTGCTGATGAAGCAGATAATATGAAGCTCCTAATGGATATTATACGTTCAGTACGTAATATTCGTGCGGAAGTGAACACACCAATGAGCAAAAAAGTACCGTTATTTATTTCAGCAAAAGATGCTGCAACAGTGGCGGTTCTTGAGGCGAATAAAGCTTATTTAGAAAAATTCTGTAATCCTGATACACTAACAATTGGTGAAGGCTTAGAAGCGCCAGGTCAATCAATGACGGCAGTTGTGACAGGAGCACAAGTTTTCTTACCACTTGTTGGACTTATTAACCTAGAGGAAGAAATCGCTCGCCTTGAAAAAGAGTTAGAGAAATGGGCAAAAGAAGTGAAGCTTGTTACAGGTAAGCTATCAAATGAGAAATTTGTATCGAAAGCACCTGAAGCATTAGTGAATGCAGAGCGTGAAAAATTAGCGGATTATGAAAGTAAACATGCCGTTGTTTTAAAACGTTTAGAAGAGTTAAAAAATATGTAAGCTAGAAGCAATGGATGAGGAAAGTCATCCATTGCTTTTTTTGTGCGGCTTAGGAAAAACATATAGTGTTATTTACAATAATCTTTGGATTTATATATCAATACTAAAAAGAACTTCCACTGATAAATAATGACGTCAAATTATTTTAGACAATATGGGTGCTTTTCTAGATGCTCACCAGATGCATAAACAAAAGAGAGTGCTAACATGCAGTCGCTCACTGCGTGTTTTTTAGAGTTTTGACATTTAGCTATGTTATTAAATGATACTTGTACTAAAATAAAGGTATTGCAGTAAGAGGGAGTGTTTTCTATTGTTTAACACAATGAAGGAATGTACAAAATTTATCTTTACTTTAAAAGCAGTTGATCATAAACGTCAGCCTCTTGTACTCATGCGGGAAGTACTAGCTCATTTGAACAATCCACAAGACAAACTACGCGTTATCCATGTGGCCGGTTCAAATGGCAAAGGTTCAACAGTCAATGCACTAAGAGAAATGCTACAACATGCAGGTTACAAAGTAGGAGCATTTACGTCCCCGCATTTAGAGCGAGTTAATGAACGTATAACCATTAATGGCGTACAAATCTCTGATGAACAATTTTTATACTATTTCAATCAAGTTGCCGAAATAATAGAAGAGCAATACAATGGAGATTTTCCGAGCTTCTTTGAAGTAGTGACATTAATAATGTTCCAATATTTTGCCGATCGAGAAGTAGATTTAGCGCTTATTGAAACAGGTCTTGGAGGACGTTTAGATGCAACAAATGTTGTAACACCACTTTTAGCCATCATTACAACAATCTCTCTTGAACATACAGCATTTTTAGGTGACACATTTGCAAAGGTTGCTGCCGAAAAAGCTGGAATCATCAAGGATGGCGTACCTGTTGTCGTTGGTGTGGAGCATGAGGAGGCATTGGCTGTCATAAAAGCTACATCAGAAGAACGACATGCACCGTGCTTTATTTTAGGGCAAGATTTCAAGGTTTCCTCTATTTCCCAAAATACAGACTTTCAGCAATTTACATATGAAAGAGAACAGTTCAGGATGTCAAATATATCCTTAAAAATGGCTGGCCCTCATCAAATTAGTAATGCAAGTCTTGCGATAACGGCTATGCTCATCTTACGTGAGGAAGGAGCAATCACCATTGCTGACGATTCAATACGTCACGGTCTACGTCGTGCGCAATGGGCAGGACGCTTTGAACAATGGCCTAATCATATAATTCTAGATGGGGCGCATAATTCCGAAGGTACAGCTGCCCTTATTAAAACACTAGAAGGAGTCTATCCGCAAAAAAAATATCACTTTATTTATGCTGCATTAGCAGATAAGGATCATGCCAACAGCATTGCGTTAATGGATGCCGTTGCAACTTCTATTGCTTTTACACAAATAAATTTACCAAATGCGATGGATGCCGAAAGCTTAGCGATATTGTCAACAAATCCTAATAAACGACATCATCAAGAATGGCAACATACCGTTCAAACAGTCTTACATGAGAGACATAAAGAAGATATTGTGGTGATTACAGGTTCTTTATACTTTATAGCGGAAGTTCGACAATGGCTACAGGGGGATGGACAATGATACCAAGCTTTGATCATTATAAAGTGAAGTGGCAAGTCGAAAGTGATGATGTCATTAAACCTGGTCTAGAGGCCATTGAACAAGCTTTGTCTCTAGTAGGTAATCCGCAACAAACATTGCGTGTTGTCCATTTAGCTGGCTCTAATGGGAAGGGCTCTACATTAACCTTCCTAGAGGCCATTGCTCAAGAACATGGATTACGAGTGGGTAAATTTATGTCACCTTGTATAGTTGATGTTCATGATCAAATTCAAGTAAATGGTCAAGCTATTTCAGCTACTGAAATGGACCGAGTATTTCAACAAATGCAGCAAGCAGGACTTAGTGGGAAATTAACAGATTTTGAGCTCTTAACGGTAGTAGCCTTTTTACATTTTGTAAATAAGAAGGTGGATATCGCGTTGATTGAAGCGGGTATGGGTGGTTTATTGGATAGCACGAATGTCGTAACACCGATTGCTTCAATTATCCCGAGCATAGCTTTAGAACATACAAAGTTTTTAGGGGATACACTTGAAAGTATTGCCCATCACAAAGCGGGGATTATTAAACAACATTGCCCGGTCATTATTGGTGAATTACCAGACGAAGCGAAGCGTGTTGTTTATAATAAAGCTTCTGACAAAAGAGCCGCTGTTTTTGAATTAGGCCATCATTTTGCGATTATGGCCACTCCTGATGGGGAATGCTATACGAATGAAGCCCAACATTGCCAAATTTCAAACCTAACACGTTCCATGAAAGGTGGACATCAGGCAAATAATATGGCACTAGCTATCACAGCGTTTTTTGAAGTGGCTTCTGTTTTAAATGTATCGATCAATCATTCAGCCATTAGACAAGCGGTGCAAAATGCCTCGATTTTAGGACGTTTTGAAGAAATAATGCCTTTTATTATTTTGGATGGTGCTCATAATCCAGCAAGTGCAGAAAAATTAGTAGAAACGATTAAGAATGAGTTTCCTAGTGAACCGATCACATTTGTCATTGGTATACTAGCAGATAAAGATGTTCAGCAGATTTTACAAATTTTTGAGCAGGTTAGTGATGATTTTTATTTTGTTGATTTTGACAATCCACGTGCCATGACTGCGCAAAAAATGCTAGAGCTTTCTAATGCAACTTCAAAGACCGTCCTAGTTGATTATGCCTCCTTTTTACAGGCACAATCACAGAGCAAGCAAAGAACGGTTGTATCTGGCTCGTTATATTTATTAACTGCTGTCCGTAATAGATTAAAAGAATGAAAAGACTAGGGCTCTTGAGAGAGGGTCCTAGTTTTTTTATATATACTAGCAAACCTAGTTATGTATCAAAAAACAATAATTTCGCATTTACACTTCATAACCTACATATACTTATATCATATTGAATCATAGTATGTTTGAAAAAGTTACTCGTAGGATAGATAGGTGGAAGGATGAGGTGAAGATGAATGAAAATTGTCAATCATGTGATGAAAAAACAAATATTTCGAGCAATGATTATAGGTGGATTTGTTGGTCTATTAGGGGTAGCTATTTTTTTGGGTGCTTTACAAGCGAGTACGCAATTACCATTAAAGAAAAACGGTAGTGAAGTGGCAAATAATCAATCACAATCAGAGACGATTCCAACTGCCGGTGAGACAAGCAATACATCGAATGCATCGATGTTTTTTGCTAGCCAAGCAGGTGTCTACTCAAATTATGAGAGTGCCAGTTCATTCGTTGCAGAGTACCCTGCGTTAAAAGAGAGCGCAATTGTTCAAGTTGATGGGAAATTTTATGTATGGACAAGCATGGTGACTGAAGAAAGTCAGCTTGAATTTTTACAGGAACCTGCAACATTTAAAAAAGCCTTTAGTGTTAGTGGTGAAAGTTGTAAGGAGCCCACACTTGCAGAAATACCTGCAGCTTTAGCAGATAAAAATGCCACAAAATTAAATTTTAAGGAAAAAGGAAAAGATTCCACATTACCTGAGGATTGGCAATCTATTGGTGCGGCAGCCTCTACTATTTCCAACGATCTTAATATCATCCGCTTGCACGTTTTTTCTCATTATCAATCGAAGAATACGTGTCTACAGGTTAAATTTTAATCATAAAACATAGCGAAATCCTCGTTATCTTGATTTTTAAAAAATTTTCAAATAGCCCATTCTTCGCTATCATAAGGATAAGGAGGAATGGTCAGATAATGTTGAAAACAAATCATAAGCTTATACTTGCTTCTGCTTCACCTAGACGGAAGGAATTGCTTGGCATGTTAGCTCTTCCATTTGAGGTTATGACAAGTAAAGTGGAAGAAACAAGTGTACAAGCAGAAACCATGCAGGATTATGTAAAAGGAGTAGCTTTATTAAAGACACGCGATGTAGCCAAAAAAGCATCAGAAGCCACGATTATTGGCGCGGATACAATCGTAGTGTACGACAATGAGCTACTACATAAGCCAAAATCTCGTGAGGAAGCTATTTCTCACTTACAACGTCTATCAGACAATAAGCATGTTGTGATGACGGCTGTAGCCATTATTGAGCCAAGTGGTCAGGAAACTGTTTTTGTGGAAGAAACTACAGTTGTTTTTCACCAATTAACACAAAAACTAATCGAAGCATATGTAGATTCTGGTGATCCATTCGATAAAGCTGGTGGATATGGCATTCAAACAATCGGTACATTATTAGTTAAACGAATTGAAGGAGATTATAACAATGTTGTAGGTCTACCACTTGCAGCTTTGTTTTCGCAATTGGTAGCGCTACAAATAGTCCAATTTGCGAAGGAGTGAGTATGTTTGCTAGAAGTACCAACTTTAATGATACGTGATGTCAATATGGAGGATCGCCCCCGTGAACGGCTACTACGGCAAGGGGCTGAAAGTTTGTCTAACCAAGAGCTACTTGCTATTTTGTTAAGGACAGGCACAAAGGAAGAATCTGTGCTAGTTCTTGCCAATAGAGTTTTAAATGTTTTTGAACGACTACACCATCTGAAGCACGCAACCATCGAAGAAATGGTGGCCATTAAAGGAATAGGAGAGGTAAAAGCTATTCAATTATTAGCAGCCATTGAACTTGGAAGACGTCTGGCTCAGAAGCATAATGATGAAAAATTTACTATTCGCTCTCCACAAGATGCAGCGGCCTATTTAATGCCTGATATGACTTCGCTTAAACAGGAACATTTTGTCGTTCTGTTTTTAAATATCAAGAATCAAATTATTCATAAACAAACGATTTTTATTGGCAGTTTAAATGCCTCCATCGTACATCCTAGGGAAATTTTTCGTGAAGCTGTCAAGAGATCTGCTGCTTCAATTATTTGTGCCCATAATCACCCTAGTGGAGTTCCAACGCCAAGTACGGAGGATATTGAAGTTACGAAGCGTATCGTTGAAGCTGGTTATATTATCGGCATTGAATTAATCGATCATGTTATTATTGGTGATCATCAATTTATTAGTTTGAAGGAAAAAGGATATTTTTAACTCTGCATGTATTGTGCAGAGTTTTTTGCTTTCGGTAGGAGGGGCTAGCAATACCTATTGATTACATCATGTAAGTCAGCTAAAAAATCTGTGCAATAATAACATCAAAGTGTCAATGATAGGTAGTCATAAAATTTTTGTATTTTTTTGTGGTATATTGGCGAACCTTTTTCCTTACAAATCGTTAATGTATTCATAGAAACTCTATTATCTTCACAAAAATTGGTAGCCTGATACACATTGTTTTATGAGAATAAAAATTATATGCTAATCTATACGTACTATTTTTAGTTTAAGAGGGAATTAAAATAGTATCTTTTCTGTGAGATGGAGTATGTGGCACTACAAATTCTTGCGTTATTCCGTTATAATGAAAGGTATGAATTTTATCTTTATTCAGGAAGGACTCCCATCGAAAATTGGTGGTGAGGTGAATGAGTGTGTAGTTTTTTCGTGGTGTGAATCACCGGCTGATGAAGATAAACAATTTGACGGATGTTATGGATTTTGAGAGGAGTCAATTGTGTAGATACACTACACAATTCAATTTTCCTATACATTGTCGTCAAAGATAATGGATGTCAACGAAAGTATGGCTTATATAGAAAGGGAGTACACAATTTGTTTGGACTAGGAAGTAAAGATGTCGGGATTGACCTCGGCACAGCGAATACATTAGTGTTTATTAAAGGAAAGGGAATCGTTTTACGTGAACCTTCAGTGGTAGCAAAAAATACAAAAACAGGAGATATCGTTGCCGTTGGTAATGATGCGAAAAATATGATTGGTCGTACACCTGGCTCAATCGTAGCAATTCGCCCAATGAAAGATGGTGTTATTGCTGATTTCGATATTACAACAGCAATGATTGAGTATTATTTAAAAGAAGCATGTAAAAACTCCGGCGGTAACTGGAAAAAACCAAATGTTATGATTTGTGTGCCGTACGGTATTACATCAGTTGAACAACGTGCGGTTATTGATGCTGCTCGACAAGCCGGTGCAAAAGAGGCTTTCACAATCGAAGAGCCATTTGCAGCAGCGATCGGTTCTAATCTACCTGTATGGGATCCTACTGGGTCAATGGTTGTTGATATCGGTGGTGGTACAACAGAAGTTGCAGTTATTTCATTAGGTGGTATTGTAACAAGTGAATCTGTACGTGTTGGTGGGGATGCTATGGACCAATCTATCATCTCATATATTCGTAAAACGTATAATTTAACAATTGGTGAACGTACAGCAGAAGCTGTGAAAATGGAAATTGGTACTGCCTTAGCAGAAGGTTCAGAGGAAAAAATGGAAATTAGAGGACGTGACCTGTTAACTGGTTTACCGAAGACAATTGAAATTTCTTCACAGGAAATTTCTGAATCATTACGTGAAGCTGTTGCATCTATAATTGATGGTGTTCGAAAAACATTAGAACAAACTCCTCCTGAATTGTCTGCTGACGTTATGGAACGCGGAATTGTTTTAACTGGTGGTGGTGCGCTATTAACTAACTTGGACAAAGTGATTAGCCAAGAAACAAACATGCCAGTATTTATCGCGGAAGATCCGTTAGACTGTGTAGCAATCGGTACAGGTAAGGCTTTAGATCATATCGACTTAATTCGTCAACAACAAGTTAAAGGGTAAGGGGGTTTAGGCAATGCCACACTTTTTTTTCAATAAGAAAGTAATTTTGCTGCTCGTAGGCATGGTATTTCTTGTGGCATTGATTAGCTTCTCATTACGTGATCGGACGAATGCAACTTTACCAGAGCAAATTATTAAAGATACTGTCGGCGTCGCACAATCAATTGTTGCGAAGCCGGCAAATTATATTAATGGCATTTTTAATAATATTGACTCCCTCTTAAACACGTACGAAGAAAATAAACGTTTAAAAGCACGCTTAGAAGATTTTGCAGTTGTACAAGCTGAGGCTACGGATTTAAAATCAGAGAATAGCAAGCTTCGAGAGCTATTGGGTAAAACTGAGAGCTTAAAAGCATTTAATCCAATTCATGCAACAGTGATTGCTAGAAATCCTGACCAATGGGAAGAGAAAATTATTTTAGATAAAGGGTCTTCTCATGGAGTTCAAAAGAATATGGCAGTTATGACGGCGAAAGGACTAGTTGGTAAGATTACACTAGTAACACCTTTCACATCTGAGGTAGAGCTTTTATATACAAATAATCCAAACTATCGTGTATCTGCGATGGTGTTAGGAGAAAAAGAAGCATACGGTTTAATCGAGGGCTTTGATGAAGAACGTAATGAACTCATTATGAAGCGAATCGATTCTAGCATGAAGGTTAAGGAAGGCGAGCAAGTAGTTTCTTCAGGGCTTGGTGGAATTTTCCCTAAAGGTGTCCCGATTGGAGAAATTACAGAAGTTAGTACAGATGATCATGGCTTAACGAAAATGGCTTATGTCAAACCATCTGCTGAGTTTTCAATTTTAGAGCATGTCGTGATTGCAAAGCGTACGTCAACAGCTATTGATGGCTCAGATGGCAATGCAACAAATAAGGATTTATCGAATCCGCCAGAGGCGAATAAAGAGGAGGCGGAGTGATGGTTCGATTTCTCATTCCCTCTGTGGCGGTTTTACTGTTCTTAGTAGAACCAGAGTTTGCCATGCTTTCCCCAATTGAAATTAAAGGGGAAGTCTATTATCTGATACCGCGTTTTTTAATCTTATATTTAATTTTTATATCCATCTATTACAGCCGTCAACGTGCGGTAATGTATGGACTTTTTTTTGGTGTCTTGTATGATGTCTTTTACATTGATATTATTGGATTATATTCAGTACTTTATCCACTTATTTGTTTTTTAGCAGGGTCTATCGTGAAAGTTATACATCAGCACTTAGTTGTGACAACGACAATTTCAGTTGTTCTAGTAGCAATTTTAGAATTTATACTCTATCAATTCTTCTTCTTAATCGATTTTACAGCAATACCTTTAGCGGATTTCTTACGTTCACGACTATTGCCAACAATCATTGCCAATGCTTTATTTTTAATGATTCTTGGTTGGGCCTTCAAATATCTAATTAATGCGCGTGTCTTACAGAGAGCACGTGAAGTTTCTTAATAAAGAACAACGTGAGGTGAGGCATTCATGAAAAAACAGTTAGTTAATATGAAGGGAACGAAGGACGGTTTTGTACTACGCCTAGACGACCAATGTGCGTATGGCGAGTTAGTGGAAGAATTAAAGAAAAAAGTTTTAGAAGGCGGTATCGATGGTAAAGTAGATGTACAATTATACTTAGGCTATCGATACTGTACTGATGACCAAATTAATGAATTGATCAAAATTGTCGAAGAAACAGAGCAACTTATTGTATCAAAGGTGCAAAGTGAAGTACTGACTGTCCATGAAAGCAACCAGAAAATGATTGAAAGTCAACAAGATACATATATTGGCGTGGTCAGATCAGGACAAATTCTGCGTTCGTCAGGAGACATTATCATCGTTGGAAATGTAAATCCGAATGGTCGTGTAGAGGCTGGTGGTAATGTATATGTCCTAGGTAAATTGAAAGGGATTGCACATGCAGGCGTGCATGGTAATAAAGAAGCCATCATTGCGGCATCTCGATTCGAAGCCACACATATCATGATTGCCGATCAAGCTCAGGCAATGTCAGATGAACATGTAAAAGCGATGAATCAAGCAGAAATGACTTGTGCTTTTATTGGCTACGATGGACGGATTACGTACGATCAAATTCATGCCTTAAAAAATATTCGACCATTGTTAAATGTGTCTAAGGGAGGAAGCTAGTGTGGGAGAAGCGATCGTCATAACTTCAGGTAAAGGCGGTGTCGGTAAAACAACGACAACGGCTAACCTTGGGACTGCATTGGCTCTACAAGGTAAAAAAGTATGTTTAGTCGATACAGATATTGGCCTGCGTAATTTAGATGTAATTTTAGGCCTAGAAAATCGTATTATTTATGACCTAGTTGATGTGGTGGAAGGACGCTGCAAAATTCACCAAGCATTAATTAAGGATAAGCGCGTAGATGAAAAACTATTTTTATTACCTGCTGCTCAAACAACAGATAAAAATGCTGTTACCCCAGAGCAAATGAAGAGCTTAGTAGAGGAATTGAAAAGAGATTATGATTATGTGTTAATTGACTGTCCTGCTGGTATCGAACAAGGCTATCGTAATGCCGTTGCTGGTGCAGATCATGCGATTGTTGTCACAACACCTGAGATTTCTGCTGTTCGTGATGCGGATCGAATTATCGGTTTACTTGAGCAAGAGGAAATTACAGCACCTAAACTAATCATTAACCGTATACGACAACATATGATGAAGAGCGGTGACACATTGGATGTCAATGAAATTACAACCCATCTATCTATTGATTTATTAGGTATTATTGTAGATAGTGAAGGAGTAATTTCTTCTTCAAATAAAGGGGAGCCAATCGTCATGGACCCATCCAATAAAGCATCATTAGGCTATCGAAATATCGCTCGTCGTATTTTAGGTGAATCGGTGCCTTTGATGGCTATTCAAGACGAGCAAAGAGGAATGTTTTCTAAACTTAAAGCGCTATTTTCAAAATAAATTAAAACCTTTTCGTGCAATTGTACGAGAAGGTTTTTTCTTGTGCATGTTTGGACATGCAATCTCATATAGTGTGGAAAAAAGGATGAGAGCTTGTTTAAAAAATGGAAATGGTTCGTCACGATATTACTTGTGGCAGCAATTATGCTTGTAATTCGTTTAGAGGATCAGGGTGTAGTGGATACACCTGTTCGGAAGCTTGTGACAACCTCTGCTGATTTAACGTATTTAAGTGAGCTCGGGCAAAGCTGGTTCGAAAGTGAAAAAGAGACGATCATGGTATCTAGTGATGTAGGGCAAGCAGATCTTTTAACATTTGCCAACGCCCAAGTTTTTAAAGAAGGCTATTTATTGCAGTATGATGTAGGTTTGCCAGTCTATGCTGGTCAGACAGGCTTAGTTGTTTTTACTGGACATACAAAGTATACAGGTAAGACCATGACCATTAGTTACGAAGATGGTACAACAGTATCTTATGGGATGCTAGATAGTTTAGCACAACTACCTTATACATCTATTCAAGCAAATGATTTAATTGGCATGAAAGAAGCGGGTCAACTTTATCTTTCCATTGAAAAGGGAGATACCCATTACGATTTAGAGCAAATTGTACAATGGCTCGAAATGACGGAGACCAATGAAGATTAAATTACATCTTCTGTGCATCCCTCTTGTGTTTGTCATGATTTTGAGTGGGCAATTAGCTTATTACGCCATTATATTATTTTCATTGTTATGGCACGAGGCAGGGCACTTAATTGCAGCATTATTGTGCGGTGTCAAGGTGAAATCATGCGTCATTACACCATATGGGGGAGAAATTCAATTTGAAAATCCAGCGGTTGTGCAAGCGTCGTCACTCCTATGGATTGCATTAGGAGGACCAATCGCTACCATTATTGGGATTGGCCTCGCTTTTTTTATGCCTGAACTACTTGCTACTAGACTTATAAGCGTGCAACTAGTGTTATTGGCTGTAAATATTGTTCCTATCATACCGTTAGATGGGGGGAGAATATTTTTAGCCTGGCTCTTTTTACATCACCCAAGAGCTCAGTTGGTGGAAAGTTATTATTGGCTATCCTTCATCGTTTCGACTATACTTTTATTCATCACGTTGCTTTTTTTGCCACAATCTATTTTTTTAGCAATTATCATTTTATTTATTTGGCTTCAAGCATGGAAAGAATGGCATTATCGAAAATATCGAATAGCCTTTGAAAAATATGTTATGAATAGATTGACTTAAAATAAATCATGTGGTAATATTTTAATGTTATTGTTTGTAGCACCCGTGCTACTACAACCGCTCTGGAAAGGTTTAAGTATCTGATAGGATCACCTTTATTAAACAGGCGAGTCTGAGTCTAAGAGGAGGTGCAGTAAAATGTACGCAATTATTGAAACTGGTGGTAAACAAATCAAAGTAGAAGCTGGTCAAGAAATCTATGTTGAAAAATTAGGCGTAGAAGCTGACGAGGTTGTAACTTTTGATAAAGTTTTATTCGTAGGTGGCGAAAACGTTAAAGTTGGCGCTCCATTCGTAGAAGGCGCTACTGTAACAGCTAAAGTTGTGAAAGAAGGCCGTGCGAAAAAAATCGTTGTTTTCAAAATGAAAGCTAAAAAGAACTACCGTCGTAAACAAGGTCACCGTCAACCTTACACAAAATTAGTAGTTGAAGCAATCAACGCTTAATTGTGAGGTGTAGCGAATGATACAAGTTACGATTCATCACGATGAAAATAGACATGTGTCAGCATTCGAATTTTCAGGACATGCTGGTTACGATGAATCTGGCAAAGATTTAGTATGTGCAGGAGCGTCGACTATTGCCATTGGTACAGTCAATGCTATTTATGCATTATTACAGATTCAACCAGAAATCGAACAAGCAGCTGAAGGTGGAGGCTATCTGAAGGTAGATTTACCATTAGATTTAGAGCCTGAAATAGATGCAAAACTACAGTTAATTGTTCAAGTAATGACTGCCCAAGTGTATTCTATGGTGCAAAATTACGGACAATACATCCAAATCAACTACAACCAAGTAGGAGGTGGAACTCGATGAAATTATTATTAGCATTAGACCTTCAACTTTTCGCATCGAAAAAAGGGGTTGGTTCTACTAAAAACGGACGTGACTCTGAGTCTAAACGACTTGGTGCTAAACGTGCTGATGGCCAATTCGTAACTGGTGGTTCAATTCTTTACCGTCAACGCGGTACAAAAATTTACCCAGGTACAAACGTAGGTCGTGGTGGTGACGATACACTATTTGCTAAAGTTGACGGCGTTGTGAAATTCGAACGTTTAGGTCGCGATCGCAAACAAGTATCTGTATACCCAGCAACACAAGAAGCTTAATCTTTTATAAGATAACATAAAGCGGAGGACTGCATTTATTGCAGTCCTTTTTTTGGCTAAATTTCAATGACTTTTAGTACATGTTTTTATGAAAGCATAGTAACAGGTACAGAAGTCTCCCTCTTCTATAGGTGATGAGAAGAATGTAGTTTATCACGTTAACTTCCAATCGAAACATATTATGCTAAGGCATAATTGAATAAAGAATTAGGGAAAATTACAGCAAAACTTGTTATACTAGTAAGGATAACTTTATTGGAGTGAATGGGATGAACAATCAATCACTAACCATTAGTGAAGTATTACGTTTTGCAAATCATGATTATGTGAATCAACTGCAACTGATTCGCATGAATTTAGATTTAGGTAGAATTGATGAAACAAAGGAACTTATTCAGCATTATTCAGAACAACTAAGAGTGTTTTCTATCCTCAATCGACTACAATTACCACAAACAATAGAATGGCTACAAACAGCAGGATGGCGTTATCCATCATTAGCATGGAAGCTAAGCGGTGAGATAAAAAAGCCTGTGACCAATGATATTGATCAGGAAGTTGTAGATTATTTAAACAAAACAGTTTTGCATGTTTATGATACATTAGATCCGTTTACAGAGCAGATCCTAACGCTTGATGTACGTGTTGACGATCATACATTTGCCGTGACATTCACGCTAAATGGGTTATGGAGTGCTGATGCATTCACCGAAAAAGGTTTGAAACAATTCGACATTCAAACAATTGAGCAGTCAAATACGCGCTGGCAATATGTCTTGAGTGCAAATAGGGAGTGAACTAAATGTTTGTCGATCACGTAAAAATTTATGTTAAAGGTGGCGACGGCGGAGACGGTATGGTAGCCTTTCGTCGTGAAAAATATGTACCCAATGGTGGTCCAGCAGGTGGCGATGGTGGACATGGTGGTAATGTAGTATTTGAAGTAGACGAAGGTCTCCGTACATTAATGGACTTCCGTTACAAACGCCATTTTAAGGCTCCTCGTGGTGAACATGGGATGAGTAAAGGCATGCATGGTAAAAATGCTGATGATTTAATTATTAAAGTGCCACCAGGAACAGTGGTTATCAATGAGGAAACGAACGCTGTCATTGCCGATTTAGTCGAGCACCAACAAAGAGCTATTATTGCAAAAGCAGGACGCGGTGGCCGTGGGAATTCAAGATTTGCCACACCTGCTAACCCAGCGCCAGAACTTTCTGAAAAAGGTGAGCCAGGACAAGAATTAAATGTTATATTAGAGTTAAAAGTTTTAGCAGATGTAGGGTTAGTAGGTTTCCCAAGTGTTGGTAAATCAACGCTTTTATCTGTTGTTTCTGCAGCTAAACCAAAAATTGGTGCTTATCATTTTACAACCATTGTACCGAATTTAGGGATGATTGAAACAGATGATCACCGAAGCTTTGCGATGGCAGATTTACCGGGGCTAATCGAAGGAGCACACGAAGGGGTAGGATTAGGCCATCAATTTTTAAGACATATTGAGCGTACACGGGTTATTGTTCATGTCATTGATATGTCAGGAATGGAAGGCCGCGATCCGTATGAGGATTATTTAACAATCAATGAAGAACTGAAACAATATAATCTTCGTTTAACAGAGCGTCCACAAATTATTGTTGCCAATAAAATGGATATGCCAGATGCAGAAGAAAACTTAGCGGAATTCCGCCAAAAGGTCGGAGAGGAAGTACAAATCTTCCCGATTTCTGCTATTTCACGTCAAGGGTTAAAAGAGCTTCTATTTGCCATTGCGGATCTATTAGAAGTAACGCCTGAATTCCCTCTATATGATGACTTAGAGGAGCAATCAGAGGCAACAGTCATGTACAAGCATGAAGCAAAAGGCGAAGATTTCGAAATTACTCGTGATGATGATGGTACCTTTATTATTAGTGGTTATGCGATTGAACGTTTATTTAAAATGACAGACTTTAGCCGTGAAGATGGAATTCGTCGTTTTGCTCGACAATTGCGTGCAATGGGTGTGGACGAGGCTCTTCGAGAACGTGGAGCACAAGATGGCGATACAGTACGCCTACAAGAGTTTGAATTTGAATTTGTCGATTAAGACATGAGTTTTAGGGGGAAGCGTATGAAGAATGTTGCGAATCAGCGATATTATTTAGTTCGTGAGGATGTTTTAACGGATGCAATGCAAAAAACTTTGGAGGCGAAACACCTACTATCAAGTGGTTCAGTATCCTCCATTTGGGATGCGGTAAAGCAGGTGGATTTATCGCGAAGTGCGTTTTACAAATATCGTGATGCGGTTTTTCCTTTTCATTCAATTGTGCAGGAACGCATTTTAACAGTCTTTTTACAGCTTCAAGATAGAAAAGGAACACTTGCCAAGCTTTTAGAAACGGTGACCATTACACATTGTAATGTATTGACAATTCATCAAACAATCCCTATTCAGGGTCGTGCTAATGTTACATTATCATTGGATGTAACGAGCATGACCTGTGACCTTGATGATCTCATCCAGCAATTAAAACGCTTAGATTTTGTTGAATCAGCAGAAGTGATTAGTTCTGGTGCATTATAAGTATTGTAGTGTTCAAAGCCTTTAATTTTTGATAAAAATGACAATTATCGTATTGAATAAGTCTATAGGTAAAAAATACGATAACAAAGCTCAAATAAGGAGCTGTCCCAACAGTGATTGCACAGGAGGGACTGCTCCTTATTGTGCCATAAAGGAGGTATTTGCAATGACAAAGCAACAATGGGAAAATCGAATTGCCTATTTAGGACCAGAAGCATCATTTACATACTTAGCAACAAAGGCTACTTTTCCAAATGAGTGGCTTATACCATGCGCAACGATTCCAGAATGTATTGAGGCTGTCGCAGAGGGAAAGGTTGATTTAGCTGTCGTACCTTTAGAAAATGCCTTAGAAGGTTCTGTAACGTTAACATTAGATTACTTATTCCATGAGGCAACACTGTATGTGACTGGTGAATTACTCCTTAAAATCCAGCAACATTTAATGGTCAATAAAGCGCAGAAGGATCATTGGCAATCGATCGAGGGTGTCTATTCCCATCCTCATGCGCTTGCACAATGTCATAAATATTTATTTTATCGTTTCAGTCATGTACCATTACATCAAACTACTTCAACTGCAGCTGCAGCAAAATATGTATCTGAAAACCCAGAAGAATGTATAGCGGCAGTCGGTAATGCGGCGGCAGCGGAAAAGTATGGCCTTGAAATAGTGGAGTCGAATATCCATGATTTCCATTTTAACCATACACGCTTCTTTGTATTGTCTAAACAAAATAAACGCTTGCCACAAGAGCTATCAGAGGGGCAAGCAAAAACGACATTTATGATAACATTGCCGACTGATCGTTCAGGGGCGTTACATCAGGTGCTTTCTGTTTTTGCCTGGCGTCAACTGAATTTAAGTAAAATTGAATCACGTCCACTTAAAACAGGTTTAGGCGATTATTTCTTCATGATTGATGTATTAGCAGATGAAAAAGAACCGATGATGCGTGGGGCAATGGAAGAGCTTGCTGCCCTAGGCTGTAAGGTCAAGTCACTGGGTACCTACTTTACTTATTTAACTTCAGACGATGCAGAGTAACGATAAGGAGGAAATGTGATGGGTGGGATCATTTTATTTGATGGTGTCTGTAATTTTTGTGATAGCACGGTTCAATTTATTATTAAGCGTGATCAAGCTGGCTATTTTCAATTTGCCTCACTTCAAAGTGATTTTGGCCAAAACCTACTAGCGCAGTTCAATATTTCAAAGAATATAGATAGTGTGATTCTTATTGAACATGGGCAAGTTTTTTTTGAATCAACAGCTGCTCTAAAAATATGTAAGAAATTAGATAGGCTGTGGCCTTGCTTGTATCTTTTCATCCTCGTGCCACCATTTATACGCAATGCGCTATACCGCCTATTTGCCAAATATCGCTATCGTTTATTCGGTCAGAAAAGTGAATGTCTTTTGCCAACACCTTCTCAACGACAAAGATTCCTCTCCTAATATGATGGGGGTACCCGCGGAGAGAAGGCTAGACTATACCTACAATAAAACACAAAGCACCGTTTGACATGATATCCCAGACGGTGCTTTTTTATTTATTGATCTTGCACTAAGTATCCCTTTTTTTCTAGAGCTTGTTCAATCAAAGTTAATACCTCAACAGAAGGTGCAGTAATAACATGCAAATGAATGCCGCCTGTGAGAGCTGATAAATAATTTGCCTGTGTTTCGTTAACACGTTCTATAAATTGTTTCACTTCATGACGGTTAGATACCATAATCGATGCTATGAGTTCTCCGTATATTGGGTGCTCGACAATGACATTTTTCACTGTACCACCACAATCAACAATCGTCATTAATTCATCTTCTGTTTGATCAGAGGTATGCAAACAAGGGAGAGTGCGTTCAACAGTTTGCTGTAAATGTTCCTGATGCATATAAAGGTAGCCCTGACTCGTTGCAATAATGGGCTCATTTCTTGCCTTTAATAAAGTCATATCATTGACGATCACTTGTCTAGAAACATTAGCAAACTTAGCCAAGTCTGTCCCAGTTATAGGAGTTTTACTTTTTTTTAATTGTGTTAATAGTTGCAGTCGGCGTTCTTCGCCTAACATTTTTTTCATAAGAGTTCACCTCTGCTCATAGTAAAGGAATCCGCATTCCTTATGATTAAGTGTACCATGAAGCATTTCTAACTTGCTGAAATTTTTGTATCCAAATGAAACATTGAACATATGATACGTAGAGAGGAAGGGAGGAAAAAATTGCGTATTCATATTGTTCAAAAGGGAGACACATTGTGGAAGATTGCGAAAGAGTACGGCATTTCGTTTGAAGATTTGAAGCGGCTCAATGTCCATCTTGCCAACCCAGACTATATTGTTCCAGGCATGGAGATTATATTGCCTGAAAAAATAAACAAAGAGCCGCATAGAGATTCACATAAAGAAATGCCGAAAAAGGAAACACAAGTGCATAAGGAGACACCGACAAAGGAAAGCCCTAAAAAGGAGGTACAACGACCGATGCCACCGCCACCGCCGATTGTACCACCACCACCAGCTCCTATGCCAATGCCAGAACCACAAATGATTCCAATACCAATACCAATGCCAATGCCAATGCAGATGCCCCAACAACCGATGTGGGTACCGCAGCCTGTGGAAATGAATTGGCACCAACAAGTGGTAATGCCACAAGTAGAACAAACTGTTACTCCACCACCCGTACAAATACAGCCACCTCCGCCGCCAGCACCTACACCGCCACCACCACCAGTAGCAAAACCAAAGCCAATGCCCGTGCCACAACCAGCACCACAGCCACCAATGCATATCATGCCACAAATGCCTGTTGTACCACATTGCTCAAGTTGTCACCAGCCGATTTATCATCATCAAATGTGGTGGCCAATGCAGATGCAGCCACAGGTAGAGCATTATGCGATGCCACAGCCACCGATGTCCTATGATATGCCAGATCATAAGGTTGGGGGGATGGAAGACTTTTTAGAATCTACGTCACCGTTTTTCCCTACTCATAATGAGCAAATGAAACCACAATTTGATATGATGCCTAATATGAATATGGGGATGCCTGATATGAATATGGGCCAATCTTGTGGTTGTGGTAGCCAACCAATGCCGATGCCAATGCCAATGCCAGACATGAATATGGGTCAATCTTGTGGCTGTGGTACAAAACCAATGCCAATGCCAGACTGTGGTTGTCATAACCAACCAATGATGATGCCTAATTGGCAAATGGATCCTTGCCAATGTCAACCGCCGTGCCCATCAGGAGCAGGACCATGGATGTCACCGCACTATTTCCCAGGCGGGATGACGCCTTATCGATGGTGAAAAAGCGTATATAGTAGAAGAGGTAAAGCCAAATATTTGGAAATATAAGTATCAATCGAATAATTATTTTGTTAAACGAGCAAAGCAAGTGGAAATTGCGGAGAAGGTGAGAGCTATTCATCGCCAGTTAGGAAGATTGGAGCCTTCTCTCATTTTACCAATAGTCCAAAGCGATGATGAGCAATTAATTGTGCAAGTTTGGCAAGAGGGAAGTCATGGCGCTAACTTTGCACATAAAAAGGATCGTAAGGAATCTCTTAAATTATTAATTGCTTTACATGATACACATAAAAAAATTGCTTGGCAGCGAGTGCCAGGCTTGCATACCTACTCACAACTTTTAAAGTGGCAAATGCGTCATATGCGTTTTAAAAGTAGAAGAAATGAGTTTCGAGCATTTCTAACAAAAGAAGAAATAGATCAAATTTTGCACTACAGCGATAAATCGCTACAATTGATTGCACTAGAGGATGTACCAGAAAAAGACATCACACTCTTACATGGGGATGTTGTCCATCATAATTTTTTATGGTGCTCTGATGGACAATTGCGTTTAATTGATTTTGATTTAGCACATCTTGGAGAAGCGGATGATGAATATATTTTATGGTTGCATCGGGTATTACCAGCTGTCGATTATGACCTTGCAAAGGTTTTTGCTGAATTACCGGAGCTGAAGCGATTGGATAAAAGAAAGCTCCATCGTTTGAAATATCCGAATGAATTATTACGTGAATGGCTTTTTGCAGTGGATTTACCATTAGAGCAACAGCTAGTATTTTTAGATTATTTAGTGCCATTTACAAAACGAGCCCTCACCTATTGGCCAAAACTGTGGTACGATATTGATAGATTTGTCAAGAAATGACCGTCATTTGGCGGTCATTTTTGTCTGAGAGCAACGCTTTTCATACTACTTTTTGTCGAGCATTCGTTCGCTATATGCTATAATCGAAGACGATGATTGTGAGGGATTATGGATGTATGATTATTTAAAAGGACAAATTACTCGTATTACACCAGAATATATTGTACTTGAACAACAGGGTATTGGCTGGCAACTTAATACCCCTAACCCGTTTGCGTTTCGAGCATCTGCTCTTGAACAACAGATATACGTTCATTTGCATGTTCGAGAAGATGCACAGGTTTTATATGGTTTCCCTAATCTAGATCAACGAGAACTGTTTAGAAAGCTAATTTTAGTATCTGGTATAGGACCAAAGGGGGCTCTAGCTATTCTAGCTACAGGCAACCCGCAACAGGTTATTAGTGCGATTGAACGGGAAGACGAGGCGTTTTTAGTAAAGTTCCCTGGAGTAGGGAAGAAAACAGCTCGTCAAATGATACTAGATTTAAAAGGTAAGCTAGGCTCTCTATTAGATACAATAGAGTTACCTAGTACAGAAGATGAGCTACCGTTATTTGGTGTCAATCCTTATAAACATGAACTAGAAGAAGCCATACTTGCCTTAATGGCACTTGGTTATTCTGAAAAGGAGCTCGAAAAAATTCGACCACAGCTTGAGGATAATGACAAGCTTGAGACGACAGATGCCTTTATGAAACAAGCACTGCAACTACTGTTAAAATTAAAATAAGAAAAGGAGGGAAGGTACATGTCTGAACGTATGATGGCAAGTGAGGCAGGAAGCTATGATGAGCAATTTGAATTATCTTTACGCCCACAAAGACTAGCACAGTATATTGGGCAGCATAAAGTAAAGGAAAATTTACAAATATTCATTGAAGCAGCAAAGCTTCGCCAAGAAAGTTTAGATCATGTGCTGTTATATGGGCCTCCAGGACTTGGGAAAACGACATTAGCTGCTGTTATCGCGAATGAGATGAATGTCAATGTCCGTATGACAAGTGGACCAGCGATTGAGCGTCCAGGAGATTTAGCAGCTATTTTAAGTTCACTAGAGCCTGGGGACGTTTTATTTATTGATGAAATTCATCGACTCCCCCGTGCCATTGAAGAAGTGTTATATCCAGCAATGGAGGACTTCTGTTTAGATATTGTGGTTGGGAAAGGTCCAGAAGCACGTTCAGTTCGACTTGATTTACCTCCCTTTACCCTTGTAGGTGCTACAACAAGAGCTGGCGCCTTATCTGCCCCTCTAAGAGACCGTTTTGGAGTTTTACTACGATTAGAATATTACGATGATCGTTCTCTTGCAGAAATTGTGGTGCGCAGTGCTCATTTATTTGAAGTGGAAATTGAGCAAGTAGCGGCAATGGAAATGGCGAGGCGTTCACGTGGAACCCCCCGAATAGCCAATCGTCTATTGAAACGAGTGCGAGATTATGCACAAGTGCTTGGAGATGGTATGATAACGGAGGGACTTGCACAGCAAGCGCTAGAACTGTTACAAGTCGATCCTAGGGGTCTTGATCATATTGATCATAAACTTGTCACGAACATGATTGAGCGCTTCCGAGGAGGTCCAGTGGGCTTAGATACACTTGCTGCATCAATTGGTGAGGAAAGGGTTACGATAGAGGATGTATATGAGCCCTATTTGATGCAAATTGGCCTAATTCAGCGTACACCACGTGGAAGAGTAGCCACACATTTAGCTTACGAACATTTTGGATATGAATATCCCCAACAAACATAATAGAAGGAAGTTTTTTTCATGCGTGTAGAAGATTTTGATTTTGAATTACCAGAGGAGCTCATTGCCCAAACACCATTAGCCGATCGTACAGCAAGTCGATTAATGGTCGTAACACCTGGTTCCAATAAAGTAGAGCACCACCATTTTGCTCATATTTTAGATGAGCTACATGCAGGAGACTGTCTTGTATTAAATGATACAAGAGTCTTACCTGCTCGCTTAATGGGCGTCAAAGAAGAAACAGGTGCACATATAGAAGTATTGCTATTGAAGCAATTAGCTGGTACAGATGAGTGGGAAACACTTGTAAAACCAGCGAAGCGTGTAAAGGTAGGGACAACTATCACATTTGGAGATGGTTTATTGTCAGCGACTTGTACGGGTGAGCTTGAACATGGCGGACGTACATTTGAATTTCATTACGATGGAATCTTTTATGAAATATTAGAACAGCTTGGTGAGATGCCGTTGCCTCCATATATTCGTGAAAAACTAGGGGACAAGGATCGTTACCAAACAGTTTATGCCAAAGAACGTGGCTCAGCTGCAGCGCCTACAGCAGGACTGCATTGGACAGAGCAATTATTAGAGCAAGTGAAAGCTAAAGGTGTAGAAGTAGTCTTTATCACATTACATGTAGGACTTGGTACTTTCCGTCCAGTGAGTGTAGATTCAATTGAAAACCATGAAATGCATGCTGAATTTTATAGTGTTACCGAACAAGCAGCAGACACAATTAATCGTGTAAAGCGTAACGGTGGTAAGGTAATAGCTGTTGGGACAACCTCTACACGAACATTAGAAACGATTGGCTCTAAATACGATGGCGAAGTGCGGGCTGAACAGGGTTGGACATCAATTTTCATTTATCCGGGCTACAACTTCACGGTGGTAGATGGGTTAATTACCAATTTCCATTTACCAAAATCAACGCTTGTCATGCTTGTTAGTACACTAGCCACACGCGAAACCATTTTAAGCGCCTATCAACAAGCTGTAGAGGAAAAATATCGCTTCTTCAGTTTTGGGGATGCGATGTTTATACGTCCGAAAAAATAATCGGGGATTAAATCGAAGTACTGTTTTTACTTCAGATAAGAGAGGATTTTTTATTTTATGACACAACCAGCAATTCGATATGAATTACTTCATACTTGTAAACAAACAGGAGCTCGTCTTGGTATCGTGCATACACCACATGGCTCCTTTGAAACACCAGCATTTATGCCTGTAGGGACACAAGCAACAGTTAAAACAATGTCCCCAGAAGAATTAAAAGAAATGAATGCAGGGATCATTTTGTCCAATACGTACCATTTATGGCTACGACCAGGTAATGATATTGTCAAGGAAGCAGGGGGACTTCATAAATTTATGAACTGGGATCGTCCAATTCTAACGGATTCAGGTGGTTTCCAAGTGTTCTCACTAAGCCAATTCCGTAAAATTGAAGAGGAAGGCGTTCATTTCCGTAACCATCTAAATGGAGATAAATTATTTTTAAGTCCAGAAAAAGCAATGGAAATTCAAAATGATTTAGGCTCTGACATTATGATGGCTTTCGATGAATGTCCACCATATCCTGCAACACATGAATACATGTTGCAATCAGTCGATCGTACAACTCGTTGGGCAAAACGCTGTAAAGAAGCACATAAGCGTCCAGAAGACCAAGGTTTATTTGGTATCATTCAAGGCGGGGAGTACGAGGATTTACGCCGCCGTTCGGCAGAAGCCTTAGTAGAATTAGACTTCCCAGGTTACGCAATTGGTGGTTTATCTGTTGGTGAGCCGAAAGATGTGATGAACAGAGTTTTAGAATTCACAACACCAATGATGCCTGAAAATAAACCACGTTATTTAATGGGGGTTGGCTCACCAGACTCTTTAATTGATGGAGCTATTCGTGGAATTGATATGTTTGACTGTGTACTGCCAACACGTATTGCACGTAATGGTACACTAATGACCTCTGAGGGACGTCTAGTAGTGAAAAATGCCAAATATGCACGTGACTTTGGCCCAATAGATCCAAACTGTGATTGCTATACATGTAAAAATTATTCTCGTGCCTACATTCGCCACCTTATTCGCACAGAAGAAACGTTTGGAATTCGTTTAACAACTTATCATAATTTACATTTCCTATTAAAATTGATGGAACAAGTACGTGAGGCAATTCGTCAAGACCGTCTTGGTGATTTCCGTGAGGAATTCTTTGAAAAATATGGCTTTAATGGCCCAAATGCGAAAAACTTTTAAGTAATTCGCTTTGGCGTAATAACGTCAACTAAGAGCTATAGTTAGGAAAAGTTATTCAAAACTTTGTAAAAAGTGAATATTTCTAGCAAAATATTGTCAATCATAGAAAAAATATTAGTAATTGAGAAAATTTTTGGGCATGTCCATCGCTTTTTGCAGGTGGAATAGTCTATACTAAAAAAGTGAGATTTAGAAAGGGGGCAAGATGTAGTATGGATCAATTAATAGGATTAGCACCAATATTATTAATGTTCGTTGCAATGTGGTTTATCTTAATCCGTCCAGCTAAAAAAAGACAGCAGCAAACTCAAAATATGCAAAATAGTTTGCAACGTGGAGATAAAGTCATTACAATTGGTGGTCTACATGGTGTCATCGATGCAATTGAGGACACTGCAGTGACATTAAAAATTGCTGACAATGTACGTGTGAAATTTGACCGTCAGGCAATTGGACGAGTTGTCAATGAAAATCAATGACAATAAGTAATTAAAGAAAAAGGCTTACAATAGGCAATAGCTATGTTGTAAGCCTTTTCTTATAATTGGAAAGCAGAAGGGACGCCGAACCTTCCTGCTTTCTTCGTATTATTTCATTGCGTAGTTAATTTATGAATTAACTCAGGACCTGTATCATGTCCATTTACAGTTATTCTACTTAGCGTAAATAAATCATCGCCCATTCTGACACTTTTATTTTGAATCACAAAGCCCATTTTAAAACCAGCCTCCTTTACTATTTGAATGGTAGCTGGAGATTGATTACCGTACGGATAGCTAATAGCGATAGGCTCATAGCCTAATTTTTCTTTAATTATTTGTCTTGAGTAAAGTAAATCATGACGAACTCTTTCTTCGAATTGTTGCTGACTTTCTAGTTGTCCATTTATATAGCTTGGACCGTAAATTGCCCCATATACTCTTCCATTTTTTGAAGTTAATTTATAATGAGAGTCCCATGTATGGCTTTGAATGGTTATATAATCTTGCATTTCATTTAATTGATCCCAATTCATCTTGGCAATTTCCTTTGGGTAGTCATTCTTTGTATGAACAATCCGGCTTGCAATCACAAAGATTTCTGCATGCATGTCATACTTTTTCAAAATAGGATAGGCTTTTTCGTAATTGCTGAGATAGCCATCATCGAATGTAATCAATATAGGCTTTTCAGGTAGTTTTATGTGATTATTGAAGTAATCGTACAATTCTTGCACTGAAATAGCATGATAACCCTCTGCTTTAAGTGCTTTTATTTGATTTTCAAAATTATTGGGTGAAATAACTGTATTGTTGTTTATATTCTCCGCTAAATGGTGGTACATAAGAACGGGTATTTTCTGTTCTTGGTATCCATGGATGGGAAAAGGATAAGTGAACAGAACTATATAAACAAAAACGACAACAATTATTTTCCTTGTCATGTTCTCACCTTGTTTGTTTTAAGTATTTGGCTCTTTATATTGTTTACCTTCTTTTAAGGACTATTCGTTGCAAATCACTTTTTTCAGTGACATCGGACTATAAACCTGTATAAAAAACAATGAGTAAGGTCACCTTGATAGTATGGGGGTGTTTCTATGGAAGAGTATTTCCATATTATTTTTAGAACTTGTTTTTTATATGTGTTTATCATCATTGTTTTTCGATTGATGGGCAAACGAGAAGTAGGAGAATTATCAGTCATTGATTTGGTTGTCTTTGTTTTAATTGCAGAGGTGGCTGCTTTTGCGCTAGATGATTATAAAAATCCTCTTTTTAATGCCATTCTACCTATTATCATCTTGCTTTTTATTCAAATATTAAGTGCCTTTTTATCGTTAAAGTTCAAGAGAATTCGTGACTTAGTCGATGGTGATCCAGCTTTATTAATAAAGGACGGTGTTATTTTAGAGAGTGAAATGCGAAAACACCGCTATAATTTAGATGATTTATGTCAGCAATTACGAGAAAATGGAATTGCCTCTGTGACAGATGTTGCATTTGCGTATTTAGAGCCTTCAGGCAATCTTTCGGTCTACAAAAAAGATGAAAAATCATTCGTGTATCCACTGATAATTGACGGTGATATTCAGGAAAGACATTTATTCACTATGCATAAAGATGTTGAATGGTTAAAGGGTGAGCTAGCTAAAAATAATATTACAGATAGTGAAACTGTATTTTTTTGTATTTGGGAAGACAATAAGTTACACATCCAATTAAAAGAAACTTAAACTTTTTTTGCTAATTTTCGGATGTAGCGGAAATCTGTTATCCGTAGCTGGTTGCTCACTAATAAAAAAGTAAAAAGTAAAAATAATGTAACACAGCTACTCAAAATAAATGGTAAGGACAATATTGGGATAAGGAAATACTGTGCTACGCATACGGCAATAAAGCAACTATATGGTACGATGAACATCCTAAAGCCAGCACGTAAATTTTTTCTTTGTCTAACAGTTGCGATGTGCAAGAAGGATGTTAATAAAACACCAAAGCCAATTGCTACAACGGCGCCTTTTTCCTGTATACCAGGTTGTGAGGCAAGTACAAACATTACAAATAGTTTACCCAGTCCACCATAGATGGAGTTCATCATAGCCGCTCGAGCTTCTCCAATCGCCTGCAAAATGGAATGCAGTGGGCTTTGAATATAATAAAAATAAAAAATAGGTGCTAAAATTTTTACGTACCCACGATTTTCTTCTAAATGGAAGAGCTTCATAGCCAATTCATCACCATGGACAAAGAAATACGTAGCTGCAAAGCAGCCTACTAAGGAAGATAATCTTAGTGAGACCGAAATTCGCTCCTGTAGTAGTGGTATATGTTGACGAGCAACAGCATCACTAACAGCAGGAATGAGGACAATCGATAATGCTGTTGACACAAACGCAGGGAATAGCAGTAATGGCACCAAAACACCTGAGATGACACCGTAAAGAATTGTGGCTGCCGATGCTGTTAGGCCGGCCACAGTTAAAGCTTTTAAAAAGATAATCGGTTCCAAAAACCAAGTGAACGATCCAAACAGCTTACTGCCTGCGGAGGGTAGCGCTATCCGAAGCATTGGAGACGCAGGATACCCTTCGATTTTAGTTTTACGTGTTAATAATCTCTTTTTGGAGACGATATAATGCAGCCATAAATAAAGGAAGGCTACAACTTCCGCAAGAAGAGTAATCCCCATTGCTGCCGCAGCTGTCACAGCAGCATTATTAAAGTTGGCCACATAAGGAAGCATTAGTGTAATAAAGCTAATACGAACAACTTGCTCAATCATTTGTGCCCAAGCTGTTGGGGTAATTTTAGCTACACCTTGTAAATAAGCACGTAATAAACCAGATCCAACTGATACAGGTACTGCAAAGAGAGCAATCCATAGCGTAAATGTAGTCTGTTCATTATGTAATAGCGTCGTCGAAATATATGGTATTGTGAGTGCAACGAGTGGCATAAATACAATCATGCCAATAAATGACCAAAGAATGGCAGTACGCATGACACCAAATATGCTTTCACGTTTATTTTTTGCTAGTAATTCTGCTACGATTTTAGCAACTGCAATAGGTAGTCCAAGTTGAATGAGTGAGATGAAGAAAATAAATGCAGGATAGACGGTCATATAAATGCCGACTGCCTCTTCACCAGCAATACGCATAAATTGCATTCTATAAAAGAAGCCAAAAAGTTTAGATAAAAAAATGACAAACATTAAAAATAATGTACCCCGTACAAAAGAACTCATGCCATCCGTCCCTTCTCAAGCCGCAAAAATTCATTTACACTATTTGTATGCAAGCATGTCTTACGTTACGACTTTGATTGGAGATGATTCAAAATGAGTATGCAGTATGAGCAGCTATTTGAAAAAATTCGTCCGGCAATTGATAGTAAGATAGCAGAGTTTAAGTATTATCAATATGATGCCATTACAGCGGAAGAACTTTGGCGTTACTGTGTTGAAAAAAAATGGCGTAAAAAGAAGGTTGAACAGCTACGGTTACATGAAGTTATTTCTACTATTTTTGCGGTATCACCATCTGATATCGTCTCATTTAATCAAGTAGAGTTTTTACAAAGTAATAATTGGTTTGAAGAAGTCAATAATGAAGAATTGCAATTACTGCTTGGTCCAGTCAAAACGTAATCAATGATGTGTCAAATTTTACAACAATTCATAGAATCCTTAATGTGTTGAATTGACACCAAGCGCAACCTGTTTCATAATAAGTGTGTTGCGCTTTTTTTATTTTGAATAAGTTCTTACTTACATAAGTCTTTTTTAGCTTTACTTAAGCTTGGAGGCTAGTACCTAATAATACAAAGAAAAACTTGCGCGTTATGAACGATTGAAATAAGTATGCAACCTTTTTGAAGCAAGGTAACACAATTCTAGATGAAAAGGAGGATTAAACGTTTCAAAAGGTTTGCAAGTTACTTGTTTGGCGTGTAAGGACAGCCCTTACACCAATTCGAGGAGGATTTATTGATGAAACTAAAAAGTCGTATAGTTGCATTCCTACTGATTATCGTGCTATTGGCAGCAGGTATTAGTACGACTGTAAACGGCGTCTTAAAGGACATTAAGCTTGGTCTTGATTTACAGGGCGGGTTTGAGGTGCTTTATGAGGTGAATGAATTAAAAGAAGGACAAAAAATCACACCGGAAATTGTAACAGCTACGGCAACAGCTCTAGGCAACCGTGTCAATGCGATTGGGGTAAGTGAACCAAGCATTCAGGTTGAGGGAGAAAATCGTATTCGTGTGCAGTTAGCAGGTGTTGAGGACCAAGAGTCTGCACGTAAGTTATTGTCTACGTCTGCGAATTTAACATTCCGCGATGTGGATGACAATTTATTACTAGATGGAGATGATTTAAAGGAAAATGGAGCAAGTGCTTCCTTTGACCAACAAAATCGTCCAATTGTATCGCTTAAATTAAAAGATGCGAAAAAATTTGCTGATATCACAAGTAAAATTGCGGCGAAACCTGCAGGCCAAAATTTACTGGTTGTATGGTTAGACTTTGAAGAGGGTGTTGACTCCTATAAAGCTGAGTCACAAAAAGCGAAGCCTCGCTATGCATCGGCTGCAACAGTTAATCAAACATTAAATACAACAGACGTTATGATTAGCGGTAACTTCTCTGTTGATGAAACAAAAAATTTAGCAGGTATTTTAAATGCAGGGGCATTACCTGTGAAGCTTGATGAAATTTATTCAACATCTGTTGGTGCACAATTCGGTGATGAAGCACTGAAAAGTACTATTTTAGCAGGTATTATCGGGGTAGTAATCATCTTCTTGTTCATGTTATTCTACTATCGTTTACCTGGCTTTATTTCCATCATCACATTAGCTATTTTCACATTCCTAGTATTGGTGGTATTTGATTGGATTAATGCAGTATTAACGCTGCCAGGTATTGCAGCCATTGTCCTTGGGATCGGGATGGCAGTAGACGCTAATATTTTAGCGGCAGAACGTATTCGGGAAGAGCTGCGTGTAGGTTATTCTGTGAAACAAGCCTTCCAGCTTGGTTCTAAACAATCATTATCGGCCATTGTCGATGCACAGTTGACTACATTATTAGCAGCAGGTGTTCTTTTCTATTTCGGGACAAGCTCTGTAAAAGGATTTGCAACAACATTAATCATTAGTATCTTGTTAAGCTTCTTAACAGCGGTATGGGGCTCACGTGTCCTATTAGGTCTACTTGTTAACAGTGGCTATTTCAACAGTTCAGCATGGTTTGGAATTGCGAAGTCCAAACAGCATAGTCTGGATGAAAACATTGGTACATTAGATTTATCAACGAAATTTGATCGCTTTGACTTTGTTCACAACCGTAAGAAATTCTATACATTCTCATTAGCTATTTTAGTGGCAGGTCTAGTCGTTCTGGGTATTTTCCGTCTAAACCTAGGTATCGATTTCTCGAGCGGAACACGTGTTCAAATTGAGGCAGAACAATCGTTGACAAAAGAGGAAGTTGAAAAATATGTAGATAGTATCGGTTTTCCTTCTGACGATATTGTTCTTTCAGGAGAAAAGAGCAATTCTGCAGTTGTACGATATAAAACTGATTTATCACAAGCGGATATTTTGAAATTCCAAAAAGAAACAACGGAGAAATATGGCCATAAACCAACTGTAAGTACTGTTTCACCTACAGTAGGTAAGGAACTTGTGAAAAATGCCATTAAAGCATTAGCCCTTGCAGCAATAGGGATTATTATTTATGTGGCAATTCGCTTTGAATGGCGCATGGGTATTGGCGCAATTGTGTCACTACTGCATGACGTATTCCTCATCGTTGCTGTCTTTAGCTTCATGCGTTTAGAAGTGGATATAACGTTCATTGCGGCTGTGTTAACGATTGTTGGTTACTCCATTAATGATACGATCGTTACCTTTGACCGTATGCGTGAAAACTTAGATCAATATGACACGATTACTGACCGTGAAGTATTGGCGAATATTGTGAATAAATCGCTCCGTCAAACAATGGGACGTTCTGTTAATACTGTGTTAACAGTTATTATCGTCGTTGTGTCCCTATTAATTTTTGGTGCACCATCTATTCAAAACTTCTCTATCGCGTTATTAATCGGTTTAATTACAGGTATGTATTCATCAATCTGTATTGCAGCTCAAATTTGGTATTCATTAAAAATTCGTGAAATGAAAAAATCAGATGGACAGCTACACAAAAAAGAGAAAAAACAATGGGGTACAGACGAACCTGTTGTATAAGTAGTGAGCAGGGAATAGAAAACAATTTAGTTTCTATTCTCTGCTTTTTCTATGCAAAAAAATCTGCTACCTTTTTAAAAGGTAGCAGATTTTCGTATATGTTTATAATTTAAATTGTTGAAGTAATTCTTGGAGCTGTTGCGCATTTTGGCTTAATTCCTCCGCAACAGCATTTACTTGCTGCATTGTTGCAACCTGCTCGTCTACAGATTCTGCAATCAATTGTGAATTGCTTGCTGACAGATTCGAGACATTGGCTATTTCCGTGACAGACGCCGAGACCTGCTCGGCACTTGCTGAAATTTCTTCTGATGTAGCAGAAATTTCTTCAATTTGCTCGGTAAAGGCTGCAACGGCTGAAGTAATAGAGTAAAATGCATCTCCAGCCTCATGAATTTTAACTACGCCATCCTTTACAGATGCTAAGCCGTTATCAACCGCAGCTGCAACATTGCGTGTATCTGTCAGAATTTCTTTTGTAATAGCAACGATTTGATTGGCAGATTGATTCGATTCCTCAGCCAGTTTACGCACTTCATCAGCTACCACTGCAAACCCTTTACCATGCTCACCAGCTCTTGCAGCTTCAATAGCAGCATTGAGTGCTAGTAAATTGGTTTGTTCTGATATGGCTGTGATGACTGTTGTAATTTGACCGATTTCTTCAGATTGCTTACTTAATTTTTGAGTTAATTGAGCAATCTCTGTAGTAGCCTCTGAAATCCTATCCATTTGGTCTTTCGCTGTTGAAATAGTTGCTCCACCTGTATGGGCAAGTTTCGTCATACTTTCTGCATTTTGATGGAGGCTTTGCGTTGCTTCCGCAATGCGTTGGACACCAGCGGCCGTTTCATCCATAGCTACCGCACTTTGCTGTGAAGCACTAGCAGATGAATTGATATGTGTTGCGTTTTCTTGAATTCTTTGGGCAATATCATCCGATGTTGCCGTCACTTCCTCTGTACTAGCTGAAAGCTCTTCAGAGACAGCTGATAGATGGGATGCACTATCTTGAATGTTTGTCATCAATCCAGCGAGATTTTGTTTTAATGAATTGACTGCATTTGCTAGTGTGCCAATCTCATCCTTTGCTTGATGGTTAAGCTCAGCAATCGTTAAATCTCCTTGCGCTAATGTATCTGCTGCATTTATGACCTTCCGAAGTGGCATAACAATGCTATTTTTAATAAAGTACATAAAATATAAACCGATTACTACACTAGCAATGAGGAGGCTAATGGCAATAATTATTGCGCTAGAAACGGTTTGATTAACATCACGATCAACCTTTTGAAGCTGTTGATCATGATATTCTAATAAGTCTTTCGTTAGCTTAAAAATTTCCTTATTGTATTTTGTAACATCGACATTTATGTATGTAAGTGCCAAATCCGTTTTACCGTTATTAAACGCTTGCTGTGCTTTTGCTGAATTTGCTAATAATTCATTTTGCAATTCTGTGATTTGCTGCATAATGTTTTTCGTATAATCAGAGCGGACAATGGTAGATAGTTCTTTTACGGTTTCAGGTAATAGCTTTTCATAGCGCTCTAAGTTGGCTTTAGCAGTTTCATCCTTATTATTTAAAATATAAGACCGTAAAAACAATCCTTGAGATGCAAGTTCTTGCTGTATTTTCTCGGTTAATTGAATTTGAACAATACGATGATTCAAGACTTCCTCTAAATCATTTTGTGTTGTTTTAAATTGAAGAAATGATAGGATGCTTGAAATGAAAAGTAAACATGTTAAAGAAATAAAGCCAAGATTTAGTTTTTTGCGAACGGTCATATACGTTCCTACTTTCTTTAATTATATGGAAAAAATAATGTTCTGAAATTACTATAACTTGATATATTTACATGGTCAATACTAAGAAAATATTCAATAGTAGGAAATCAACTTCCCTATTAAAGGGTATTTAAAAGGAGAATATACCCACTATAAAGGTCTACTCAAAAAGCATGTATCACCACTTTTTCTTCAGAATTTATTGACAATTATATTGCTTTGGCATAGAATTAAGGCTAACTTTTTGTTCGGATCAGGTAGAAGGCTTCGGGAGCGAGGTCAGCCTAAGAACAGATGAGCTGAGTTTAGATGAGAATAGCTGAGAAATTGTTGAATAAGAGTAGTAACATAAGTCCTGTAATGTAGAGAGTCAGTGGTTGGTGTAAACTGATTTACAGCTTATGTGAATGGACTTATGAGAGTCGCTAATAAACAGCGAACGTGATTCCCCACGTTATAGGGGTGCTTTTCCATATGTAAAACAGAGCTGGAAAGCACAAAGGTGAGAGCAAATGCTCTAATATGAGGTGGCAACGCGGTCATGATCGTCCTCTGCAATTAGGATTAATCCTTTTTGCAGAGGGCTTTTTTATTTGATTCAGCATTCGACTAAACAGTGAAAAAGAATCTTTAAAAAGGAGTTTAATAGCTATGCAAACAATGAGTTCTAGGACAAAAATGAAAACCATTAATGGCGATTCTTTAACACCTATTTTGATTTTTAGACGGTTACAGGGTACACATAAATTTTTGCTGGAGAGCTCCTCCCAGCATGAGGGAGCAGGAAGATTTTCATTTATTGGAGCGAATCCAAGAAAGACTTATAAAGGAATGGGCCAAGAAATTCAGGAGATTTCCCATGAAACTGGAAAAACATATGTGCATAAAGGAAACCTCTTTGTCCTACTTAAACGACTAATGCCACGCATTACCAATACGACACAATTTCCATTCTCTGGAGGGGCTGTTGGTTTTATAGGTCATAGTGGAACAAAGGTGTTCAACGACAATCAAGTAGAAATGCTTGAGGCCCATTTTCATGTGTATGAAACAATTATTGTGTTTGATCATCTAACCGATGAAGTGACATTAATTCATACAAATATTGATGCGGAAAAACAACAACCTAGTTTAGAAGAATTGGCACAACAATTGTTAAACGGACATGTAAGTGATGAAGCAACTTCTCGGTATCATGGACTCGAGAGGATGTCCTATGTACAATTCGCAAAAGATTTACAGACAATACAAGAAAGTTTAACTAATGATATCTCACGGGTTGTACTGCCCAAGCAATATGTAGCAAACTTTCAGGGGCATGCGTTTACCTTATACCGACAGCTACGTAAAATGAAGCCAGCAGCCTATATGTATTATATAGAATTCGATGATTATGTTGTATTAGGAACTTCCCCTGAAAGTCTGATACGTGTCAAAGGAGATAAAGTCATTGCAACACCTATGGAGGGGACATATCCAGGAGGGGAGACAAAAAGTGAAGACCTAGAAAATGAGCGCAAATTATACGATCATTCGGCCATTAGAAAATCACATGCGCTTCTTGTTCGTACAGTTCAACAAGATTTACAGTCTGTTTGCTTCAGAGACTCTGTTCAAATTATTGATGCCATGCGTATTGAGGAATCGAAACAGGCATTGCATATGACATCAACGGTGGAGGGGCAGCTTTTACCTATGCTTCATGCGCTTGACGTATTAGCAGCAACATTGCCAACATTTTCGACTGTGGGATTTCCAAATGAACAGATAGCACGATCTATTAAAAAAAGGTCCAATTTTGGTGGAGCTCTAGGCTTTATTGGATTTAATGGACATTTAGATTTTGCCTTAACAGGACAGTCCATTGTAGCTGATCATGAATCCATGAATATGCAAACGACCATCACCGTGACGAAATATACAGACGTGCAGAAAGTATTAGATCGAGTGAAAGAGGAACAAGAGGCATTTTTACAGTTACTGACGAACAATGGAGGGCAGGATTAATGGAACAATTACAACAAAAAGTGTTGCAAGGCGAACACTTAATGTATGAGGAAATGCTGAAGGCGGCACAATGGTTATTTGATGATCAGACACCTAAAGACCAAATGGCATGCTTTTTAACAGCTTTATCAGTAAAGGGAGAAACGGCGCATGAGGTAGCAGCATTAGCAACAATTATGCGGTCTTTTGCACGTGAGGTAGCCATACAAGCTAGTGGCTATATGGATAATTGCGGTACTGGCGGTGATGGACTTCATACTTTTAATATCAGTACAGCTTCCGCTTTTGTACTAGCTGGAGCAGGCGTCAAAATAGCCAAGCATGGAAACCGCAAAATATCATCTTCCTCGGGCAGTTCCGATGTATTGGAGGCATTAGGTATTCATACAGCTATTTCTATTCCGCAAACTATTGAGTTATTGGAGAAAGAAGGAATCGCCTTTCTCTATGCGCCAAATGTTCATCCAAAATTAAAGCGGATTGGGGAGGTTCGCCGTTCAATAGGGAAACCAACAATCTTTAATCTTGTTGGACCTTTAACAAATCCAGTCCCATTGTCAACACAGTTCACGGGAATTAACCGACCTAATTTTGTAATGGAATATGCTTCTGTTTTACAAATGCTTGGGCGTGAACGAGCCATTGTCGTATCAGGACCACAAGGCTTAGATGAAGCTTCGTTAGCGGGTCAAAATACGCTAGTTTTAGTAGATAAAGGGGATTTAATTCCTTTTTCCTTAACAGCAGAAGATGTTGGTCTCCCATTTGCACCGTTAGAGGCAATCAGAGGTGGCAATGCAGATGAAAATGCTGTACTCATGAGAAAACTATTAGCTGGGGAGCAGAGTGCCTATTTAGATACTGTGTTATTCAATACAGGTATTGGCTTATTTGGCTATGGTCAAGCAGAAACGATTAAAGAAGGGGTAGCCATGGCAAAGGAAAGTATTTTTAGTGGGCGAGCACTTCAAAAATTGGAAGCGGTAGTTACCTTTAGCGAGCAAATAAAAAAAGTGGAGGTAGGTTTATGAATATACTTAACAAAATTCTACAGCAAAAGAGGATAGAAGTAGATGCTTTATTAGAGCAACCTGATCCTCTAGCAAGTTATACAGAAAAGACACGTCCATCGTTATTTGATTCGCTACGACAGGCGAATACGTTACAAGTCATTGCTGAAATGAAACGTGCTTCTCCTTCCAAGGGGCTAATTGCAGAAGGGGCAAATCCAGTTGCCCAAGGACAAATCTATGCACAAGCAGGAGCAGCCGCCATTTCTGTCTTAACCGATAAAGAATTTTTCAAAGGCTCTTTTGACGATTTAGCAGCGGTTGCTAGTGTTGTGAATATCCCTCTACTATGTAAGGATTTCATGATTGATAGGGTGCAGATTCGATTTGCGAAGGCAGCAGGAGCATCCATTATTTTATTAATTGTAGCTGCTTTGACAGACGAATCTTTACGAGATTTATATAGCTACGCAACTGGGTTAGGCTTAGAGGTTTTAGTGGAAGTGCACGATAGAGAGGAGCTCGACCGTGCACTTGCAGTAGATGCAAAGTTGATTGGTGTTAATAATCGAGATTTACGCACGTTTGAGGTCAGTTTACAACGTACACAAGAAATTGCTGACGCTTTTCCATTTAATGAAAACCGTGTATTAATAAGTGAAAGCGGTATTTGGTCACAGGAAGATGCACAACAAGTTGCAGCCATGGGGGCTAGTGGAATTCTTGTAGGGGAGGCATTAATGCGCAGTGGAGATGCTGGGCAGGCACTACAATGTTTTCAAGTACGAAAGGAGGGGCTTCTGTATGACAAAAGTTAAAATCTGTGGATTTCAAAAACAAGAACATGTCATAACAGCTATTCAGGCTGGTGCAGATGCCATTGGTTTTGTTTTCGCACCGAGCAAACGTCGCGTAACTATTGAGCAAGCTCAGCTTTTAGCGAACGAAGTACCTCAAGGGGTATTAAAAATTGGTGTCTTTGTCAATCCGTCTGCAGCTGAACTAAAGGAAGCGGTAGAACGTGTGCCATTAGACTATGTGCAATATCATGGAGAAGAAACGCCCGCATTTATTCAAGAACAAGGTTATCCAGCTATTAAGGCATTGTCGGTACGAGGCAAAGAGGATATTCAAGCTGCAGCTGATTATCAGGTAGATTATTATTTATTCGATGCACCTGGGACAGATTTTAAAGGTGGCAGTGGCCATACTTTTGACTGGAGCCTACTGGAGGAGGTAGGTATCCCACGAGAAAAATTACTATTAGCTGGTGGTCTCAACGTGGACAATATTGAAGAGGCCATCACAACGGTAGCCCCTTTTATGGTGGATGTTTCGAGTGGTGTGGAAACAGATGGAATGAAGAATTCTGCAAAAATACAGGAATTTTTAAAGACAGTAAAGAGGGGGATCATCTAATGGGGATTTCAATTGCAAATAGTGTACCGACAAAGGAAGGACGTTTCGGCCGATTTGGTGGTCAGTTTGTGCCAGAAACTTTAATGACCGCATTACTAGAATTAGAAACCGCCTATGATGATGCATTAAAAGATGCAACTTTTACAGAGGAGCTTACCTATTATTTACAGGAGTATGTTGGACGAGAAACCCCTCTCTATTATGCTGAAAATTTAACGAAGGAGCTAGGTGGCGCAAAGGTCTATTTAAAGCGTGAAGATTTAAACCATACAGGGGCTCATAAAATAAACAATGCCATAGGGCAAGCGCTACTTGCTAAACGTATGGGTAAAAAGAAAATTGTTGCCGAAACAGGTGCAGGACAGCATGGGGTGGCAACTGCTACTGCTTGTGCCTTACTAAATCTAGAATGTGTTGTTTTTATGGGGGCAGAGGATATCAAACGCCAACAGCTAAATGTGTTTCGCATGGAGCTTCTTGGCACGAAGGTCGAGTCGGTGGAAAGTGGTTCTAAAACCTTAAAGGATGCGGTGAATGCAGCATTGCGCTATTGGGTGACAAATGTTGAGGATACGCATTATATTTTAGGTTCTGCATTAGGCCCTCATCCATTTCCTAAAATTGTTCGGGATTTCCAGCGTGTAATCGGCGTTGAAACAAGAAAGCAAATTTTGCAAAAAGAGGGACGTTTACCAGATGTAGTAGTTGCTTGTATTGGCGGTGGCAGTAATGCTATAGGTATGTTTCATCCATTCGTTGATGATGAATCAGTAGCCCTATATGGTGTTGAGGCGGCAGGGAGTGGTCTTGATACTGGAAAGCATGCAGCGGCCATTGCCGGTGGACAGCAAGGGGTGTTACATGGTGCTTATATGTATTTATTACAGGATGAAAATGGCTTTGTTCAAGAAGCACATTCTATTTCAGCCGGATTGGATTATCCAGGGAAAGGGCCCGAACATTGTTATTTACATGATATTGGCCGAGCTCAATTTGACTCCATTACAGATGATGAGGCACTAGAGGGCTTGCAATTGTTAAGTCGAACAGAGGGCATTCTTCCTGCACTTGAAAGTTCCCACGCCATTGCTTATACAGCAAAGCTTGCTAAGACAATGCCGAAGGATTCTATTATAGTTGTATGCTTATCTGGTCGTGGAGATAAAGATGTTCACACAGTTCGAGCGGTACTAGGAGGGGATGCTAAATGACGACACTAAAACAAGCAATTGAACAAGCAAAGGCTACAGGAAATAAAGCTTTTATCCCCTATATGATGGCAGGTGATGGGGGGCTAGAAACAATCAAGCCGACGATTTTAACTTTTCAACAGCTCGGTGTGACAGCGATTGAAGTAGGTATTCCCTTTACAGATCCTGTAGCGGATGGAACGGCGATTGAGCGTGCAGGAGAACGCGCACTGGCAGCTGGTGTGACATTAAAGAAAGTGTTGCAAACGCTCGCTTCATTTAGAGAGGAGATAACGGTGCCTCTAGTGGTCATGACTTATTTCAATCCAGTGTTAGCTTATGGCTTAGAGACCTTTGCCAAAGACTGTGTAGCAGCAGGAGTAAAAGGGTTAATTGTACCAGATGTCCCATTAGAAGAAAGTGCACTGCTACGTGAAACATTAAACCCTCATCGTATTGATGTGATTCAACTCGTTTCTTTAACTAGCCCTCCAGATCGAATTGCCCGTATTGCAGCTGCTAGTCAGGGCTTTGTTTATGCAGTAACCGTTAATGGTATTACGGGAGCAAGGTCTCATTTTGCTAATAATTTAGAACATCATTTTGCAGGTCTACGTCAGGCAAGTCCAATCCCAGTGCTGGCGGGCTTTGGTATTTCGACACCTGAGCACGTCAAAAAGATGGGGGCATTAGGGGATGGGGTTATTGTCGGGAGCGCCATTGTAACGGCCCTGCATGATGGAGATATAGCAACAGTGGAAGCATTAATAGCTGCTTCTAAAGGTATACTAGCGAAGTCTACTCTTTAAAAGAGTAGGCTTTTTGCTTGGGAGTGAATATTTAATTTGAAGCATAGTTAAGGAAAAGTGATGGATATACATCTCGAATGGATGGTAAAACTATCAATCTAATGGATAGTGCGTAACCAATCGAATTTCGGTATAATAGCTTTCGTAAGGAAGTGAGAAGATGATCCTATCGAAAAAAAGATGGCAGGTGGAGCGTCCAGATGCCACACTTGTCCAAACATTACAAAATGACTTACAACTTTCTGCGATTGCAGCAAAAATTTTAGCAGCACGTGGCTGTGAAACAACCGCTGACGCAGAAAGCTTATTAAATATGACCGAAGCAAATATTCATGATCCATTTCTCATGCATGGCATGGCTGAAGCGGTGGCGCGAATTGAGCAAGCACTAGAAAATGGTGAGAAAATATTAGTCTATGGCGATTACGATGCGGATGGTGTGACAAGTACGACTGTCATGCTAAATGTGTTATTGGATCTTGGTGCCGATGTATCTTTTAAAATCCCAAATCGTTTTATCCATGGGTATGGACCACATGAGGCTCTATTTCGAGAAGCCTATGAAGAAGGGGTACAATTAATCATTACAGTGGATAATGGGATCTCAGGAATTGAACCTATCCGAGTAGCGAAAGAGCTTGGCATGGATGTTATTGTGACTGATCACCATGAACCTGGGGAGGAGCTACCGCCAGCAGATATTATTCTTCACCCGCGATTACCAGAAGGGCATTATCCGTTCGGAGAGTTAGCTGGAGTAGGTGTAGCCTTTAAGCTAGCACATGCTCTATATGGAGAGCTACCCATCCACTTAATTGAATTTGTTGCGATTGGCACTGTAGCAGATTTAGTGCCGCTAGTAGATGAAAATCGCTATCTGGTCAAACGGGGTATTCAGGAAATGCGTCGCTCCCTTAGTCCGTGGGTACAAGCAATGTGTGACATAGCGAGTACAGAGCAGGCAAAAATTTCTGAAGAAACGATTGGCTTTTATTTTGGCCCTCGATTAAATGCTGTTGGTCGACTCGGAGAAGCAGCTCCAGGAGTCGAGTTATTAATGGCTGAGGACAATGCCAAGGCAGCTGCGCTGGCAAAACAGTTAAATGCTTGCAATACAGAACGAAAAGATATTGTGAAAAGCATTACAGATGAAGCTATCGCCCTTATCGAAGCCGATGAAACGATTGGCAATTCCTTAGTTCTTGTTGTGGCAGGGGAAGGCTGGAATGCAGGGGTTGTGGGCATCGTTGCTTCTCGTCTTGTGGAGTTATATTACCGTCCAACCATTGTCCTTTCACTCGATCCTGATAAAGGGATAGCTAAAGGTTCCGCCCGAAGCATTGAAGGCTTCCATTTATATAACGAACTAGCAAAAAATCGGGATATTTTGCCTCACTTTGGTGGACATCCCATGGCAGCAGGAATGACCTTATCGTTAGAGCATGTTGATGAACTACGTAGACGTTTAGATGCTCAAGCAAGGGCCTGTTTAACAGAGGAGCACTTAACCCCTATTGTCCATATTGATATACCACTAAGTATTGATGAAATTTCAGCAGATGCTATCGAAGAAATTTCAGCACTTGGCCCATTTGGAACTGATTTTCCAAAGCCTATTTATGTACTGGAGGATGTAGAAATTTCATCCATGCGTAAAATTGGTGCAGCAGAAAATCATATTAAAATGGAATTAACGAATGGCTATGACAAATTAGATAGTGTCGGTTTTAATAAAGGTCATTTACATGATGAGCTAACGTATGGCATCAAAGTTTCCTTTATAGGTGATTTACAAATTAACGAATGGCAAGGGCGAAAAAAAGCTCAATTTATGATTGAAGATGTCCAAACAACAGAATGGCAGCTATTTGATATCCGTGGAATCCGTCAAACAGCTCGTTGGCTTAATACAGTGCCGAAGGATGAGGCGATGTTTATAGCCTTTCGTCCTGAAACGATGACCTATTATCAGTCATTGATTGGTGTACCTATTACAGTAGTGGACCCTACACTTTCAAATGTTGATCAAAGTGATTATATTGTGCTTTTAGATTTGCCACAAAATGTTCAAAGATTAGAAGAAGTATTACAGAAAACGAAGCCTTCACGAATTTATGCGCACTTTTATATGCCAGATTCACAATATTTCAGTGGTTTACCTACACGAGAGCAATTTGCTTGGTTTTATAAATTCCTGAAAAATCGACCAGCATTTCCGCTTGATATGCACATAGCTGATTTAGCGAAGCATACAGGATGGCCATTAGATGCATTAAAATTTATGACACAGGTGTTTTTTGAGCTTGGTTTTGTTAAAATGGAGAGTGGACTGACGACTGTCAACGTGAATGCCCCAAAACAGGCACTAACAGAGGCACCGTCTTACAAACAACGTTCAGAACAGATTGAAATGGAGCAAAAGCTTGTCTACGCTCCTTATATAGAATTAAAACAATGGTTTGATGAACGAATACATGACTAGACGAAAAATGTTTCGTAGGAGGAGCAATAACATGGATTTAAAGCAATACGTCACTACGGTTGAAAACTGGCCGAAAGAGGGCATTATCTTCAGAGATATTACGACAATTATGGACAATGGAGCTGCATACAAATATGCAACAGATCAAATTGTAGAATACGCCAAAGAAGTAGGAGCTGAAATTGTAGTAGGTCCTGAGGCTCGTGGTTTTATTATCGGTTGCCCAGTTGCCTATGCACTTGAAATCGGCTTTGCCCCTGTTCGTAAACCTGGTAAATTACCGCGTGAGGTCATTAGTGCTGACTATGGTCTTGAATATGGCAAAGATACATTAACAATGCATCATGATGCGATTAAGCCGGGTCAAAAAGTTTTAATCTGTGATGACTTACTAGCAACTGGTGGTACTGTGGAAGCAACAGTTCGCTTAGTAGAACAATTAGGTGGTCAGGTAGTAGGTTGTGCATTTTTAATCGAACTTTTAGAATTAAATGGTCGTGCTAAACTTGGCGATTTAAATATTAAGACACTTATTCAATACTAAGAGCAAGAAGAAAGCGCCCTAAAAACAATGGGGCGCTTTTTTTATTCCTCCTCATAGGATTGGATGATTTTTTGCATTGTTCGCAATGTATCGTAGAAATCTGCATATTTTTCAATCCCGATATCCTCAATAATTCTATCTTGAATTGCTTGCCAAATGGGAGCAGCTTCATGCAACTTTTCTAACCCTTTTTCAGTAAGTGTAATCTGTTTCGTACGGGCATCGTTTGTGTCTCGCTTTAATTCCACATAGCCATGTTGCTTTAAGAGATTTATGTTACGTGTCACCGTAGTTTGATCGAGTTGTAAAATTTCACCTAGACGGCTAATCGAGACAGCTTGCTGAAGGTCAATGTGTGCAAGCATTGAATATTGTGTTACCTTTAATCCAGTAGGCTGTAGCAGCTTATCATATAATTGTGTGACAGCCCTCGTTTTTTTTCGAAGGTTCGCACAAACACATATTTGCGTATAATCAATATTTTTTAGTTGGTTCTTCATGGTCAGTACTCCTTTTAAGGGATTCTACTAATTGTAAGTATACACCTTAGAGGTGGAAATTACTTCTTGACAGCTATATGAGCGGCAGTTATTATCATTGTACATGTATATACATATAATTGGTAGGACATGAAAAAGAACCTATGGCAAGGGGGGCTGCGTCCTTTTCATGGAGCCTACGATGTACCTTATGTCTAACGCTAGTTCACAAGGGTTTTCTTTAGCTTTCCAACTAGCGGGCTGAAGCGGCAAGTAAGTAGCATAGAATGGAAAGCCTTTTTTCACCTATCCCATTAGAGAATGTTATTTTTTTACTACCATAAAAACATGTATATACATGTTTTTAGTGCCACTCATATGAAAAGTAGGTGTTTGGATGAAGCGTGTTCATTATAGCTGGTTTATTTTAGTTGTCACATTTTTCTCGATTATTGTGGCAGGTATTACATTGTCATCCTCTGGCGTTTTTATCAATCCTCTTGAAAAGGAATTTCAATGGGAGCGGTCAACTATTGCCCTAGCCTTCGCCATAAGTCTATTTTTATATGGTATATCAGGGCCATTTATGGCGGCATTGCTTGAAGTTATTGGCTTAAAGAAAATGATGCTAAGCGCGATGGCTACGTTAATTGTAGGGATCACTTTGACATTTTTGATGAATCAATCATGGCAGTTAATTGTGATTTGGGGTGGCATCATCGGCCTTGGTGCAAGCCTTTTTTTAACGGTCCTTAGTCCCTATGTAGCTAATCATTGGTTTGTCAAACGCAGGGGGTTAGCAGTTGGTATATTAACGGCTAGTACAGCTACAGGACAATTAATTCTACTACCAGTGCTAGCCATGATCATTGAACATTATTCTTGGCGCTGGGCAATGGGGTTAATTCTTCTTCTAAGTACGTTGATGTTCACCTTGATTGCTATTTTTATTAAAAATAAGCCTCAGGATGTGGGGCTAAACCCATATGGACAAGAGGAGTTTATTGAAGAACAGACAGTGCAGCAGAAGAAAAATCCGATTCATATTGCGTTTAACGGTTTACTAGAGGCGGTTAAGATTAAAGCCTTTTGGCTATTAGCAGGAAGCTTCTTTATATGTGGACTTTCAACGAGCGGCTTGATCGGGACTCATTTTGTTTCGTATTGTATTAGTTTTGGCGTTCCTTTAGTCACCGCTGCATCACTCTTATCATTTATGGGTGTGTTTAACTTACTAGGGACGACTGCCTCAGGCTGGCTATCAGATCGCTTCGATAATCGTTGGCTGTTATTTTGGTATTACTTGTTACGGGGAGCTTCCTTATTATTACTCCCTTATGCATTATCACAAGGTTCTGTTATTTTACTGACGATATTCACTATCTTTTATGGACTCGATTGGATTGCCACAGTACCACCAACGATCAGTATTACACGACAAATTTTTGGTATGCAAAAAAGTAGTATTATTTACGGATGGATATTTGCCTCACATCAAGCAGGAGCTGCTGTTGCTGCATATGGTGGTGGATTGATCTATCAATTTTTTAATTCCTATACATGGGCTTTTTTCCTTGCGGGTATATTCTGTGCCATGGCTAGCCTGTTCGTTATCATTGTCAAAAAACAAACACCACAGCATGTATAATAAACGAAAAAAGTTGAACCTCAACATAACAGGTTCAACTTTTTTTAAAATCCTTTGACATGAATCAAACAAAAGTTTATAATGTAAACAAATATAATAAAAGGTGATGCTATGAATGAAAGAGAACAGGCGGTGCTTGCTTTAATTCGCCAAAATCCGTTTATGTCTCAGCAAGAGATGGCAGATGCAATGAATCTTTCACGTCCAGTGCTTGCTAATTTAGTGTCTAGTTTAACAAAGCAAGGAAAAATTGTAGGTCGTGCATATATTTTACCCGAGGAAAATGAAATTATTTGCATCGGGGGAGCCAATTTAGACCGAAAATTCCACGTGAAAGGCAATGTTCAATTTGGGACATCTAACCCTGCTAGCTCTTCTTTTAGTGTTGGTGGTGTTGGTAGAAACATTGCTGAAAATTTAGGCAGATTAAACCATCAAGTGACATTGCTGACAACGGCTGGGAAAGATGCTGATTGGCAAGTCATCCAAGAAGCTTCGGAATCCTTTATGAACCTACGTTATGTGGAGCAGCTAGCAGAGGCTTCAACGGGTTCTTATACAGCCATTATGGATGAGCAAGGGGAGCTAGCATTAGCTGTAGCCAATATGGAAGTGTATGATCTACTAGTACCTAGCTTATTGAAAAAGCATGAAACAATGTTAGTCAACGCAGGCTGCTTTATTCTGGATTTAAATTGTCCAAAAGAAACAGTAGCCTATATCCAACAAGTAGCCGTTGCTCGTAATATCCCACTTGTCATTGTGCCGGTATCTTCACCGAAAATGAATCGACTACCTGAAACATTACAAGGAGTAACATGGTTTATTTGTAACACGGATGAAGCGGAAACAATTGTTGGACATAAAATTGAAAACGCTACCCATTATGAAAAAGCTTTACAACAGCTCCTGCAGCTAGGTGCCGAACATGTCATTATTACAGCAGGCAGCAAGGGTGTATATGCAGCATCTACTACCATTGCTCCAAGTCATTTTGCTGCCAAAGTGATAGAAAAAATTGAAGATGTTACAGGAGCAGGAGATGCCTTTGTCAGCGCAGTCATACATAGCTGGTTGACAGGACAATCCTTTGCGACAAGCATTGATGCTGGCTTAACAAATGCTAAAAATACTTTGGCATCTCCCTATACAGTAAGACCAGAATTATCCGTAGATTTGTTAACAAGTGAAATGGAGGAATAACAACATGAAAGAATTCATCGTATTATCAGAAGAAGTAAAAGCAGGACAAGCAAAAGGTCTACCAATCGTTGCATTAGAATCAACAATTATTTCACACGGTATGCCATACCCACAAAACGTGCAAACTGCGCGTGAGGTAGAGCAAATTATTCGTGATAACGGAGCAGTACCTGCAACAATTGCGTTAATTGATGGAAAAATTAAAATTGGTCTATCTGATGAAGAACTTGAAATGTTCGGGAATGCACAAGGTGTTGCAAAAGCATCTCGCCGTGATTTAGGTTACCTACTTGCAACGAAAAAATTAGGTGCTACTACAGTTGCAGCTACGATGATCTGTGCAGAGCTTGCAGGCATTGAAATCTTTGTTACTGGAGGTATTGGCGGTGTTCACCGTGGTGCTGAAACAACAATGGATATCTCTGCAGACTTAGAGGAATTAGCACAAACAAATGTTGCTGTTATCTGTGCAGGAGCAAAATCTATTTTAGATATCGGTCTTACACTAGAATACCTTGAAACAAAAGGTGTGCCTGTTGTAGGTTACGGAACAGATGAACTGCCAGCATTCTATACACGTCAAAGTGGCTTTGATGTAAACTTCCAATTGGATACGCCAGAAGAAATTGCTGCAATGCTATCTGCGAAATGGCAATTAGGATTAAAAGGCGGCGCTGTTATTGCAAATCCAATTCCTCAAGCTGAAGCATTAGAGCATACATTTATTACTAACATTATTGAAAAAGCTTTAGTAGAAGCTGAAGAAAATGGTATTCAAGGTAAAAACGTTACACCATTCTTACTAGGTAAAGTGAAAGAATTGACAGAAGGTAAAAGTCTTGATGCCAACATTGCATTAGTGAAAAACAATGCAGTAGTAGGCGCGAAAATTGCTGTAGCTTACAACCAATTACACTAATCCTCTTGTCGAAACAAGGACCCTTTGTGGCGCATATCGTCACAAGGGTCTTTTTTATTAAAAAAGAGATTATTTTTTCCATTTTTCAAGCTGTTCACGAGATTAACTAAACTAAATGATACAGTCTCTTTACAATAGACCATAATATTTTATACAATTAAGTTTATATCTAATCTGAAAAATTTGACGAGCAAGGTGGACATGTTATGGCGAAAGAGCAAATTTTGACTCCTGAGGACGTTTTTGAGTTAGTCAAATCCTACATGAATGATGAAAATGTCGCATTCGTGAAAAAAGCATATGAATTAGCAAGGGATGCTCATATTGAGCAATTCCGTAGCTCTGGTGAACCGTATATTATTCACCCAGTACAAGTAGCAGGTATTTTAGCTGAATTACAAATGGACCCGGAAACTGTAGCGGCAGGTTTTTTACATGATGTTGTCGAAGATACAGATTTTACGCGGGATGATTTGGTACGGGAATTTGGCGAGGAAGTAGCAGTGCTAGTTGATGGTGTTACTAAACTGGGGAAAATTAAATATTTATCTAAAGAGGCGCAGCAAGCAGAGAATCATCGGAAAATGTTTGTAGCGATGGCACAGGATATCCGTGTCATCTTAATCAAGCTAGCAGACCGTCTTCATAATATGCGTACACTTAAGCATTTACCTGCTGAAAAGCAACGACGTATTTCCAAAGAGACATTAGAGATCTTTGCACCACTCGCACATCGCCTAGGAATTTCAACAGTCAAATGGGAGCTTGAAGATACAGCACTTCGCTATTTAAACCCACAGCAATATTATCGTATTGTCAGTTTGATGAAGAAAAAGCGTGATGAACGTGAGGCTTATTTAGAGAATGTCATGGCTGAGATGAAGTCACAGCTGAATGAGGTAGAAATCGAAGCAGATGTCTATGGTCGTCCAAAGCACATATATAGTATTTATCGAAAAATGGTGCTACAAAAGAAACAATTTAATGAAATTTATGATTTGCTAGCCATTCGTGTACTTGTAGATAGTATTAAAGATTGCTATGCCGTCTTAGGTATTGTGCATACATTATGGAAACCGATGCCAGGCCGTTTTAAAGATTATATTGCCATGCCAAAACAAAACCTGTATCAATCTTTGCATACAACTGTTATTGGACCCTATGGTGATCCACTAGAGGTGCAGATTCGCACAAAGGAAATGCACAAGATTGCAGAGTACGGGATTGCTGCACACTGGGCGTATAAAGAAGGCAAAAAGGTCGACCATCAAAAGCAAAATGTCGACCAAAAGCTAACATGGTTCCGTGAAATTTTAGAATTCCAAAATGAATCTTCCAACGCAGAAGAGTTTATGGAATCCTTAAAGTTTGATTTATTTTCCGATATGGTGTACGTCTTTACACCTGAGGGCGATGTCATTGAATTGCCAGCTGGTTCTGTGCCGATCGATTTCGCGTATCGTGTCCATTCTGAAGTCGGAAATCGTACGATTGGAGCCAAAATTAATGGGAAAATGGTACCTCTTGATACACCACTAAAAACGGGAGATATCATTGAAATTTTAACTTCTAAGCAATCCTTTGGCCCGAGCCGCGATTGGTTAAAGATAGCGCAATCCTCCCAGGCGAAAAATAAGATTAAGCAATTCTTTAAACGACATCTACGTGAAGAGAATATTATCAAAGGTAAAGAGATGATCGAAAAAGAAATCCGTGCACAGGATTTCGATTTAAAGGAAACAATGTCATCAGAAAACCTCAAACGAGTGTGTGATAAATTTAATTATACGAACGAAGAAGACTTGTATGCGGCAGTTGGTGTAAACGGTATAACAGCACAGCAAGTAGTCAATCGTTTAGCGGAAAAACGCCGTAAAGAGCGTGAGCAGGAAGAAGCTTTAGAGAAAATCGAACAAAAAATGAAAAATCCAATTCCGCAAAAACGTACGGAATCTGGTGTCATTGTAAAGGGCATTGATAATATGCTTATTCGACTTTCACGTTGTTGTACACCTGTTCCTGGAGATGAAATTGTAGGCTTTATCACAAAGGGGAGAGGTGTGTCTGTGCACCGTGCGGACTGTCCAAATATTCAAATCGAGGATGAGCAGGAGCGCTTAATTGAGGTGGAATGGGAGCATGGTGTCATTCCAGAGAAAAAAGAATATCCAGTCGATATCGAAGTATCAGCTTTCGATAGACCAGGTATTTTAAATGAGATCATGCAAATTGTTAGTGAAACAAAAACGAATATTTTAGCAGTCAGTGGTCGTGCTGATCGCGATAAGATGGCGACAATTCATTTAACTATTTCGATCTCAAATATTTCTCATTTGCATAAAGTTGTGGAACGAATTAAACAAACACCTGATATTTATTCGGTGCAACGGGTCATTAATTAATGGTAAGCAACAACATAGAATTGGGGTTTTAATGCATGAAAGTAGTATTACAGCGCAGTAAAGCTGCCTCTGTAACAGTAGACGGAGCTGTCACAGGAGCAATTGATAGTGGCTACGTTCTTCTAGTGGGTATTACACATGAAGATTCACAGGAGGATGTCCTTTATTTAGCGAAAAAAATAGCCAATTTACGCCTTTGGGAAGATGCTGATGGCAAAATGAACCATTCCATTTTAGAGCATGGAGGTGCTATTTTGTCCGTCTCACAATTTACGTTATATGGGGATGCCAAAAAAGGGAATCGACCAAGTTTCACAAGTGCAGCTAGACCAGAAGTAGCCGAACCGTTGTGGGAAGCTTTTAATCAAGCACTGCGAGAGCATGGCTTACATGTGGAAACAGGTGTTTTTGGTGCGATGATGGATGTTGCACTAATTAATGATGGTCCAGTCACAATACTTCTAGAATCAAAATAATGGTACATTTCCTATAATTCCTTCATATACTAAAGAGTATGGTTAGTTTTATAGGAAGGGGTGTCTACACATGGCACAGATGGGGAGTATATCCAATCCATATTTATACGAAACTTTTAAAATGATGATTGGTCAGGCAGTTGTCGTGCAAACAGAAAAAAATATTCAGCAAGGTATTTTATTATCCATACTACCTGACCATTTAATCCTAGAGATTAGTCGTACGCCTTACTTCATTCCAATGGAGGAGATTGTATGGGTAACGCTGGAAGCTACAAGAAAATAAGTATGTATGAACCTTCTCAACATAATAGTTGATAGAAGGTTCTTTTTTTATATATTTACGGTATAATGATTAAAATTATCGGAATATTGTGCGTATTAAAGGAGCTGAGCATTTTGAAAACAATAGGGATTCTAGGTTCATTATTTTTCTGGAATAATATAAAAGAACATTTCACGTTGTTTCCACAAGTACAATTTATTCATTTTCCCTATACTTCACCAGATCAATGTGTAAATCTTTTTGATGAAGCTGCATCTTGTTCGGATATATTACTATTTGCTGGATCGATTCCCTATTATTACTGCTATGAAAAAATAAAAGCATCTCACATCCAAGCAGTGTTTATCCCTTTTGATGAATTGACACTAGCACTATCGTTATTATCCTTACAACATCATGAAAAGGTGGATTTATCCCAGCTATCGATCGATGTACCTAAGCAGAATAGTCTTCATCAGGTAATGATGGAAGCCGGTATTCCATCTACTGACGTCTATGTAAAAGATTACGAATGGGTTTATGATCAACCAGAAAAAATCACAAAGCTCAATGTGAATGATTTTATTTACTTTCATAAGGAATTATATAAAGCAGGGAAAACCACTTTAGCGCTTACTAGTTTACACGCAGTTTTTGTTGAGTTACAAAGATTAGGTATACCTTCGAAGTACATGGTTGAAAGCAAACAAACATTCATAATGACAATTAATTCAGCGCTTGAAGCTTATCAGCATACAATGTTGACTTCGTCGCAAATAGCTGTCGTTTCTATTTGTAGTAAACAAAAGTTGATGGATGAACAACAACTATTTGTAAAGTCGTTAGAAAATATTTGCAAGCGTTTTCAGGCAAGGATCACGCAAGCCCAACAGGAGCCTTATTTAATCATTTCTACTAGAGGGGTAATTGAACAACTTGAACCTGCTTATTTAAGATCATTAATTGAACAGTGTGAACGACAATTTAAAACCACTTTTACGATTGGCATTGGCTATGGATATTCATTACATGAAGCAGAAACTCATTCTTCCCAAGCTTTATTTTTCACGTCCAAATGGAGAGATGCATCGACCGTCATTTGTTTAGTAGATGCAGAGAATAAGTTACATGAACAATTATTTGAACATAATAATCAAATTGCATTAAGTAGCCATCATAAAGCCATTTTAGAGATGGCTGAAAAGGTGAAAATGAGTGCTAAAAATTTAAATGTTATGAAGCAATTTATCACAGTTACTAATAATCGCCCATTTTCAGCTACGGAATTAGCGCAATATATGAATCTGTCACGTCGATCTGCTGAACGCATTATTAATCGATTAATCGAGCATGATTACTTTAAGTTAGTAGGAGAGGAGCAACCTTATCATCAAGGCCGTCCGCGAAAGCTTTATAAGGCAACAAACTATTGGACATTCTGAAATAATAGAAAATTAATACTTTACAATAAATTTGAACTCATGTATATTTATTCTCAATTAACGACATATAACGACAACATTGTTCCGATGTCTAAATCTATGAAAAGGAGAGTGAATTTATGGAAAATGAACAGAATGTTAAAAAGAGAAGTTGGCTCAAAGTACCTCATACATATACCATTATTTTTGCTATTATTTTTTTAGCAGGTATTGCAAGCTATATTATTCCGGCGGGTGAGTTTGACCGTGTAGAGGATGAGGAAGGGCGAATGCTCGTTGTAGATGGAAGCTATCATCATATTGAGAGTGATCCAGTTTCATTTTTCGAAATGTTTACAGCGATTCCAATGGGGCTTGAAAAAGGAGCTCAAATTATTTTCTACATTTTCTTAGTCAGCGGTGTTTTTGGCATTATCCGTTCAACAGGTGCAATTGAAGCTGGTGTCTATAAAGGTGTAAAAGCGCTAGAGGGAAGAGAAAAATTACTCATTCCATTATCGATGATCTTGTTCTCTGTTGGCGGTTTTACAATGGGGATGGCAGAAGAAACAATTATTTTCGTACCGATTGGTGTAGCGATTGCTCGTGCAATGGGCTTTGATGCTGTAACAGGGACAGCTATGATTACTCTTGGTGCAGCCAGTGGATTTTTTGGAGGTATGCTTAATCCCTTTACAGTAGGTGTTGCGCAATCATTAGCAGATGTACCGCTATTTTCTGGAATAGGTTTCCGTGCAGTTGTCTATATTTTTGTTCTAGGTTTTGCCATATTTTATGTGTCTCGCTATGCTTTTAAAGTAAAAAAGAATCCACAAGCAAGTGTTATTTATGACATTGAGCAAAAGGCTAAATCTACTGTATCCGAAATTGACATTCCTACATTAACAGGTAAGCATAAATTTGTATTTATTGTGATGGCTTGCGGAATTGGCTTTAATATTTATGGTGTCTTTAATTGGGGCTGGTTCCTAACACAATTAACAGCATCCTTTTTAATTATGGGGTTAATTGCGGGGCTAATTGGCGGTTTAAAACCTGCGACTATTTTTGATTCCTTTATTGATGGGGCAAAAGCTGTAACGTTCGGTGCCTTAATTGTAGGCTTTGCCCGTGCAATCACTGTTGTGTTAGAGCAAGGAAAAATTATTGATACGATTGTTTATGCAGCATCAGAAACCATTGGCCATTTGCCACATGCTATTAGCGCAATTGGCATGTTATTTATCCAAGCACTTTTGAATTTATTTATTTCATCAGGTAGTGGACAGGCAGCAGCAACAATGCCAATTATGATTCCAATTACTGATTTATTAGGATTGGAACGTCAAGTGGCTGTGTTAGCCTTTCAATATGGGGATTCCTTAACAAATTCTATCATTCCTACTTCATCTGCGCTAATGGCGTATTTAGCTGTAGCAGGTATCCCATATGAAAAGTGGATCAAATTTATTTGGAAGATGATACTTGGTTGGGCAGTGATTGCATGTCTTGCATTGATTGCTGCAGTAGCAATAGGGATCACTTAAAACGTGAAAAAAGCTGTGGAAGATTATTCTTTCCACAGCTTTTTGTTTATTCCTCTTGCTTATTAAAATAGTTGAGTATACCTTGATAAATACCGAGAGTGGCCTGCTCACGGAACTTTGCTGTCGTGATGACTCGCTCCTCGCTTGAATTACTCAAGAAGCCTAACTCAATAAGTACAGCCTTTTGACGATTTTCTCGAAGTACTAAATAGTTACCTTGCTGTGTCCCACGATCTCTCAATTCTAATTTACCTGAAAGGCCATCATGGATCGCTTCAGCAAGTCCTTTTTGATTACTATTCATATAATAGGATGTGAAGCCGTTAATAGAGCTGTCGTCTGTTGCATCATAATGAAGACTAATAAAGGCATCTGCCTCATATTGATGGGCAATTGATACACGCTTACGTAGAGCTACATATTCATCTGATTCCCTCGTCATGACCACATTTGCACCAGCAGCACTTAATTTAGAAGCAAGTAGAGTAGCTGTTTTCAAAGTAATGCCTTTTTCCTCTGTACCACGCTGCCCTGTTGTTCCATGATCATTCCCACCATGTCCTGCATCCACAACAATCGTCAGTCCATTTAAAGTTCCTTTTTTACGAGGTTCTTCTTTATCCTTTTGAGGTATTGTTGCTTTATTTGAACTTGTTGTTACTACCCAGTTCGCGACAAATGCCGTTTTTTCATCATCTAATTGTATTTCATAAAAATCATTCTTCACGCCGACAATCGGGTAATTAATGCCAGCATCGACACGTTCAACAACTTCAGCATCTGTTGACGCATCTGTTCGTAGGTTTGTCCCATTATAAATAATCGTAACAGACTCCAACTCTTTAGAAGAGGAAGTTTTGGAAGTACTCTTCACTTTATTAGAGAATGTACCGTAAAAACTATAGACCCATCCTGTTTTTTTATCATTGTACTGTATTTGTACCCAATTATGCTCTTGAGCCAGTACTTTAAAGGCTTGCCCTTTTGTCACAGTACCAACTTTTTTAGTATTTAAATCAGGTTTTTTACGGACATTTAGAACGTCCACTAAGATTGTAAAAGTAGTATCCTTGTTTACTGGTGTTGTAGTAGTAGTTACTTCTACTGCATCTTCTTTTGGTTCTATTTCTTTTTTAGGATTATCGTTTATCGTGACATAATCCTTTGAAACCCATCCAGTTTGTCCATTCCAATCAATTTTGGCCCATTCACTATTTTCTTCAATGAGGTTTGCTTGGTTGCCCGTCGAAAGTTGCCCAAGCACTGCTGATGAGATATCTGGCTCTGTTCGAATATTTAAACGGTCAACTTGTGCGATGACAGTTTTATCTAAGGCTTGTTTAGCATTTGTAGGAGCTGTCAGCCAAGAGGCAACCCATCCTTCGTAGTTACCTGTTTTTACTTGAATCCAATCACCTTCACGACCAATTGAGGATAAAGGATCACCTTCTTCTAATGTTGTAATGATAGGATAAGACAAACCAGGACCCTCACGTAAATGAAGAATTGTTCCAGCGACTTTTAGATCACTAGTGTCTGCGGAAGCTTTTTGAACAAAGTTCTTATTTGGCATCGCAATAGTTACCATTAGTATGAAGATCATTATACTATGTAAAATTTTTGTCCTCATCAGATTCCTCCTATTCCTTGTGCTATTTTACCATGCTTTTGTATAAAAATTCGTGGTAAAAAGGTAATGGAATTTGTCATTTTCATTGCTGTTTGATGAAAAATATAAAAATAGTTGACATTGGCTTGGCTAGTGACTAACATAAAGGGTAATCGAAAAATGATTAATCGCTTATGACCAAGCAAGTAGCGTGTACCTCTATTGGAAAAGAGAGGGGAAGACTTAGGCTGCAATCTTTCCTACAAATATGTATGATGCGAATAACACTTGAGAGGCTTTTTTCTGAAAAGCAGCAATGCCTACTAGGAAAAAACGGAATCGGCCGTTATCCGATTATGAGGAGGACACAGATTTATATTTTGTGTCAACTAGGGTGGAACCGCGGAAGCTTATACAGCTCTCGTCCCTTGCAATGGCAAGGAGACGAGGGCTTTTTTGTTGTCTAAAAAGCAATCGACCCTGCTGAAAATGGGGTGAATTCTGCGCTATGTGGAAGATGCTTCACTGAACAGCAAGAAAAATAGCTCCAACTGGTGAGCGGAGTGCTTAATCAAGGGTGGAAGCCGCTCCAAATGGAGAGGAAAGCGCTCAAAGAAGGACCGAAGCCGCTCCAAGTGGAGAGGAAAGCGCTCAAAGAAAGCTCGAAGCCGCTCCAAGTGGAATGACAGCTGCTCAATCATAAGCAATCAATATAGGAGGGAAATTACATGAGTTTTAAAGTGCCACGAGGAACACAAGATATTTTGCCAGGTCAATCTGAAAAATGGCAAAAGGTTGAAGCGATTATTCGTGATATTTGCCGTGTGTATCGCTATAACGAAATTCGTACACCGATTTTCGAACAGACAGATTTATTTGCACGTGGTGTTGGTGAAACAACGGATGTTGTGCAAAAGGAAATGTATACATTTGAAGATCGCGGGGGGCGTTCGTTAACATTGCGTCCTGAAAATACAGCTGGAGTTGTCCGTGCGTATGTAGAACATAAAATGTTTGGTGCCCCAGACCAACCTGTTAAACTTTCTTATTTAGGACCTATGTTCCGCTATGAGCGCCAACAAGCCGGTCGCTACCGTCAATTCGTGCAATTCGGTGTAGAGGCAATCGGTTCAGCAGATCCTGCCATTGATGCAGAAGTTATCGCTCTTGCGATGGATGTTTATGAATCAGCGGGCTTAAAGGATTTGAAATTGGTCATCAATTCACTTGGTGACAAAGAAACTCGTGATACGCATCGTACAGCATTATTACAACATTTTGAGCCACATATAGAGGAGTTTTGCTCCGATTGTCAAAATCGTTTACAAAAAAATCCATTGCGAATCTTAGATTGCAAGGTAGATCGCGAGCATCCATTAATGCAAACGGCTCCAGCATTGACAGATTTCCTAACTAAGGACTCAGCTGCCTATTTTGCTCAAGTGAAAGCGTATTTGGATACATTGGGCATTACGTATGAAGTTGATCCAAATCTTGTGCGTGGACTTGATTATTACAATCATACGACATTCGAAATTATGTCGACTGCTTCTGGCTTTGGTGCTATTACAACACTTTGTGGTGGTGGACGCTACAATGGTCTCGTACAAGAAATAGGAGGGCCAGATGTGCCAGGTATTGGATTCGCACTAAGTATTGAACGCTTATTATTAGCGCTTGAGGCAGAAGGTGTGGAATTAGATACGGCTTCTGGACTAGATGTTTATATTATTGCAATGGGCAATGAGGCGAAACAAAAGGCTGTAGAGTTAACTAGTACGTTCCGCGCAAAAGGCCTTGCCACAGAAATGGATTATTTAGATCGAAAAATGAAGGCACAAATGAAATCAGCGGACCGCCTAGGGGCGAAGTTTACGATTGTCCTTGGTGAAACGGAGCTGGAAGAGCAAGCAGCAGCAGTGAAGCATATGGAATCTGGTGAGCAGCATAAGGTTGCATTTTCAGAATTAGTGAACTATTTATCTCAACAATCCTAAAAGACATGGCATTTCTCGTTAAATGCTACATAAAAAGAAGATATTTTGGAGGAATTTAACAATGGCTACAAGAACACATGCTAGTAACGAACTTTCAGAAGCGTTACAAGGCGAAAAAGTCGTATTAAAAGGTTGGGTACAGCGTCGTCGCGACCTTGGTGGTTTAATCTTTATTGATTTACGTGACCGTACAGGTATTACTCAGGTTGTTTTTAGTCCAGACGTTGCAGAAGCACATGCTTTAGCGGATAAAGTGCGTAGTGAATATGTAATTGAAGTAGAAGGAACGGTTATCCTTCGTACAGAGGACCAAATCAATCCAAATGTGCCGAACGGTAAAATTGAAGTAGAAGCTACAAAATTGGTTGTCATTAATACGGCCAAAACAACGCCATTCCAAATTGAAGATCGTACAGACGTGTCAGAAGATCTACGTTTAAAATATCGCTATTTGGACTTACGTCGTCCAGTGATGTTCGATACCTTTAAAATGCGCTCTGATGTTACACGTACAATTCGTAACTTCCTACAAAATGAAGGCTTCTTAGAAGTTGAAACACCAATTTTAACAAAGTCAACGCCAGAAGGTGCTCGTGATTATTTAGTGCCATCACGTGTACATGAAGGTGAATTTTATGCTTTACCACAATCACCACAGTTATTTAAACAGTTATTAATGGTTGCTGGCTTTGAAAAGTATTTCCAAATTGCACGTTGTTTCCGTGATGAAGATTTACGTGCTGACCGTCAACCAGAGTTTACACAGGTAGACATTGAAACAAGTTTCTTAACACAAGAAGAAGTATTAGAAATGAATGAGCGTTTAATCCAAGCCGTAATGAAAGAAGTGAAAGGGCTTGATATCCCTGCACCATTCCAACGCATGAAATACCAAGAAGCAATGGATCGTTATGGTTCAGATAAACCAGATGTTCGTTTTGGCTTAGAATTAGTAGCATTAAATGATGTTTTTGAAGGTTGTAATTTTAAAGTGTTTGCAGATACAGTGGCACAAGGGAAGCAAGTAAAAAGTATCAATATTAAAGGGGCAGCCGACAAATATTCACGTAAAGACATGGATGAATTAACAAAGTTTGTTGGTATCTATGGGGCAAAAGGTCTTGCTTGGTTAAAGGTTACAGAAGAAGGCTTAAATGGTCCAATCGCGAAGTTCTTTGATGAAGCATTAGCAGCTGCATTAATAGAACGTATGGGTGCAGAAGTGGGCGATATTCTAGTATTCGTAGCAGATACAGCAGCTGTAGTAGCCGCATCTTTAGGGGCACTTCGCACAAAATTAGGGCAGGATCTAAATTTAATTGACGAATCTCAATTTGCCTTCCTATGGATTACTGACTGGCCATTATTTGAATACTCTGAGGAAGATGGACGTTACTATGCAGCACACCATCCATTCACACGTCCGTTTGATGAAGATATCCCGTTAATGGACACAGATCCTTCAGCAGTTCGTGCTCAAGCATATGATATTGTATTAAATGGCTACGAACTTGGTGGTGGTTCATTACGTATTTATGAACGTGATCTACAAGAAAAAATGTTTGAATTACTTGGCTTTACAGAAGAAGAGGCTCAGGCGCAATTTGGTTTCTTATTAGAAGCATTTGAATATGGTGTACCACCACATGCTGGTCTTGCCTTTGGTCTTGATCGCTTTGTTATGTTATTAGCGGGACGTAACAATTTACGGGATACGATTGCATTCCCGAAAACAGCAAGTGCTAGCTGCTTAATGACAGAAGCACCAAGTGAAGTATCACCAGAGCAACTAAGCGAATTAAGTTTAGCAATTAAACCATTTAGAAAATAAACAATAATACAGAATACCTAGGTTTCCTAGCAAATATTGTTGGGAACCTAGGTATTTTTTGCGTTTTCTTATGAAATTATAGATTGTTAGAGAAAATCGTTTGAATTATCAGAAAAGTGGTGGTATGATATCTGTAATACGAATCCTGATGTGTTTGTCTAACTGCTAACTCTACTTCACAGTTTTGACCGAACATTATCGAATCGGGAGCCTTCATTTTGTAGTCGCAAACATGCCCCTAGCGGAGCGGGACGTTTAAAGCTGCAAAGCGGGCACCCCCCTGCAAATTGCGGGTTCAAAACGAATGTTTCTTGGCATTACGGCACAATTGGGATTCGTCCTATACATAGGATTAAAAGGAGCTTGAGTATAGCTCCTTTTTTTATGTTGAAAAAGGGACATAGCTATTGAAAAATAGGAAAATTTTGAAAATATGAAAGAATTACTTTTTATTTTTGGTTAATCAGCATATAATTGGTATAGACAACTATACCTTCATCAATGGCAAAGTTAGCCTTACAGAAAAAATGCTCAGGCAAACATTATCTTCGTAATTGGCTAGTAATATGATGAACATGAGTTGGAAGCAAAAAAGTCTCCATTAGCAAACGATGCATAAAAAGGCATTCAATTAATGATGGAGTAGACAGTAGAAATAGAGATGCCATGACAAAGTAGTCAATACAAAAAATAGTGTAAGCCAATGTTAAAAAATTACGACTTACCAAGAAAGCTAAGGATGGTTTTCATGTGAATTGTGTATTGCTTACTCAACATTTGCATGGGCAAAAAACGATTTGTCAGGTAAAGTTGTATTTGGAATATCATAAATGAGGCATAAGGAAGGTGCAAGATTTGTTAGAGAAAAATTCCCATATTCCTATTTATATACAAATAGAAGAGATTATTAAACAACGAATTTATTTAGAAGAATACAAAATTGGTGAAACAATTCCTTCAGAACGAGAGCTTTCCGCGCAATTTGACGTTAGTAGAATGACTGTACGTCAATCCATTACCAATCTAGTAAATAGTGGTCTTCTTTATCGAGAAAAAGGGAGAGGTACTTATGTTGCCAATCCAAAATTAGAGCAGCCATTAAAGGGATTAACGAGTTTTACTGAGGATATGCGCGCACGAGGCATGGAACCGAGCAGTAAAGTTTTACGATTTGAGAAAATCGTACCGCCGATGGATATCGCCAGAGACTTAATGATTGAGTCAGGAGAAGAGGTATTCTTTGTAGTTCGGATTAGAAATGCGGATTCTCAGCCAATGGCGATTGAAAGAACGTATATCCCTGTGAAAATATATCCTGAATTGGATGAAAAGCAAATTATGGGCTCGCTTTATGCCTTAATTGAAGCAAAATTCCATCAAAAAATTGGAAATGCTGTTCAGCAAATGGAGGCAGCCATTGTATCAAAAGAAGATAGTAAGTTTTTGCAGATTAATCAAACAGCACCAGTTTTAATTATTAAACGAACAAGTTATTTATCGGATGGTAAGCCGTTTGAGCTTGTACGTAGTACTTATCGAGCGGATCGCTACAAATTTATAAGTGAAATTAAAAGGTGATCATATGCATGCATATTTTTCTGAAATCGAAAAGCTAATCCAAGTTGTAAAAGAGCAGGAAGCTGTACGGATTAATGAAGCTGCTCGTATCATTGTGCAGCGCCTTCAGCGAGGTGGCATTATCCAACTTTTTGGTTGTGGACATTCGCAGTTATTAGCTCAGGAGGCATTTTACCGAGCAGGTGGTTTAGTTCCTGTGCGTCCTATTTTTATTGAACCGTTAGCATTACATGCGGGGGCTTTAGCTTCCTCAAGTAATGAGAAGGACCCGACTATTATTGAACAACATAAGGAACAGTTTGATTTTCGTGAAAATGACGTGTGCATTGTGATTTCGACTTCCGGGAGAAATTCAGCACCTATTGACGCCGCTTTATTAGCAAAGGCTAGAGGTGTTTTTGTTCTATCCCTACAATCGCTCTTCTATAAAGAGCAGCCTACACGTCATCATAGCGGGCAAAGACTAGAAGAAGTGGTAGATTTCATCATCAACACACATATACCTATTGGTGATGGCGTTTTGCATAAACATGAAATGCAATATGCGCCAGCATCTACTGTTATTGGTTCACTACTATTAAATGCGTTATTTAGCGAAATCATTGAGGAGATAGCAAAGAACTCAACTGAATTACCTATTTTTGTTAGTAATAATGTGGATTCAGATTGGTCACATAATGAAACAATGATTGCAAAATACCAGCATCGTATAGATTTTACATGAGCAATAGCAAAAGGAAATTTACGTTGAAAATGGGTTAAGTGCGGTTCGTCACTAGGAATAACAAAGATGTTAAGGGAATTTTGGAGAAGAGTGTTAAGGGATTTTGCAGTGGTTGTTGTTATACCACTGCAAAAGAGCCCTTGGAAAAAGCATTTATTTATCAATATTTATCAGAATATTCATTAAACAGAGGTGGTTAAGTATGAACATTAACATTGTCTCACCTAACGATTATTGGCAAATACATCAATTGAGGGATTATTGTTTTTCAAATAAATATACAAAGGCTCGTCGAGACGATTTTCACTATTGGATTGAGCATAGCACAACACTAGGGGCTTATGATGATAAAAAAGTCGTTGGGCAGCTTCTAATATTACCATTAAACATGACGGTGCATGGCGTCCAGTACAAAATGGGGGGGATAGGATTTGTCGCTACATATCCAGAGTATCGGCAACAGGGAATTGTGAAAAGGCTCATGACGGAAGCACTGCAAAAAATGCGGAACAATGGGCAGACGATTTCTGTTTTAGCACCTTATTCCGTGTCATTCTATCGATATTTTGGGTGGGAACTATTTTTTGAGAAGCTTCATTATACGATTCCACAAGCGAATTTTCCAGATTTAGGTAAACAACTAGATGTCGTTAAAAGGATGAGCTTTGAATGGTTAGATCCCGATCTTTTTCAGGGTATTAAGGAATTTCATAATGCAATGGCAATCGTACAACATGGTGGCATGGTACGTGATGATGCTTGGTGGAAACGAATTGAGAGAAGGAGCCCTGATAGTCATTTTGCAGCTTATTTTCTAGATGGGCATCTAGAGGGGTATATTCGTTATGCAATAAGGCAGGAGACATTTGAAGTTCAAGATTTTATTGTAGCCAATCATTTAGCGGAACAAGCAATATGGCGTTATATTACGTCGCACGCAGCAAGTGTTAGTAACATTACAGGAGTTACTAGCAATCATTATCCATTTGGCTTTTATTTCAAAGAGCCACAATTCAAAAAGGAAGTCGTTCAGGATGTCATGATTAGGGTGGTGGACGTTTATGCATTCATGCAGCAGTATCCATGGGGAGAGATTAATGACATTTTGACTATTCGTATTGAAGATTCTTTTTGTCATTGGAATGAGCATGTCTATCAAATAAATAAAAATGGTCATGTCTCAATAATTGAGACAAATTCAACCGATACCATGCATATGTTAACACTACCAATTAATCTTTTTTCTGCAATGATGGTGGGCTATCTTTCTGTAAAAGAAGCAGTTATCTATGCTAATCAGCCTATAGAGAAAAAGATAATTGATCATTGGCAAAGGGCGTTACCTTCAGAAAAACCTGCTTTTTATGAGTATTTTTAGGCATTAAATTTGATGGAAATATAAAAATTTTTTGAACTTTTTTCTGGACTATACCAGTTAAAAAGAATCGTTAATTATGCTATACAACTGCAATAGCCCAATTTTGTAATTTATTAGCTTAGCATATATTTAATGTAAAAATTGTATTGTGGTATATACCAATAGGTGCTATTCTCAACATAAGTAAGCGATTACAAAATAAAAACATTAAAGGAGTGTTTCGAATGAAAAACATCATGTTAGTGTGTGTAGCAGGCATGAGTACTAGCTTATTAGTATCGAAGATGCAAAAAGCCGCACAGGAGAAAAATATTGAAGCTGATATTTATGCTATTGCAGAAGGAGAGGTTGAAAAAGTATTAGCTGCGAAAAAGGCGGATGTGCTTTTACTAGGCCCTCAGGTACGCTACTTAAAGGGCACGTTTGAATCAAAATACAAGGATATGGGTTTTCCTATTGATGTTATTAATATGGCGGATTACGGCATGATGAATGGGGAGAATGTCTTGAAGCAAGCCCTGCAATTAATAGGATGAAAGAGGGGACAACGGGAAATGGGAGAAGTAGCATTAATGGAATCGATTATGGGTCTTATTGTGCATAGTGGTAATACGAAAAGTGAGTGTATGGAAGCTATTCAGCTAGCAAAAAAAGGGGAAATTGAGGCGGCGAAGGAGAAAATCAAATTAGCGAATGAATCTCTAATTGATGCACATCACGCTCAAACGGGGTTACTGTCTCAAGAAGCAAGGGGAGAAAAAGTAGAGGTTTCTATGTTATTAATTCATGCACAAGATCATTTAATGAATGCTATTACATTTCGTGATTTAGCACAGGAAATGATTGAGCTATATGAACGAATCAAAGGGGAGTAACATCAAATTTTGATGTCACAATAAAAAGCAAAGGGAGTGTATGGGGATGTTCCGTTTTTTAGAAGAGAAATTTGTACCGGTTGCTGCAAGGGTTGGAAATCAGCGTCATTTAGTTGCCATTCGTGATGGATTTATTACGATTATGCCTTTAACGATTGTGGGATCTCTGGCTGTACTTATTAACAATTTGCCTATCAAATTTTATCAAAATGCACTCGATGCCATTTGGAAGCATGAGACATGGACACAGTTTGGTGGCAATATTTGGGGAGCTACATTTGGAATTATTTCACTATTACTAGCCTTTTGTGTTGCCTATCATTTGACGAAAAGCTATGACAAAGATGCATTATCTGGTGGAGTAATAGGGCTTGCTAGCTATATGACATTTGGTACGTTTGGTGAAGGTGGATTAACAGGATTAACTACAGGTACAGGTGGTATATTCATTGCTCTGATCATTGCACTACTTTCTACAGAATTGTTTTGTAAATTGTCTGGCAATCCCAAGTTACTAATTAAAATGCCAAATGGTGTACCACCAGCTGTTGCGAAATCATTTGCAGCGTTACTACCTGCCATAATAACTATTGGATTATTTGCTCTAGTTCGAACAATTATTTCGGCAGGTTTTGATATACCAGATATTGTGGGTTCCTTCTACACGGCGATTCAGGAGCCATTTATGGGTCTAACAAATACATGGCTTGCGGCTTTAATTTTGGCATTTATCCCTACATTTTTATGGACACTTGGCGTTCATGGAGCAAATATCATTGAACCATTTATGCAAACGATTAATTTACCAGCTATTAACGAAAACGTTGCTGCTATCTCTGCTGGTAAAGTAGCGCCTTACATTGTAAATAAACCATTCTTTGATGCATTTATTAACATGGGAGGCTCTGGTACGACAATAGCACTTATTATTGCGATATTCCTATTTGCAAGAAAGAATAAGCAATATAATACAGTTGGAAAATTATCCGCAGCTCCTGGGATTTTCAATATTAATGAGCCATTACTTTTCGGACTGCCAATTGTATTAAACCCGGTTTTATTCGTACCTTTCATTTTGACACCAATGGTAAACGTAACGATTGCCTTCTTTGCAACGAAGTTGGGCTGGGTGCCAGCAGCTACTGTAGCACCACCATGGACAACACCTCCGATTATTAACGGATTCCTAGCAACTCAATCTTGGCGTGGGGCAGTCTTAAGTATTGTGTTAATTGTCATTGCCGTTTGTATTTATTTGCCATTTATTTCGATGGCAAACCGTATGGCAAGGCAGAATGAGCAAAAAGCTGCTTTAGCAGCACAAAATGAACAACAAGCTGTTGTCCAAGCAGAAGGGCAAAAAGTAGAAGTTTAAGCGTGAACTAATGGAGGGTTTAAAGTGAGAAGATTAGGAATTTCGCTCTATCCGCAGCATACTACACTTGACGAAATGAAGCGCTATGTTCAGCTTGCCCATGACAATGGCTTTGACCGTATTTTTACATGTCTGATGTCATTAAAGCAGAAGGAAGAACGCCAGAAATTACAGCAAATTAACCAATTTGCTCAACAGTTAGGTTTTGACATTTCAGCTGATATCGCACCAGCCGTTTTTGATGATTTAGGCTATACCTATAGGGATATTGGCTATTTAAAAGAACATTTTTCTTTGGCAGCTATACGTTTAGACATGGGATTTTCAGGTCAGGAAGAAGCGCTGATGTCATTTGACGCAAGTAATCTGAAGATAGAATTAAATATTAGTAATGGTACGAAGTATGTCGATAATGTGTTATCTTACCAGGCAAATAAAGAGAATATTATTGGCTGTCATAATTTTTATCCAAGACGCTTTACTGGTTTATCTCGTCAGCATTTTTTACAAACATCACAATGCTTTAAGGAACACAATATAAGAACGGCAGCGATGATTTCCTCACAGCATGGTAAATTTGGACCTTGGGAGCAAACGGAACATGGTTTACCAACACTAGAGGAGCACCGTCAACTACCAGTTACTGTACAGGCAAAAGATTTATGGCACACGGGGCTAATTGATGATTGTATTATTGGCAATATGTATGCTTCAGAGGAAGAAATACGAGCATTAGGTCAATTAAATCGCTATAAGCTTGAATTAAAGGTGAGCCAGTCCTCAGATACTAGTAGTTTAGAGGAGACCATTCTTTTTCAGGAGCCTCATTTTAATCGTGGTGATGTTTCTGATTATGTCATTCGGAGTACTCAATCTCGAGTTAAATATAAAAATGAGGATTTTCCTATCCATGATACACGTCCACTTAAACTAGGTGATGTTACGATTGATAATAATCTTGATGTTCGTTATAAAGGTGAGCTCCAAATTGTTCTGAAGGACATTCCAAATGCTGGTTCCAGCAATGTCGTTGCTAGCATTGTCGAGGAAGAGCGATTTTTATTACCATATATTCAACCATGGGCATCATTTGGGTTTACAAAGTAAAGAATGGAGAGGAAGGGATTGAGTTATCAATCTCTTTTTCTTTATGGGGGGAAACATTGTTATGTATGTATTAGCAATTGATGGTGGTGGAACGAAAACGTCAGCAGTTATTTGTGATGAAAAGGGGAATATTTATGCTCAAGTGGTGACGACAAGAAGTAATCCAACAGCGATGGATAGAACCTATTTTGAGGCAATTTTGCATACAATCATGCAAAATTTACAGCAGCAAAATCCACAAGCACTTGCAGAAGTTGCTAGCTGTTTTGCTGGTATGGCAGGAGTTCAGGAGCTACAAGCAGGAGGCATGGTTGAAGCTGTTTTACGACACTATGTTTCCAAAGCCGCAACAATTAGGGTGGATAATGATGCATTAATTGCTCTTTATGCAGGTACACTTGGCAAAGCAGGGATTGTTCAAATTGCTGGAACAGGGGCCATTACGATGGGGTACGATTGTCACCAACGCTTTCATCGAGTAGGTGGCTGGGGCTATCTTTTTGATGATGAAGGTAGCGGCTATGATTTAGGTGTTCAGCTGCTAAAAGCCGTATTTCAAAGTTATGATGGAAGAGCAACAGCTACACTCTTAACCGAAGCTGTGCTGCATCATTTTTCTGTAAAAACTGTGCCACAATTAATAGCCCATATTTATGGCGAGGAACATCCACGTACGGTCGTCGCCCCATTGAGTGTGTATATTTTTGAAGCAGCTGACAATGGGGATCTTGTAGCTAAGCAAATAATAGAAAATGCTTGTCAAAACTATTATAAGGCGATTAGGGCTTGCTATTTGGATATGCAGTGGGAGCAAGACGAAGTACCAGTCGTCTTAGTAGGTGGGGTGTTTACCAATGAAGCTCATTTTGTTCCAAGACTTCAAGCTATGGCACTAGAGGAAGCATTACCTTTTAGCTTTAAGACACCAGCTTTACCACCAATTGGTGGGGCAGTAATAGCAGCATTTCAACAGCTTAACGTTCAGCCTCATATGTCTTTTGTTGAAGCATTTCAAAAAAATTATATGTAGTAATCAAAGAGTAGTTGAAGTGATTCAATTGCTCTTTATAGTATGACTATAAGTAGGCAACTATTTTTTTCTTTATAATTTTCACTTGATGAATAACATGATAAAATGTAAGATAGGTTGTGTTTTTTATCTTAGTATATAACTAGGTTTACTAATAAAATTTCATAGATGGAGAGTGTCAGGATGTTACATCAATTTTCACGTAACGAGCTCGCAATAGGAACAGAGGGTCTCGAAAAATTAAAAAAAACAACGGTTGCCATTCTTGGTGTGGGTGGTGTGGGATCATTCGCTGCTGAGGCATGTGCACGCAGTGGGATCGGCCGCATCATTTTAGTTGATAAAGATAATGTAGATATTACAAATGTCAACAGACAATTAGTGGCATATCTATCTACTGTGGGCAAATCTAAATCAGCTGTAATGAAAGAGCGCATAGCAGATATTAATCCAGCATGTGAAGTGATTGATATGCATATGTTTTACACGGAAGAAACATATGAGGAATTTTTTGCACAAAACATTGATTATGTAATCGATGCAAGTGATACAGTTATGTACAAAATTCATTTAATGAAGGAATGTTTAAAGCGTAATATTCCTATTATATCAAGTATGGGTGCAGCAAATAAAATGGATCCTACTCGCTTCCAAATTGCTGATATATCAAAAACACACACAGACCCTCTAGCTAAAATCATACGTACAAAGCTACGAAAAGACGGAATTCATAAAGGGGTAACCGTTGTATTTTCGGATGAGAGCCCGATTGTCGTTCGACCAGATGTTGTAGAACATGTTGGGAAGCCAGATGCGGCGATCCGCAAAGCAAAGATGCCGCCATCGTCCAATGCTTTTGTGCCGTCAGTTGCAGGTTTAATTGCTGCTAGTTGGGTAGTCAATACCATCTTAAAAGATGTTAAAATTACTCGTGTACAAGGTTAAAGCCATACATTGCAACAAACAATATCATGGATTATTTTTGTAGAAGTAGCTACCTTCAATTTTTAGAGGTAGCTACTTTTTCTGTGTTACAATTAGACCGTTCTAAAAAGGAGGCGTAAACAGATGGAAAAAATTTATCAAATGGAATATAGAGGTTTAAATCTTTTCGATGAAATTAGCACAGTAGAGTTAGCTATAGATGAAGAAAAGCAAACCATCCATATTTTTGACGTTGGACAGGTTGTCAGCCCCATTTTTAATTTCGATGTATCGGCTTATGAATTATCAGATGGTTTTTATAAAATGGCGGATGTTCTGCGCCATAAGAAAATATTAACAGATCAATATGTAGAGGGTGATTTAACATTAAGTGAGTGGTTAATTAGGAATAATGCTTATTTTTATACACCAAAAAAGCGCATTAAAAAATATATGCAGGGTAGTATTCTCGAAATTGTTGATCAAGCACAGGAACAATGGTTATTTGATGAATATGTACAAAGGGTATAATTTTACCAAAATAGTTCCTCTTATGTACATAAAATGCTATTAATTCACGAAATTGTCTTATTTTTTTCATGTCTACACTTCTTCATATGGTTTATTGCTATAATTTGAATCATCCATAAGATAATCGATCAGTTTGTTTGGGTTGCTCATTGCTACTCAATGAATAGCAAAATGCGAAAACAACAAATGACATATGGGAGAGTGGGAAAATGGAAATTCAAGTAATTCGTGATCATTTAGATATTGTTAAACTTCAAGAGAAAATGAATGCCATTGTATTTGACTATTTGGATACCTCCAACAATTATCCGAAAGCCATGAGAGAATTAAATCCTTTATATACACAAGTAACAACATATTATAAGGCGTATATTGATCAGCGTGCTGGAGAATTACCAAGTGCGAATACGTATTGGCATTTATTTATCGATTGCTGTGCAAAATTATGTTACTTTTTAGCAGCATCGACTTATTATTCCTCAAATGCTTTACAAAAAACACCTGAAAAAGTGGAGCGTTTATTAACAATAGCTGCCTATTCTTTACCAAGTATCGAACAGGAAGAGAATGAACAATTATTAACAGATATCTTGGCCCTTTTAGCGGAAGTGCTAGAGGATGAAGAAAAAACGACAATAATACGCGATGAAGTGTTGTCCCAAAAAGGTGATGTGAAGAGCTGTCTAAAACAGTTTAAATTATTTGTTGATCAAGAACTGTCAGCATAGACAAGACTAGACCATCTATTTTCAGAAAATAGCATATTAGACAAGAATCTACATAACTTATTCAATTAATTCTAGCTTTTTCTACAGTGTACGGTGTAGAAGATAATCGATTTACTTGCTTATTAAGTCTTGTAGATTCTTTTTTTATACAAGCATAAAAAAGACATGTTTTTTTAAAAGGTATTTATGAATTTTTGTCGAATTAGTTAAAAAATTGGTAGTACATATGCTCACTCTATTTGATGTTGTCAAACTTATTGGAAGGGGGCTAGGCAATGATAGTAAACGGAATAGAAATAGATCTGGCGAATTTGGAAAAACCACTATTACTAATCAGCGAGGAAGATGAGCATCTATTTCAACGACTTATCCACTCAACGATTGAGCATGAGTTGATTCAATGTCAATTAGCTCTTTCTACAAGAAAATCGATTTCATTAGTCAAAGATATTTGGTTGGCGCTGTATAGGGATCGAGATAAATTATACGTCAATAGCGGTCATGCCATGCTATTTCCAATCCGTTTAATTCTTTTTGAGTTAGTTACACAAGCAGAATACTTTCAACGTTTAGCTGAAAAGTCACGAGATGATGAATGTCTTTCCCTTATTTATGCCGTTATTCTTTTACAATTTGTCTTGCAGTGGTTAAAGGATCGTTTTAGTAACAATCAAGAAGTATATGGTTCATTAAAACTATTATATCGGGTGTCAGATGATGAAGTACTTGATGAGGAGTTTTTTGAAACAAGGGAACAAAAAATTGCAGAAGCAGTTGCTGTAAAAGCCATTCGCTTTGAAGTAAGAGAAAACAATCAAGAGTTCGCAAGTTTATTGTATCAATCGTATAATTTAATTGTTTTTTTGCATAGTAAGGCAAATGAAGAAGATGGAGAAGAATCCATTTTGCCATCGCTTCGCCATATAGCTGAACCTTTAAAACAATTTTACAAGGAACGTTACACAACTAATAACCCGAGCTTTACAGGATGATTGCCAGTGTAGTCTTCATTATAAAAAAAGCAAAGTCACTAGCAATCGTGACTTTGCTTTTGTGCTTTTATTGATGAAATGATTTGAGCTTTTCGTAAATGCCTGCCATTCGTTTTTCTTCACCAGCAATCACCGGTTTATAAAATTCTGTTCCTACAAGCTCATCGGGTAAATATTGCTGATCCACCCAACCGCCAAAAGTGCCAATCGGCGTGTTATGTGGGTATTGGTAGCCGACATGCCCTAAATCTTTCGCACCTTCATAATGAGCATCGCGTAAATGGTGTGGAATATCACCTGTTCTCCCTTCATGAATGGCCGTTATGGCAGCATCAATTGCAGCAATAGCGGAATTGGATTTGGATGATAAACACATTTCAATAACAGCACTTGCAAGTGGTATTCGCGCTTCTGGTAATCCGAGTCGTTCTGCTGCTTGGACTGCTGCCAACATATGAGGGCCGACTTCAGGATTGGCTAAACCTATGTCTTCGTAGGCCATAACAAGGAGTCGTCTGCAGACAGCTACTAAATCACCTGTTTCTAATAAATGCGCTAAATAATATAAAGCGGCATTTGTGTCACTACCTCGTACAGATTTTTGCAAGGCAGATAGTAAATTATAAAAATGAGAACCTTTTTTATCGCCATAAACACCAATGCGGCTAATGAGGTGCTCAATGATGTGGTCAGCTGCAATGGCTTGCCCATCCACCTCATCGCTTGCATAGTAAATAGATTCAAGTAAAGTCAATGCCTTTCGTGCATCTCCATTAGCTGCTCCAGCAATTTGTTCGATTTGAGCATCAGTTAATGCAAAATGATATTTACCAAGGCCTCGTTTTTCATCCGCTAGAGCTTTTTTTATAAGCTCAATTAAATGATCTTTTGTTAGCCGTTTTAGTTGATAAATCTCCCCACAACGTGAACGGATAGCTGGATTCACATCATGGTAAGGATTTTCCGTTGTAGCACCAATCAATACAATGGAGCCGTTTTCAACATGTGGTAATAAAGTATCCTGCTGTAATTTATTGAAACGATGAATCTCATCTAAAAAAAGGAGTACTTTTCCGGAAATTCTAGCTTCTTGTACAATATCTTCCACATCTTTTTTACCAGCACGAGTTGCATTCAGTGCAAAGAAAGGGAGCTTTGAGCTTCCTGCAATAGCATTCGCGATAGATGTTTTACCAATGCCGGGCTCTCCGTATAGCAACATCGAAGGTACATGTTCGTTTTGAATCATTTTATAAAGGGCTGTGTTGGGACCAATGAAATCCTGATGACCAACAATCTCATCAAGGGTTAAAGGACGCATTCGAAAAGCGAGTGGTTCATTGTGCATAATAATTCCCCCTTTCAGTCGTTGTCATGTTTTGCTTCGACCATGTTTTTACGTTAAAATAAAGCGCTGATGGTCATTTTTGAACGAGTAAGAATCGCATTTATTAGTATATCATATCCTTCTAGGTGTATTTCCGAGTTCTTCAAGAGGAGATTATGATATACTGTTGGTAGTATTTTTGACTAGACTAATTGAGGGTGATAAAATGAAAATTTCAACAAAGGGCCGTTATGGGCTTACGATTATGATTGAATTAGCAAAGCATTATGGGGAAGGACCTATTCCATTGCGTAAAATTGCTGCGGAAAAAGAGCTTTCTGAAGCATATTTAGAGCAATTAGTGTCCCCGCTTCGTAATTCAGGCTTAGTAAAAAGTGTACGTGGTGCTTATGGTGGTTATATGCTAGCGAATCCACCTAGCGAAATTTCAGCTGCCCATGTTATTAGTGTACTAGAAGGGCCGATTCAACCTGTAGAGGGTATCGAAAATGAGGAAGCACCACAACGAGAGCTATGGCTTCGTATTCGTGATGCGGTAAAAAATGTATTAGATACAACAACAATTGAAGATTTAGCACAATATACAGAAGAAAATGTAGCAGAAGGCTATATGTTCTATATTTAAAATGTTTAGGCTAAAGCGCTGCTCCCCCATTCTTATCATATGTTGGTTGAAGTAATGGACTTCAAGCTGAATGCTTTTGACAAGCGAATGATAATCAATGTGGGTTCCAGCGCTTTTTATCAAAAAGGAGTTTTTTAAACATGAATTCATATATCTATCTCGATCATGCAGCCACATCTCCGATGAACGGCCAAGTCATAGAAGCGATGACAACTGCTATGCAGCAAGTATTTGGCAACGCATCAAGTATTCATGGAGCAGGTCGAGAAGCACGAAAATATTTGGACGATGCTCGTGAGGTATTAGCCAATTCCATTGGTGCTCAGGCGGGGGAGATTATTTTAACAAGTGGTGGTACGGAAGCTGATAATACGGCTATCTTTGGGACTGTCTATGCCCGTGCGAATGAAGGAAAACACATTATTACAACTCAAGTTGAGCATCATGCGGTGTTACATACTTGTGAAAAACTTGAACGGGAAGGCTTCGACGTGACCTATTTACCAGTAGACCAAATGGGACGTGTAGCGGTGGAGGATGTCCAAAAAGCACTCCGTGAAGATACCATTTTAGTAACGATTATGTATGGTAATAATGAGGTAGGTACGATTCAGCCTATTGCGGAAATTGGTGAGCTATTGCGTAATCATAAGGCTACATTCCATACAGATGCTGTACAGGCTTATGGCTTAGAGGCGATAGATGTAGACCAATTACAAGTTGATTTATTAAGTGTATCCGCTCATAAAATCAATGGTCCTAAAGGAATTGGATTCCTTTACCAAAAGACGGGCACACCGTTAGCGAGTTATGCTTTAGGAGGCGCACAAGAGAAAAAACGTCGCGCAGGTACTGAAAATATACCAGCTATTATTGGTTTTGCAAAAGCTGTACAAGTTGCAAATGAGTTGCGTGAAGAAAAGCGTTCACTATACAATCACTTTAAGCAAATTATGCTTGATGTTTTTTCACAGGAAAAGTTAGCGTTCCATGTGAATGGCAATGAGGAGCAGTCATTACCGCATATTCTAAATATCAGTTTTGATGGCATGGAAGTAGAATCATTTTTAGTAAATCTTGATATAGCAGGAATTTGTGTATCGAGTGGATCGGCATGTACTGCTGGATCAATTGATCCATCACATGTGTTAGTCGCTATGTTTGGACAAGGTTCAGAGGAATTAAGAAACTCCATTCGATTTAGCTTTGGTCAGGATTTAACGGAAAATGATATTCGAAGTGCAGCTGAGAAGACGGCACAAATTGTGAAAAAACTAGCTAAAAAATAATTTGCGAAACGAATGTTATGTTCTACAAATTTTGAAGAACGAACTGTAAATAGATAAAAGAAAAGGTGAACACAATGAAAGAAACACGTGACCCCTCACAAATTCGCGTTGTTGTCGGCATGTCTGGTGGGGTTGATTCCTCGGTGGCTGCATACTTGTTAAAACAACAAGGGTATGAAGTAATCGGGATCTTTATGAAAAACTGGGATGATACGGACGAAAACGGTGTTTGTACAGCAACAGAAGATTATGATGATGTAATAAAAGTATGTAATCAAATAGGTATCCCATATTATGCCGTTAATTTCGAAAAACAATACTGGGATAAAGTTTTCACATACTTTTTAGAAGAATATAAAGCAGGACGTACTCCGAACCCTGATGTAATGTGTAATAAAGAGATTAAATTTAAAGCATTTTTAGAGCATGCCATGAACCTTGGCGCTGATTACTTAGCAACAGGTCACTATGCACGTATTGACCGCAGTGATGACGGGGAAGTCAAAATGTTACGCGGTGTTGATGACAATAAGGATCAAACATACTTTTTAAACCAACTATCACAGGAGCAATTATCTCACGTCATGTTCCCTATTGGTGATATTGAGAAAAAAGAAGTGCGTAAAATTGCAGAAGAAGCAGGATTAGCAACTGCAAAGAAAAAAGATTCAACGGGCATTTGCTTTATCGGAGAACGTAATTTCAAAGAATTTTTAAGTCAATATTTACCAGCTCAACCTGGCAAAATGGAAACGATGGATGGCGTTGTGATGGGACAGCATGATGGTTTAATGTACTATACACTTGGTCAACGACATGGTCTTGGTATTGGTGGAGATGGTGAGCCATGGTTTGTATTAGGAAAAGATTTAGAGCGAAATGTTCTACTTGTAGGACAAGGATTTGACAACGAGTATTCATACTCTACATCTTTAACTGCTGTGAAAATGAATTATACTTCGACAAAAAAATTGCCTGGGAAATTTTCATGTACAGCAAAATTCCGTTACCGTCAAACTGATACTCCAGTAGAAGTTGAAGTTTTACCAGATGGCCGTGCTCATATTATTTTTGCTGAGCCTGTTCGTGCTATCACTCCTGGACAAGCAGTTGTTCTTTATGATGGAGAAGAATGTATGGGTGGCGGAACAATTGACGAAGTCTTTAAAGGTAATGAAAAACTAACATATGTTGGATAGTTTGCGTTAAGACTGCTTTTACTGCCTCTTGGCTTCATAGAAGCAGTCTTTCGCTACATAAGAGGTGAAGAACGAATGAATTTTAATGAACAAGGCATTCAAGCATTTCAAGAAAAACGTTATGAGGATGCTGCACAATTATTTACAAAAGCAATTGAAGCAGAGCCAGAAAATGCTATTGGATATGTGAATTTTGGGAATCTATTAGCGGTGCTCGAAGATACAGAACGTGCTGAGCGTTTCTTTCAGAAGGCCATTACTGTGGATGAAACAGCGGCTACAGCTTATTATGGTTTAGCCAATCTATATTACAATGCAGAACGCTATAATGAAGCAGTGAAGCTTTATGAGCAAGCATTAAAGCATCATATTGAAGGCGCGGATGTCTATTATATGATGGGCAAATGTTTTGAACGCATGGAAAATTCAAAATTGGCATTGCCTTATTTACAACGTGCCGTGGAGCTTGCTCCCGAAGATACACAGATTCGATTAGCCTATGCCATTGTGCTATGTGCGTTAGAAATGTTTGAGGAAGGGAAGAAGGAACTGGATCTTTTAATTGAGCAGGATTGGAATAATGCAGATGCACACTATAATTTAGGTGTACTGTATGCCGTGTCCACAGAACAAACAGAAGATGCGATGTATCATTTGAAACAAGCATTTACATTAGAGCCTGAATATGATCAAGCACGTTATATTTACGATATGATTGCACAACGATTTAACTAATACATGCTAAGCAGCAAGAGCCGAATTGACAACTTGCTGCTTTTGTATTTTATCTCAATCGGTGGTGTTACCGTCAATCTATTACATAAAAATAATCCCTTCCTCTTTTCTTTTCAGTTCAAACTTGGTAATGTATGTCATGCAGGAAAGGAAAAGGTGACAAAATGAATAAAGTATTTACTGCACTATTACTTGTAACAGCACTTGCTGCCATTGAAGGTACCATTGTTAGTACAGCCATTCCAAGTATTACCGCTGATTTATTAGGAGTTGACTTAATAAGCTGGATATATTCCGCTTATTTACTGGCTTCTGCAATTGCCGCCATTATCTTTGGAAAGCTAGCCGATTTATTTGGTCGCAAACGGATGATTATTATCGGAATCATTATTTTTTTAACGGGTTCCATGCTATGTGGCTTAGCACAATCGATGGAGCAATTAATTGTGTTTCGTGCGATCCAAGGGATTGGTGCAGGTTCCATTTTACCAATCACATTAACGATGGTTGGAGAGCTGTTTAAATCTGAGAAAGAACGTGCCAAAGGACAAAGCTATTTAAGTATGGTATGGGGCGTGTCTGGCGTGGTTGGTCCTTTATTTGGTGGCTTTATCGTTGACCAAGTGTCATGGCATTTTATCTTTTTCATTAACATCCCATTCGGCTTAGCTTCTATTTATTTAATAGCTAAACATTATAAGGAACAGCTTGAGGCCGTAAAGCGTAAAATTGATTACCTCGGTGCTATGTTATTTACTATTGGTATGGTGGCGTTGTTATTTGTCATAATTGAAAACAGCAAAACGCAGGCTTGGTTATCAAGTCAATCAATTCTTATGTATGGAATCGCAGCTATATTCTTAGGTGTTTTTATTTGGGTAGAGCTACGAGCTGAAGAACCCATTATTCCATTAACACTGTTTAAAAATGGTCGACTCATGGTCATTAATGCCTTAACATTAAGCGCAATGTCTATTGTCATTGGTGTAACAGTTTATATACCGATATTTGCACAAAGTGTTCTTGGAAAAAATGCAACACAAGCAGGCTTAATATTAACACCGATGTCAGTTTTCTGGACGGTGAATTCCATTTTGGCTGGTTATTTAATTGGACGTTTAACGAATAAGCGCATTATTCAAATGGGAACGATTTTGCTTGTTATAGGTACACTATTGCTTGCAAGATTATCTGAAGGCTCCAGTGATTTCAGTGCCTATTTTGGTTCCTCCTTAATTGGATTGGGTATGGGCTTTATTATGCCGATGTTAATGATTTCAATCCAAAAGGTTGCCAATCCAAAGCAACTTGGTATATCTATAGGCTTGAACTCATTTACCAATACATTTAGTCAAGCAATGGGCGCAGCTCTATTTGGGATGATTTTTAACCTTGCAACGAGTGAAAAAATGGCTTCATTGGCCAAAGGTGAAATTCAATTAAATGGGGAATTTGCAAAAGGTGGCTTTAGTCTAGAAGAAATTAGCTTTTTAAAGGAAACTATTGCAAATGGTGTAAGCTATGTATATATAGCTACCCTTATTTTTGCAGTTTGTACCCTGATTTTCTCTTTCTTTGTAGCAACAAAGTCCAAAGCATAGTTTAATTGGAAAATCCACTTGACCTTCTGCGGGAAGGAACATGATTTATTTTTCTCGCAGAACACCAAGTGGATTTTTATCATCTTATTCTTTATTTTTGCTAGGAAATTCTGCTAAATAGTTAGCTAAATGAGAGATAGGGGTACTATCTAACAATGAAGGCTCAGTCTCATTTTCTTTTAAAATATTGATTTCTTTATTTAGTCGTTCCATTTTTCGATCTAACTCAGCTGCTTGTAGGGCGGCTTCTTTTAATTCAATTCGTATATGCTCGGGTACTTCTTTGTTATATTTATAATAAATTTTATGTTCCAAGCTTGCCCAGAAATCCATTGCTATTGTACGAATTTGGATTTCTGTATAAACCTTTTCCATATGGTCTGACATAAAGATCGGGATTTTAATAATGAGATGTAAGCTTTGGTAACCATTTTCTTTTGGATGGGCAATATAATCTTTTACCTCTACAACCTCTATGTCATGCTGCGCCTGTAACATGGCGCTTACCTTGTAAATATCCTCTACAAAAGAACAGGTGATCCGAGCCCCTGCTATATCACGGATGTTTTCACGAACGGCTTCCATTGAAGGAGGAAGCTCTTTTTTCATCATCTTCGCTAAAATACTTTTTGGTGTTTTTACACGTGTCGATATATGCTCAATTGGATTATATTCGTGTATTAACTTAAATTCTTCTTGTAAGATATTAATTTTCGTCTCCACTTCTTGTAGGGCAAATTTATAGGCTAAAAAGAAGCGTGTGAGTTCAGTTTGAAATGACTTTAAAGAGTTTACTTCAAATTCGGTTTTCATACCTCATAAATCCTTTCTCTTAGTAAAATACTTATTATTTGTGCGATGGTTCGTTTATGTAGCTTTTAATGTAGTAGGCGATGATACTCCAATACGCTTATATGCTATACAATATAGAACTCCCATTACAAATAAAAGGTTTCAGAAAGACAAGAATGGATTAATAGGATGAGAAGTGGGGATTAAACAAAGGGGAATGAGTTGCCCCTTTATTTTAACTAATTATTTCAGCATTTAAGTTATAACGCTTATTAAACTCATCTACAAAAACTTGTAAATCTATATAGGTTCCAATATAAGGTTCGGTCTCTTGATCACGTAAGAAGCCACATGTAGCCTTTAATGATTTTGAAAACTCTAGTAACATTTGCTCGTTATCCAGTTGTACGTGAATCGCAAGAGAATCGTCTTTTTTATTAACCTTGAAATATTTTCCGTCAATGATACGTTCTAAATTCGTTTCTTGAAAAGGGAAAACAAAATCCTTATAAATTAGCTTCACAAAATCCCGTCCTTTTTACAATATTTCACTACATCTGTATATGGTAAATCTCCGCCAAAAAGAGAGAGGGCACTTCCGATGGTCACATGCAGTTTTCCGTTGGCTAATAGGTTAAATTTTTCTAAGTCTTCAACTGAACGAACACCGCCAGCGTAAGTGGTTGGGATGGAAGTCCAAGCAGCTAAATCCCGTACCAAACTTTCTTGCATTCCGCCTTTTTTCCCTTCCACATCAACAGCGTGAATTAAAAGTTCATCACAAAACTGCTCAATATAGGCTATGGACGTTGCATTGACTTCGAAATGACTAAATCTGGTCCATTTATCTGTTACGACAAACCACTTTCCATCACGCATCTTACAACTGAGGTCAATGACGAGACGTTCTTTACCAATTAATTGGTTTAAATGTTTTAAACGTACTAAATCTAGCTGACCATCATGAAAAATATAGGATGTGACAATGACATGTGAAGCCCCTGCATCTATAAATTTTTGTGCATTTTCAGCTGTAATGCCACCACCAATTTGTAAGCCTTGGGGGTAGGCAGCTAAAGCAGCTAAAGCGGCTTCTTCATTTCCTGAACCAAGCATGATGACGTGACCACCCGTCAACTGATCTTTTGCAAACAGTTGAGCAAAGTAGCTAGCATCATGATTAGAAATATAATTTTCTACGACGGCTTGATCCGTATACCCTAGAGTGCTCCCGACAATTTGTTTTACTTTGCCTTCATGTAAATCGATGCAAGGTCTAAATTCCAATGACTTCACAATCCTTCCGTGCTACTAATTCATATTCATCATAGCATGGAACGATAGTAAAAGGCGGAGAATTGTCATTTGTCAAAATAATGTAAAAATAAAGAGAGGAAAACATTTTTCTCTACGATATTTTTCCTAGGCTATGGTAAAATAAAAAGATTGAAAACAATTAAGAAAGGACGATCCGAACATGACAGATCATTTAGATTTATTCGAGCTCAATAAATTTTTTATACTCGGACGTCCAATCGTCTCCATTTTTCATAATGCACAAAATATGTATTCGATTGTACGTGTGAAAATTCAAGAGACAAACTTACAATATGAAGATAAAGAGATTATCGTTGTTGGTTATTTTCCACCGCTACAAATGGATGAGCAATATCGTTTTACAGGGATTTTAAAGCAACATCCTAAATATGGAGCTCAATTTCAAATTGAGACTTTTACAAAAGAGGTACCTGCAACCGAACAAGGCATTATACATTACTTATCCAGTGATTTATTCGTAGGAATTGGGAAAAAAACGGCTGAAACGATTGTTGAAAAATTAGGAGCTAATGCACTCCGTGTTATTTTGGAAGATCCTAGCGCGCTCGATGCTGTACCACGGCTATCTACTGAAAAAAAAGAAGTGATTCATCGCACCATTGAGCAAAACTTAGGCTTAGAACGAGTGATGATTCAGTTAAATGAGTGGGGCTTTGGACCACAGCTCGGGATGAAAATTTATCAAACCTATCGAACTGAAACAATTGAATTATTAACAGAAAATCCATACCGTTTGATTGAAGATGTTGAGGGGGTTGGTTTCTTTCGAGCTGACGAATTAGGTGCGAAATTAGGCATTACTGGCAAACATCCTGATCGTGTCAAAGCAGCGATTTTCCATGTTTTAAATACGGCTGCATTATCGGATGGACATGTATATCTTGATGCTGAAGATGTTTTGCCCCTCGTTAAGGATATGCTTGAACAAAGCCAACGACAGGAGATCCCATTTGAAGACATTTCTAAAGCGTGTATCGAACTGCGTGAAGAGGGAAAAATTTGTGGTGAAGAAACTCGGTTATATTTACCATCACTTTATTTTTCTGAGGTAGGCATTGCATCGAAAATTGTTTCGCTCATTGAACGAAATAATAAGGCGGAGCATTTTAGTAAAGATGAAATTCGTAAAGCTATTGGTGAAACAGAGGAGTTACTTAATGTTACCTATGCCGAAACACAGGCCAATGCTATTGAGCAAGCCTTAAATTCAGCGGTCATGATTTTAACGGGCGGCCCTGGGACTGGGAAAACGACTGTTGTCCGTGGAGTCGTTGAAGTATATGCAAAGCTGCATGGCTTATCATTAAACCCAAAAGAATATGCGCAAAAAGAGGAGCCTTTTCCAATCATTCTTTGTGCACCAACTGGACGTGCTGCTAAACGATTAGCTGAATCGACTGAACTTCCTGCAATGACTATTCATCGACTACTTGGCTTTACAGGGCAAGAAAAAGAAGAAGAGACAGAGCGTGAGGTGACTGGCAAGCTGATTATTGTGGACGAAATGTCCATGGTGGATACATGGCTTGCTCATCAGTTATTAAAAGCATTACATGAAGATGTTCAGGTTGTCTTTGTTGGTGACCAGGATCAGCTTCCACCCGTAGGTCCAGGACAGGTGTTAAAGGATTTATTAGCATCCAAGCAATTGCCGACGGTTGAATTAACTGATGTCTACAGGCAAGCTGAAGGTTCTACGATTATTGAACTTGCCCATCAAATAAAAAAAGGAACCATTCCCAATGATCTTACAGCCAAAACATCAGATCGTTCATTTATTAAGGCTTCAGCTGATCAGGTTGCGAATGTCGTTACGCAAGTTGTAAAAAGTGCGGTGGCAAAAGGTCAAGAAATTCGTAATATTCAAGTGCTAGCCCCCATGTATAAAGGACCTGCTGGCATTGATAATTTAAACAAAATGATACAAGAGCTCATCAATCCAAATGATACGGGTACTCGAAAAGAGCTTGTCTTCGGCGATGTCACCTATAGGATAAAGGATAAAGTCCTGCAGCTAGTCAATCAACCTGAAAGTAATGTTTTTAATGGTGATATGGGGGAAGTCATAAGTATTATTAAGGCGAAGGAAACAATAGAAAAGCAAGATTTACTAGTCGTTTCCTTTGATGGTATTGAAGTAACCTATCAACGTAGTGATTTAAATCAATTGACATTAGCCTATTGTTGTTCAATCCATAAATCACAAGGCTCTGAGTTTCAAACCGTTATTATGCCTGTTGTCAGAGGATATTCAAAAATGTTGCGTCGTAACCTTTTATACACAGGCATTACACGTGCAAAAAATTTCTTGATACTTTGTGGCGAACCTGATGTGCTGGCAGATGGCTTACAGCGTACGGACGATCTACAGCGATTCACTTCCTTACGAGCTAGACTCAACCCAATGGATCTGAATGATGAGATTATTGAAGTCGATGCAGTCTCAGTGGAAGAAGAAGAGAGTAAAGAGCTATCCAATGAACAAAAGCTAACGGCAGAAACAGCACCTTATATTCATCCGATGATTGGTATGGAGGATATCTCTCCGTATGATTTTTTGGATGACTAAAGTAGTTACCTCGATCAATAAGAACATGTACCCGATTAGACTGACAGTATCTAATCGGGTTTTTTCTACTTAGCTGTGTCGTCACCTAATTTTTGAACATTTCATATACTAGATAAGTACAAAAACATAGGAAATGTATAGGGGTGACAGTATGGCAATAATGACAGGGCAGCAGTATATTGAGCGCATTGATGCTTTGAAAACGTATATTTCGATTGATGGAGAAGTTGTGACAGGAAAGGTGTCAGAACATCCTGCCTTTAAAGGGGTTATGCAAAGTCAAGCGAAACTTTTTGATCTACAACATCAAAGGGCACTTCTTGAAAAAATGACATACGAATCGCCAACTAGTAAAGAGAGAGTCGGCATGTCATTTCTTCAGGTTTTGACCCCAGAAGATCTTGTGAAAAGACGCCAAGCTGCAAGGGAATGGGCCTTAGCATCTAACGGTTTTTTAGGAAGAAGTCCTGATTATATGAATACGACGTTAATGGCCCTAGCTTCTGCATCAGATTTTTTAAAAGATAAACCAAACTGTTTTCCTGAGCATTTACTAAAGTTTTATGAGTATGCTCGTGAAAATGATATAACGATGACACATACCTTTATCGAACCACAAGTGAATCGTCAGCGCTACTACCATGAAAATGAAGATATTACGATTGCGGCAAAAATTACCGAGAAGACAAGTGAAGGTTTAGTCATTAAAGGGGCAAGATTATTAGCAACACAGGGTGGTATAACAGATGAATTGCTCGTTTTATCTACAAATGGCTATGATGAAGGAAAAGGTTTCGGCTTTTCTATACCGAGTAATACGAAGGGCTTAAAGTTTTTATGTCGACAATCTTTTGTAGGCGGACATTCTACTTTTGATCACCCTTTGAGTGCTCGTTTTGAAGAAATGGATGCGATCGTTGTATTTGATGATGTAGTTGTCCCATGGGATCGTGTTTTTTACTATGAAAATGTCGACGTTGCTAATCAATTTATGAATGTGAGTGGATTCCAGGCCTATGGCTTGCATCAAGTACTGTCTCGTCAAATTGCCAAGACGGAGTTTATCCTAGGGGTCATACAATCAATTGTGGATACAATTAATATTGGAGAATACCAACATGTACATCAAAAAGTGGTGGATGTCATTGTGGCTTTAGAAACGATGAAAGCATTACAATTAAAATCAGAAATAGAGGCACAGAGAGATTTGTTTGGCTTTATACGACCTGACCTATCCACGCTACAGGTCGCGATTCAAATTTTCCCGAAAGTGTATCCAACCTTCACAGATATTGTCCAGCTACTTGGGGCAAGCGGTTTAATGTCTATACCAAGTGCAAAAGCATTTGCAACAGATGACGGTGATCTTGATCACTACTTACAATCAATCCGAGATACAGGCGAAGAGCGAGTAAAAAAGTTCCGTTTGGCTTGGGATTTAACGATGAGTAGTTTTGGCACAAGACAAACACTTTATGAACGCTTTTTCTTTGGTGACCCTGTACGTTTAACTAGCCTGCTCTATCAGTCTTATCATCGGGAGTATTTCGTTCAGAGAGTGGAAGATTTCTTGAAGAGTGATTGATTAATTGTTTGACAGTTGTGATTGTATCCGCTATGATTTGTAGGAATAAAAGAATAAACTCCCTTCGTTAGGTGAGGCTCCTATGCTGGAGATACGCTACTACCCAAAAATGTCGAGAGACGCCAATGGGTCAACAGAAATCATCGAAATAAGGTGTTTTTTAACGTAGCTGGACATAATCCTATGCCGCATAGTGCTAAAACTCAACGTTTGAAGGTAACAAGCATGCAATGTTTTTTATTGCTATTTTTTTGATATGTGTATTCAACACGCCTTCATTCGTAGAAGGCGTGTTTTTGTTATGAAAGGAAGGTGATGAGAAATGGATAGTAGTCCTGAGCCGAATAAGTACTATTTAGGTAAACAGCAACAATTAAAAAGTCGTCAATTTCTGATCACCGACGCAGACAAAAGGTAAGTTTGATTACCTTTTGTTACTTTCTCATAACGAAACACGAGGTGAAGTATAATGATTAAAATTCACTATTATGAAAGCAATAGTAAGACAGTGCAACATGATTTCAATATGCTTGATATACAACTTCCTATTCCTAACGGAGATTTATTATGGGTGGATTTATATGCTTATCGATATAATGAATTAAATAATATAGCAGATGTCTTTGGCTTTCATCCACTAGCAGTGGAAGATTGCTTACATGAAGGATCACGTCCTAAAATGGATAACTATGGTGATTATAAATTTTTTGTTTTCCATGCGCCTATCTACAATGAAAAAAGTAACAATGAAATTACAACTGTTGAGTTAAATATTTTTATGGGGCCAAATTATGTAGTCACTGTTCATAAACAGAAATTACAATGGCTTGGTCATATGGAAAAGGTTTGCTTCAATAGTTCAACGTATATGGAAAAAGGCACTGATTTTTTACTGCATACGATTATTGATGGAATTACAGATGAGTATTTTCCGGTATTAGAGCGCATCCGAGCACGCATTGATGAACTGGAAGAGGAAATTTATGATTATCAACCAAAAGTCGTTACCGAGGAATTTCTTGCGCTGAAGCGGAACATTATTTTAATTCGCCAAGCTATTATGCCGCAAAGAAGAATTTTTTCAACTATGAATGGTCAATGGAAATTTGACATTCAAGAAGATAATATTCCATTCTATAAAGATTTAAATGACCATTTAGAACGTCTTGTTGATTCTACGGAGACCTATCGTGATTTAGTCAACAGTACGCTAGATACGTATTTTTCAATTATTAGTGGGAAATCTATTGAAAAACTAAACTTATTAACTGTAATCTCGACGATTATGTTACCACTTTCTGTGATTACTAGCTTTTTTGGTATGAATGTACCTTTACCTTATCAAGACTCGCCGATTACAACAATTACGATCAGTGCCTTCTTAGTGTTATTTACATGGGGCATGTGGGTCTACTTCAAAAAAATGATTGCATAGCTATCGTTTGTTATACTAGTACTAATTGACAGCACAACAAATTTTTTTTATAATTTTCGATAGAAAAAGTAAAAACGATGATGGAGACAGTACGTATTTGTATGTGAAAAGAAAGGGATTTCTAGGCTGAAAAAATCCTCACAACAGCAAATGCCGAAAGCTACTCCAGAGTGCAGCTAATCCCTGCCGTTCACTGACGTTACAAGTGCTAAAGAGGTAAGTAAGAGCGTTTACTTACAACTAGGGTGGTACCGCGAGACAAATGACAAGTCCTCGTCCCTTTTTTGGGGATGAGGGCTTTTTTTATTTTCTTCGGTAGAACCTTAAAGGTGTAATTCATGTAGATTGCAGGATTCATATCGTGATTTTACAATATAAAAAATAGGAGGAATTTATCCAATGAAAGCAGTAGATATTCGCCGAATGTATTTGGAATTTTTTAAAGAAAAGGGGCATCATCATGAGCCATCAGCACCTCTTGTGCCAATAAATGATCCATCATTACTTTGGATTAACTCTGGTGTTGCGACACTTAAACCGTATTTTGATGGTCGTGTCATTCCTGAAAATCCACGTATTACAAACGCACAAAAATCAATTCGTACAAACGATATTGAGAATGTTGGGAAAACGGCTCGTCATCATACGTTCTTTGAAATGCTTGGAAACTTCTCTATTGGTGACTACTTCAAAAAAGAGGCTATTCATTATGCATGGGAGTTTTTAACAGATAAGAAGTGGATGGGCTTTGATCCAGAATTATTATCGATTACAATTCACCCTGAAGATCAAGAAGCTTATGATGTGTGGCATCATGAAATTGGTATTCCAGAAGAACGTTTAATTCGTTTAGAAGGGAACTTCTGGGATATCGGAGAAGGTCCATCTGGTCCGAACTCAGAGATTTTTTATGATCGTGGCGTAGAATACGGCTCAGATGAAAATGACCCTGAGATGTACCCAGGTGGGGAGAATGAACGTTATCTTGAAATTTGGAACCTTGTGTTTTCTCAATTTAACCATAATCCTGATGGCACTTACACGCCACTACCAAAACAAAATATTGATACAGGTATGGGCTTAGAGCGTATTGTATCCGTTGTTCAAAATGTACCAACGAACTTTGATACAGATTTATTTATGCCAATTATTGAAAAAATCGAGGAATTTGCTAACCGTCAATATAAACGTCCGTCCGAAGTAGATTTAAATGAAATTTTCGGCTCAGAGGAAGATATTAATACACCGTTTAAAGTGATTGCAGACCATATTCGTACAGTAGCATTCGCAATTGGTGATGGAGCACTTCCTTCAAACGAAGGCCGTGGCTATGTACTTCGTCGCTTATTACGTCGTGCTGTTCGTTATGCAAAACAAATTGGTATTGAAAAACCATTTATGTTTGAATTAGTGCCAACTGTGGGTAAAATTATGGAAGACTTCTATCCAGAGGTAACGGAAAAATGTGAATTTATTCAACGCGTTATTAAAAATGAAGAACTTCGTTTCCATGAAACATTAGATGGAGGTCTTGCTATCTTTAATGAAGTAGTTGAATCACAAAAAGCAGCAGGCCATGATTATATTCCAGGTGCAGATGCTTTCCGTTTATATGATACTTATGGCTTCCCTATCGAATTAACAGAGGAATACGCAGAGGAAGTAGGCATGAAAGTTGATCATGATGGCTTCGAGGCGGCGATGGAAGAGCAACGTGAGCGCGCTCGTGCAGCACGTCAAGATGTTGATTCCATGCAAGTACAAAATGAGGTATTAGCAAACTTAACAGTTGCAAGTGAATTTGTTGGCTATGATACGTTAACAGCTAATACTGAAATTGCTGCAATGATCGTCAATGGCCAAGTTGCCAAAGTAGCTTCAGAAGGTCAAGAAGCATTAGTCATTTTAGCTAAAACACCTTTCTACGCTGAAATGGGCGGTCAAATTGCCGACAGCGGTACAATTTCAAATGATAGCTTTACTGCTGTAGTAAAAGATGTTCAAAAAGCACCAAATGGGCAACCACTTCATACTGTAGTAGTTGAATCTGGTGAAATGCATGTAGAAGATGCAGTGCAAGCAGTAGTAAATCGTGATGACCGTAATTTAATTATTAAAAACCATACAGCAACACATATTATGCAACGTGCATTAAAAGATGTGTTAGGCGACCATGTTAACCAAGCTGGTTCTTATGTAGGTCCTGACCGTTTACGTTTTGACTTCTCACACTTTGGTCAAGTCACAAAAGAAGAGTTACAACAAATCGAACGTATTGTAAATGAAAAAGTGTGGGATGATATAGAGGTCATTATTGAAGAAAAAGCTATAGATGAAGCGAAAGCAATGGGTGCAATGGCATTGTTCGGTGAAAAATATGGTGATGTTGTTCGTGTAGTTTCAATCGGGGATTATTCTATTGAGCTATGTGGTGGTATTCATGTAAAACGTTCTTCTGAAATCGGCTTCTTCAAAATTGTTTCAGAAGGTGGTATTGGTGCAGGGACTCGCCGTATTGAAGCTGTTACAGGTAAAGTTGCTTATGAAGCGGTTAAAGAAGAAGAGGCTCTTTTAAATGAAGCAGCTGCATTATTAAAAGCAAACCCTAAAGATATCGTAACGAAAGTTCAGGCATTACAAGCTGACTATAAAGAATTACAACGTGAAAATGAAGCTTTATCGCAAAAAATCGCTAATGCTCAAGCAGGAGCTATTGTTGATGCAGCACAGACAATTGGAGATGTGACGGTTCTATCTACAAAAGTAGAAGCGAAGGATAACAATCAACTGCGTCAAATGATGGATGACCTGAAAGCGAAAATGCCAAAAGCAGTTATCGTACTTGGCGCTGTTGATGGCGAAAAAGTAATGCTATGTGCAGGTGTTTCCAAAGAATTAGTTGGTGGCAATTACCATGCAGGGAATATTGTGAAAATGGTCGCAGAAGCATGTGGTGGTAAAGGTGGCGGTCGTCCAGATATGGCGATGGCAGGTGCAAAAGATGCTTCAAAACTTGATGAAGCACTACTTTCTGTGTATGATTATGTTAAATCCATTTAATTAATTCACCAAAACATGTTATAATAAAGAGAAATTGGAGATGAGCTTGTTTGCACATCTCCTTATTTCTGAAAGCGAGGTGCTGGTCATGAGTTCATTTGATCAAACGATGAAATTTAATTTTCCAGAAGAATCAATGGAACAGGAAGTCAAGCAGGTAATGTTGAAAGTACATTCTTCATTAGAGGAAAAGGGATATAATCCTATCAATCAGATTGTTGGTTACTTACTTTCTGGTGATCCGGCGTATATTCCTCGCCATCAGGATGCTCGTAATTTAATTCGCAAGCTTGAGCGTGACGAAATTCTAGAAGAGCTTGTTAAATTTTATATCAAAAAGAATAACGAGGACTAGAAATGAGAATTATGGGATTAGACGTTGGGTCAAAAACCGTAGGCGTTGCTGTAAGTGATGCACTCGGTTGGACCGCCCAAGGTATTGAAACCGTAAAAATTGATGAAGCGAATGGTGAGTTCGGCATTGAACGTATCGCCGAGCTAGTAAAGGAATACACTATAACAGAATTTGTTGTAGGTTTTCCGAAAAACATGAATAATACGGTTGGACCGCGTGGAGAGGCTTCTGAGAACTATAAAAAGCTATTAGAAGAACATTTCTCACTACCGGTCAAATTATGGGATGAACGTCTAACAACGATGGCTGCTGAACGTATGTTAATCGAGGCGGACGTGAGTCGCAAAAAGCGTAAGCAGGTCATTGATAAAATGGCAGCAGTGATGATTTTACAAGGCTACTTAGATAGCAAAAATTAATTGATGAGGTGACAATACATGGCACAAGAGCATAACCATGAAGAAGAATTACACGTTCAACACATTACAGTGATTGACGAGAACGGAAATGAGCAGCTTTGTGAAGTGATTCACGTTCATGAATCTCCAGAGTTTGGGAAATCATACGTATTTTACTCAATGGTAGGCGCAGAAGAAGATGAAGATGGTTCAGTTGAAATTTTCGTATCTTCATTCGTACCTTCTGAAAATGGTGAAGATGGTGAATTAACACCAATCGAAACTGAAGCAGAGTGGGATATGGTAGAGGACGTTTTAAACGCTTTAGAGGATGAATACGAAGACTAATCTTCTTACTTAAAGCTTGGAACAAGGATCGCAACTTGCAGTCCTTGTTCCTTTTTTATTGGGGTCTATTTTATAGGGGTGCGGAAAACCTTAAATATGTGAATCCGATTGTGTTTAGAGAGTAGAAAGGTTGTTAATGATAAATGAGATTGCTTATAAACTGGCAGGGTTCGCTTAAGAATAGAGGATAAGCGCTCATGTATTGGCAGGACTCGCTCGCAAATGAGTAGAAAGCGGTCATAAACAGGTGGTAGCCGCTCGGAAGTGAATGGTAAGCGCTCATAAACTAGTTGTAGCCGCTCGCAAGTGAGGAGAAAGTGCTCATAAACAGGTAGGAGCCGCTCGCAAGTGAGTAGAAAGCGCTCATAAACTAGTTGTAGCCGCTCGGAAGTGAAGGGTAAGTGCTCATAAACAGGCTGAAGCCGCTCGGAAGTGAAGGGTAAGCGCTCATAAACTAGTTGTAGCCGCTCGGAAGTGAAGGGTAAGCGCTCATAAACTAGTTGTAGCCGCTCGCAAGTGAGTAGAAAGCGCTCATAAACAGGCTGAAGCCTCTCGGAAGTGAAGGGTAAGTGCTCATAAACAGGCTGAAGCCTCTCGGAAGTGAAGGGTAAGTGCTCATAAACAGGCTGAAGCCGCTCGGAAGTGAAGGGTAAGCGCTCATAAACAGGTGGTAGCCGCTCGGAAGTGAGTAGAAAGCGCTCAAACATAGGCAGGCCCCGCTCGCAAGCAGAGTGAAACTGCTCAAAAGGTAATCCCCAATCCTACCTAGATATAGGATGAAAGCATTTAAAAAGTAACTAGCTTAATTAAGAAAACAAAAAATACTCAATAACATGACAATAAACTGTCATAAAAGGAGGAAATCGAATGAATGAAGAAACGCAAGAATTTATGATAATCGGAAAAGATGGGAAGGAACAACGCTGCCATGTGGTCTTTACATTTGATGCAGAAGACAAGTCCTATGTGTTATTTTCAATTTTAGATGAGAGTGGTCAAGAAATCCCAGGTGATCTTTCAGCGATGACATTTGATTATGATGACAATAGTGGTGAGATGATAAATTTACAACCTGTTGAAACAGATGCGGAGTGGGAAATGATTAATGAAGTGGTGTTAACACTTCTTGATGAGTTTGAGGAAGATGAACCACAACTTATTACGGTGACAGAGGAAGACGGGACAGATCATGTTTGTGAGGTAATTCATACGTTTTCATCTGAACAATTTGGCAAATCGTATGTTTTATATGTTCAAGCGACGGATGAACCTATTGACGAACGAGATATATTTGCTGCACAATATATTGCTGGAAACGATGGACAAATTGAAGAATTGTTGCCGATTGAGACGGATGAAGAGTGGGAATTTGTTGAGGAAGTATTAAATACTTTATAGTTTGAACGATTTCTTTAAGCTCAAAAATCTGCTAACAATGATTGTTGGCAGATTTTTTACATATGTAATTTCTCCTGAATTGTCGATTTCTGTTTGTCGTGAAAGTTGATTTCTAGTATGATAATGTTTAGTGATAGGGGGGAAACCCGTGGATAACGGTTCTAAAAAACAAGAAATGTTTTCAAAAATGCAAGAAAGAAAATCTGAGGTAAAAGTTGTGAGAAAAATCGTTGCAATTATTGCCGTTGTTTTCGTGCTAATAATAGGTGTAGTTGGATTATTTGGGTACAACTATGTAAAGGGTGCATTAAAACCACTTGATCCTAATGCAACAAAAACAATAGCAGTAGAAGTACCAATAGGTTCGAGTTTAACCTCCATTTCTACATTACTAGAGAAAAAAGGTGTCATTAAAGATGCACGTGTTTTTAAATACTATGCTAAATTTAAAAATGAATCTCAATTCCAGGCAGGAAATTATGATTTAACACAGTCAATGACATTTGATGAACTCATTGAAAGCTTGAAAACAGGGAAAGTATATCGTAAGCCAGTCTTTACGATGACTGTTCCGGAAGGCTTAACACTTGAGCAAATTGGTAAGGTAATTGAAAAGAAAACACCATACACACAAAAAGAATTTATGGATCTTGTGACAAGTGACGAATTTGTGCAACAAATGATGGCAAACTATCCTGAGCTTGTAACAGATGCTGTGTTAGCAGATAACATTCGCTATGACTTAGAGGGCTATTTATACCCAGCGACCTATTCTTACTTTGAAGAAAAACCATCTTTACAAGCAATCGTAGAAGAGATGATAGCAGCCACAAATAATGTGGTTAAGAACTATCATGATGTTTTAGCAGAAAAACAAATGTCAGTTCATCAACTATTAACGTTTGCTTCATTATTGGAGGAGGAAGCTACTGCTCAAACAGATCGAGAGACAATAGCAAGCGTCTTCTATAATCGTATTAACGAAGGAATGCCTTTACAAACAGACCCAACTGTTTTATATGCACTTGGAGATCATAAAGATCGTGTTCTATTTGAGGACTTAGAAGTCGATAATGCCTATAATACTTACAAAAATAAAGGCCTACCACCTGGACCAATAGCTGGTGCTGGTAAGACTTCGATTGAGGCTACCTTGAACCCAAGTCAAACAGATTATTTCTATTTCTTAGCAGATAAAGAGGGTGTCAACCACTTCTCGAAAACATATGATGAACATTTACAGAAAATAGCAAAATATTTACAAAAAGAAGAGTAAGCTTATGTAAAGCTTAAAAGCATATAGCAAACAGATGGATAGAAGGAAAGAAAAATAGCTTTCCTTCTATTTTCATGCTATTATAAAGTGTGATTTTTGATCAATCCGTTCATTTATGCGGGACAAATATGCGTGGTGGCAATTGTTTGCATATCTAAACAATTGCTCATTTTTGTATGGCAAAGTACCAAGACATCACGTTTGGTCTTTTTCTTTTTGTTGATAAATGATGAAGTACAGACAACAGCAAAATGCTTGTTGCTTTTTAAATGAGGGTGAAACAATGGAATTATCAGATGCATATATACAATCATTTATACAGCCACGTAATGAATTGCTTTTAGAAATGGAAGCATATGCGGAGGAGAATCATGTACCGATAATGCAACTAGCAGGGATTGATGCATTAAATCAACTGTTACGTATTCAAAATCCGTCAAAAATTTTAGAGATTGGCACGGCAATTGGTTATTCTGCTATTCGAATGGCGGAGGCCTTGCCTGACGTCCATATTGTTACAATTGAACGTGATGTAGAGCGTGTAACAAGGGCGAAAGCCTATATTGAACGTTCAACCGTATCACAACGAATTACGGTCATTGAAGGTGATGCTTTAGAGGTGGACGATGAGGCCATTCACACGACATTCGATGCTGTTTTTATCGATGCCGCAAAGGGACAATACCAACGCTTTTTTGAAAAATATGCCCCTTTAGTAAAATCAGGTGGAGTTTTGTATATCGATAATATGTACATGCATGGGTTGTCTGATTTAGATTTGAAGGATGTTCCACGTCGTAAGCGGACAATGATTCGCAATTTAAAAAACTTCACAGATTGGATCATGAAGCACCCGGATTATACAAGTGCTTTTTTACCAGTCGGTGACGGTTTATTACTATGCTTGAAGAGGTGACTACTATGAAAAAACCGGAATTGCTTGTGACACCACAATCAGTAGAACATTTAAAAGCACTATTAGATGCTGGAGCAGATGCTTTTGTTATTGGTGAACAACAATTTGGTCTACGTCTAGCAGGGGAGTTCTCTGTTGCTGAAGTGGAAGAAGCAACGAAGCTTATTCACGCAGCAGGTAAAAAGGTTTATGTTGCGGTCAATGCACTATTCCATAATGAGAAACTAGACGCACTTGCTGACTATTTAAAAGAAATGCAACGTATCGGAGTGGATCGTTTAATTTACGGGGATCCAGCGGTATTAATTATTCGTCGTGAGCAGGGCGTTACAATTCCATTACATTGGAACCCAGAGACAACTGCTACAAACTGGTTTACAGCGAACTATTGGGGAAAACGTGGTGCAACTCGTGCCGTGTTAGCACGTGAGCTTTCTCTTGATGAAGTATTAGAAATTAAAGAAAATGCCGAGGTGGAAATTGAGGTACAAGTACATGGTATGACTTGTATGTTCCAATCTAAACGTCCTTTACTTGGTCATTATTTCTTATACCAAGATAAAGTAATGGCTATTGAAAATCGTCAAGAAAATCGCAATATGTTCCTACATGATGATGAGCGAAATAATAAATATCCAATTTACGAAGATGTGAATGGAACACATATTTTCAGTCCAAATGATATGTGTATTATTGATGAGCTGGGCGAATTATTTGAAGGTGGCATTGATGCTCTGAAAATTGAAGGTGTTCTACAAACGGCTGACTATGTCGTAACGGTAACAGAAGCCTATCGTCAAGCTATTGATGCGTATTTTGATGAATCCGAAGAAGCGTATGAAGAGATAAAAGATACTTTATTAGCAAAAATTGAAGATATTCAACCAGCCATTAGACCATTAGATACAGGCTTTATCTTCAAGGAAACAGTTTACTAGGAGGGGGGCAATAACATGGCATTAGCGTTAGAACAAAATGACAAAATCCGTGAGATTGTCGACGGTAAACGTGTCATTACTAAAAAACCAGAGCTACTTGCCCCAGCAGGTAGCTTAGAAAAATTAAAAGTCGCTGTTCATTATGGAGCAGATGCAGTATTTATCGGTGGACGAGAGTTTGGTCTTCGTTCCAATGCAGATAACTTCTCGATTGAGGAAATGCGTGAGGGTGTGGAGTTTGCCAATAAATACGGCGCAAAAATTTATGTGACAACAAATATTTTTGCCCACAATGAAAATATGGATGGCTTAGAGCGTTACCTAAAGGATATTGAATCAGCAGGCGTAACAGGTATTATCGTCGCGGATCCGCTGATTATCGAAACATGCCGTACAGCAGCACCTAAGCTTGAAATTCACCTTTCAACACAGCAATCGCTATCTAACTGGAAGGCAGTACAGTACTGGAAAGAAGAAGGCTTACATCGTGTCGTTTTAGCACGTGAGGTAGGCGGCGAAGAAATGAAGCTAATGAAGGAAAAGGTTGATATTGAAATCGAGGCCTTTGTTCATGGTGCAATGTGTATTGCCTATTCTGGTCGCTGTGTTCTGTCCAATCATATGACTGCGCGTGATTCCAACCGTGGTGGTTGCTGCCAATCATGTCGTTGGGACTATGATTTATACGAATTAGAAGATGGTGAAGAAAAAGCACTTTTCGATGATAATCATGCACCATTTGCTATGAGCCCAAAAGATTTAAAATTAATCGAAGCAATTCCTCATATGATTGAGCTTGGCATCGACTCTTTAAAAGTTGAAGGTCGTATGAAGTCCATTCACTATGTAGCGACAGTTGTTTCAGTTTATCGTAGAGTAATTGATGCCTATTGTGCTGATCCAGATAACTTTAAAATTAAACGAGAATGGCTTGAAGAGCTAGATAAATGTGCAAATCGTGATACAGCTGAAGCATTCTTCCATGATGCACCTGGCTTCGAAGAGCAAATGTTTGGTTTGCATGGTCGTAAAACAACGTATGAATTTGCTGGTTTGATCTTAGATCATGATCCAGAGACAAAAATTGTCACAATGCAGCAACGTAATTATTTTAAACCAGGTGATGAAGTGGAGTTCTTTGGACCTGAAATCGAGAACTTCCGAATGACAATGGGAGAAATATGGGATGAGGATGGCAATAGCCTAGATGCAGCCCGTCATCCATTACAAATTGTTAAATTTAAATGTGAGACACCATTAAAGCCGCATAACATGATGCGAAAGGAGAATAACTAATGGCAGTAAAGCGTCCAGTTGTCATCGGAATCGCTGGTGGTTCATGCTCAGGGAAAACGAGTGTGACACGTGCTATTTATGATGTTTTTCGCGATCATTCAGTTGTTGTCATTGAACAAGACTTTTATTATAAAGATCAGAGTCATTTAACATTTGAAGAGCGCCTAGGAACTAACTATGACCATCCGTTAGCTTTTGATAACGATTTATTAATTGAGCACATAAAAAAACTTTTAGTGCGTCAACCAATTGAAAAACCTGTTTACGATTACGTGCAGCATACGAGAGCACAAGAAGTCATTCATGTTGAGCCAGTGGATGTTATTATACTAGAAGGTATTCTAGTGCTAGAGGATGCTGATTTACGTGATTTAATGGATATTAAGTTATTTGTGGATACAGACTCGGATTTACGAATTATTCGTCGTATCATGCGTGATATTAAAGAGCGTGGACGTACAACAGATTCAGTAATTGAGCAGTATCTATCGGCGGTTCGACCTATGCATAATTTATTTATTGAACCAACAAAACGCTATGCTGATATCATTATTCCAGAAGGTGGGGATAATGAGGTAGCAATTGATTTAATGGTCACGAAAATTAAAACTATTCTTGAAACCGACAACGTATTGTAATAAGATAGAGTGGTATTGACAATATTTTCATGCATATTTTAAAAAGGTATGCATACTATTAGGTCAAAGCGTAATTTGAAAACGTTTAAAAATAATAAAATTCGATTAAGTGCAATTTCCAAGCATTTAGTCGAGTTTTATGTTTTTATATTGAAGAAACAAGGAGTGAAGGACTTTGGCAAATGAAAAACAGTACCCTATGACAGCTGAGGGGAAACGTAAATTAGAAGAAGAATTAGTAAAATTAGAAACTGAAACACGTAAAGAAATCGTTGAACGTATTAAAATAGCACGTGATTTTGGAGATCTTTCTGAAAACGCTGAGTATGATTCAGCAAAAGAAGAACAAGCCTTTTTAGAAGGTCGTATTTCTACATTAAAATCAATGATTCGTAACGCAGTCATTATTTCTGAGGATGAGACAGATAACAGTGTAGTATCACTTGGGAAAACGGTTACATTTGTAGAAATTATTAATGGTAAACCTTCGACAGAAGAAGAATCTTATACAATTGTTGGTTCAGCAGAGGCAGATCCTATGGAATTCCGTATCTCAAATGAATCACCAATTGCTAAAGGTCTACTAGGCCGCGCTGAAGGCGAAGAAGTAGTTGTTCAAACACCTGGTGGCGAAATGAAAGTAAAAATTATTTCTATTAAATAATGTTAACATGTACAAGCAGTTGGCCATTCTTTCCAAGAGAGGCTAACTGCTTTTACCATTATTTGATTATCAGGCTTCCTAGTAATTTAGTGAGTATAATTATTTTGCAAGTGCTGTCGAACTTGATAGAATATTTGCTAGAGAGGGGGAGACATTATGAGTGAACGACAAACTCGAAGTAGTCGTCATTTGCAGCCATCTCGTAATAAAAAGCTAGATAAACTATTGAATGTTTTAATTGGCGTTGTGGTCGTACTTATTATTATCACAGCAACCTATGTGTTTAAATGGCAAGATGATGCAGATCAAGCAGTAAAAGATGAGCCAGCTCAAGAGGAAAAGAGCGGTGATAAAGAAAAAGAAGTGGACAAAGAGCATGCGAATGAAGAGGATAAAGATCTTGCTGTCGACGAAGAAAAACCTTCACAGGAAGAGGAAGAAGCGGAATCTGAGACATCACAAGAGGAGCAAGGGACACCTGAGGAATCGACTTCAGATAATCCTATTGTAGACAAGGTCATCACGAATAAAAACTGGCAGCCAACACCTACAACACAAACAGGCCAGCATGTGTCTTCATATGACGATACGTCTGTAGACTGGGCTGAAAAAGTAGCAACAGTTTCTACTGTGACAGGTATCGACCAAAGCAATATGATCATCTGGCGTATGCAAAATAATGGTGGTCCTAATTCAGCCATTGCAACGGTTTCAAGTAAAGATAAATCTCAAATGTACCGTGTCAGCATGGAATGGGTTGACAATGAAGGCTGGTTGCCTGTGAAGCTAGAGCAACTGAACACATTAGAAGGCGCCTATTGACGAAAATCACTCTTTTGATTATTTTTAATAGAGTTGATAAAGAAGGGAAGTAACAGTTCATGAAAATTGCAGTAATTGGCGCAATGGAAGAGGAAGTAGAGCTACTAAGAGCAGCATTAAACGATGCACAAAGTACAACCATCGCAGGTAGTGAATACACAACAGGAACTTATGAGGGTAAGGAAGTCGTGTTATTAAAAAGTGGTATTGGTAAGGTGAATGCTGCCATGTCTACGACAATACTTTTACATGAGTTTAAGCCAGATGTTGTCATTAATACAGGATCTGCAGGTGGGTATGATGAAGCTCTTGATGTTGGCGCTGTAGTCATTTCCGATGAAGTTCGTCATCATGATGTAGATGTCACTATTTTCGGCTATGAAATCGGACAAATGGCTGGTATGCCGGCAGCCTATAAATCAGATGAACAATTGATGAAAGTAGCTGAAGAGGCTGTTAAGGCGGTTGGAGAGCATCAGTATGGTATTGGATTAATTTGCTCTGGGGATGCTTTTATGAATGATCCTGAACGCGTAGAAGCTGTTCGTCGTCATTTCCCTCAAATGAAGGCTGTAGAAATGGAAGCAGCAGCGGTTGCACAAGTGTGTTATCAATTTGCGACACCTTTTGTTGTTATTCGTGCGCTATCAGACATTGCTGGGAAAGAATCGAATATTAGCTTTGATGAGTTTTTACCAGTTGCTGCAAAGCATTCGACACAAGTAGTATTAAAAGCCATTGCCTCACTATAAACTACACAAAATGGTCAAAATGTGCTGATTTTTCTGTGAGAAAAATCACAGTTAGAATAAAGGACAAATGCTACACTTTAGACTAATCAATCTCTTCATAATAGAATGGGAGGCATTCACGATGTTATTTCTAACAGCGGGTGTAGTCATTTTAACAACTTTAATCGGCACACTGATTTCAGCAGAACTATCAGAATCAGCACATTAATAGTATGTATGACGGAAAAGCTCCTTTGCGACATAGTAGTGTCGCAAGGGGCTTTTTTCTATGCCATGAAATAGGCACATCTTCCGCCAAAGAAGCATTGAATTTTTCTATTGTCCATTTTACAATAAATTATTCAACCGACTTTTGGTCTCGTTTGTACAGTTGGTAGAGTTTAATAAGTGCTCGTTTTTCAATGCGAGATACATAGCTTCGTGAAATATTTAATCGAGCAGCAATTTCCTTTTGTGTAAGTGCATCCTGTTGATTTAAGCCATATCGCAGTGTTACAATTTCAAGTTCGCGTTCATCAAGCATATGCAAATAATGATATAACTGTGCTACATGCTCTTTATGCTCCAACTTCTCTGTTGCACTTTCTTCATCACATTGAAGTAAATCACGAATTTGCAGTGCATTTCCGTCTTTATCAGTCCCGATAGGCTCAAACAAAGAAACGTCTTTCTGAACCTTTTTTTGTGTCCGTAGATGCATTAAAATTTCATTTTCAATACAACGAGCTGCATATGTGGCGAGTCGTGTTTTTTTGTCAGGGGTATAGCTCTCTACTGCTTTCATTAGACCGATTGTTCCTATGGAAATGTAATCATCGAGTTGCTCATGTTTTGGATGGAATTTTTTAACGACGTGCGCGACAAGCCTCATATTACGTTCGATCAGATCAAGACGCGCTTGCTCATCGCCACCTAAAAATCGTTCAATACAAGCAGCTTCCTCTTCTTTTGAAAAGGGTTTATGGAATGTTTGCCCCTTTAAGTAGCCAAGCAACGCAGGGATCTCAAGCCATAACTGCAACATTGATGTGAAAATTCCGCTCATTGAATGATTTCATCCTTTCCCCATTTTTCGACAGTATATGTTTAAAAGCTGTGGGAAATGAAAAAAGTGCAACAGCAAATGCGCTGTTACACTTTTTTTAACGTAAATGTACTAATCATTAGTAAAGCTAAAATGGGAAAAAGGAAAAGATAAAATGCCGGATGGAACGTATTGGCCGCGAAATACGTTAAAGTTAAGAACGTACCTGCAGCTGTAATAGGTAAACCTGTGAAATAACCATTCGCTTCACTAATATTGAAGCGAGCTAAACGCATCGCACCACAGACGATAAATAATACGGCCATCATCATGCCGGCAAAACCAAAATCAACTAGAACAACTTCATACATTAGTAATGCAGGCGCCACGCCAAATGATATAATATCACTCATAGAATCTAATTGTTTACCTAGCTCTGACACTTGTCCGAGCGCTCTCGCTACCTTACCATCGTAGCGATCAAGAAGAGCTGCAATAAAGATAAACAAGACACTATAGCTATAGTATTCATGTAAAGTGGCCATAATAGCCGCGCCTCCAAAGGACATATTACTAATTGTGATGAAGTTAGCAGCGTGCGATTTCATTTTCTTAACCGTGGTATCCACCAACTTGTGATAAAAAAACAAGGGGGATCACTCCTTTGCACTTAAGATATTGTACCATTATACTTCGAATGCGAAAAAATTGACAGTCTAAATTAATGGATAGGGGTTTTACTGAATGAAAGAAAAACTATATCAACGCTTGATAGAACTAACGAATGGTAAGCAATCTTCCCATCTTTTGCAGACAATTGCAAAAGCGAAGTGGAGTAAACGTATAATTCCAAGCTACATGAAGTTATACGATATTAACCTTGAAGAAGTTTCAAAAAAACAACAACAATTTTCATGTTTACATGATTTTTTTACAAGAGAACTGCTAGAAGATGCTCGGCCAATTGAAAAAGATCCAGCCATTTTTACCAGTCCAGTAGATGCTAAAGTGGAATCTTTTGGACGCATTGAGTGGGATATGACATTTCTTGTAAAGGGTAAACCCTATGCATTACAGGATTTACTCGGCAATACAGAACGAGCAGCACAATATGCGGATGGACATTATATCGTATTTTATTTAAGTCCTGCAGATTATCATCGTATCCATAGTCCGATTGATGGAGAAGTATTACGACAATATACACTTGGTCAGAAATCTTATCCTGTGAATCAGCTTGGTCTTACATACGGTAAAAAACCAATTTCTCATAATTATCGTTTAGTGACGGAATTGAAAGTAGACAATAAGCAACATGTAGCATTTATAAAAGTGGGCGCAACCTTTGTTAATTCAATTGTGCTTACTAATACAACAACGAAATGGCGTAAAGGGCAAGAAGTTGGTTATTTCTCATTTGGTTCTACCGTTGTGATGCTGTTTGAAAAGGATGCGATTGAATTTACGGATAATGTTGTTAAAGGAAGCCCAATTAGAATGGGTGAAGCCTTTGCAAATATGCTATAATGGTCGAATAATACGTTAAGATTAGGGGTCGCTATTTTGTATAATTTTTTATTACCAAACGAATTTGTGACGAATATTTTTGAAATTACACCAGAGAAGTTACAAGAATTAGGTATTAGAGGAATCATTACAGATTTGGATAATACGCTGGTTGAATGGGATCGTCCAGATGCCACTGAAGAGCTAATCATATGGTTACGCATTATGAAAGAATCAGGAATTCGTGTTATTATTGCGTCGAATAACAATGAGGCACGTGTAAAACATTTTGCTGAGCCATTAGGTATCCCATATATTCACAAGGCAAGAAAGCCACTTCAAAATGCTTTTTATAATGCGCTAATTCAGCTAGGTTTGCGTCCAAATGAAGTAGTGATGGTAGGAGATCAACTGCTTACAGATGTGATGGGTGCCAATCGCTTAGGTCTGCATACAGTGTTAGTTAAACCTGTTGCCCAATCGGATGGGCTTGTAACAAAATTGAATCGTTTCATTGAACGTCGCGTGTTTAATGATTTGAAACGAAAAGGAATTATAACTTGGGAGGAACAAGAATGATTGAAATGCCAAATTGTATTGGCTGTGGTACAACAATTCAAACAGAAGATAAAACAGCAGTTGGGTATGCACCCCCATCATCTTTAGAGAAGGATGTGGTCATTTGCCAACGTTGCTTCCGTTTGAAAAATTACAATGAAATTCAACCAGTGTCATTAACAGATGATGACTTTTTACGTATTTTAAATGGTCTTGGTACACAGCAAGGCTTAATCGTAAAAATTGTTGATATTTTTGACTTCAATGGGAGCTGGTTACCGGGGCTTCACCGCTTTGTAGGAAATAACCCAGTCCTGTTGATTGCCAATAAAGCAGATTTATTACCAAAATCGGTAAAACCTAAAAAAGTAATCAACTGGCTTAAACGAGAAGCAAAGGCTCTTGGACTTCAGCCTGTCGATGTCCTGTTAGTAAGTGCTCATAAAGGCAAGGGGATGGCTGAAGCAATGGAAGCTATCGACGCGTACAGAAAAGGGCAAAATGTTTATGTTGTTGGTTGTACAAATGTTGGGAAATCTACGTTCATTAATCGTATTATTAAACAGGCAACAGGTGAAGGTGAAGTCATTACAACTTCTCATTTCCCTGGCACAACATTAGACATGATTGAAATTCCATTAGATGATGGTAGTGCATTATATGATACACCTGGTATTATTAATCATCATCAAATGGCTCATCATATTGATTCCAGTGAATTAAAATATATTATGCCGAAAAAAGAAATTAAACCAAAAGTTTATCAGCAAAATGCTGGACAAACTTTATTTATTGGGGCTTTAGCTCGATTTGATTTCATTCAGGGAGATCGCTCTGCCTTTACAATTCATGTAGCCAACGATTTACCAATTCATCGAACAAAGCTAGAGAAGGCAGATACGTTGTACGCAGAACATAAAGGAGAACTTCTGGCACCACCAACTGCAGATTTCATCGATCAACTACCGCCATTAGTTCGTCATGAGTTTTCTATTAAAGAAGCCAAAACAGATGTTGTTTTCTCTGGGCTGGGCTGGATTACAGTTCAACATGCCAATGTAGTAGTGGCAGCTTATGCACCAAAAGGTGTACAAGTTTCAATTCGTCCTTCCCTTATATAAATCGAAGGATAAAGTAGAGAGAGGGCTAGAAAATGAAGAAGTGGTTTGCAGTGATGGGTGATCCAATTGAACACTCAAAATCACCAGCCATGCATAATGCTTGGTTCGAGGACATGTCGATAGATGCGACATATATTCCTTTACATGTCCCTTCTGATCAATTAGAGTCAGCAGTGGCTGGTTTGAAAACATTAGGAGCAAGTGGTTGGAACGTTACAATTCCCCATAAAACAGCCATCATACCCTATTTAGATGAGCTAGATGAGCTGGCCCAAAAAATGGGTGCAGTGAATACAGTCGTACGAACAATGGAAGGAAAGCTGAAAGGCTATAATACAGATGGTATCGGTTTTGTTCGCTCACTTGAAGAAGCCGTTGGTACGTCGCATAAAGACAAGCCTGTGTTACTTGTTGGTGCTGGAGGCGCTGCTCGTGGTATTGCTTTTGCTATGCAGCAGCAAGGCTATAGCCATTTGTCCATTGCCAATCGTACAGTGGCTAATGCTCAAGCTATTATTGATGAAATGGGAATAGGTCGTGCGATTTCATTAAAAGAAGCAGAAGAGACTTTAGCTGATTTCAGCATTATTGTGCAAATGACATCGGCTGGCCTTGCCACGGGCAATTTTTCCATGCCATTTTCTTTAGATTTGCTTTCGAAAGGAGCAATTGTTGCAGATATTGTGTATAATCCATTAATGACGCCTTTTTTACAAGCAGCAGAAAAAAGGGGAGCAACGATTGTTACAGGTCTAGGAATGTTTGTACATCAAGGAGCCATCGCTTTTGAGCACTGGATAGGAAAGTATCCAAATACAAATTCAATGATTGTGCAGCTTAAGGCACAATTAGGAGGAAACTAATTTTTATGTTAACAGGTAAACAGAAACGTTTTTTACGTGCGGAAGCACATCATTTAACACCTATTTTCCAAGTAGGAAAAGGCGGCGTTAATGACGAAATGACAAAGCAAATTCGTGAGGCATTAGAAGTACGTGAACTAATTAAAGTACGTATTTTAGATAACTGTGAAGAAGATAAACATGAAGTTGCTGAAGCACTTGCAACAGGCGCACATGCAGAGCTTGTCCAATTAATCGGTCTTACAGTTGTTTTATATAAAGAATCACGCAATCATAAAAAGATTGTATTACCAAAAGCAACGAAATAAGGTGAAACGATGAAAAGGGTCGGTTTACTGGGAGGAACATTTAATCCTCCGCATATAGGGCATTTAATGATGGCAAATGAAGTTTTTCATGCGCTAGAATTAGATGAAATTCGTTTTATGCCTAATGCAATACCACCACATAAGCATGCTCGTTTCGATGCAAGTAATGCTGAACGACTTGAAATGGTGAAGCTGGCTATTCGTCCATTTTCACATTTTTCTGTAGAGTCGTATGAGGTTGAGAAGGGTGGCGTATCCTATTCCTATGAGACACTTTCAGCATTGTGTAGAAGAGAACCAAATGTGAAATTCCACTTTATCATCGGAGGAGATATGATTGATTCGCTCCATACATGGCATTGTATCGATGATTTAGTGAAACTTGTGCAATTTGTTGGAGTAAAGCGTCCAGGAACAACGGCTACGACAGATTACCCTGTATGTATGGTGGAAGTGCCTCAAATCGATTTATCGTCCACACTGATTCGTGAACGCCTTGCTACTGGAGGAACGGTGACATTTTTGCTACCAGAAGCGGTAGAGACGTTCATACGGAAGGAAGGTCTATATGGAACGCGAACAGTATTTAGCGGCGATTAAGCCAAGAATGCCTGAAAAACGGTATGTCCATACAATCGGTGTAATGGAAACGGCAATTTCTTTAGCACAAAAATATGGGGAGGATGCGAAAAAAGCTGAAACAGCAGCAATCCTCCATGATATTGCTAAATATGCCGACATTGAATGGATGGAGGACATCGTTCGTGAAAAAAAATTAGATCCAAAACTAATTGGCTGGGGCAGTGAATTACTACACGGTCCGGTTGGTGCATATATAGCAGAAAGCGAGTTTGGCATCACTGATCAAGAGATACTAAATGCGATTCGTTTCCATACAACAGGACGCGCTAGTATGAGTCGTTTAGAAAAAATCATTTTTGTAGCAGATATGATTGAACCGAATCGCCGATTTGAAGGTGTCGATCGTCTGCGCAAAAAAGCTCAAAAAAATTTGGATAAGGCCATGAGTGCTTGTGTCCGCCATACATTGGCATTTTTAATAGACACAAAGCAGCCAATTTTTCCTTTATCAATAGAATGTTATAACGATATGATGAACAGAGAGGATAGTGAAGGATGACTTCAACTTTATTACAAGCAGCGTACAAAGCAATCGACGACAAACATGGTGAGGATATTGTCGTTTTAAATATGCAAGGAATTTCCCTTTTAGCGGATTATTTTATCATTGCTCACGGTAACTCAGATCGCCAAGTGCAAGCTATTGCGCGTGAATTGCAAGATATAGCGGAAAAAGAGGGCTATGAAATCCGCCGTATCGAGGGCTTCGATGCAGCTCGTTGGGTACTTGTAGACTTAGGTGATGTAGTGGCACATGTTTTCCATAAGGATGAGCGTGCTTATTATAATTTAGAGCGTCTATGGGGCGATGCACCACAATTAGACATGCCTGAGGCCTAAGTGAGTAGTTACGAACGCTTTGCCCATGTCTATGATGAGCTACAAAAGGATATTCCTTATAATCTTTATGTAGATTGGGTTGTACAACATGCACCAAGTAGTCAATATCCAGCATTGTTAGATATTGGTTGTGGAACGGGTGTGCTTAGCTTGTTATTTGCACAGGCTGGCTATAAGGTCAGCGGTATAGATTTATCAGAAGAGATGTTATCCATTGCTACAGAACGTTTTACTGCTGCAGGATATCATGCACCTTTATATTGTATGTCTATGGATGAATTAGACGGCTTTGAGGCATTGGACGTTGTTACAATTACTATAGACTCCCTTAATTATGTGATAGAGGAGCAAGCTGTCTATACGACATTAGAACGTATCTATCATGCTCTGCGAGACGGGGGACAGCTATTTTTTGACGTCCACTCCTTATTTAAAATGAATGAGATCTTTTTAGATGGACCGTTTACGTATGATGATGGAGATATTAGCTATGTATGGCATACAGAACCTGCAGATTACGAGCATTCCGTTATCCATCAAATGACTTTTTATGTTCGAGATATCGCGAGTGAATTATATGAGCGTTTTGACGAAGAGCATATTCAACGCACCTTCTCTATTGACCAGTATATGACTTGGTTGCGTACCATAGGTTTTGATCATGTTGAAATTACAGCAGATTTTACAGATGAAGCACCAGAATATGACAGCGAGCGCATTTTTATTCGTGCAGTAAAATAATTTAGAAAAGAGCCACATTGTTCAAGTAACAGTGTGGCTCTTTTGATGGAAAAGTCTTTGAATTGGTCGATAGAAAGGCTAGAGTGATGGATAGAACTCTAGGATAAAATGAGAGGAACGACTGTTCTAAAACTATATTCTTTACCGGTTTGCAAATAACATGAGATAGTGTAAGATATATGTACCTCCATATGATTATCTTTTGCAAAGAAAGGGTGGTGCTATGCTCCAATCTTTATGGCAAAAGTATAAAAAAAGTATGTTATTCCCCGGCATACTCGTACTCAGTGGACTTTGTTACTTCTATTTTTCGAGTTCAGACTCTTCACCTCCCCAAGAAGAGCTCATCGAAACAATCCAACCTATTGAAGAAAATAACCTTATTGATTCGACTAAAGAAACGGCTATACAGCAAGTGTTTGTTGATATAAAGGGTGCTGTACTATACCCAGGTGTTTATGAGCTTCAGCAAGACCAACGTATTCGAGATGCTGTCCAACTTGCAGGCGGCTATACAGAGGATGCAGACACACAGCTTATAAATCATGCTCAAAAAGTGCGGGACGAAATGGTCATTTATATTCCCGAAAAAGGTGAACAACTAGAGGAAGGAACTACTAATTTTATTAGTTTGCCTGCTGAAAATAATAGTAATGAGCAAAAGATTAATATTAATAAAGCGGATGTGTCAGCTCTTTCAACATTGCCAGGTATTGGTCCCTCTAAAGCTCAAAGTATTCTTTCATACCGAGAGGAGAATGGTCCTTTTCAAAAGATTGATGATTTAAAAAATGTTAGTGGCATCGGTGATAAAACATTTGAGAAGTTACAAGATTCTATTACCGTAAACTAAACCTTGTAGATTTTGTGATATTGACGCCCCTTTTCAAAAAGGGCTACACTATAGTAGAAAAACAAGAGAAAAATCATTTGTTAGGCAAATTTTGGAGGTAGTCATATGGAGCGAATTACTTGGGATCAATTTTTTATGGCACAAAGCCATTTACTCGCATTACGAAGTACATGTACTAGACTAGCAGTAGGAGCAACTGTGGTACGTGATAAACGCATTATTGCAGGTGGTTATAATGGGTCTATTACAGGAGATGAACATTGTATTGAAAAGGGATGTTATGTAGTGGACAATCATTGTGTTCGTACGGTGCATGCCGAAATGAATGCATTGCTACAATGCGCTAAATATGGAACACCAACAAAAGGTGCAGATTTGTATGTAACTCATTTCCCATGTCTACCATGTACAAAGTCCATTATTCAAGCAGGGATTGAACGTGTGTATTATGCAACAGACTATAAAAATAATCCATATGCTCAGGAATTATTTGAAAAAGCAGGAGTGGAAGTCGTTCATGTACCCTTTGATGAGCGTAAAATTGATTTTTTGCGAGATGAAAAACTAGCCTTGTACACAGAGATTCTAGATGAGCTTCGCGAGAGTGGTGTGTCACAAGAAAAATTGCTCCCATATGAACAGAAGGTGAGCGCATTATTTGGCATCAAGCTTTAAAGCATAAATGGATCCATATAGCACTTGCTGTACTTGTAGCTGCTCTTGCGGCACACAAGTCGGCTTGGCTACTCATGTTAATACTTCTTTTAGCACTGTGGCTCATCATAAAAGATGAGTCACGTTTTCTTGCAACGCTTGTAATGGCTTGTGGGTTACTATCGTATTTTTTCCTTTCAATCTATCATTTGTCGGAACCTTCCCCTTTACCGTCAACCTTCCCATTAACATGGTCAAATGACTATAAAATTAACGGTCAAACACTTCGAGGATTTGCAACAACCACAGATGGCCAAAAACTTTATGTTGTTTATACATTTTCTTCTGAGCAAGAGAAAAAGCTATATGAAAATACGTCCCTAACAGGCGTAACCTATTTAGCAAAAGGTGAACTTGTTGAGCCATCACCTGCTGCTCATACTTATGCATTTTCAATGTCAGATTATTTAACGAGTAAGGGAGCAATAGGTATAGTTGAAATCACGAATTGGAGTTACGTAGAAAAGCAAACTTCCTTCGTTACCTTCCTTGCAGAACGAAGATACAGCATAGAAAAGCATATTGAACGTACTTTTCCAAAATCCCTTGTAGTAGAGGCACAAGCACTTTTAATTGGGGAGAAGGACCAAATGGATGATGAATTGCAGCGTGCTTATCAAAAGTTAGGTATTACGCATTTATTTGCAATTTCAGGTTTACATGTAGCATTGATGTCTTGGCTATTTTTTGAAGGATTACTTAGAATAGGCGTTCGCAAAGAATTGGCTACGGTTGTTCTATTGATCCTCTTACCCGTTTATGGCGTCATTGCAGGAGGCGCACCTTCTGTGTGGCGTGCGGTTTCTGTGGTCGAATTAATGATGATACTGCGCATGATTAAGTTGGACCTACCAATGGATGATGCATTAGCTTTTAGCTTTATAGGCTTTGTCTTGCTTGAACCTGGCGTCATTTTTCAAATAGGCTTCCAACTATCCTATCTAGCAGCCGTAAGTCTTGTTTATTCCGGCACCATTTTTAAACAAACAAAAAATGAGCTTGCTCGCTCTTTTTGCATTACACTCGTGTGCCAGCTGCTCGTCTATCCTTTATTACTTTATCATTTTTATGAACTATCCCTATCCTCGTTCATTGTAAATATTATGTTTGTTCCACTCTTTTCCCTTGTAATATTGCCCTTTAATCTAGTGGTCTTTGTTCTAACGTATCTTCCCTTACCACTTGCAGACATGTTATTTATTGTCTACGAACCATTACGTCATTTGTTAACCGATATGATTTTTTACATGCAGGGGCTACCTTTCCAATTATGGTCACCAGGTAAACCAACTATTTGGCTTAGTTGTGTAGCAATGTTAAGTGTTCTAGTGAGCTTTTATTACTTAGAAACAAGACGATATGGGAAGGCAATTGTCATCCTCTTCATACCAGCCCTTTGGATTCATTTATCACCCATATTGTATAGCGAAACAAAGATCACGTTTTTAAACGTTGGACAAGGGGACAGTATCGTGATTGAATTACCATTTAGGAAAGCTGTGTATGTCATTGACGCGGGAGGGGTATTGCGATTTGAAAAAGAGCAATGGAAGAAAACAGATAGACCTTATGAGGTGGGAAAGCAAGTTGTAGTGCCGTTTTTAAAAGGCAAGGGTATAAGAGCTATCGACATTTTTATTGCCACACATGCAGATGCAGATCATGTAGAAGGGGCAGAGGAAGTTTTACAAGAGATTAAAATGAAGGAAATTCATGTTACGCCGGGTTCATTGGAACAGCCTGTCATGAGAGATTTATTGAAGGAGGCAAAGAAATTCAAAGTTCCCATCAAGGAAAAGATGCAGGGGACAGCGTGGCATATCAGAGAGGTGGGTTTTTATTATTTATGGCCTCAAGATACCTTTTATGAAGGAAATGATGATTCACTTGTTTTATACATGCAGCAGAGGGGGTTTACAGCGCTTTTTACCGGCGATTTGGAGCAATATGGTGAACAACAGCTAATTAAGCGTTACGGGCATCTAATAGCCAATCTAACACTACTTAAGGCAGGTCACCATGGTAGTAAAACATCAAGTATAGAATCATTTGTCGAGTTACTCCAACCGCAATTAACGATTTTCAGTGCAGGTCTCCAGAATCGCTATGGACATCCACATGAAGAAGTGGTCCAACGTTTTACAAGTCGGAATTTGGCGACTTTTACAACAGGAGTAGATGGAACAATTGAAATTCGTATTCGTGGCAATACTACATGGTCAGTGTCAAAAATTGAAAAAGGCCTTGTCCAATGACAAAGCCCTTTTCTGTGCATAAGTCCAATTACTGTGATACAAATTCTACTATAGTTGCAATAATAAACATAATTGTGAAAACGCCAAATGATACACCGAAACCAACACCAGAATCGATGGCATCGTTACGTCGACATTGTATGTTTTTTCCTTCAAATGGATTCATTGTTATCCCTCCAATTCTGTTATTTATTATAAGACAACATGTGCATAAAAGCTATATTGAAAAGGAGAATTCCCCGTCTGGCAAGGAATCGACACAATTTAGTCAAAGACACAAATAGCCTTTAAAGGGTAGAAAGTAAAACTCATTCATCTTTCACGAAAGAGCTATTGTGTCTTCTGCTATATCAATAAAAAATCATGTATACTAATAGTATTGCTAGATGGAGGGGAAATTATGATTTCAACGGTTTGGAATACAATAAAAAAAGGTGAGCTGGCACCAGTATATTTACTTGTTGGTGAAGAAAGCTATTTTATAGATGAGACCATCAAGCGTTTAAAAAAAGCGATGGGCCCAGAAGAAGAGCTAGAAATGACAACATTTGATTTGGATGAAATGCCAGTAGATGCTGTCATGGATGAAGCAGATACAATTCCTTTCTTCTCAGAACGAAAATTGATTATTGCTAAAAATGCCTCTTTTTTAAAGGCAACCGAAAAAGGGAAGGAAAAAATCGATCATGATGTGAAGCGTTTAGAAACGTGGTTATCGAATCCATCCGATTTTTCAGTAACTGTATTTATTGCCCCATATGAAAAATTAGATGAACGTAAAAAAGTAACCAAAATGATGAAAGAGCATGCGTTACTTGTGCAAGCAGAAACACCAAAGGAACAGGACTTAGCGGTGTGGATTCAAGGCATTGTGAAAGCACAGGGCAATAGCATTACACAAGATGCAATTGAACTGCTTATGACGATGATGGTTGGAGCGAACATGCTACAATTACAAATGGAAATTGATAAGCTAACCCTTTATTTAGGTGAGGGTGGTGAAATTACATCTACTTTAGTGGAGGATTTAGTGGCCAAAACATTGGAGCAAGATGCTTTTAAAATGCTCAATGCTTATTTGGCGAATGATTCTGTCGGAGCCTTGTCTATCTATCATGATTTATTACGACAAAAACAAGAACCTATTATGTTAGTTGGGTTACTCGCATCCAATGTTCGTACAATGTCGAATGTTTTTTATTTGTTGAAGAAAGGATATCATCCGCAACAAATTGCTAAAAATTTAAAAATACATCCGTATCGTGTCAAATTAATGGTTGAGCAGCGGAATCGACCGTCAGAAGAAAGTTTGTTAAGAGCCTTATATCAGTTAGCAGAGGTTGATTTACAACTGAAATCGACAAGCGGTAACCGAGAACGCTTTTTAGAGCTTTTCTTATTACGTCAACTTTAACACAGAAAGCTGTCCAATATTGCGACAGCTTTTTTTATTGTATCTTTTGAAAACCCCTTGCTATGCGAGGGGTTCCAAAGGGCTTCTAGCTATGGACAAGAAAAAAACCCCAGCCGTACAATGAAATCAGGTCTGGTCAACCGACTTCGTACGAAAGGGGCTCCAAATGGATAATAAAAGTTTAGCACACACGACATGGAATTGTAAGTATCACATCGTCTTTGCGCCAAAATATAGAAGGCAGATTATTTATGGAAAAATCAAAGCAGATATAGGTAGAATTCTTCGCCAGTTATGTGAAAGAAAAGGAGTAGAAATCATTGAAGCTACAGCCTGTCCTGATCATATTCATATGTTGGTGAGTATTCCACCAAAAATAAGTGTTTCATCGTTTGTAGGTTATTTGAAAGGGAAGAGTAGTTTAATGATATTCGATCGGCATGCGAACCTGAAATACAAATATGTACAGTAGGTCGAAACAGAAAAATCATACAGGAATATATAAAAAATCAATTGCAAGAGGATATTCTTGAGGATCAAATGACTATGAAAGAATTCATTGATCCATTTACAGGAGAAGAAATACAAGCAAAAAAGCGAAAATAAAACCACTTTAGTGGTAGCGTGAAAACGGAGTGCGGTTGGCAGACCTTTCAGTGTGTCTTTAGACATGGGCCAGTACCCCAGCGTTTCACGCGTAGAGCAAACCACCAGTTAGACTGGTGGTTCTGATTATCTATCAAAATTAAAAAGATCAGCTACTCCTAATAGAGTATCTGATCCTTTAAACAATTACGCTTTTTTAGCAAGGCGAGACTTTTTACGAGCCGCCGCGTTTTTGTGGATAAGTCCTTTTGAAGCTGCTTTGTCTAAAGATTTGAAAGCTGCTTGTAAAAGTTCTTGTGTGTTTTCAGCGTTAGCAGCAACAGCGTTTTCAGCTTTTTTCACTGTAGTACGCATTGCAGATTTAGCTTGAGAATTAGCAATGTTAGCTTTTTCGTTAACTTTTACGCGTTTAATCGCAGATTTAATGTTTGGCATATATTTCACCTCCTAAATTAGGTACGAGATGATATCTTCTCATTGATTTCTTGTGTCAATACAACAAAAATCATTTTAACAAACGCTTGGCCAAATTGCAATAGATAAATGCAAAGAATATTTACTTGACAGTTTGAACAAACTACAGCTTGAGGTGAACTGTATGGAAAATTTTAATTGGCAACGAACAGATTTAATCGATGAATCAGAAGAGGTAGTTGTCCATCAGACAAAAGAACAAAAAGAAAAATTGGAACAATCAAGTGGCATTCAAATAGTAGATCGGAATGCTGGTCGAGTGAAAATTACAGACGTTCTTGTAGATGCTGAAGGGGAAAAGCAAATTGGTAAAAAAGAAGGACAGTATATTACACTTTCTGTCCCGACCCTAACATTAGAAGATCAAGATGGATTTACACAACTAGAACAAGAGCTATTGGTGAATTTTAAGAAATTGCATGAATCCCTTTCCTGGCAAGAAGACGATAAAATTCTAATTGTCGGCTTGGGGAATCGCACAATTACACCCGATGCGATTGGTCCGTATTTGATTGATCATCTGCATAGTTTAGATGTGATTGATGAAAAATTTGTGATGTATGCGCCTGGTGTAACAGGACAAACAGGCTATGAAACAGGTGAGTTCGTGGCTGCCATTGCTGAACGTCTACAACCAAAATTAATCATTGTCGTGGACGCACTTGCTACGAGAGCGAGTAATCGACTATGTAAAACCATTCAACTAACAAATACAGGTATACATCCAGGATCAGGGGTAGGGAATCAACGTCAGGAAATCTCCTATGAGATGCTGGGTATTCCAGTAACTGCAATTGGCATCCCGACTGTAGTTGATGCACCAGTTTTAATTGCAGATGCAGTAGAAACAATGCTTCGTTCGATAGCTGCTCGAGTGGCTGAACGAAGTAAACCATCATCAAAGCTTTCTTTATCCTCTTGGCAACCAGACATCAGTAAGGACCTAGATATGACGTTAGTTCAACCTATTTTCGGTGAATGGGCGACATGGACGAAAGAGGAACGTCAACAGCTTTTTGAAGAAACCTTCGCAGGCTCCCATACACAATTGATGGTAACGCCTAAAGAAGCAGACTATTGGATTGATCGCTATGCAAGATTAGTGGCTTCTATGCTAATGAATTGGGCAAGTGAAATATAAAAAAGTAAAATGAGAGCTCTTCTGAAGCACTGATTTTTATGCAGAAAACAAGAAATATTTTTTCGTTCTAAAAAATACCCCCCCTCCATACGATATGGGGAGGAGGGTGTGACTTTGCTAAAAAAACTACAATGGTCATTTGGTATATTATTGTTCTTTTTCGTATTACCTGTCATTGCTGGGCAACTTCCGTTCAACAAGCAAGCATCGACTCCGATTAAACAACCAGAAGATAAGCAGGTCGTGTTTGCCGCTACCAATTTAGCTGAACAAAGTGTGTTGGAACAAACGAAAGAACCTGAAGCAGATCAAGCCCCGGATCCGGGACCTGACCCATTTAAAGTGTTAGTGTTATTTACTCATTCCCATGAAGCCTATGAACCAATGGTAAAGGCAGTGAGCGGTAAGGTAGCGACTTCTCATGAAACGGTTAATATTATGAGCTTGAAAGATAAGATTGTGAATCATTTTAATGTAAATGGCTTGAAGACAGATGTTCTTGATGTAGATATTATGAAGAAATTACAAGCAGAAGGTAAGGGATATCACGAATCTTATAATGTGATGAGACCTTATTTAAGTAAGCATTTAGAAACAAATAATTATGATTTAATACTGGATCTACATCGTGACTCATTAAAACATGATCTTACAACAATTTCGTATAACGGGGAAAACTATGCGAAAATCGCAATCGTTGTTGGAGCTGAACATGCCAACTTCCGCTGGAATACAGCCTATGCGGAAAGTTTATCTTCCACATTAAACGCGATTGTCCCTAAAATTTCTAAGGGTGTTATTTCCAAAAGCGGTGACGGTGTCGATGGACGTTACAATCAGGATTTAGCGAAGCAAATGATGATTATTGAGATAGGTGGAATTGGCAATACAGAAGAAGAGATCAATCGTACGATTGCTGTAATTGGGAAGGCTATATCAAAAGCATTTGTAAATGATTCAAAAAAATAAAATGGCAGCAAAAAGTGAGGCTCTTGTAGACTCACTTTTTTACTATTGTATTATAATAAAATTTCCAGAAAAAAATCTCATTATTTGTCTTTTCATTGCTCCATTCTTGTCTTATAATTTTCAAGTTGACTCCGATTGCATGATTAAACGTAAATGAAAAGCATATGCAAGTAAGGTAAATATGATTTTGAAACATCTACCATTTTTGGAGGATGTATTTTTAAAAATATAGCATACATACATATGAATTTTAAAAGATTAAAAAAGTGTAATAATGTTTCATTTTTCTCTAAAACTTTTATCGTTTTTCAATCGTCAAACATATAGTGAACATAAATGAATGAACGATGGAGAGGGGATGATTATTCATTAAAGGGCGCAACTATGCGTCAATCAAGATTTAGTACTCTTTAAGGGCCATTATACTGAGGAGAATTTGATAGATTATTGAAGGAAGGAATAGTATGTCAGGCAAGTCATTAAATCATCGTTATATTCCTGGACTAGACGGGATTCGAGCATTAGCTGTATTAGCAGTTATTGCTTACCATTTTAACTTCAGTTGGGCTAGAGGGGGATTTTTAGGAGTAGATATCTTTTTTGTATTATCAGGCTATTTAATCACCTCTACCATTTTACCTTTAAAGGGCAATCAATTAACAGTCAGCCTCAAAAAATTTTGGATCGGACGGTTTAGACGATTACTACCAGCTGCCTACGTTATGATTGTTTCATCATTTGTTTGGACAATGCTCTTTCATAAAGAGCTCCTCCATACATTAAGAGGAGATGCACTGTCTTCTATTTTTTATTCAAGTAATTGGTGGTTCATTTTTCATAAGCTTTCTTATTTTGATAGTTTCGGATCTCCGTCACCTTTAAAAAACTTATGGTCCTTAGCCATTGAAGAACAGTTTTATCTAATTTGGCCGTTGCTCTTAATGATTGGGCTTTATATTGTCCAAAAACAAAGTCAGCTAGCAAAGGTCGTCTTTCTTGGGGCCATTTGTTCAGCATTAGTCATGGCGATCCTTTATCAGCCAGGTGCTGATCCTAGTCGTGTCTATTATGGAACGGATACTCGCTGCTTTGAGTTATTAATTGGCTGTTGGCTAGCCCTTGTTTGGCCAATGAAAAGGCTATCTTCTCAAAAATTATCGACAAAACATGTGAAGAAATTAAATAGTATGAGTTTTATTGCACTTACTATTTTTTTAGTCAGTATAGTATATGTGGATGAATATCAATCCTTTCTTTATAGAGGGGGAATGTTCTTATTTTGCTTGAATGCGGCGATATTAATTGCATGTGTTTGTCACCCAGTGAGTATTTTAGGAAAAATACTAGCCTGGAAGCCACTTTGTTGGATTGGATCTCGATCCTACGGGATTTATCTATGGCATTATCCTGTTATGGTGTTGGGGACACCTATTCATGAAATCGGTAATCCCTCCTATTGGCGAGTTGCATGGCAGATTGTCCTCATCATTATGATTGCAGAGTTATCGTATCGCTTCATTGAGATGCCTATTCGTAAAGAGGGGTTCAAAGACTATTATCGAAAATACCTTGTCTTTAATAAAAATAAATGGGAAAGTATTTCACTATCACGAAAAATTTCAACCGTCATGGTACCACTTTTCCTTCTTGTATTTTTTACAGGAATGACGGGCGTTGTAGGGGAAGGGCAGGAAAGCACATCTAGTTCCTATCCAACAACCATTAAAATTAATGGAGATGAACCTACAGCCAATCTAAATGAGCATGACAAACAACCAGAGACAGACGAAGCTACCACTAGTAAGGAAAAGGAAGTCGAGGATGTTCAGCAAACAGAAACGCCAAAGCAAGATGAAAATGACGTCCATGCAGTGCCTGAAAAGAAAGAATTTTATAGTGGCATATTAGCAATTGGTGATTCGCTTATGATTGATATTGCACCGACCTTACATACTATTTACCCAACTATTACGATCGATGGAAAAATAGGTCGCCAAGTTTCACAAGCTGTTAAACTAGCACCAAATTATGCAAGTTTTAATCAACCTAATAATGCAGTGATTCTTCAGTTAGGGACGAATGGTTATTTTACGAATGACCAAATGGACACACTCCTTAACGCATTTTCGAATGCGGATATTTATTTAGTAAATACACGGGTGCCTCGTTCATGGGAGGCTAAAGTGAATGAAGCTTTACTCCAAAAAGCACAGGAGCATGAGCATATTACACTAATTGACTGGCATGCAGCAGCACTCAATCATCCAGAATACTTTGCCCCAGATGGCGTTCATTTAGAGAAAAAAGGGGTAGAAGTTTTAACAAACCTGATTCAACAATCCCTACAAAAGCAAAACTAATGAAAAAGTCAGTTTACACAGTTTTTCTGTGTAGCTGACTTTTTTAGATACACCTAGTAGCTATTCGAAATGGAAACATACAAATATGGTAAAAAATAAATGATGTGTGATGTTATAATTTTACTAATGATGGAAAAGGAGTGATTTCTTTGGAAGACTGTTTTATTTGCAATAAACATGCTGGCAATATTGAGGCTGCTGGCGTGATGATTTATGAAGACAAGTATGTTTATGTGGGTCATATTGATAGCAACGGTCAACCGAACTATTTAGGGCATATTATGATTGACTTAAAAAGACATGTACCGACCCTTGCTGAAATGACTGTTGAGGAAGCGCAGGCATTTGGAATCATCATGGCTAGAGTCAGCAAAGCACTAAAGGAGTCAGAAAACGCTGAACATATTTATGCACTTGTTTCAGGGAATTCGGTTCCGCATCTCCATTTGCACCTAGTGGCTCGCTATGCTAATACACCAAAAGAATGTTGGGGTCCTATGGAGGTCTACAATTGGAAAGAGGCTCCTATGGGAGATAATAATGAGGTTATCGATCTATGTAATCGTTTAAAAACACACCTAGAGAATAACCAATATGAATAACAATAGCCAAGATTTTAGCTGGGTTGGTAGCGAAGAAAATTTTGTTGATCAAATAACTATTCAACAATTAAATCATATCATTGTCGGTCGATATGGGGGTAACTCGACTGCAGGGCAATATAAGAATGAGGATGGATGTTTAGTTTGGTATAACGAAAAAGAAAATTGGGAATTTGCCATTATTTTAGATGCACATAACACATCTGAAAGTGCAGAAAAAATTATAGCATTATTTAATGATGAAAAATACACCATAAAGCATTTGCTATCTATGGCCACAACCCGAAGAACTTTTAACATGCTAGAAGAAAAGATATTAAGTATGTTTCAATCGAAAGAGTTTTTATCGATTTGTAAAAATGTAAAGGGAGAAACTGCTTGTTTAATTGTTGTAAGAAAAGATCAATATAGTTGGTGGTTTTCCGTTGGAGATTGTATTTTTTATTTATTTCACCCTGAACTAGCCTCGTTAGGTCAGTACCAAATAAATCAAAGGCAATTCTATGAATGGATCGGACAAGTAAATACTTTTGAACAGGACGTCCCATGTTATAGCGTAGGAATTAGGGAGTTAAGAAAAGGTGAGAATCTTTTTTTTCTAACGACAGATGGTCTAATTGAATGTCCGAATGAGCCTTATGATAATCCTGCAAACATTTTTCATTCTATGAACAGCAACGATGATAAAAGCATTCAGTGGATATTGAAAAACATCCAAGACAATCATGTTAGAGATAGCACCACTATCATTTCTTGGAGAGTTGATAATTCGATGGAAGCCACTAAACCGAGTAATCAATAGAACTCTAAAAAAGAGGTGAGAATTATACCTCTTTTTTCTATACTGTTGACTATGATTTATCCATTATTAACTTTCAACCTATTACTTCGAGTGTCTACCGCTTTCTATACAGGCTACTTCAGCCAATTTCTCTGCATTTATATACTTAATAATGTAAAACCTAAAAGTGGCATTAAACACCTAAAGTATTGATATTATAGGCTTTCCACTCTTGTTGCTGTTGTACTTTGCATATCGTTCATAGTATAATTCATTATAGTTTAATTAGGAGTGGAAAAGATGAACCGAGAAGCACGTTTAAAACGACAAGAGAATATACGAAATTTCTCTATTATTGCACATATTGACCATGGGAAATCAACGCTTGCTGACCGTATTTTAGAGCAAACAAAATCTTTAACTTCCCGTGAAATGAAAGCACAGCTCCTTGACTCAATGGATTTAGAGCGTGAGCGAGGCATTACGATCAAATTAAATGCAGTTCAATTAAAATACGAAGCGAAAGACGGCGAAGTGTATACATTCCATTTAATCGACACACCAGGACATGTCGATTTCACATATGAAGTATCCCGTAGTTTAGCTGCTTGTGAGGGTGCCATTTTAGTTGTGGATGCCGCACAAGGTATTGAAGCGCAAACATTAGCAAATGTTTACTTAGCACTTGATAATGATTTAGAAATTTTACCTGTTATTAATAAAATCGACTTACCAGCAGCAGATCCTGAGCGCGTACGTCAAGAGGTAGAGGATGTCATCGGGCTAGATGCATCGGAAGCGGTATTAGCCTCTGCAAAAGCAGGTATTGGTATTGAAGATATTTTAGAGCAAATCGTTGAGAAAGTACCAGCACCAACAGGTGATCCTGATGCACCTCTACAAGCGCTAATTTTTGACTCTGTTTACGATGCTTATAAAGGTGTTATCATTTCGATTCGTGTTATCAACGGTACTGTTAAACCTGGCGATAAAATTCGCATGATGGCGACAGGAGCAGAATTTGAGGTTATTGAAGTTGGGGTACATACACCAAAGGTTGTGCCACAGGCTGAACTAACAGTGGGGGATGTAGGGTATTTAACAGCATCCATTAAAAACGTGGGTGATACACGTGTCGGTGATACGGTAACCTTTGCTAACCGACCAGCAGCAGAACCATTAGCTGGTTATCGCCGCTTGAACCCAATGGTGTACTGTGGATTATATCCGATTGATACAGCCAAATATAATGATTTACGTGAAGCTTTAGAGAAGCTAGAGTTAAATGACTCTGCTCTACAATATGAGCCAGAAACATCTCAAGCACTTGGCTTTGGTTTCCGCTGTGGTTTCTTAGGATTGCTACATATGGAAATTATTCAGGAGCGTATTGAGCGTGAATTTAATATTGACCTCATTACTACCGCGCCTTCGGTAATTTACGAAGTCCATATGACAGATGGGACTTCCCTTAAGGTAGATAATCCTTCCTTTATGCCAGATCCACAAAAAATTGATCGTGTTGAGGAACCATATGTAAAAGCAACTATTATGGTACCGAATGATTATGTAGGAGCGGTTATGGAGCTTTGTCAAATGAAGCGTGGTAATTTCATGACAATGGATTATATTGATACTTCTCGTGTAAGTATTATTTACGAAATGCCTTTATCAGAAATTGTCTATGATTTCTTTGACTATTTAAAATCCAATACGAAGGGCTATGCATCATTCGACTATGAACTCATTGGTTACCAACCATCGAAACTAGTGAAAATGGATATTTTACTAAATGGTGAACAAGTCGATGCATTAAGCTTTATCGTCCACCGTGATTTTGCTTATGATCGTGGTAAAATTATCGTAGAAAAATTAAAAGAATTAATCCCACGTCAACAATTTGAAGTACCAATTCAAGCAGCAGTTGGACAAAAAATTGTGGCCCGTTCAACAATTAAAGCTATCCGTAAAAACGTGTTAGCAAAATGTTACGGTGGGGATATCTCACGTAAACGTAAACTTCTTGATAAACAAAAAGAAGGTAAAAAACGTATGAAACAAGTAGGTTCCGTTGAAGTCCCTCAAGAAGCGTTCATGGCTGTGCTGAAGATGGATGATACGAAGTAACCTTGAAATAACAGTATTTATAAGGTTTTAATCAAATAGTTTTTTAACAGTTGGGTGGAGATTGCCACCGATTTGCCACCGCATTAAAAATTGTGCCAGCAATTTATAAATTCTTAGCGATGGAATCAAAAATATCGGCAGCATCTCTCGCCATCTTCTGTGTTAAATGGACATAGCGGTCTTCAGTAATTGCTGATCTGCTGTGTCCTAATCTTTTTTGGACAGTTTTTATTGGTTGTCCACTTTCGATCAACATCGGGATTTACGATTTAAAATGGATGGATGGAGAATCCCTCCAAAATTGAACAGGCTACTTTAACCCTTCCAGCAACCTTTATTGCGTTTGATGTACTGTCAACCGATAAACCTCATACACAGCAACCATTGACCAGCTTCACAAATGTATCTTAGCTACAAAAATGAACGATGTACGTGAGTTTGTGAACGCTAAGGGGCTAACATTATCCGTGATATTGCGAACGGTACATAAACTATTGCTAGTACATTAAGAGCCGTTTTCACAGGAGCTTATAACAAGGCTGTAGGACGTTCAAAAGTGAAGCCTAATAAATCTTATCTATAGCAGAGCGAGATTATTTAAATCTATAAAGCTATAGTGATACCTGCCATTGCATTACCAATAATGGTAACAGTTCCTGATGAAGTGACTGTAAACACCATTAATAAAAGATCACCTGCTGCTACAGATACAGGTGGTGAAACATTCTTAAGACCCCTAGCTACGGAAAATAGGGTAGATATTGGGGTTAAATCAACAAATGCGTTTGTAGGAGAGAAAATATTGCTATCTGCAGCTGCACGGTAAATCTGTGCTCTAATTGTACTTTCTATCTGAGGTTGAAAAGTAGTAGTAGAACTAAAGGATGCAGAGATGGTTGTTATATTGCCTGCTTGTGGGTTAGAAAAAGCTTCTGTCACTTGAGTAGTTAGATCAATATCACCATTGGGTAGTAACGCTAATCCATTTACAGCACTTCCGAATCCGATTAAAGATATACCACTTGGTAATCCCACAGAAGTTGTAGATATAGAAGAAGTAAAAGGTCCGGAAGAGAAGGGGATGATTGAGATTCCTGAGGCAACTGAAGGTACTGGTGAACATGTGGCATCTAAAGCTTCAAAAGGTCCGATTTTGCAATTGTTTTTAGCTGACGAACAACCACAATTTATGGAATTATTATCACGCATTTAATACCTCCTTTTTCATCAGTCTATTCAGAGGGGGTGGGTGTTAAAAGGCTATTGTCATCCACCTTCCACAGATGCTAATAAAACTGTTGATAAGAAAGTAAAAGAACCTCGCAAAGTTGGGTATATTGTACGGTGATTTTTATGCCCATTTGTATACTCGATACCATGCCTGATTAATGCCATTCGAGTATTGAAGTGGGCATATATGAAATGCTGTTGTATCAATGGTTTGCACTTCATTTTAGACTGCTCATTACGTTGATTGTGACAAGGTACCTAAGAAAGGCGGCCATGTACAGCACACAATTATGCGAAATTAATTCTGGCTATTTTAAAAATGTCCAAGTGACTGGAAGAGTGAAGTCAAAATATCAGATGGCACTACAAGTATCATTGTGGACGGCATGTTTTCAAGGAATGGAATTCAACATTTTTTAGAAGTCGATAACTTTCAAACCATGAAGGAGTATCGTGAAAAGATTAAATGGTATAAAGAGCTTATACCAAGCGTTGTCAAGCAATTAGGTTATTACCCTTGTATGGTTGACCACAACAGAATCGCGTAGGCAACAGCTAGAAGCATCCTGTGGTGGGCTAAAGTGCACGGTGTACACAATTAACGATATTCAATAAGAGGATGAATATAGATGTTTAAGAAACGTATTAAATCAGTGGTTGTACCTGCTCATGAATATACAGATAACAGTGATTGATTTGAAGGTGATGAAAAGTATGCAACTCTAAAGCATGTAGCAATAGCTGCAACATTCCCATCCACAGTTGCAGTGGGAACAGGGCTATTTATGTTTATGAAACTCAATGACAATATTCCTCCACAGATATGCCTGTATCTACTACACAACAAGTAATGGAACTAGCGGTAGCACAAATACCTTCCATAATTTTGCATTGCTTAATAAACAAAAAAGAATCGAGAGTAGACTTCTCGATTCCTTTTTAAAATTTATTTAGAGAAACAGTTGGAAAAACTTAGCTAATAAAAAGATGGGGACTCCTACCAATATTACGCCTGCAAAGAAATAACAAAATAACATAAAGACATCGAAAACCGCACCGGCTAAATCATCAATGAATTTTAACATTTCATTTCCCTCCAAACATAATAAGTATAGTCACCAATTAAGCATTTAGTCCTTACTTTTTAAAATGCTCCTACCGAATACTAAAATAGAAAATACATAGATGATACACACATTTATTAATTTTGTTTCCTATGTTTCAAGATTCTGTCGTAAAGTCTTTTTTAAATAATAATGTTTAAAATCTCTTCCAACATTATCGAGAGTTCCATAAATTTCATAATCATGATTTTCATAAAATGTTAACGCTTGAAAACTAAGTGTGTCTACTTTAATGAAATCGCACTGATTGTCCCAAGCCATTTGTTCAATTGTTTTCAATAATGTTGATCCATACCCTTGGCCACGAAGCTTTTCGTCAACCATCAGCGTATGGATCTCTAACCAGTTCCAGCAAATTTCTCCTAGAAGGCCTCCAAAAACTTGACCAGCATTATCAGTTAGAAATAAATTAATTTCCTGATAGCGGCCCTGTAAATCTGTTGGAAAGTGTTTTACATTATATTCATAAAGCATGTTATTGACAAACATTTTGTTTTTTTGATGTATTTCTTGTGTAATATGATAGGACATATTTTTACTCCTTAAAGTTGGAATGGTAATGCTCGCTTCCAAATCATATGGTGATTATTTGTTCCCCAAAAATGTTCAAGTATAAAGTCAGGCTGTCCAAACTTTTTCTGCCAGATGATTTGTGCTTGTTTGTATCCACTATCTAAACAAAAGCTAGATTTCTTTTGTTTTTCCAACGTTGTTAGTATTTTTTGTACAAGCAATGTCCCAATACCACGATTTTGGTAGTCTGGATGAACAAAAACGGTACCGATTTCAAGACAATAGGATAAATCTTCTTTGATTGTTTGTTGAATGATCTCGTTGGCTTCTCCACATTCGATGGTACCTATTATTTTATTTGACTCTTCGTCAACAGCTAGCCAAAAAAATCTTTTTTCGCCGCGGCTCTCTAGGTCCATTGCTACATACTTTTTTTTCAATTCCCATTCATGCTGTTGATCATCCACTAGCTCCGCAATCCCTTCTTTTGCATAAGTATCCTGAATAACATGGAAAAAGAATTGGTGTAACGCCTGTATGTCCGATTGTTGTGGACGTCTCAAAAGTAATTTCAAGTTTATTTGCCCCTTCTAAATTTTGTTAGAACAAGGTAAGCTCGTTCAACGTCAATTTCTAGTAAATGATTCATAACTGCCTATACAGCGTTAATCAATCAAGTGCAAGCTGTAACCTAATGCATAGTAAAGGGTAGCGCGATTGCTCCGTCCGTTAGTTTTGTCCTAAATATGCCTAATATAAGTCTATTATATGATTATAACATGTTCTCCTTAATTGGTTAATGATGGAATATGGTAAAATAAAAAACAACTAAAGGGAGGGAATAGATTTTGATAGATTTACTTAAAAAGCTAGATACAGTACTTGAACAAATGCGCAGTTTTATCCAAGAGACTCATAAGCAAGAATCAGCATATCCAATGGTTTTTCATAATTATATCGAAGAAGATGTTAGCTCTTTTGTTGATAGCCGTTGGTCATTGCCTAAAGAATATGTATACTTTTTGAGTCATTATGTAGTGGAGGGGGTCACATGGAGTACTGGTGATTATATAAATTTACAGATCTATGGAGCAAGAGATTTATTACGAGGGCAGGAAGGTTACAACTATAATCCAGTGACAAATGAGGTAATTTTAGATTGGCCGGACGACTTTTTGGTCATTGCAACTGATGAGGGAGACCCTTATTGTCTCGATTTATCAAGAGGGGATAGCGCTATTTTTACCGCGCATCATGGAACAGGTAGCTGGGATTTTACACTGGCTTATGATAATTTACTGATGTTCCTGGAGAGTGTACTAACTGCGCCTGGTTTAGAGGAAGATTTGCCCGAAGCAAGCTGTGCAACGTACTATGAACTGTATATTACAGGTAATGGGCAGGATAAAATAAAGACATTATTGTTGCTTAAAAAAATATTATCTTGCGATTATGCACAGGCAAGAATAGCTCTAGAACAGCCTCCACTATTGATTTTTAGGGGAGTTGAAGCAGGTGCCCTAAGAGTAGAAAATGAGCTACAGCATATTTGTGCAGACTATGAAAAAAAGAAAATCAGTTTGGCGGAATTTCTCCAAAGAGGATAATGAAAAGGAATCATGAGGATGAAAGTGGTTCCTTTAAAAAGTTGTAGCAGTCACTTGTTCAATTCCAGAGGCTATTTCTTCAGATACAGAGGCAATCTAAAATTTACTAAGGCAACTATACAAAATAGTTGGCTCAGTCTAGAAAGAAGGGGTGCAACTACAGCGGTAATAAGCCACTACCATTATCGTGCATAGCTATCATAGATAGAAAAGCATATATTTAACGTGGTATGAAGAAAATGAAATAGCCACAGCAAATATGGGAAAAATAGCTTCTAAACCTGAACTTCATTCTTTTGCAGGAAGTCTTTTCAGCCACCTGCTTGTTATAGTAAGAGAAAGTAAAGGGGGGCTAAAAGATGAGGATTACGAAGGCTAAACTTTTTGTTCACGATCTACAAAAAATGGAGCAATTTTATAGTGAGCTGTTAGGATTTGTGTTGTTAGTAAGTACAGAGGACTATTTTACAATAGCCGTTGGTGATAGTAGGATGACTTTTGAAAAAGCTCCATTAAGTATTAAAAAGCAGTATCATTTTGCACTAAATATTCCTAGTAATTTATTTCAACAGGCAAAAAATTGGGTAAAAGAGCGAGTAGCCTTATTGCATTCAGAGGGGCAGGATGAAATCTATTTTGAATTTTTAAAGGCTTACTCCTGTTATTTTTACGATCCTGAAGGTAATATTATAGAATTTATTTCAAGACAAGAGGTGAATCAAAAACATTCTTCCTCTAGTTTTTCCGTTGAGCATGTGTTAAATATCGGAGAAATTAATTTAACGACTGATGACATTCTAATGGTTGCGAGGAAGTTAAAAAACTTTGATATAAAGTCTATAGAAAACAAGGACATTCAACCAGATGTCCTGAATTTTCTAGGTAACTATGAAGATGGTGCTAATATTCTATTAGGGCCAAGTGAGAGGCTTTGGTATTTTTCGAGTAAGAAAGCAATTGTCAGTCCGATCTGTATAGAAATAAATGAAGCTGTTCAATTAAATATGGATGAAAAAGGTCAACTAACCATTAAGCTATTATAATATTCAATAGAGTCGTATACATTTTTATAGAAGTAGCTGTTCCGTAGAATGTTGTCAAATATTTAATAAAGGAGCTAGAGTTGTTGAAAGCAAAATGCCTTAAAATTTATGAATTTGGAAATCCTCAAGAGGTGTTAAGGATAGAAAATAAAACGATCCTACCTCCACAAGGTCAAGAAATCCTAGTTCGTATGCGAGCGAGACCTATCAATCCTTCTGATTTAATACCGATATGGGGGAAATATGCCCATAGAATCACTTTACCAACAGTCCCAGGCTATGAGGGTGTAGGGATTGTAGAAGAGGTTGGGCCGCTCGCTAGTCTGAAGCTTATTGGACAGAGAGTATTGCCTCTCAGGGGAGAGGGAACTTGGCAGGAAGTGGTGAAAACCAATGCTGAATTTGCTGTAGCTCTCCCTGCGGCAATGGATGATTTTACTGCAGCACAAATGTATATTAATCCATTAACAGCTTTGGTGACCTGTACAGAAGTTCTCAAATTACGGCAAAATGATGTATTGTTAGTGAATGCATGTGGCTCTGCTATCGGGCATATGTATGCTCAATTTGCGAAACTATTAGGTTTTCAGCTTATCGCAGTGACACGGAGTCAACGGCATACTGAGGAATTACAGCAGCTTGGAGCAAGCTTTGTCATAGATACTTCTCAAATGCCTTTATATGAAACAGTTATGGCATTAACCAAGGGAAGAGGAGCCGATGCAGCAATTGATTCTATTGGAGGGGAAGCAGGCAATCAACTTGCTTTCTGCGTAAAGCCCAGTGGAAAATTTCTAGCCATTGGTCTTTTATCAGGCATACAAGTGAATTGGACAAACATTGTGAAGCAAGCAAAAGTACAGGCTATGATGTTTCATTTAAGAAATTGGCAGCGACAAACGTCAACAGAAAAATGGCAGCAAACAATGCAACAGCTCATTCATCTTGTACATAATGGTTCGTTAAAAATGATGAAGGTGCAAACCCATTTTCCATTACTAGATATTCATAAGGCAATAGATGCTGTTCAATCGTCTAATAAAGGAAAAGTTTTTTTGACGAACGATCAATAACAAACGAACACATTTGTAGCGGCCTTTGTTTGAGCTACAAATGTGTATGTTTTACTCTTGAAAATGGAAGGTATCTCCACAGAGGGGTACCCCCTCGAAAAATGGGAGGAACCCGCTCAAAGGAAGGGAAAAGCCGCTCGAAATGGGAGGTAAACCGCTCAAAGGAAGGGACCAGCCGCTCGAAATGGGAGGTAAACCGCTCAAAGGAAGGGAAAAGCCGCTCGAAAATGGGAGGAACCTGCTCAAAGGAAGGGAAAAGCCGCTCGAAAATGGGAGGAACCCGCTCAAAGGAAGAGCAACCCCGCTCGAAATGGGAGGTAAACCGCTCAAAGGAAGGGACCAGCCGCTCGAAAATGGGAGGAACCCGCTCAAAGGAAGGGAAAAGCCGCTCGAAAATGGGAGGAACCCGCTCAAAGGAAGGGAAAAGCCGCTCGAAAATGGGAGGAACCTGCTCAAAGGAAGAGCAACCCCGCTCGAGAATGAAAGAAATCCACTCCATCAATGAGTAGAAGGGAAGTTACATTATCAAGGATGCTTATTTTACTGATGGAGGCAATGATTGTCATTCTTGAGGATGTTTTATGATATAATCTTCTCTGATATAGATGGCTAGAAGGAGTGAGATCATTGTTAAAAACGGAAGTATTTGAACAATTAAAAACGGCAATGAAAGAGAAAGATACTTTAGCGAAAGGTGTACTATCTCTTTTAAAATCAGCATTAGATTCAGCTGAAAAGGAAAAGGGAGAGGTATTAACTGCTGAAGAAGAAATGGCCATTATTAATCGTGAGGTCAAGCAAACCAACCAAGCTTTAGAGGGCGCACAAACAGCTGGGAGAGCTGACCTGATTGAAAAAGAAGAAGCCAAATTGACTCTATTAAAATCTTTCTTACCAAAGCAATTGACAGAAGAAGAAATTGCTGAGAAATTAGTGGCAGCTGGTATTGGAAAAGGAATGAACATGGGCGAGGCTATGAAAATTGCTAAACCATTGCTTACAGGCCAAGCAGAAGGCGCTGTTATTTCTAAAGTTGTGAAGAGTATTATTGCCTAAACTTCTACCACTACGGTAGAAGTTTTTTTATGGATGGAAAAATCCGCTATTCCATAATTAAGGATAGCGGATCTGTTCATTTTATAACTTGAATTTTTGAATAATATTACGAAGCTGTTGCGCCATTTCAGCTAAGTTATTTGAAGAAGCGGTTATTTCTTCAATACTTGCTGATTGCTCTTCAGAGGCAGCCGCTACGTTTTGAATATTACCTGAGGCTTGCATAGCTACTACGCCCACTTGCTCTACAGAAATAGCTATACTGCTAACGCCTTCATTGATGTTGGACATAATAGTATTCACATGATCCATTTCCTGCGTCAATGCAGTGATTTGACTATTGATATCTGCGAATGCTTCTCCTGATGCATCAAATGTAGCTGAGCTTTCAGCAAGATTACTACTGCTGATCGCCATTGATTTTACTGCTTGTGAGGTTTCTTCTTTAATGGTTTCGATACGTGTACGAATACTGTTTGTTGCATCTAAAGATTGATCTGCTAGCTTACGTACCTCCTCAGCCACTACGGCAAAGCCTTTACCATGCTCACCGGCACGAGCTGCCTCAATCGATGCATTTAAAGCTAATAAGTTTGTTTGATCTGTAATCTGGGTAATCAATGTTACAATATCCCCGATTTCATTTGTATATGTGCTTAATCGTTCTACGACAGTTGCAGACTCTTGAATGGCTTGAGATGTAACGGCCATTTTTTCTGTAGCATCCTGAATCGTCGTATTTCCTTTTTCAGAGATTGCTGAAGTGTGAAATGCTTTTTCTGTAACATCAGTGACGCTTTTTACAACCTCTGTCATTTTGCTTGAGATAGTAGTAATATGACTTTCTACTTCTTCAATCGAAGAAGTTTGCTTTTCTGAGCCCACTGCCACCTCTTGCATAGAAGATGTAATTTGCTGAATGGATGCACTTGTCTGTTCAGAGCTTGCTGTTAATTCTTCTGACATGGCGGCCACTTGTTCAGCATTCTGAGCTATTTGATGAATCAATGAGCGTAAATCTTCCGTCATATTTTCTATCCCTGAAGACAGCTGGGCAATTTCATTGGAACCTTTTATTTGCAGAGGTTCGACAGCTAAATCCCCTTGTGCAACTTGACCGACATAGCGAGTCATTTTTTTGATTGGCTTCGTAATACCTACACTAATAAAGTAAGCAACGATCACCCCAAAAATAATAAATATAACGGTAAGAACAATACAAATCCATAGTGTTTCCGTTTGAAGTTCAGAGATGAAAGAGGCATCCATATCTAAACCGAAAATAATATCAGTATCTTTAAATGGGATAAAAATAGATTTATGGATTCCATATTCATCCTCGTATAATTCACTAGTTTGACTAGTTCCAGAGTTTAAGGCTTCATGCATTTCTTCACTAAACACATAGTCTTGTTGATGATTATCGGTATTACTTAAAGCGACAATATGCTCCTTACCATTGGCTTTAGAAAGCACATAGGCATTTTCAATATCATACTTTTTAACTACTGTGTTCAATTGATCCAATACTTTTTTATATTTGTCAGGACTACCGTTATCCGCTGCTTTGACGTCATTTTTCTCAATATCTTCAAAAATCGTATTGGATGTAATCTCTAAAGTAGATTCGAATTGTTTAATCACAAAATTGTCGATAATCCGATAAGAAGCTACAAATAATACAACACTAAATAGCAAAGAGATAATCGCTATTGGAATAGTGAAACTGGCTATATATTTATAGAGTAAAGAGCTCTTAAATTTAGTGACGATACGCAATGTGAGACGCCTCCAGTACGTTAAGCTTTTGCTGTAAGAAATGAATCATATCTGGAATATGAGCTGTTTCTGTATAAGGTGAAATAGAGAAGAATTTCGCCGCTGCAACTGGAACATGTTGTGTTGTATCACTTGTATGAACGGTACAAACTCGTGTCGTGTCACCAAAGAATACTTCGTCTCGTCCTTCTCCAATAATTTCAAAGAATGAAGCGTTGATACCATTAATATGTTCAATCTGATCTTGTGTATAATGACCAGCTTGTTCAGCTTGCCAATTCAACCCGTCTGGATACAAACGGAAAGCTGTTACAGGACCGATATTCGTTTCATTTACCACTTGTAACATTGGTGTTTTCTCAGCTAATTGAGCACGGAAAGCTAAATTCACTCGTACATAATTAGCTAGTAATTGTTGATAGCCTTCTTTACCGAACGCTTGTAATGCAGCGAAAATAGCAATAGAGCTACCCATACGAGAACATTCTAATGTATAGCCAGTATGATAAGAGCCATAACCACGATTCCCGACATATGGCGTATCGAAGTCCTCAATATCTAATAATTGCAAGCTTTTACCATCTTTAACTAAGAATAAGCTTGTTAAATAAGGTGTTTGTCCAAGCTTTTGGAAGTCGAAGCACAGGCTATCTGCAATAGCTAAATGCTGCATACGTTTATGGATTTGTGATAAACCTTGTAATACTTCCTCTTCAAATTGTAGTGGGTTATTCTTGAAATCATAATCATTGAAAAAAGCATAAAATCCACCTAACGCTGAATCCGCATGAATATGTACTGGCTGTAAATTATATTTCTTCTCAAGCGTTGTTGTGACTTCTTTGATGGCTTGTACATCATCAATCCCAAATTGATCTGTTGCACCTGTAGTTGCTACTACATAGACAGGAATACCGCCATTTTCGATAACTTCTGTCATACGAGCACGTAGGTCTTCCACATCCATAGCATGATCTTTGCCTGCTTTTACACGTACTAAATGTTTACTACCGATGCCTACTGCTTCTACAGATTTTAATAGGCTATAATGGGCATTTTCTGAAGCAAAGCAATATAAGTTATTTGGTACACCGTCTTCCTTTGCATGTGGGAATTGTTTTGCAATAGCAAGACGTAATCCGCTGAATACCGCACCTTGACCGCCCCATGTAGTATAGCCAAAGCTCTTTGTATAATCATAGCCTACTAATTTTGACATCATCGATACTACTTTTACTTCACACTCAGCAGCAGCTGGACCGTAAACATCCCATAAGTTATTGCCGTTCAATAGGGCATTTGTAAACTGGCCTAATACACCTGGGATACTTGCCATCGGTAAAACATTGGTAACAAAGTTACGTGTATGATAGGGATGTCCTTGCATTAATTGTGTTAATTCATCTACTACTTGATCGAGCCCAACACCTGTTGTTGGTACTTGATGGTCCTGCATTATTTCTTGGTAAAAATTAGCAGAGCGTTCTTTCATTGGACCAAGTGTAGTTTTATTAGGATTCTTTAATTCATCTAATGAGGAAACAATTTTCTCTAATAGGGATAAAAAATTCTCTCTTTGTTGAATATTTCCATCTTCGCTCTGGAATAATTGTTGGATATTGTGCATCATCATCATCCTTTTTTAGTTCATATTTCCTCTATTTTTAACTTAATAAAAATAGGACCTTATACTAATGGTATAATAGCATATTTTAGCAGAGTTGGTTATTATATTTTACTGAAAAAATATTTATTAACATTTCTGAAAAGTCTTACTTTCGTTGGTATAAAATACATTGTTGTTCTGTGTAGAGATAATAGCTGATGAAGGTGTACAAAATGTTGATTAAAGGGGAGGTGTGAAGTTATATAATTTATAATGTTGATGTTATATATAAAGATTGAAAAGGTGATACTTTCTAACTAACTTGAGTCTGCACGGAGAGTAGTACAGACCCGAAGTAACTGTATGTTTATTGCTGAAATTGTAGAAGTTCATCTACTGTAACAAATGTATATCCATCATTACTAAGAGCTTGCAACATTCCTTCTGTTGCCTGCAATTCATTGTCAGTAGGATCATACATCGGGTGCATTAAAATGATAGATCCTGGTTGAATATTTTCAGTTACATAGTTAATTTTGTCTTCTGCGTTTGTAAAAAATGTATCGGGTTCTAAGTTCCAAGTAATCGTCTTGCGTTGATGTTTATTTAAGTAGTAAGGCAATCCAAATAATTTTTTACCATACGGTGGTCTTACGACAGGTGTTTTTTGGTAACCAATACTAGCAATAAGCGCATCGTTTTTTTCTATTTCATTTTTAATAAAGGAAGGGCTTTTTAATACCATACGCTTGTGTGAATACGTATGATTGCCAATTTGATGTCCAGCTTCCACAATTTTTTTAGCCTCTTCTGGATTTTCCTCAATGTCATCCCCAATTAGAAAAAATGTGGCTTTTACTTGGTAACTGTCAAGTAACGCGAGAATGGCACTAGTATTTTTAGTAGGTCCATCATCAAAGGTTAAGGCAACAACCTTTTCCTCTGTTATAACATGTGAGGTAATATTACCAAACAATTGATAATCACGAGCATTCATTAATTTATAGGCAGCAAATGTTAAAGCAATGATGAATAAAATCCCCATTCCGGTATAAGTTAGTCTCCGTTTCATTGACAAACTCCTTTCTTTCATCATGACGGTTATTGTTTAAATGTATGTCATCTCAAATGCGATCACAACGAAGTTTCATCTTCTTTTGTTTGAATACCAAAAAATTAAGCATACTACGTTTGAGGTGAGGAGATGTATAAACTATTATCACATAACGATTTAGATGGAGTAGGTTGTGGAATTTTAGCGAAGCTTGCGTTTAATGATAAAGTGAAGATACGCTACAATTCCATTACGGCACTTGACCGTGAAATAGAGTTCTTTTTGGAGAATGACCAACAGAAAACGTTTTTGTTTATTACCGATCTTTCTCCAAATGAAAAAAATGAAAAAAGGATTCAGGATTATTACCAAGCCACTGGTAATGTGCAATTGCTGGACCATCATAAAACAGCTCTTCACTTAAATCAATATGAATGGGGAAAGGTTTTAATTGAAGATGAGCAAGGCTTAACATCAGCTACTTCATTATTTTATCAATACCTTGTGACCCATGGACTATTAGAAAAAACAGAGGCCATTTCAGAGTTTGTAGAGTTAGTAAGGCAGTACGATACTTGGGAATGGGAAAAGAATGGGAATTTTCAAGCACAACGGTTAAATGCCCTCTTTTTTTTAGTGTCTATTGAAGAGTTTGAAGAGAAAATGCTTGATCGTTTAAAAACAAATAATCACTTTGATTTTGATGAATTCGAAAAGAAAATTTTAAGTATGGAAGAAGAAAAAATAGAGCGTTATATTCGACGTAAGAAACGAGAGCTTGTCCAAACAAATTTGGGCGAATTTTATGCTGGCATTGTCTATGCGGAATCGTACCATTCTGAGCTTGGCAATGAATTAGGAAAAGAAAATGTTCATCTTGATTATATTGCCATGATGAATATGGGAAGTAAAAAAATCTCATTTCGGACGATTCATGACCATATTGATGTATCCTCCATCGCAGCCCAATATGGTGGTGGTGGGCATCAAAAGGCTGCCGGTTGCTCTTTAACAGTGGAAGCCTATAAACAGTTTGTGTTAGAAACATTTCATATAGAGCCTATTCCAGAGGATGCAAAAAGAAATCGCTATAACATCAAAGGAACATCATTTGGAACATTTTATAAAAACCTTGAAGATGAAGTGTTTCTACTATATACAAATAATGAAATAGACTGGGTAATAGAAAAAAATCGAACACCCTTAGAGCAAATTTTTTCAAGTTTTAATGAAGCAGAGTGGTTTTTGAAACGGAATTACCAAGCATGGCTAGTAAGAGATGATGTCTTTGTGGACTATTTAATGCAGGAAGCAAATAAAGTCCGTCATTCAAATAAAGGAATGTAATAATTCCTTTTACATATGAATTTATCCATCCTTCCGGTAAATCAAGGTTATATAATGCATCGAGACAAACTACAATGAAACATAACGATTATAAAAAAATGAGGTGTACATGTTGTCCGATGATATACTTCGAGTTGTTGATTTGGATAAGGAAAATCGAGGACGAAAAAAATGGAGTAGGAGTATAGTTGTATTTCTTTTATTGATGATGGTTAGTGGGTTTGTGCTGTATTTATGTTGGGATAAAGATGTTGACTTTGAAGCCTACAAAACAGAAGTAGGTAAGACAGCTACCAATAGCTTAGGTCGTTTAACGTTAAATGAAGTGATTATTGATGATAATCAAATTTTGTTAAATGCAACCTTCGAGCCTGTAAAAGAGTTTGCGCCTGATCATCAAGTATTCTTCTTCCCGCAAATACTTGTCAATGGTCAAGATTATATGGTTCGTAATGGTGGACAGTCCATAGCAAAATCTGCACACGTTTATACAATATACAATAGCATTAAAATGGATGATTTTCCGTCTGATGAACAATTAGAATTAGTTATTCGGTATAAAGATTGGAATGTAGAAACACCAATTGACAAGCCGTGGGAATTTCAAATAGAGGCATCTCAGGAACAATTACAAGAAGATCGGCAAGTCTTTTCTATAGGAAAAAAAATCGAGCATGTCGATCAACAGGAAATAACGATTGACAGAGTCGTTTCAACACCTATTTCGACCACAATTTATTTTCAGTCTGAAAAGAGTATAATAAATGACACTTTATACTTTAAAATCCAATCAAAAGCAGGGCAATCGTGGCGCTTTGAAACACCCTATCCATTAAATAAAGAGCGTACAAAGTGGGGGAGCCGTGTGGATGCTCTCTATTTAACAGAGGGGAATTATCAATTAATCCCAGTCGATAAAGAAGGTCAAAAAGTTGGTTCTGCCATTAAAATAAAGGAAGATTAGCCTGTAAGTAAAATTTACAAACTTTTAAAATGAAAGGATCTGCTTTCCATGTAAAATGAAAGAAAAGACAGGGAAAGTAGTTGAGAGTTTGCGAACGCTATGGGAGATATTTTGGGTTTCTTTAAAATTAGGCTGTACCTCGTTTGGAGGGCCAACAGCTCATTTAGGCTATTTTCAACAGGAATATGTGCAAAAAAGGAAATGGCTGTCTGCGCATGACTATAGTCAACTTGTCATATTAAGTCAATTTTTACCTGGTCCCGCATCCAGTCAGGTGGGGATGGGGATCGGTTTAATAAGAGGTGGGCTATTAGGGAGCCTTCTATCATTTGTTGGTTTTACATTACCCTCAGTATTAATACTCATGGTATTTGCTTATCTGTCCATTTTGACAGAACTGAAAATGGATTGGATACATGGTTTGAAGTTAGTGGCAGTGGCGATTGTGGCGCAGGCTATTTTTGATATGAGCAAAAAAATACTTTCTACCACATTGCATTGGTTGATTGCCTTGTTGGCACTTGTAATTGTGTTGACATGGTTGCATCCATTTGCACAAATTACCTCGATAGTAGTAGCTGCCTGTATAGGTTTTCAATATATTAAAAAAGACCATGAGGATCATTCATCCAAAATGGTTCATATACCAATTTCTAAAATAACTGGCATGGTGTTATTAGCACTTTTTTTACTGTTACTGATCGGTCTACCATTCATAAGTGCCATTTGGAATCATGAATGGATCGCTATGATTGAGAAATTTTATACTGCTGGGGCCTTAGTATTTGGTGGTGGTCATGTTGTTTTACCTTTACTGGAAGCACAGTTTGTACAAAGCGGCCAAATTACTACGTCCGATTTTTTAGCTGGCTATGGTATGACACAGGCAGTTCCAGGACCCTTATTTACGTTTGCAGCGTATATAGGTATGGTCATTGCTGGTATTCCAGGAGCAATCATTGCTACTTTAGCGATTTTTCTACCTGCTTTTTTACTAGTCATTGGGACTCTTCCATTTTGGATTAGTTTAAGTCGTATTGCACGGCTCAAAGGGGCAATGGCAGGGGCAAATGCTGCAGTCGTAGGCATTTTAGCTGCTGCATTTATCCATCCAATTGTGACGCAAACCATTGTAAGCGGGTTAGATATTTGTATAGTCGCGGTCTTTATATGGTGTTTAATTCGTTGGAAAATGCAACCCTACATACTGGTGCTCTTAGGTATTATAGTGGGAATTGTTTGTTATACATGAAAAAACTGCACTTTCGATTGTTAGAGTCTAACTAACATTTGAAGTGCAGTTCGTTTTTGTGGAGACCAATCAAATATACATCATCTTAAGAGTGTTGAATTGCAAGCTCTCTAGATGGTTTCATAGCGTTCCTGCTATTGATTCGTTATAATGTAGAAATGGAAAAGACTTAACGAGAAAGAAGGGATGGCTATGGCGCGAGGTGTTTACATTCATATTCCTTTCTGTCATCAAATCTGTAATTACTGTGATTTCAATAAATTTTATTTTAAAAATCAACCAGTGGATGAATATATAGAAGCACTAGGGAAAGAGATGGCCCTAGTAACAAAAAAATATCCTGAGCATTTTCGTAACATCGAAACGATTTTTCTCGGTGGAGGGACACCAACTGCTTTATCTCCAAAACAATTGGACAAACTACTAACGTATATTCATGCGTATATTCCAATGAGTAGTGTGAAAGAATTTACATCAGAGGCCAATCCTGATGAACTGTCTGCAGCAAAATTGCAAGTATTGTTTGATGGTGGTGTTAATCGCCTGAGTATGGGTGTGCAATCATTTGACCAAGGACTGTTACAGAAGATTGGACGCACACATAGTAATGAACATGTCTACGAAACAATCGCTTTGGCAAAACAGCATGGCTTTCACAATATTAGCATTGATTTAATGTATGGGTTGCCTGGGCAAACGATGGCTCAATGGCGGGATTCATTAGAAAAAGCTTTTGCGCTAGATTTACCGCACTTCTCTGCCTATTCCCTTATTGTAGAGCCAAAAACCATTTTCTATAATCAATATGCTAAAGGCAAATTGCATTTACCGACTGAGGATCTTGAAGCGGATATGTATGATGTGCTAATGCAAGAAATGTCTTTACACGGACTTCAACAATACGAAATTAGTAATTTTGCAAAACCAGGTTTTCATTCAGAACATAATAAAATATATTGGGATAATGATGAGTATGCCGGTTTTGGGGCAGGTGCTCATGGGTACCTAGCGGGTATACGCTATTCTAATCATGGTCCATTGAAAAAGTATATGGATGCTGTTTTTGCAGAAGAGCTACCAATTGTACATGAGCATGAGGTAACACAAGCGGAGAAGAGAGAAGAACAAATGTTTTTAGGACTGCGAAAAACAGAGGGCGTTATGCACTCTATATATGAAGAGAAATTTAATGAGCCGATGAATGCACAGTATGAGCAAGTCATCGAAAAGCTAGAATCAGAAGGGCTTTTGGAACATGATGAGAGGGGAATTCGTCTTACGCGCAAAGGACGTTTCGTAGGGAATGAAGTATTTCAACAATTTTTGCTAGAAGATTGAGCGATATCGTTGACATAAAATGTGGGATTTGATAATTTAATAATAGTATTAGCACTCCTCTTAGTCGAGTGCTAACAGAGGTGATAATCATGCTAACAAATCGGCAGTTACAGATATTGCAAGTCATTGTAGACGACTTTATTGTGTCTGCACAGCCGGTAGGTTCTCGCCAAATCTCCAAAAAACAAGGGATTACATTTAGTCCAGCCACTATTCGAAATGAAATGGCGGATTTAGAGGAATTAGGCTTTCTAGAAAAAACTCATACTTCCTCTGGTCGAGTGCCTTCGGAAAAGGGTTACAGATTTTATGTAGATCATTTGTTGAGTCCACAAGGTATTAATTCGAAGGACATACAACAAATCCAATCAATTTTCAATGATCGATTAGTAGAAGTAGAGCATATTATCCGAAAGTCAGCCAATATTTTATCGGAGCTGACATCATATACTTCCATACTTTTAGGACCTGATGTTCAAAGGCATCGTGTCAAACGATTTTCAATTGTGCCTCTTTCGAGCGATACTGCAGTAGCAATTATCGTGACGAACAATGGGCATGTAGAAAATCGCATGTTCAACTTACCGCCTGACTTTACCGCTTCGGATTTAGAGAAAATGGTGAATATCTTAAATGAGCGCTTAATCGGTGTATCATTAGAAGATCTCCATAAAAGACTTGAGGCTGAAGTGCTGGCTGTGCTACAGCAGCATGTTCGATCAGCGGATGATTTTATTCGCGCACTCGTGACAGCCACTATGCAAAATCCAGAAAGTAAAATTTTCTATGGTGGTAAAACGAATATGTTTAACCAACCAGAATTCCATGATTTAAACAAAGTCCGTATGATTTTGGACTTAATGGAGACGACTAGCCAAGTGCAGTCACTTTTTCATCCGAACGAATCAGGTATTCATATTCGGATAGGCTCAGAAAATAAACAATTAGAAATGGAAAATTGCAGTGTCATTACTACTACTTATTCCATTGGTGATGATCAACAGGGAGCCATTGCTATTATTGGCCCAACACGCATGGATTATAAGCGTGTCGTGGCTTTATTAGACGTAATGCGCTTGGATTTAACACAGGCCTTTACGAAGAATCGTAGTGAATGATAATGAGGAGGATTCAAGTGACAGAAACAACTGAAAACAAAGATTTAGTACAAGAAGATGTACAAGCTGAAACGACAGAAGAGGAAGTAGCACAAGCAGAAGTTCAAGAAGAAGTTGAATTATCAATTGAAGAACAGTATGAGGCAAAGCTGGCTGAACTACAAGCCAAGCTTGATGACGAGGAAAACCGTCACCTACGCTTACGCGCTGACTTCGATAATATGCGTCGTCGTAATCAGTTAGACCGTGAGGCTGCTGAAAAATACCGCGCACAAAACTTACTATCTGATTTATTGCCAGTTCTTGATAATTTTGAGCGTGCCTTACAAGTTGAGACAACTTCGGAAGAAGCTGCATCTATTATTAAAGGGATTGAAATGGTGTATCGCTCTTTAATTGAAGCAACAGAAAAAGAAGGTCTGCAAGTTATTAAAGCAGAAGGTGAACCATTTGATCCAAATGTACACCAAGCTGTTATGCAAGAACAAGATAGTGAAAAAGAGACGGGTGTTGTCTTACGCGAGCTGCAAAAAGGGTATATCTTAAAGGATCGTGTGTTACGCCCTACAATGGTATCTGTGAACGAATAGTCCTTGTACTATTTAGTCAATTAAAATCAGTTAAAAACGCATCCCTTGCGTTGAAATAATAGGAGGAAATTTTAATGAGCAAAATTATTGGTATTGACTTAGGAACAACAAACTCTTGCGTTTCTGTACTTGAAGGTGGAGAACCAAAAGTAATTCCAAACCCAGAAGGAAACCGTACTACACCATCTGTTGTTGCCTTTAAAAATGGTGAACGTCAAGTTGGTGAAGTAGCGAAACGTCAATCAGTTACAAACCCTAATACAATCATTTCTATTAAATCAAAAATGGGTACAGCTGAAAAAGTAACAGTGGAAGATAAAGATTATACACCACAAGAAGTATCTGCTATGATTCTTCAATACTTAAAAGGCTACGCGGAAGACTACTTAGGAGAAAAAGTAACAAAAGCTGTTATTACAGTTCCTGCTTACTTTAACGATGCACAACGCCAAGCGACTAAAGATGCTGGTAAAATCGCAGGTCTTGAAGTAGAGCGTATCATTAACGAACCAACTGCTGCTGCACTAGCTTATGGATTAGACAAACAAGATCAAGATCAAAAAGTATTAGTATTTGACCTTGGTGGTGGTACATTTGACGTATCAATCCTTGAATTAGGTGACGGTGTCTTTGAAGTACTAGCAACTGCTGGTGATAACAAGCTAGGTGGAGATGATTTCGATGATGCAATTATCGAATATCTAGTAGCAGAATTCAAAAAAGAAAATGGTATTGATTTATCAAAAGATAAAATGGCTATGCAACGTCTTAAAGACGCAGCTGAAAAAGCGAAAAAAGATTTATCTGGTGTAACATCAACGCAAATCTCTTTACCGTTCATTACAGCGGGTGAAGCAGGACCTTTACACTTAGAAATCTCTTTAACTCGTGCAAAATTCGATGAAATTACATTACCATTAGTAAACCGTACAGTAGGACCAGTGCGCCAAGCATTATCTGATGCAGGTCTTTCAACTTCAGAAATCGACCAAGTTATTTTAGTTGGTGGTTCAACACGTATTCCAGCAGTACAAGAAGCAGTACGTAAAGAAACTGGTAAAGAACCTCACCGTGGTGTTAACCCAGACGAAGTTGTTGCAATGGGTGCTGCAGTACAAGGTGGCGTACTAACAGGTGATGTAAAAGACGTAGTATTACTTGACGTAACACCACTTTCACTTGGTATTGAAACAATGGGTGGTGTGTTCACGAAGTTAATTGATCGTAACACAACAATCCCTACATCAAAATCACAAGTATTCTCTACAGCAGCAGATAACCAACCAGCAGTAGATATCCATGTTCTACAAGGTGAGCGTTCAATGGCAGCTGACAATAAAACATTAGGTCGCTTCCAATTAGCAGACATTCCACCAGCACCACGTGGTGTACCTCAAATCGAAGTAACATTCGATATTGATAAAAACGGTATCGTATCTGTAAAAGCGAAAGACCTTGGTACAAACAAAGAGCAAACAATTGTAATCCAATCTGATTCCGGATTATCAGACGAAGAAATTGAGCGTATGGTAAAAGACGCAGAGGCGAATGCTGAGGCAGATGCTAAACGTAAAGAAGAAGCAGACCTACGCAATGAAGCTGATCAATTAGTATTCCAAGTGGATAAAACAATTGCTGACTTAGGTGAGCAAATTACAGAAGACGAGAAAAAATCAGTTGAAGATGCTCGTGATGAATTGAAAAAAGCACTTGAAGCTGGTGAATTAGAAGGCATTAAAGCAGCGAAAGAAAAATTAGAAGGCGTATTACAACCATTAGTAATGAAAGTTTACGAACAAGCAGCAGCAGCTGCTCAAGCAGCTCAAGGTGGCGAAGCAGGAGCAGACACTGGTGCAGGTAAAAAAGATGACGGTGTTGTAGATGCTGAATTCGAAGAAGTAAAAGACGATAAATAAGAGTTAACACAGTTAAGTGAAAAGCCAAAGACCGCTTGCGGCTTTGGCTTTTGTCATGATGTGAGAACACTTCACGTGAATGGCACCATTTATGGAATAGCTGCATACGTTAGCTGCTAGGAAGTAAAAAAACTCTATATTATAAGACAATTAGTTCGAAAAAAAGAGGCAGTTTTATCAACTGCATGTTACAATAGATTTTATGCAAACAGAGCGGAGTGTGAATCATGGAGAAACGCGATTATTACGAGGTGCTTGGTTTAACAAAATCGGCTTCAAAAGATGAGATTAAAAAAGCATACCGTAAATTATCAAAACAATATCACCCTGACCTTAATAAAGAGCCAGGTGCAGATGAAAAATTCAAAGAAATCGCTGAAGCATATGAAGTATTAAGTGATGACCAGAAAAAAGCTCGTTACGACCAATTTGGTCATGAAGATCCGAATGCAGGCTTTGGTGGTGGCTTCGGAGGCGGTGGCTTTGGCGGCTTCGAGGATATTTTCAGCTCATTCTTTGGCGGTGGAGGTCGCCGTCAAGACCCAAATGCGCCACGCAAAGGTGATGACCTGCAATATCGCATGAACATAAAATTTGAAGAAGCTATTTTTGGGAAAGAAACAGAAATAGAAATCCCGAAAGATGAAACGTGTGAAACATGTCATGGTTCAGGAGCTAAACCAGGTACACAGCCTGAAACATGTTCAACATGTAATGGTGCTGGACAAATCAATCAAGCAGTAGATACACCATTTGGTCGTATGATGAACCGTCGTACATGTTCAACTTGTCATGGTACAGGTAAAATCATAAAAGAAAAATGTTCAACTTGTCGTGGAGAAGGAAAAGTCCAAAAACGCAAAAAAATTAAAGTGACGATTCCAGCTGGTGTTGATGATGGTCAACAAATTCGTGTATCTGGTCAAGGTGAACCAGGTATAAATGGTGGACCTGCAGGGGATTTATATATTATGTTCCGTGTCCAAGGTCACAATGAATTTGAACGTGATGGGGACGATATTTACTTCGAGCTAAAATTAACATTCCCACAAGCAGCACTAGGGGACGAAATTGAAGTGCCAACAGTTCATGGTAAAGTTAAATTACGTATCCCAGCTGGTACACAGTCAGGCGCTCAATTCCGTCTAAAAGATAAAGGTGTTAAAAATGTTCATGGCTATGGTATGGGTAATCAATACGTAACGGTGAAAGTCATGACACCAGAAAAATTAACGGAGAGACAAAAGCAATTACTACGAGAATTTGCAGAAATTAGTGGCGATATTCCTGAAGAACAGGGTAGTTCACTATTTGATAAAATTAAGAAAAAATTCCAAGGTGAATAATTAGAGGAGCTGAAGAGCTACGTGAAGTGGTCAGAATTATCCATTCATACAAAAAATGAAGCGGTAGAAGCAATTTCGAATATTTTGCATGAAGCAGGTGCAAGTGGTGTTGTCATCGAAGATTCTGCAGAATTTGCGAAGCCACGTGAGGATCAATATGGTGAAATTTACGCGCTAAATGAAGAGGATTTTCCGAAAGATGGCGTGATTGTCAAAGCTTATTTATCGGAGTCTAGCTTTTTAAATGAAACTGTCGAAGAAATTAAAGCAGCTATCACAAATTTAACAAACTTTAACATCGATATCGGTGAAAATGTAGTATCCATTGTTGAAGTCAACGAAGAAGATTGGGCAACTGCCTGGAAGCAATACTACCATCCTGTCAAAATTTCTGAACGCTTTACTATCGTACCAACATGGGAAGATTATACGCCTGTTTCTACAGATGAATTGATTATTGAGTTAGATCCTGGCATGGCGTTCGGTACAGGTACACACCCTACTACAGTGATGTGTTTACAAGGACTTGAAAAAGTCATTAAAGAAGGGGATACAGTAGTCGATATTGGAACAGGATCAGGTGTATTATCTATTGGAGCAGCATTACTTGGTGCCAAAAGTGTGCATGCTCTCGATTTAGACGAGGTAGCTGTACGCTCAGCACAAGAAAATGTTGCCTTAAATAAAGTAGAAGATAAAGTAGCGGTATTCCATGGGAACTTATTAGATACAGTAAAAGAACCAGCAGATGTGGTTGTAGCTAATATTTTGGCAGAGATCATTATGTCCTTCACAGACGACGCTTATACAATTGTGAAACCAGGTGGATTATATGTCACTTCAGGCATCATCGGGGCAAAACGTGATGATGTAAAAGCAGCACTTGAAGCTTCAGGCTTCGTTATTGAAGAAGTATTATTGATGGAAGATTGGGTCGCTATTATTGCCCGTCGACCACTATAACATGATTGAAGAAGCGCCAAATCGTGAGCCGTGTGCTTGTGATTTGGCGTTTTCTCTACCAGTAGTAGAAAGGACTGTGTAGCATGCAACGTTATTTTATTGAGACAGCCATAGAAAATGCACGTATTAGTGGAGAAGATGCACGCCATATTGAGCGAGTGATGCGTATGAAACAGGGCGACAAAATCGTTGTTGTTGCACAAAATACAGCTCATATTTGTACAATTGAAGGGTTTGATAATGATGAAATCGTAATTGAAGCGACAGGTCAAACGATTCCTTCACCAGAGCTACCGATTCAAGTAACAGTAGCTTGTGGCTTGCCAAAGGGCGATAAGCTAGAGCTGATTACGCAAAAAGCAACAGAGCTCGGAATGTTTGCTTTATTACCATTTGAAGCCGAGCGTTCCATTGTGAAATGGGACAAGAAAAAAGGAGCAAAAAAGCAGGAACGATTACAAAAGATTGCTAAAGAGGCAGCTGAACAAGCTCATCGTACACATATTCCAGTAGTTTTTGAACCAATTGGATTTAAGCAACTGTTACAACAAATAGACCTTTTTGATGCCGTTTTTATCGCAGATGAAGAAGATGCCAAGGCTGATGAGCGGACAAGATTTGCGGACAAGCTAAAAAATGTCGATGATAAGAAATCAAAATCAATGTTGATTATTTTTGGGCCAGAGGGAGGCATCTCTCGTCATGAGTCTGAAGCTCTAATACAAGCAGGTGCTCAAACGATGTCATTAGGGCCAAGAATTTTACGTGCAGAAACAGCGCCACTATATGCGTTGTCTGCCATATCCTATGAATTCGAATAACAGTAATGTACAACTAACTATCAACAAGACCTAGAAAAAGCCACTTAAAAATTATTTTAAGTGGCTTTTTATTTAATTAGTATTTGAAGCGGATCGGTGTTAAATCCGTGCTATAAGTGGATTTATACATCTATGATTAAAGATATGTATCATTACTAATACATAAAGGATAGTCAAAGTCACCCCGGAAAATCACAGGCTCAAACATTCCAAATAAAATATGTAAGTGAACAAGTTCATTGTCCATACATAGATTTAATTGCGACATATTCTAGCGATAGAGAGCTCACTAATACTATAAATGAAATGAGGGGATTTTTTGAGTGAACAATTTATTAATCAGATTCAACCTTGTCCAGTAACATCTACTGAACAAATACCGTTAACGAATGAGATTACGCCGCTAGTCACTACACCGCTTACGACGCCAACTATTAAAATTCCAGTTGTACTGGCAGAACCAACACTGCAAATCGTTGTCGAGTCGGATATTACGCTTAGTCCTGCAGCAACAGAAATCAAACGAGTGAAAAAGCATGTCTTTCTAAATCAAGTGAAACTGGTACCGGTTAGCTTTGCACGGATTGCTGGCACGGATTTCTTTAGAGTAACACGAGCTAAATTATTTGTAGCAGGACATATTCGGAAAAATATTGAATATGCTTCATCAGCATGTAATGGAGCACTTCAGGATAGAATTGCTGATGTTCCGTTTTCAGGTTTTACAGAACTATTTTTCCCACAAGCAACTGGTGGCGCTACTCCAATCTTAGGTATTTCCGAGTTTGCGGAGGCAAACTTCCTTAATGAAAGAACGCAAATGGATGCTCGATTAGATAAGGCTTTCTTCCAAAATCTCGTTAAATACAATGAACAACCATTTGGTGAATTAGTAGCAGCCAACTTCTTTGAACTTGATTTTTCACCGATTATGGCAGCTCCTGAAGAAGCATTCAGCACATTACGTGAAAAAATTGTATTAGAACTTACTGTAAAAGTATTGCAAGTTCAACAAATCCGTTTGGGCGCTGGAAGTAGTGTAGTAACACCTGTTCTTCCAGGGCTTACTCCACCAGCAACACCAATTGTCCCTGAAATTATTCCTCCTACTGAGTCTTGTTAATATTTTTATGTAGTGGAGCAGATATGGTAACAATAAAGCTAATATAAAATCAAATATGTTGTCAGGCAGTTGAAAGTTCACTTTACTTGAACTTTTAACTGTCTTTTTTGCAATATAAAAGAACATGTACAATCATATCTCATGGAGGGGACTGTGACAAAAGTAGAAATAATGCATAATATGAATTGTAATTAGTATTGTAAGTTTCCGATCATATAACATGTTTTAAAGGAATTAATATCATCGCAACTGATAACAAAAAAAGTTTGTTTATTGTTGTGCTTTTTTTGTCAAATCATTATTTGGGAGTGAACGAATGGCAACTCCATGGATTAACTTTAGAGAGATGAAGGAAATATCCTCTAAACAAAATAAATATAGTGAGTGGACGTATCAGACTAAAATAGATCACGAATCACCATTAGAACCTACTTATAACGGAGATACTAATGCATTTGATGAAATAGGGGATATATCAATACTTGCAGAGGAATCCACTTTAACAGACCATGTAATCTCTAATGAAGAGCTACCCATACTTACTGATACGATTATTGAGGAAGAACACGAACATCATCCAAATTTTGAGCACTTCAGGGAGGATGCTAGCTTAGCTGAACAATTAGCATCTAATGAAGAGCTACCAATAGATAAAGAAACAAATGTTGCGCAAGAAAAAGACCATCCCCTAGCTATCAGTGAGAGCCACACAGAAGTGATCTTAACGGAACAATTAGCTAACCATGAAGAGCAATTCATATATATAGACGACCATCTCCAAGCGAACGATGGAAGTCTCCCGGAGGAACTGACAATAACCGAGCAACTAATCATCCATGAAGAACAACCTCTATTTACAGAAACCAATTCTGAGGAAGAATACGACCACCCCTCACATATCGAGAAGTGTCTACCGGAGGAACCAACCATATCAGAGCAACTCACCTCCAATGAAGGGCTTCACATACCTATCGAACCGATAGTAGAGGAGAACAACGAACAATTTCAACATATCGATGCGGACCATGTCGAGGATTTAATTAAAGATCAGATAGCCTCCAATCAAGAACTAGCAAGTCCTACAGAATCAAATGATACGGAAGAAAATGACTATCTACCAAATAGTAATGAGAACGTGTCTGAAGAACAAGGTTTAACAACTCAAGCAGACAGTAATCTAAAATTCCCCAATAAAGCTCTTCCTGAGGTTGAACATAATATACATATAGATGACATAGAAAAATTAAAGTCAAACAATCCACCAGATCTTGATAAGGCGAGTCCAACCTCTAAACAAGGGGAAGTATACACCACAACCAAAAAAAGTCCCTTTTCCACCTTTGTAGAAATTACCGATTTTCTTCATGCTCCTATTTATGGTGAAAATGTTCAACAGTTTACATTTGAATTTCTTGATTTACAAGACGATCTAACACCTCAACTTGAAACTAAGTTATTCCACACGATTAGGGATTACCCTGAACAACCTAATTATCGTTTGGTTCGCTCCAACATTAATCAAATGATTTCTTTAATAAGGACTGATAAAAATGATAAAAAAAATAAGTATCGTCATCCGTGTAAATCAGGAGTAGTTCCCTTACATAACTCGCAAACAATTCACAAAGGAGAAACTAACTCTTATTCCTCTGATTCTTTTATACATATACGAGTTCCTGTTGTGCTAGGGGAATACAAAATAGAAATATGTATGGAGGAATATATAGCTTTTGATGAAGGTATTAAAGAAGTTAAAGAGATCACAAATGAGGTGCTACTGTCCGATTATAGATTTGTACCTATTTATAAATCTCAGACATCAGATAATGGAACATGTACGGTATTAAAGGGGAATTTATTTATAGAAGGTTATATACAGCACAATATTGAGTATACAGTGTCTAATAAGCCCATTGAGACAGACATTCATCCCAATCAATTGTGTCAAAATATAGTATTAGAATTAGTTATCCATATGCTACAAGTCCAAAAAATTAAAGTCTTATTTGACGGGGAAGGTTTTGGAGGATTATAGAAATTTATCGCTCAACTCAAATAAAATGAATGAAAAACTAATATATACGTCTATGTATAGATTTAATTGCCACATATTCTAGCGATAGGAGAGCTCTCTAATACTAAAAAAATGAAATGAGGGAAATTTTTTGAGCGATCAATTAGAAAGTCAATTTCAACCTTGTCCTGTAACATCAACTGAACAAATTCCATTAACGAATGAGATTACACCCGTAGTCACTACACCAGTTACAACACCAACTATTAAAGTTCCGGTTGTACTGGCAGAACCAACATTGCAAATTGTTGTCGAGTCGGATATTACACTTAGCCCTGCTGCAACAGAAATCAAACGAGTGAAAAAGAATGTCTTCTTAAATCAAGTAAAACTAGTACCAGTTAGCTTTGCTCGTATTGCTGGCACTGATTTCTTTAGAGTAACAAGAGCTAAATTATTTGTAGCAGGACATATTCGGAAAAATATTGAATATGCTTCATCAGCATGTAATGGAGCACTTCGAGACAGAATTGCAGACGTACCGTTTTCAGGTTTTACAGACCTTATTTTCCCACAAGCACCTGGTGGAGCTACACCAATCCTAGGCATTTCCGAGTTTGCGGAAGCGAACTTCCTTAATGAAAGAACGCAAATGGATGCACGATTAGATAAGGCATTCTTCCAAAATCTCGTTAAATACAATGAACAACCATTTGGTGAGTTAGTAGCAGCAAACTTCTTCGAACTTGATTTTTCACCAATTATGGCAGCTCCTGAAGGAACATTCAGCACATTACGTGAAAAAATTGTCTTAGAACTTACTGTAAAAGTATTGCAAGTTCAGCAAATTCGTCTTGGTGCTGGCAGCAGTGTAATAACGCCAGTTCTCTTAGGACTTACACCTCCTCCTAGTCCTTGATCATTGCTAGATTAGAGGAAAGCAGAACGACTTATAATATACTAACAAAGCTAGTAGTACAAACAGATATTTGTTTGTACTACTAATTTTCTGATTGTAGGATAGATCAATAAAAGTGTATTTAGTTGGACTAATAATAGAGTATAAAATTGAATTTGAGGATATATGAATCGATGTTTACTTTTGGTAATCTTTCGAAGCAATTAATGTACAATATGATTTGTCCTTAATGATATTTGAATGAATAGCAATAGAATGATATCCATTCAATGAAAAAAGGGTGCCTATAAAAATTGGCAACCCCTTTTTTTCAATATTAATTAACTGTTTCTAAAACACGTACAAATTGTCCTTTTGAGTGAGGGTAGCCTGCTTGTGTAATTTTTACTTTTACAAGTTGTCCGATTAGATTTTCTGGACCCTCAAAAACTACTTTTAAGTAGTTGTCTGTATAGCCTGTTAGAAGGCCTTCTTCTTTACTGCCATCATGCACAAATTCTTCAGGAATAACTTCTAGCACTTGATCTTCAAAACGAGAAGCATACTCTTTTGCTAGTTGATCGTTTAAAGCGATGAGTCGATGGACACGTTCATTTTTAATGTCTTCATCAATTTGATCTTCCATACGTGCAGCTGGAGTTCCTGTACGAGGAGAGAATGGGAAAACGTGTAGCTCAGAGAATTTATGATCACGGATAAAGTTATATGTGTCCATAAACTCTTCTTCTGTCTCGCCAGGGAACCCAACGATTACATCGGAAGTAACAGCTAAATCAGGTAGAGCCTCATGTAATTTTGTTAAGCGCTCACCAAAGAATTCCATTGTATATTTACGACGCATACGTTTTAATACTGTATCAGAACCAGATTGAATCGGAATATGTAAATGATTCACGACAATCTTTGATTCACGTAGTACTTCAATTACTTCATCCGTTAATTGACTAGCCTCAATAGATGAAATACGAAGACGCTTTAAGCCTTTCACATTAGCTTCTAAATCACGTAGTAATTGAGCAAGATTATAATCTTTTAAATCTTGTCCATAGCCACCTGTATGAATACCGGTTAAGACAATTTCAAGATAACCAGCGTCAACTAATTGCTGTGCTTGATGTAATACTTCTTGTGGGTCACGAGAACGCATTAAGCCGCGCGCCCAAGGAATAATACAAAATGTACAGAAATTGTTACAGCCTTCTTGGATTTTTAATGAAGCACGTGTACGGTCTGTAAATGTAGGTACATCCAATTCTTCGTATACACGGTTTTTCATAATATTACGTACAGCATTAATCGGTTGACGTTCCGCACGATATTGTTCAATATAACCAAGTAATTTCGTACGATCTTGTGTTCCGACAACGATATCGACACCAGGGATAGCCATAATTTCTGCAGGGGATGTTTGAGCATAGCATCCTGTTACACAAATAACTGCATCCGGATTTTGGCGGATTGCTCGACGAATAACCTGACGAGATTTTTTATCTCCAGTATTCGTAACTGTACATGTATTAATGACGTAAACGTCTGCCTGTTGATCAAATTCTGTACGATCATAGCCTTCTTCTTTAAACAGCTGCCAAATTGCCTCTGTTTCGTAATGATTTACTTTACAACCTAGAGTATGGAAACTCACGATTTTTGATCGCTCGTTACTCATAATATATATCATCCTTTCAATTCACATTACCTTGTGTTTGCAACATTTAAATAGTTTTTTGGTGTACATATTTTAGATACGTGATTTATGATAACATAAACCTTATGAAATCAGTACATATAAGATTTTTTTGTGAAATAATTAAGTGATTTGCTTCAATATAGTCTTCTGATAACTTCTGTGTTCTTAAAAGTTTACATTTCAGCTTTTATTATATAGAAAGAAATTAGACGCCAACGTGAAAAAATGATATGATTCGAAGAGGTACGTACATCTTGCTTAGTGAAGGAGCGTTTAACAATGGAACAAAATTTTGCGCGTATGATTGATCATACATTATTAAAGGCTGAGGCAACAAAAGAACAAATTGAAACATTATGTGCAGAGGCTAAACAATTTAATTTTGCTTCTGTTTGTGTAAATCCAACGTGGGTTAAACACAGCAGCGAGCTATTACAAGGTTCAGACGTTTTAGTTTGTACCGTTATTGGTTTCCCATTAGGTGCTAATACACCAGCTGTTAAAGCATTTGAAGTAAAAGATGCAATTGCAAACGGTGCAAAAGAAGTAGATATGGTTATTAATATCGGCGCATTAAAGGATAAGAACTACGAACTGGTACAAGCTGATATTGCGGCAGTAGTGGAAGCAGCAAAAGGTCATGCACTTGTAAAAGTGATTATTGAAACTTGTTTATTAACAGATGAAGAAAAAGTGAAAGCATGTGAACTAGCGGTAGCTGCGGGTGCTGACTATGTGAAAACATCTACAGGTTTCTCTACTGGTGGCGCAACAGCAGAAGATATTGCGCTTATGCGTAAAACAGTAGGTCCTGAACTGGGCGTTAAAGCTTCAGGTGGTGTTCGTAGCTTAGAAGACATGAAAAAAATGGTGGAAGCTGGTGCTACGCGTATTGGGGCAAGCTCTGGTGTGGCCATTATGAACGGTTTAATTGCTGATTCTAACTATTAAAATTCGTATATCGATTGGCCACAAGCTAATACAATTTATTGTAGGAGCTTGTGGCTTCTTTGTGTGCAATTAGAATAATATTTTTTTCTTCACATATACTCCACTGATGAATGTGAATCAGGAAGGAGGATGCCATGTTTACACAGTATAAGTATTGGAAGCCTTATATTAGCCCCTTTGATCCCTGTAAGCCCATAGAAGTAAAGTATTATTCAACGCCACCACAACTATATATGGGTTTTCAACCACCCGGACTACCACAATTCCAAACCCCAAGGGAAGCTTTAATGGCTGGAACACTATGGCCCCAATTATTTAGCCCATACCCAATTCCCCTAAAAAGGAGGGATGAAGCATGACTAAAAAGATGCCACCAGAATTTTATAAACAATTAGAAGAAATTCAGGCAATTGATTTCGTCATCGTTGAATTAAACCTCTATTTAGACACCCATCCACACGATTATGATGCCATTCAGCAATTTAATGAAAATACAGAGAAAAGTATGAAGCTCAAAATTGATTTTGAACAAAAATATGGACCGCTCATGAATTTTGGGAGAAGTTATTCGAATTATCCTTTTAACTGGATTGATACACCATGGCCATGGCAAGTCTAATCTAAAGACTAGGAGGAATAATCTTTGTGGTATTACGAAAAAAAGCTCCAGTATCCGGTGAAAGTTAGTACATGTAATCCAATGCTTGCTAAGTTTTTAATAGAGCAATATGGAGGAGCAGATGGGGAACTGGCAGCGGCCCTTCGCTATATGAACCAGCGCTATACCATTCCAGACAAAGTGGTAGGGCTCTTAACCGATATAGCGACTGAGGAATTTTCTCATTTAGAAATGATTGCTACGATGATTTATAAGCTAACAAAAGACGCTACGCCAGAAATGCTAAAGGAAGCGGGTCTAGGGGATCATTACGTGAATCATGATAAAGCATTATTTTATCAGAATGCTTCAGGAGTACCATTTACAGCAACCTATATTCAGGCTAAGGGAGATCCTATTGCGGATTTGTATGAGGATATTGCGGCTGAAGAAAAAGCGCGTGCCACATATCAATGGATTATCGATTTATCAGATGATACGGATTTAAATGATAGCTTGAAGTTTTTACGTGAACGTGAGGTTGTCCATTCCCAGCGTTTTAGAGAGGCAGTAGAAATTTTAAAAGATGACAGAAATCAGAAGAAAATTTTCTAAGACAAAAAATGGATGGCTGTATTCAAGTGAACTTGAAACAGCCTTTTCTTTGCTATTGAATGTTGGAAAATAAAGTAAGATCTTCTCGATGACCGATCATCACCAATAAATCTTCCTTTTCAATAATTTGCTCTGGAGAAGGAGAAATAATAATTTCACCTTCACGCACAATCGCAATCACACTGACGTTATATTTTGCACGTAAATCTAAATCCCGTAAATTATGCCCAGCCATTTTGGAGGGAATCATAATTTCTTCAATACTGTATTCCTTGGATAGTTCGATATAATTCAGCATATTGGGGGATAGTAGCTGATTTGCCACGCGCTCTCCCATATCTCGTTCAGGATAAATAATCCAATCAGCACCAACTTTATCTAAGACTTGCCCATGTCTTTTACCAAGTGCCTTTGCAATAACCTTTTTGATTCCTAGCTCTTTTAATAAGGACACAGTTAAAATACTAGACTGCATATCGTTACCGATTGCCACAATGACACAATCGAAGTTTCCTATACCAAGGGATGTTAAAGCTTTTTCTTCTGTTGTATCAGCTACTACTGCATGGGTTACATAAGGTTCTGCATCCTCAACTCTTTCTTCATTTACATCAATTCCTAATATTTCTTGTCCCGCTTCATGTAATCGTCGGGCGACACTTGTTCCGAATCTTCCTAAGCCTATTACGGCATATTGTTTGATTGCCATAGATCACACACTCCTCTAATTTGATTATCCAATCATAATATTTCCTTTTGGATGTCGAAAAGCCTCTTTTTTTCGTCGTTTTGTAATGGCGAAAGCTATAGTTAATGGACCAAGTCTTCCAGCGAACATTGTCAAAATAATAAGAACACGACCACCTGGTGTTAGTTCTGGCGTTAGTCCCATCGAAAGACCAACAGTAGCAAAGGCAGAGGTAGCCTCAAATAAATACATCATGAAGCTATGCCGTTGTTCAATAATACTAAGAAGAATTGTCACAACTATAACAATCATGGCGCCACACATTGTGACAGTTAACGCTTTTAAAATGGTTTCGTTGACAATTCGACGTTTAAATAAAACAACATCTTCTTTCCCTCTGATTTGTGACCACATGGTAGCTACTAATACAGCGAAGGTTGTAATCTTAATACCACCAGCAGTGGAACCAGACCCAGCTCCTATAAACATTAAGAGAATGATTAAAAATAATGTGGAATGGGTTAAGTCACCAATTGCAAGAGTATTGGACCCAGCTGTTCTTGGTGTTACAGCTTGATAAAAAGAACCTAATATTTTGCCCCACTCAGATAATGGACCGATTGTTTTTGAATTGCTATATTCAAATAAAAAAATCAAAATGGTTGCGCTAGCAGTCAATAGAAGTGTAGTCGCTAAGACAATTTTTGTATGGACGGAGAGCCTTTTTGTCTTTCGATATTCATACAATTCATTCATGACAATAAATCCTAAGCCACCAATTGTAATTAGCGCACAAATTGTCAAAACAACAAATGGGTCATCTACGTAGGATGTCATTCCGTTAAAACCACCCATTAAATCAAATCCTGCGTTGTTGAAATTAGAAATGGCATGAAAAAATCCAAAATAAAAAGCTTTTCCTATCGGCATGTCAAATGAAAAACGAATAGTTAAAATAAGGCCGCCGATTATTTCAATTAACGCTGTAAAGAGCAATATTCTTTTTACTAATTTAACAAGACCAGCAATCGAAATATTATTGAATGCTTCTTTTAGCAACAATCTTTCTTTTAAAGAAATTTTCTTTCCAAGTATTAAAAATAATAAAGTTGCAAATGTCATAAATCCTAGGCCACCGATTTGGATTAATGATAATATCACCAATTCTCCAAAAATGGAAAATGTATCTCCTGTATCCACAACAATCAACCCTGTGACACAAGTTGCAGAGGTAGCGGTGAATAATGCATCTAAAAAGGGTAGTCCGTTCCCATCCTCAGTGGAGAAAGGCAGCGTTAAAAGAAACGTCCCTATCACAATAATCAATGCAAAACCAAGTACGAGAATTTTGGGAGGATTTAATGTATTTTTAAAATTGTTCATCGTGTTCTCCTTAATCTTTTATTAAACGGCATAATAAAAAGACCTACTAAAAAAGCATGCACAGGCATAGAAAAACATGCTTTTAATGGTGGTCTTGTATGACCTCCTTCGCTTTAGCCGACGAAGTTAGCTGACGGGTAGGATGGCGAAAGAGATTCTCATCCCTTCTGCAATAGCAGAATTAACCCCAAAAGATTGGGTCCTCCGTTCTCAACGTTTGAGATTTGGCCGATATGAAATTGAATGTGATTATTCTACGCCCATATTCTATTTTTTGTAAACCCCTTAATTAATAGGAAAATGTAATTATTTTATATTGTGAGCGAAATATTCATTAATAATTCGAGCAAAAATAAAACCAAAAATTCACTTGATATTTTCGCACACTTTCTATTGACCATTATTAGACAATACGATATAATTTTTTAGTACACAACAGAAGGTTATTTGCCTAATTGTGTATTGACGTGTGTTCGGAGGGAGGGAAAGAGAGATGTCAAAAACTGTCGTTCGCAAAAACGAATCGCTTGAAGATGCTCTTCGCCGCTTCAAACGTACTGTATCAAAAAGTGGTACAATTCAAGAAGTTAGAAAGCGCGAGTTCTACGAAAAACCTAGCGTAAAACGTAAAAAGAAATCAGAAGCTGCACGTAAACGTAAGTGGTAATTTAATTTCCCATTAAAAATCCCTACGTTCATAACACGCAATTGTATGATTCACTGAGCAGACAAAGTTATACCTGAGATTAATCACAATGTTGATTAATTTCAGGTATTTTACATTGCTCATTCTTACGTACATAAGAAAAAGCCGAATGAAATCAAGTTGATTCATTCGGCTTTTTTGTACATACTAAGTGTTGGTATTTGGAATAGAATTAAAGAAGTTAATAAACTTTTAAGATTTGTGAAACTTTTCGCATGATAGACCGTATATAAGAGGAGAAGCATGTTAGAAGGGAGGGAAAAAGGTGCGAAAACGGAGAATCCTCAGCTATCTATTAGTAATATGGATGACTTTTTTGTTAGCGTTTCCATTAACTTCGGCTTTTGCAAGCAGTAAGGTCTACCAGGTTCCTATTCATAATGAAGTAGAGCGAGGACTTCACGCATTTTTAGAACGAGCTTTTAAAGAGGCTGAAGAAAATAATGCCGAGGCCATTATCTTAGATATACATACGCCTGGTGGCTTTGTAAATGCAGCAAGTGATATCGCCATGCTTATGGATGCCTCGGATATACGTAAGATTGCTTTTATTAATAAGGATGCCCATTCAGCAGGTGCTTTTTTAGCATTACATGCGGATGAAATCTACATGGTACCAAATGGAACAATCGGTGCAGCAGCGGTCATTGATTCAGCTGGGAATGCAGCAGATTTAAAGGCAAATAGTGCCTGGCTTGCTCAAATGCAAGCAGCAGCAGAAACATCTGGGCGTGATCCAAAGTACGCTTTAGCAATGGCTGATTCTAATTATGACCTGCCTGAATATCGTGCGGAAGGGAAAAACTTGTTAACTTTATCAGCCTCTGAAGCATTAAAGGTCAAGTACTCTGAAGGAACAGTTAAAAATTTTCAAAAGCTATTAGAGGTAACCAACCTGAATGGTAGCGATGTTGTTTCAATCGAACCGACCTTTTCTGAAAAATTGGCTCGTTTTATTACAAATCCAATCATTGTCCCGATTTTATTATCAATCGCAAGTTTAGGACTTGTGATGGAGCTCTATTCGCCAGGCTTTGGCGTTCCAGGTATAATGGGGTTATCAGCACTTGGTTTATTTTTCTTCGGACATATGGTTGCAGGCTTTGCGGGTTATGAAACATTATTGTTATTTATTGTTGGTTTAGCGCTTGTAGTTGCAGAGTTTTTTGTCCCCGGTGGTATTGTTGGTATTTTAGGTGGCGTATTAATAGTGCTAAGTCTGATACTGGCAGGTGCAAATATGATGCAAATGATAATAGCAATTCTCATTGCGTTGGTGATAGCGATGATAGGAATGGTGATTCTGATGAAATTTTTCGGGAAAAAACTGCATGTCTTAAACAAGCTTGTGTTAATGGATGCAACTACGACTGAGGAAGGGTATGTGTCCAATGTGAATCGCACAGAACTGCTAGGTAAAGTGGGGAAAACGCTTACGCCACTTCGTCCAGCAGGTACTATGGTTCTTGGTAATGAACGCATTGATATTGTTTCTGAAGGTGGCTATATCGATGTAAATCAACATGTAGAAATTATTAAAGTAGAAGGCTCACGTATTGTTGTGAGACGAACAGATAAAGAGATGGAGGAATAGAAAATGGGATTTGATTTAGCTCTAATTGGTCCAATTGCTGGATTGGTTATTTTATTCATAGTTCTCGCGGTATTCTTTACCTTTGTACCGGTAGCACTATGGATTTCTGCACTGGCTGCAGGTGTTCGTGTTAGTATTTTCACATTAATTGGGATGCGTTTACGTCGAGTAATTCCTTCTCGAATTGTCAATCCGTTAATTAAAGCACATAAAGCAGGTTTACCTGTTACAATCAATCAACTTGAGAGTCACTATTTAGCAGGTGGTAATGTAGACCGTGTTGTTAATGCGTTAATTGCGGCTCATCGTGCCAATATTGAACTTTCGTTTGAGCGTTGTGCTGCGATTGATTTAGCTGGTCGAGATGTATTAGAAGCAGTTCAAATGTCTGTTAATCCAAAAGTTATTGAAACACCATTTATTTCAGGTGTAGCAATGAACGGGATTGAAGTTAAAGCTAAAGCTCGTATTACAGTACGTGCCAATATCGAGCGTTTAGTCGGTGGTGCTGGAGAGGAAACAGTTATTGCCCGTGTTGGTGAAGGGATCGTTTCGACAATCGGTTCGGCTACCCATCATACTGAAGTTTTAGAAAATCCAGATATGATTTCACAAACCGTTTTATCAAAAGGTTTGGATTCAGGGACAGCCTTTGAAATCTTATCCATTGATATTGCTGACGTAGATATCGGTAAAAACATTGGTGCAGAATTACAAATTGAACAAGCACAGGCGGATAAAAACATTGCGCAAGCAAAAGCTGAGGAACGTCGTGCGATGGCTGTTGCCAATGAGCAGGAAATGATTGCGCGTGTTCAAGAGATGAAAGCGAAAGTAGTAGAAGCGGAGGCGGAAGTACCGCAAGCGATGGCTGAAGCATTACGTTCTGGTAATCTGGGGATTATGGATTATATGAACTATCGTAACATTCAAGCGGATACTGCAATGCGTGACTCGATTTCAAAAGTAAGCACAGATAAACCTGAAACGAATGAACCGAATGTTTAATAACGGAAAGGAGCGGAACTAAACATATGGAACAATTAATACTCTTTGCCATAATTGCTATAGTCAGCTCTATTTTCGGAAAATCAAAAAATAAAAAGCCTCAGAAACAGATGCCTCCTTTTAATAAAGACACAATGGTTGAGCCACCAGTAACGGAGGAAACGCCACATCGTACAGGGAAAGCACAAAGCTTTGAGGATTTTGCGCGGGACTTTATAGGCGAATGGATTCCTGAAAATCAGAAAGCCGAAGAGCCTAAAGTAGAAGCGCAGAAGAAGAAGGAAGTTCCAAGCTATGTTGCTCCGCCTGTCATTCAAGCGGATGTACCTAGTCGTTCTTCTAATCGAGAAAATAGGGGACGTCTTGCTGCTGGGAAAAAAGAGGCACACACAGCAGTTGAAATACCAGCAACTTTTCGTTTGCCTCAATCTAAAAATGAGCTCGTGCAAGCAATCGTGATGGCTGAAATATTAGGTCCGCCAAAAGCAAAACGAAAATAACTAGCATGTCCTCCTTTTTCGCTGCATATATTGCCGAAGAAGGAGGCATTTTTTATGAAAAAATTGTTTCAATTAACGCCGCTACTTGAATTGTTAGAATATGAATCATTAAAAATTATTGGACCCTACCGTTTTATCCATGCAGATGCGACGACTTGCTCGTTTGACTATGCAGATTATCATATCACTGTTAATGCAGAATCAGTGACTATTAACGCTCTTAAGGAAGAAATGCTTCATCTCACGGTAAATAATCTACAGGAGATTCATATGAAAAAGACAAAGAATATGGGTGTGAGCTAAATGTGGAATAATCGGCCAATCATTGTACGTATAAAGCGGCATGAAAATGTTCATCCTTTTATTCAAGCATTGCATGCTCAACATATTCCGTTAAAACGTGTAGTCTTTCGTGAGCAAGAAGTTTCCTTTGAAACAACGATGCATTATTTACCGAAAATTCGTCGCGTTCGTAGACGCTTTCGCTTAAAAATGGCTGTTTTTTATGCAGATGAGCTACAAGTTTTACGTGCACAGCTTTGGACTTTGCTTGGTTTAGCCTTGATGATTGTCATTCCAATCCTATGTGCACAAGTCATTTGGCGGGTGGATATCGAAGCAGCGACGCCAGAATTAGAGCAACGGCTAGGCAAGACCTTTCAAAATACTTTTCAACTAGAAACACCACTCTCTAAAAAACAGTTACCTTCTAATACTGCCATACGTCAAAAACTGTTAGAACAACACCGAGAGCTATCATGGGTGCATATTGATAAACATGGTGGAAGGGTCATACTTAGACCACAGGAGTCACCGAAACAAACAGAGCAAACAAATGAGAAATTAGCCTCTCATTTAGTAGCGACTAAGAGCGGAGTCATTACGCACTTTAATATTAAGAATGGTGAACGAAAAATTTCAATAAACGATACAGCCTATGAGGGGGATGTCCTCGTAAGTGGCGTAATAGAAAGTGGTACAGATCAGGTTTTTGTTGGTGCGAAGGGAGAGGTTTATGCAGATTATTGGTTAGAGTGCTCCTTTAAAATTCCGACGAAAATTACAATGGAAACTGTCCAACAAAAGCAATGGCGAGTATTGGTGAAGGGGATACATCAAGAAAAAGTTGATTATGTACAAAAAAAGGATTTACCGAATTGGTTAGACCCCTATGTTTCAATTGTAGAGGAACAGCAGACGAAAACTGTACAAGTTGAGCTTGATGAATCGAAAATAGAGACATTACTTCTCCCTCTATTGCATGAAAAGGTGCTACGTTCGTTGCCTGAAAAAACGATTATCAAAAAAGAAAACCTTTTACAGGCAAAGTGGGGGAATGGTACAGTTGAAGGGAAAGTTCTATTTTTAGTCAATGAAAACATTGCAAGTCCAATACAAGGCCTACAAGGAGAATGATTATGTCAGAACAGTTAACTGTATTACAAGTGGATAATCCAAATGAAGCGGTTATGCTACTCGGTATTTCCGATGCAAATATGAAATTAGTTGAAGAAGCACTGAATGTTCATATCATTACACGAGGTGAACAAATTCAACTTGCGGGTGAAGAAAATGCTAAGGAACAGGCAACATTTCTTCTGCATGCCTTATTGAAGGTCATTCGCAAAGGAATTAATATTGATCAACGTGATGTCACAACAGCTATTGAAATGACACAAAAAGGAACAATCGAATATTTTGCAGAACTATATGATGAAGAAATAGCCCGTACGACGAAAGGTAAGTCGATTCGTGCAAAAACAATTGGTCAACGAGAATACATACAAGCAATCCGTCACAAAGACGTTGTTTTTGGTATTGGTCCTGCCGGTACTGGGAAAACGTATTTAGCGGTAGTCATGGCAACACAGGCACTTAAAAATGGACACGTGAAGCGTATTATTTTAACTCGCCCTGCTGTTGAAGCAGGAGAGTCTTTAGGATTTCTGCCTGGTGATTTAAAGGAAAAGGTAGATCCATATCTACGACCTCTCTATGATGCTTTAAACGACATTTACGGAGCAGAACAGACGCAACGACTAATTGAACGTGGAACAATTGAAATCGCGCCTCTAGCCTATATGCGTGGTCGTACATTAGATGATGCCTTTGTTATTTTAGATGAAGCACAAAATACAACCCATCAACAAATGAAAATGTTTTTAACACGTTTAGGGTTTGGCTCTAAAATGGTCATTACAGGGGATAAAACGCAAATTGACTTACCTAAAAATACAGAATCTGGTTTAATCGTAGCTGAACGTACATTAAAGTATGTCAAATCAATACATTTCCAAGTATTAGAACAAGGCGATGTCGTACGTCACCCAATCGTAGCCAAAATCATCCAAGCCTACGAAGAACAGCAACTTTAGAATTGCAAAGCAATTCTAAAGTCTGCCCCGAAAGCGAAGCGCCAGGGGCAACGAGTTTTAAAGAAGTCTGCCCCGAAAGCGAAGCGCCAGGGGCAACGGGTTTTAAAGAAGTCTGCCCCGAAAGCGAAGCGTCAGGGGCAACGGGTTTTAAAGAAGTCTGCCCCGAAAGCAAAGTGCACTGGGAAATGGGTTGTCGACGAATGTCGTAAACATAAAATCAATCAGTATATGGAAAAAAATGTGACAGCTATACGAAAATGTATAGCTGTTTTTTGCTTTCTTATTACATTTTTCGAGAAAAATGTATGTTGAATTGGTATGATAGTAGGTAGATAGAGGAGGTGCCAGATGGAGAAACAACTTCGAAAATTTACAGAGTTTATCGGTTTTCGCTACTTTATTATCATTATTCTCATTTTAACAGGTGGCCTACAATTTGCGTTTATGTATGGCAATGTTAAAGGAGTTACATATGATTTCAAACCATTACAGCTTGCGCCTGAAACCGTACGATCTACTAAAACGATTGAAGATACTTATAAGACACAGCAAGAGCGAGAAAAAGCAGCAAATGCGGTGGATTCGGTCTATCAATTTTCGGAGGATGTCGCCAAGCAAAGAGCAGCGATTGTAACATCATTATTTGACTATGTACTAGAAGTAAAAAAGGATGTTGCAAGTAGTAAGGAACCTATTCCCATTGCCGACCAAGTTACACAGCTTCGCAAAAAGTTTGAATCCATAGATGAAGACCAGATGCCTTTAATCTTTACAGATTCGCAGTTAGAAGCTTTATTAGTGCAAAGTGAAGAAGACTTAAATAGAACAAGTACGCAATTATCCAAATTTGTAGAGGAATATTTACAAAAATCCATTCGACCAGAAAATGTCTTTGTTGCTCAAAATGATTTTGAGACAAAGATTCGCGGACAACGAGGGTATCCAGATAAAATATTCAATACAGTGGTGTTAATAGGACGGACAAGTATTATTGAAAATGAAACAATCAATGAGGAACAAACAAAAATTCGAAAAGAACAGGCAAAGGAAAGTGTAGAGCCTACACGAATTTTACAAGGTCAAATTATTGTGCAGGAAGGTCAAATTATTGATAATGAGGCGTACCGTCAACTAGAGCTATTGGGGATGATTAGTAATAAAGCTTCCTTAAAGCCAATTGCAGGACTGATTATTCTCACTTTACTGCAAATGATGTTCATGTATATTTTATTTGAGCGTTGGGAGGCGGACGAACGAAAAAAACGCAATGCGCTTTTAGTAACAGTAATTGTTTATAGTTTGTCTATACTGCTCATGAAGTTTATTAGCTTAGTGTCTGGCGGCTTTGATGTAACGATTGCCTTTTTATTCCCTACGGCATTAGCTACAATGCTAGTAAGATTGTTAGCGGATGAGCGAGCGGCTGTTTTGATTACAGTGATGACAGCTGCTTCAGCTGGGGTTATTTTTCAAGAAGGCTATTCATCGGTAATGCAGATGGAAATTACGTTGTATATCATTTTCGGCGGATTTGCCAGCCTATTCTTTTTACGTAGTGTTGAGAAGCGCTCACATATTTTACATGCGGTTGGTGTGATTTCACTTGTAAATATGGCTTTTATCGCCTTTTACTTATTAATGACACAATCATCCTATGGCCTACCAGAATTAATGTTTTATTTTATTGCAGCAATGTTATCTGCTTTACTTTCAGGGGCCTTAACAATGGGACTTTTACCATTTTTTGAATCAGCCTTTAGCTTATTATCGTCACTACGTTTAATCGAGCTATCCAACCCGAATCATCCATTATTAAAAAAATTACTAATGGAAGCACCAGGCACATATCATCATAGTGTAATGGTTGCGAACTTAGCGGAGGCAGCGTGTGAAGAAATTGGTGCTGATGGATTATTAGCACGTGTTGGATGCTACTATCATGATATTGGTAAAACAAAGCGTCCAGCTTTTTTCATTGAAAACCAGATGTCTGGTATTAACCCACACGATTCATTACCACCTGAAACAAGTGCGGAAATTATTATAGCCCATACGACTGACGGAGCTGACATGTTAAAACGCTATAAAATGCCTCAAGAAATAATTGATATCGCCTTACAGCATCATGGAACAAGTTTGTTAAAATTTTTCTTATTTAAAGCAAAAGAGCAGGGGAAATCCATTGATGAAGCTACGTTCAGATATCCTGGGCCAAAACCTCAAACGAAGGAAGCGGCCATTATTAGTGTGGCGGATAGTGTAGAGGCAGCGGTTCGTTCAATGAAAGAACCTAATGCTGAAAAAATTCATAAGCTAGTACGAGCAATTATTGATGATCGAGTACAGGATAATCAGTTTGATGAATGCGATATTTCAATAAAAGAGTTAAAATGTATAGAGAGAGTTCTTTGTGAAACGTTGAATGGGATTTTCCACTCACGTATTGAATATCCAAAGGCAGACAAGTAGGAGGATCTATGATTTTAACAATTGATTTTACAGATGAAACAAATGAAGTATCAGTACAGCATACGGAGCTTGTTGAAAAGCTATTGCAGCATGCTGCGAGTATTGAAAACATTGAGCCAGAAACAGAGGTTTCTGTGACGTTTGTTACGAACCAGGCGATTCAAGATATTAATCGTGAATACCGTGGCAAGGATCAGCCAACAGATGTTATTTCCTTTGCACTAGAGGAGCTGGGTGAAGGGGAAATAGAAGTAACGTTTGAAGGTATGCCACGAATATTAGGGGATATCATTATTTCAACCGATCGTGCAAAAGAGCAAGCTGAGGAATACAATCATTCCTTTGAGCGAGAATTAGGCTTTTTAGCAGTGCATGGTTTTTTACATTTACTTGGTTATGACCATATGGAGCCAGAAGATGAAAAAGTAATGTTTGCAAAGCAAGATGACATATTAAAGACTTTCGGTTTAGGACGAGACTAAATGGATTGGCGCAAATACTTGCGATCTTTTGGCTATGCAATAGAAGGCATCCTAACAGCGAGTAAAGAACAGAATTTTAAATCGCATGTAGTAAGTGCAATTATTGTTATGTTGGCTGGTTATTTAACGGGTTTATCTCGTATCGAATGGTATATTGTGCTACTATTAATAGCACTAATGTTTGCACTAGAAATGATCAATACAGCCATCGAACGGGTAGTCGATTTAGCTTCCCCAGAGATACACCCACTTGCTAAGCAAGCAAAAGACATTGCAGCAGGTGCAGTGCTTGTATTTGCGCTATTCAGTGCTATAATCGGATTACTCATCTTTCTACCAAAATGGTTTTAATGGAAATGAGTGTCTTCTAATGTAAATAAACCATAAATGTGAGGGAGAATTAGTATAGATGACAATGGATATGCAAGCATTACTAGAAGAATCAAAAAAAGCACGTGAAAAAGCTTATGTTCCGTACTCAAAATTTAAAGTAGGGGCTGCTCTTCTAACAAAAGAGGGAGAGGTTATTCACGGCTGTAATATTGAAAATGCAGGCTATAGTATGACGAATTGTGCGGAGCGTACAGCGTTTTTTAAGGCAATATCTGAGGGCATTTACGAATTTGAAGCCATTGCGATTGTAGCTGATACGGACGGGCCATGTGCACCATGTGGAGCATGTCGTCAGGTCATGATGGAGTTTTGTGCTCCAACTATGCCTGTCTATTTAACGAATTTAAAAGGTGATGTTACGGTAACGTCAGTGGGCGAATTACTACCGTTTGCCTTTACGACGGAGGATTTAGAGAATGCAGGAAACTAATAATGGCTACAAGTCAGGCTTTATCTCTATTATTGGTCGCCCGAACGTTGGAAAATCGACATTTTTAAATCGTGTCATTGGCCAAAAAATTGCGATCATGAGTGATAAGCCGCAAACAACACGAAATAAAGTACAAGGCGTACTAACAACAAATGATAGCCAGATGATTTTTATTGATACACCGGGTATCCACAAACCAAAACATAAACTAGGCGATTTCATGCTCAAGGTTTCTAAAAACACGTTACGTGAAGTGGACGTTATTATGTTCATGGTCAATGCGGAGCAGAAACTTGGTAAAGGCGATGAATTTATTCTAGAAATGTTAGCTGGGAACCCAACCCCTGTCTTCCTAGTTATCAATAAAATCGATGCCATTCATCCTGATGAGCTAATAGGGATTATTGACAGTTATAAAGAACGCTATAACTTTGCAGAGATTGTACCGATTTCGGCTCTACAAGGCAATAACGTAGAAAATTTATTAGCAACACTATCGAAATATTTACCAGAAGGGCCACAATACTACCCAGCGGATCAAGTAACAGATCATCCAGAGCGATTTATTATTTCAGAGCTTATTCGTGAAAAAGTGTTACATTTAACACGTGAAGAAATTCCGCATTCTATAGCTGTTGTCATAGATAAAATTCGTCGAGATGAAGAAAATGAAGATAAAATTCATGTTGCAGCCACAATCATTGTGGAGCGCGATTCTCAAAAAGGCATTGTCATTGGTAAACGTGGTGCCTTATTGAAAGAAGTAGGGACACGGGCGCGTAAGGATATCGAAATGCTGCTAGGTTCTAAAGTTTATTTAGAGCTATGGGTAAAGGTACAAAAAGATTGGCGCAATAAATCAACGCATTTACGTGATTTCGGTTTCCGTGATGATGAATATTAAGATGCTTTTATAGTTTTTACGTTGAGCTGTCCAAAAAATTTTGGAGAGCTCTATTTTCATGGACAGCTTTTAGAAAGGAGGGGGACTATGCTTCATAAATGGGAAGGAATTGTTTTAAAGGTGCGTGCTTATGGTGAATCCAATAAAATTGTGACCTTATTGACGCGTGAGGCAGGGAAGGTTGCCACTATGGCACGAGGAGCTAAAAAGCCTTCTAGTCGATTAGCATCTGTCACACAACCCTTTACGTATGGTATGTTTATGGTACAACACCATACAGGCATGGGTACATTGCAACAAGGGGAGCATTTGAATTCTATGCGCCATATTCGTGAGGATATAATGGCTACAGCTTATGCTAGCTACATAATGGAATTAGTGGAGCGTGTGGTAGAAGAAGGAAAGCCGGAGCCCTTTGCATTTGATGTTTTACTCCATGCTTTACAAGCAATAGAGGAAGGCTATGATCCTGAAGCCATTACCCTTTTTGTAGAATGGAAAATGCTGCCCTATACAGGTGTGCAACCCATATTACATGCTTGTGCCTCATGTGGAGCTGTAGATGGAGAGTTTGCTTTTTCCTTTGCACAAGGAGGTTTTTTATGTCATCGCTGTTATCAGCATGATCCCTACATCATCCGCTTAACCCCAACCCAGCTTAAGCTAATACGTATGTTTTATACAGTTCCAATTGATCAAATTGGAAAAATAGATTTGAAAAAGGAAACAAAATATTTTATCAAAAAAATTATTACAACGATTTATGAAGAGCAAACGGGTATTCGCTTTAAGACGAGAAAATTTATTGAGCAGCTAGAGAGAACACCTGAATTGCAAATACGGTCTAAAGAGGAAATGCCAGAAGATCAATAATGTTCTTCTGGCATTTTGCATTCTTTAAATTTCATCGTCTAATACGAATAAAATAGCCCGTTTACCAGCAATACTTTCAATATAAAGATCAGCTTAGCTCTTTCCCCGTTTTTTCCCCGTTAAATAGAGAATGGCAGTGTCTGCAAAAATCGATAACTACATAAACAAGGGCGAAAGGAGCTCAGAAGCGGCTAGTGTTAATTCATCCGTTACCTGTGTTGGTACGAATGGTAATTTGCTATCCGTTCACTTAATGGGTAGATTTCTGTACAATCCTCTTCTTTTACTTCTTCTAGCGTTGCTTTTAGCTTTCCATTAACGTTTTTCACATGTATTAAAAAGCTTTAGTACTTATCTCCTTCTATAAAGGTGAAAAAATGGAAACTTTACGTATGAAACCTTTCCTTTAATAAGGAAAGTGGATGGATAAAATTTAAAATTTTACAAAATAAAATTAACGTAAAAATTTATTCTTATTTAATAAATACTTGTTTTAAAATCATCATTTATATGTCTATTGAATTCATTAATAACATTGAAATTATAATGATTAATTATTTTATAGTTAAATAGATTTGTATTTTCATTTAGTTTTCAATATATAAATAGTAGAAACTATTCATAGGAGTCCCATATACTAGTTGAAAAGGTATTTTAACCTATGATATTGTAAATGATGTAGATAATCGTATTTATATTTTTATGAGTATAATTAGTCGTTTCATCCCCGTAAATGTACGTTAGATAAATTTAGATTTGCCTATGAAAAGCCTCTATCAGCAAAAACGTATGCTTATACGTTTATCAGAATAACGCAGTCTTACGGAAGAAGGAGGGAGTCACATAGTGCTTAGTACATGCGTATGTGGCAGAAAATATGCTACGAAAAGTAACCTTAAGTATTCATGAAGTTGAAGCAAATGATATCTTAGCAGAAGATATTTTTTCAGAGTATCGCTTACTAGCTAAAAAGGATCTAGTTTTAACGGAACGAATTATTGCCTTACTTAAACTTCGTAAAGTAGATGAATTGTCTGTCTATTTACCATCTGATTCAGTTCGAGTTGTCCATGATTTAAGTGCGCAACGAACAAGAGAATATGAAGATCTCTTTGCCCCATTAATTGAAAAAAGCGAGCCAGTTGATGATTATAAGGAAAAAGTGAGTCAGCTTTTTATGACCACCCTGGAGAATGTCGTACATGAATTGCGCTATGGGCAAATACTTAAAAGTATGCAGGATACAGCCTATGTACGAGAGATTTTCGAAAAAATTTTAGAAAAAAAACATCGTTATGAACTGCTTATACGTTTAAAGGAATGGGATGAATATTCCTTTGTCCATTCATTTGATGTATTTGTATTAGGTACCATCTTTGCTAGATACCTAGGTTTAATGGATATCGAAACGTTAGCAAGGGGTTATTTGTTCCATGATATTGGGAAGGTGTTTATCCCTCAAGAAATACTAAATTTAAAGAGAAAGCTCTCAGAAGATGAATTTGAAATCGTTAAAACACACACAACAAGGGGTTATGAGCTACTAGTAGAACAAAATGAAGAGGACATCGCCTATTTAGCGCGAGATCACCACGAACGCTTTGCCGGGAAGGGCTATCCGAATCAACTTTGTGCAGATAATATGAGTGAAGGTGTGCAATTATTACAAATTATTGATGTTTATTCAGCCATGACATCAAAGAGAGTCTATCATATGGGCTACGGTGCTACAGATGCTTTAGCTGTTTTATATAGAGATCGCCATTTATATAATGAGAATTTTATGCATAAGTTTGTAGAATGTTTAGGAATTTACCCAGTCAACTCGGTTGTAATGTTGTCAGATAATCGCAGTGCACAAGTTGAGTTAGTGTATGATTTATTTCCTACATTACCGAAGGTGAGATTGCTAGATGAACAGAAATTGATGAACCTGCCTTTGAATTATAGTGTGAAAATTGCGAAGATGATTGACTATCGTTCCAATAGCTTTGAAGAGATTTTTAACTTATTTGTGGAGCAATTGATTCGCTGTGATGAAAATAATCTGAGAATTCATTTTAATAAATTAATTGACCATTTACATCCTAAAGAAATTGTTTTGAAAATTTTCTTACCAGCCTTTCGTATTTTACGTGTGTTAACAAGAGAAATTCAAACAGATATGACGAAATACAAAAACGCTATAAGCATCTTAAAAAAACTATTAGAAGAGCAATTAAATGTTTTATACATGGATTATCAGCATGAGAAAACGGCCATTTTAGTAGTAGAAACATCATTACGAGAAAATTTTTTCATTAAGCTTGTACAAAGTATTTTGTATATTGATAAAATTGTACCATTTTTCATCAATCCTGGTGATGATCAGCGAATTACACAATTAATGGGACATTGCGATGTGAATGTCGCTTATTTTATTGAAGATGAGCGAACTGTTGATAAGCGAGTACGTCCTATGCGAGAAGGAACGTTTCTATATTACTCATTAGATGATATTGAAGAGGTACTTGTTAGTTTAATTGGGATGAGTATGAAAAAGTTTTCTTTTGAGGAAAAGATGCAAGAGCGCTTATTTTCAACATCCCAAGTATAAGAAAGAGGGAGTGCCTTATCGGCTACTCCCTCTTTTGGTAATTTAAACATTAGAATTGAAGATGTTTTTCAATATATGCTTTTACTTCTGCAATTGGCATACGAACTTGTGACATAGAGTCGCGGTGTCGAACTGTTACTTGGCCATCCTCTTTTGAGTCAAAATCGTAAGTGATACAGAATGGTGTACCAATTTCATCTTGTCGGCGGTAACGTTTACCAATAGATTGTGATTCATCGAAATCAACAGGGAACGCTTTACGAAGCTCAGCCCAAACATTAGCCGCTTCATCAGATAATTTTTTAGAAAGTGGTAGAACAGCAGCTTTGAATGGTGCTAAAGCAGGATGGAAGCGTAACACTGTACGTTTATCGTCGCCTTCTAGCTCCTCTTCATCATAAGCATCACATAGGAATGCTAATGTTACACGATCTGCTCCTAAAGATGGTTCAATACAATAAGGAACATAGCGTTCATTTGAAACTGGATCGATATAAGTGAAATCTTCACCAGAATGTTCCATATGTTGTTTTAAATCGTAATCTGTACGATCAGCAACGCCCCAAAGCTCTCCCCAACCAAATGGGAATTTGAATTCGATATCTGTTGTCGCATTTGAGTAGTGAGATAGCTCATCATCCTCGTGATCACGAAGACGCATAGAATCTTCCTTCATGCCTAAGTTTAGTAACCAATTTTTACAGAATTCTTTCCAATATGCATGCCATTCAAGGTCTTCACCTGGTTTGCAGAAGAATTCTAGCTCCATTTGTTCGAATTCACGAGTACGGAATGTGAAGTTACCTGGTGTGATTTCATTACGGAAAGACTTACCGATTTGTGCAATACCAAAAGGTGTACGTTTACGCATAGAGCGTTGAACGTTTTTGAAGTTTACGAATATACCTTGTGCCGTTTCAGGACGTAAGTAAATTTCATTAGTAGACGATTCCGTTACACCTTGGAAAGTTTTAAACATAAGGTTGAATTGGCGAATATCTGTGAAATCAGCTTTTCCGCAATCAGGACATACAACGTCATATTTAATCATTGTTTCTTTCATTTGATCGAATGTCATACCATCGACAATGATTTCATCACCTTTTGCTAGCGCAGCATCTTCAATAATTTTATCTGCACGATGGCGAGCTTTACAAGATTTACAGTCAATCATTGGGTCATTGAAATTACCCACGTGACCAGAAGCAACCCAAGCTTTTGGATTCATTAAGATAGCCGCGTCAATACCTACATTGTATTCTGATTCTTGAACGAATTTTTGCCACCATGCTTTTTTAATATTGTTTTTTAATTCAACACCTAGTGGACCATAATCCCAAGTGTTTGCTAGACCACCGTAGATTTCTGAGCCTGGGAAGACAAAACCTCGGTGTTTTGCTAATGATACGATGGTTTCCATTGATTTGTTAGCCATAAAATAGCCTCCTTCTTAGTTTTACAGATTATTCTTTTAGCGGTAAATCGCTAAAGTTTGTTCATTTAGTTGGACTAAATGAAAATAGCACCCGTCTCCGGGCACAATGTATGCCCAGGGACGAGTGCTAATACCCGCGGTTCCACCCTGATTGTTTTAAACAAATGTTTAAAACCTCTTTTTAAAAAGTTAGCTCAGGGAGTGCCTTTTCTCTGTTGCTATGTAGACTTTCACCATCTTCTACTCGCTATTGAATGGAACAGATACTTTTTTCCCATCATCGCCTGTATAACGCAATTTTGCTCGAAAATACAAATAGAGCAAGCGTATGTGTCAATATTGTAGCATGTAGTTCTTTAATTCGCAATAATTATTAAAATAGTATATAATAATTGAGCATAAGTATAACACTATTAGATTTGAGGCGGTGAGTCCAATCGAACTCAATAAACGTCAGGAAGACATATTACAAATTGTAAAAGAAAACGGCCCTATTACTGGTGAACATATTGCCGAACGTCTCAATCTGACAAGAGCAACTTTAAGACCAGATTTAGCCATTCTAACAATGGCAGGATTTTTAGATGCAAGACCAAGAGTTGGTTATTTTTATTCAGGTAAAAAGGCATCTGTCAACCTAATGGATAGTATTCATAATTTAAAAGTGAAGGATTTCCATTCGGGTCCTGTAGTAGTACCAGAAACTATGACGGTTTATGATGCAATTTGCTTTATGTTTTCTGAAGATGTTGGTACACTCTTTGTCGTAGATAAGAATGAGTTTTTGACAGGCGTACTATCTCGCAAAGATTTACTGCGTACTAGTATTGGCACGCAGGATTTAAATAAAATTCCAGTACATATTATTATGACACGTATGCCAAATATTTCGTACTGTGAAAGATCCGATTCTTTAGTTGTCGCGGCGAACAAACTTATTGAACGAGAAGTTGATTCGCTACCAGTGGTTGAACCCCAAGAGGGTGGTTTGACCATAGTAGGTCGTCTTACAAAAACAACGATTACACGAGCTTTCTTATCTCTTGCACAAAATGTCTAAAGTTAGAAGGAGACTGCATGAAAAGACTACGCGTATTTGTTGTATCTGATTCAGTCGGTGAAACTGGTGATCAAGTTGCAAAAGCAGTTATTAGCCAGTTCCGACCGGGTCTTGAAAATACTGTTATTCGTCGATTTCCACATATTCAATCCGAGGAGCTTATTCGTAAAATTGTTTTTCTTGCAGCACAACAGCGAGCATTTATCGTCTATACACTAGTTCGTCAAGAAATGCGTAAATTATTACATGATCTATGTGAACAAGAAAAAATTCATGCCGTGGATATTTTAGGACCAGCTTTACAATCCATGGCGACCTTTATGGAAGAGAATCCTTTAGAAACACCAGGTATTGTTCATATGCTTGATGATGATTATTTTAAAAAAATAGAAGCGATTGAATTTGCGGTAAAATATGATGATGGTAGAGATCCACGTGGGTTACTACAGGCGGATATTGTCCTTGTGGGTGTATCAAGAACGTCCAAAACGCCACTTTCACAATATTTAGCCCATAAAAAATATAAGGTGGCAAATGTTCCTTTAGTTCCAGAGGTAGAACCACCTGAAGAGCTTTTACAGCTAGATCCAAAAAAATGCTTTGGCTTAATCATTTCACCTGAAAAGTTAAACTCTATAAGAAAAGAACGATTAATGTCACTTGGATTGAATGATGATGCCATATACGCACAGCATGAACGAATTTTAGAAGAAATCCAACATTTTGAAAAAATTGTCGATAAAATAGGCTGTAAAGTTATAGATGTGACGAACAAAGCGGTAGAAGAGACAGCAAATACAATCATAGAACATATTTTGACCTGTAAATAAGAAAGTAATTTGAAACCACCTCGGTTAGTAGAGGCGGTTTTTTTGAGTGGATTTTGAAAATGGTATAGATAAAAACTAATTTTTGTTTTATAATAATAAAATTGTGGTAAAAATATTTATAAGAGAAAAATCCTAATTTTTTGTCGAGAAATAAAGGAATTTTAAAACGAATAGCGAATTGTGTTTCTATAACGCAAATATAAAAGATGGTGATGGATTTGGCAGGGAAAATTCCAGAAGAAGTAATTGAACAGATTCGTACACAATCGGATATCGTTGATGTAATTAGTGAATACATGCAGCTGACCAAGCGTGGGCGAAATTGGTTTGGCCTCTGTCCATTTCATGGAGAGCAAACACCATCTTTTTCTGTATCAACTGATAAGCAAATTTTTCATTGCTTTGGTTGTGGTGCAGGGGGAAATGCTATTACTTTTGTAATGGATATGGAAGGTATTTCTTTTCCTGATGCAGTTGTGAAACTTGGAGAACGTGTTGGCATACAATTAGATGTTGAGCCAAGTTTTCCAGGGGGAACGAAAAAAGTATCTAAAGCAGAAGAAAGGATGAAGGAAGCACACGCTTTTGCGGCAGATTTTTTTCACCATCTACTATTAAATACAGAGGATGGCGAAGAACCTTTAAATTATTTACTAGAAAGAGGATTTACAAGGGAACTTATCGAATCTAATAACATTGGTTGGTCTCTCCCAAGCTTTGATGCATTAACAATATTGCTTGAAAGAAAAGGTTATAACTTACAAGAAATTGCGGAAAGTGGCTTAATCATTAAGCGAGAGGGAGAAGAACGTTATTTTGATCGTTTTAGAGGACGAATCATGTTTCCTATTCGTGATGAAAATGGTAAAATCATTGCCTTCTCTGGTCGAATAATTTCATCAACTGGTGAGGAAGCGAAATATTTAAATAGTCCAGAATCACCAATATTTCAAAAAAGTGAAGTGCTATATAACCTAGATAAAGCACGAACTTCTATCAGAAAAAATCGTCAAGTAGTATTGATGGAAGGTTTTATGGATGTACTAGCAGCTAACTCTGTAGGTGTAATGAATGCCGTTGCGACTATGGGTACCTCGCTAACAAATCAGCATATCACAAAGCTAAAGCGCTTAGTAGAGCAGATTACGATTTGCTATGATGGTGATAATGCTGGATTTGATGCAGCAAAACGAGCGGCGCAATTACTGCATACGGAGCGGATGAAAGTTAATATTGCTGTGTTACCAGAAAAATTAGATCCTGATGAATATATTCGCACTTTAGGTGGACAAGCATTTAAGGAACAAATTTTGGAAAACCCTCATGCGTATATTGCTTTTATGATGATGCATGCTAGACGCAATAAGAACTTTCAATTTGAAAATGATACGCTTCAATATATTCAAGAAGTCCTAGAACAGCTGGTAGGTAGATCATCACCAGTGGAACGAGATTTGTATATACGGCAGCTATCAAATGAAACAAATATCTCGGAAGAAGCTATTTATGCCCAATTCCGAAAGCTGGAGGCTAATCAGGTACGTTCTACAAAAGCAGAAATACCTACACAGATGCCTTCAATGCCAGTCACACAGCAACAAAAGCCTATGGACGCAGCCGAACGTGCCGAACGTTTATTACTGGCTCATATGCTTCATAATATAGATGTAGTAGACAGGGTATTACGAAGTGACCAGAAAGAGCCATTTGTACGAGATGCTTATATGGCAGTTTTTGTTCGCTTAGTAGGATTTTATGAGGAATATGGTCATCCAGATTATCAACGCTTTGTGGAAATCTTAGATGACGCTGAATTACGGAAGATTGTTATGGAAGCAGCTTTAGTCGAGCGAGATCCTGATCAAGCAGAGGCAGAGGTTATGGACTCCATCCGTCAGCTTCAAAAATATAGAATTGAGCAAGAAATTTATCAAAAGATGCATGAGTCAAAGGAAGCGGAGAAGATGCATGAGTATGCACGTGCACTTGAAATCGCCCAACAGATTATTCATTTAAGAAAATCGTTATCGGCGATTTAACCCGATTCGGTTGTTTAGAAGGAGGAAGGTTTATGGCGGACAAGTCAGAACGTTCAAAAGAGATAGAAGTAGAAATTACATTAGATGATGCAAAAAAATTCCTACAAGAAAAAGCAAAAACAGAAGGTGAAATTTCTATGAAAGAAATTTCAGAGAAACTAACGCCTTATGAATTGGAAAACGAAGAAATTTTCCATTTTGCTGAGGATCTTGAAAAGCATAAAGATATTCAAATCATTGGTAAAGAAGAATTTGAAGAAGAAAGTCTCATGAAAGAAGAAGCGAATGAAGAAACTTTCGACTTAAATGATTTGAGTGTACCACCAGGTGTTAAAATTAATGACCCTGTACGTATGTATTTAAAGGAAATCGGCCGAGTAGATTTACTGTCAGCTGAACAAGAAATTGCTCTTGCAGAGCGTATTGAGCAAGGGGACGAGGAAGCACGTAAACGTCTTGCAGAAGCTAACTTACGTCTTGTTGTATCGATTGCGAAGCGTTATGTTGGTCGTGGCATGCTATTCCTTGATTTAATTCAAGAAGGAAATATGGGTCTTATTAAAGCGGTAGAAAAATTCGATTACCGTAAAGGCTTTAAATTCTCTACTTATGCTACATGGTGGATTCGTCAGGCTATTACACGTGCAATCGCTGACCAAGCTCGTACAATCCGTATTCCTGTTCATATGGTCGAAACCATTAATAAATTAATACGTGTACAACGTCAACTTTTACAGGATCTAGGCCGTGAACCTTCTCCAGAAGAAATTGGTGAAGAAATGGATTTAACACCTGAAAAAGTACGTGAAATTTTAAAAATTGCACAAGAACCAGTATCTCTTGAAACACCAATTGGAGAAGAAGATGATTCACATTTAGGAGACTTTATTGAGGACTCCGAAGCACAATCTCCATCTGATCATGCAGCCTATGAATTGTTAAAAGAGCAGTTAGAAGATGTATTAGATACTTTAACAGATCGTGAAGAAAATGTACTTCGTCTACGTTTTGGTTTAGATGATGGTCGCACACGAACTTTAGAAGAGGTAGGGAAAGTCTTTGGCGTAACACGTGAGCGTATTCGCCAAATTGAAGCAAAGGCATTAAGAAAATTACGCCACCCATCTCGTAGTAAACGTTTAAAAGACTTCTTAGAGTAAATTTAAATAGATGGAGCTATCCCATTAGTGTGAAAATACCTAGTTGGATAGCTCTTTTTTATACAGTGAAAATGAAAAGTGCCCCTCTATTCACCTATCTAGTTATCTCCAATAATAGATAATTAGAATGAAGGGAATGATGGATTTGCTACTTTGTACAGATGTATTTTTAAATAGTGTGAGATAAAATTGTAATACAACCATTATTAAGCAATGTTTGGAGCTAACACTATGACAAATCCTCGAAAAAAAATAATTCTGAATGAAATTTTGTTTTGGAAGCAAAATAAACTTTTGCCAGAGCACTATTGCGACTTTCTAGCAGCTCTTTATACGGAAGGAGCAGATATAGAGGAAATAGAACCAGTGCAACATCCTAAACAAGCGATCTTACCATCAGAAAAAAGAAAAATGATCCTGTTAGTTGTAGGTCTATGTATCGCCATTATGGCTGTATTGGCTATCTATTTTACAATAAAATCTTTGACTTTGATCTTAACTGTTCTTGTGGGGATAGGCGCGTGCATATTATTCATTGTTGCATGGCAAATGGCACGAAAAAAACAACTACTAGCCCCTATTTTTCATGTATTAGCGGCAATTCTGCTGTTTAGTATGTCTATCCGCATTTGCACTACATATTTTAGTGGAAATAATATGGTTTTATTTTGCTTGATTGCAGCGAATTGTCTAATATGGCTTTGGTCGGGTATTAAAATGAAACTGTTATATTTCACAGTCTCAGGTGCTTTAGGATTACTAGCACTGATTGGGTATTATATCATAAATTTATCTTAACTCAGTACGCATACAATATTTCCATCGAAATAAGCTTTACCATTAAAAAATGTTATTCTACAACAATGAATCTACAATTTGATCAACATGTAAATAAAGTTCTCATCTTTTGGATTAATAAAGTCTGTATGCTGAAACATAGCATACAGATTTTTTTATTTTTTGGTATATGAATGTCTGCAAAGGGTATGATAACAGCAAGAGTATAAGGAAAAAGAGTTGGATAGGGGGATCAATTTGACCAAATTTTGGTGTTTGCAAGACATATTTTATCCAATAGATACAGAAATGTCGAATTTGTTACAAACAAAGGAAAACTTAGCGAATAGGGCTTTTCGTTTCTTTGTTAATGAAGTACAATATTAGATGTTGACTGATTCTATATTATAATAGAAGTAGACTTAAAATGAGGAGGGGAAACTTATGAAAAACAATCCAGTCGTTCCTTACATCTTAATTCTGGCATTTGGTATTGGTCTTATTTTCTTCATGTCTTTACAAGGTGCAGATAACAAGAAAGAAATTGCTGCTGAACATGAGGGTGGTGGCGAAACTACTACAGAAACTACAGACGCGAATGCTGATGGTTCAGCACTAGTACAATCTTGTATCGGTTGTCACGGTGGTGATTTAACTGGTAGTATGGGTCCAAATCTACATGGCTTAGATGAAGCACATATCGTAGAAGTTTTAACAAAGGGTATCGAAGGTACTCCTATGCAACCTAACATGAAAACTGAAGAGGAAGCAAAAGCAATCGCTGAATACATTTCTACTTTAGAATAGTATGACTGACAAGTAGCTGTACTGCTAAAGTACAGCTACTTTTATCTTTAAAAGAATGCACCGAGGTCGTCTTGGGACTTTTAGGTACATAATAAAATGGGGTTGTCCACATAGAAATATGGACAACTCCATTTGTTTTTTTTCACGACATCATCCATACTATTAATGACTCTATTGAAGATAGGCGGTATAAAATGAACGCACAAAAACTTTCAAAGCGATTAGAAACAGTAGCAAAATTTGTTCCAACAGGAGCTGTCATGGCGGATATTGGTAGTGATCATGCTTATCTACCATGTTATTTGATTCACCAAGGAACAGCCTCTCGTGCCATAGCAGGGGAAGTTGTCAAAGGACCTTATGAATCAGCTGTAGGACAAGTTCAGAAGGAAAACTTAGTAGAAAAAATTACAGTACGTCTTGCTGATGGATTAGCAGCGATTGAAGAGGCAGACCATGTAGATACGGTGACAATAGCTGGAATGGGAGGACCTTTAATTGTCTCCATTCTAGAGAAGCATCCCGAAAAGCTTCAAGGTGTCACACGTCTTATCTTACAACCCAATATACATGCCAAGGTCATTCGGGAGTGGGCTCTAGCACATGAATGGGCGATCCTTGATGAAGAGATTTTAGAAGAAGATGATAAAATCTATGAAATCCTTGTATTACAAAGAGGGCAAATGGAGCTATCAACAGCAGAGATTTTAGTTGGCCCTAAACTAAGCCAACGCAAATCACCAGCATTTATAAAAAAATGGCAACGTGAAAAAGACAACTGGCAACGTGTCCTTCAATCTATTAAAGGAGCAGAACAGACACCTGAAATTGAAGAAAAACGTGCAGAGCTAATGGCTTTAATACGTTTAGTGGAAGGAGTTTTGTAAGATGAAAGCGGTAAATGGTCAAGAAATCATTCAAGTATTTGAATCATGGTCGCCCAAGAAACTAGCTTGCATGGAAAATGATCCAATTGGTTTAGCCATTGGGACGCTCAACAAGCCTGTTCATAAAGTATTAGTCACGTTAGATGTCAATGAAGAGGTGGCGGACGAGGCAATTGAAAAAGGTTGTGAGCTGATCATCGCTCATCATCCTCCAATTTTTAGACGTTTAGCGAATATCCGCACAGATAATCCGGCAGGGCGCTTATATGAAAAGCTTATTAAACATGATATTGCTGTATATGCGGCACACACAAATTTAGATGTGGCTGAAGGTGGGGTCAATGATTTACTTGCAGATGCCCTAAAGCTAGAAAATCGTTCTATATTAGAAGAAACGTATGCTGAAAATCTGTTGAAGCTAGCCGTCTTTATACCAACTGCCAATGCAGAAGCCTTACGTGAGGCGCTTGAAAAGGCTGGTGCAGGTCGTATTGGGGACTATGAAGCATGCAGCTATACGACGACTGGTGAAGGGCGATTTCGTGCATTAGCAGGGGCAACACCGTTTGTTGGCTCTGTTGGAGAGTTACATGTAGAGGAAGAAGTAAAAGTGGAGGTCGTATTTCCTGAATCCATTAAAAACAGAGTGTTAAAGGCAATGCTCACAAGTCATCCTTATGAGGAGCCTGCCTATGATGTTATACGTCTCGAGCAACAAACAAATGTTATGGGGTTAGGGCGTGTAGGTTACTTATCACAGGAAATGACGCTACAGCAATTTGCTGAGTTCGTAAAGCAGCAACTAAAAGTCCCAGCAGTTCGTGTCGTAGGTAATTTACAGTCAAAGATCAGCAAAGTGGCGCTTGTAGGGGGAGACGGTAATAAGTATATTTATGCGGCGAAGCGTGCAGGTGCAGATGTCTTTTTAACAGGTGATATGTACTTCCATACGGCACAAGACGCACAGGCTATTGGCTTACAAATTGTCGATCCTGGTCATCATGTAGAAAAAGTGATGATTGCAGGTGTTGCCCAAAAAATGGCTACACTATGCGAAGATAAAAAATATCAAGTTGAATTTGTACAATCAACCATTCATACTGAACCATTTTTATTTGTATAAGTGAGGGGAACATTGTGGCTAGTGAAAGACCAGCAGGCAATAAAGCCGGTAAGTTATGGATTATAATAGGTGTATTCATCGTTGTTTTTGGCATTGGTATGACGGTCATGACGAATACCATCAATGATAAGAAAATAGATGCTATGACCCAACAATGTGAGGATGATGGTGGACAAGCGATAGTTTCAAAGGAAAAAAACTTTTTATCCACTAGTTATTCCTTTGAGTGTCAATAATAATATTGCGGCTGAGCTCTAGTAGTACTAGTGTTTCAGCCTTTTTTATGCAAACAATCTATTGATAATGATAAGATTGGTATAAATTTATAATTTATTAAAAGAAATGGGGAAGTTGTCGTGTTTATCCGTTTATCAAAAGACCAGCAAGAAATGATACTTGCTGATATTCAACGATTTTTCTATAATCAGCGTGATGAGGACATTAGTGAATTTGAAGCAGAGCGTGTGTTAGATTTTATTAAGGAGCAGATTGCTCCCCATATTTATAATGCAGCTCTATCTGATGCTAAATATGTTGTAGAAAGACAATATGCTGCAATTGAGGAGGAACTCGATGCATTGGAGCAACCGATAAAATTGAAATAAATGCTCTCTACCCCTCTAATATAAATAATTGACAGAAAATAAAGAATTATGTTAATTTAATCTTGAATTGAAGATAATACTTGCAATTCCTAGAGTAGTGATGATTAATGGACTATTTTCTTGACCAAAATGGTTATGAGTGGCAATCGCGTACAGGAAGCGAGAATAGTCACAATAAAGGATGAAGTGGGGAGAATTTATATGTTGAAAATTGGTATTATTTTAGGAAGTACGCGAGAGGGGCGTGTAAGCCCACAGGTTGGCACATGGGTGAAGGAAGTTGCCGAAAAACGCCGTGATGCAGAGTATGAAATCATTGATATTGCAGATTTTAAATTACCATTTTTAGGAGAACCAGGTGGAGATACTTCAGGTGTAGCTGCATGGTCAGAAAAAGTAGCAGCATGTGACGGCTTTGTCTTTATCGTTGCGGAATACAATCATTCCATTACGGGTGCATTAAAAAATGCATTAGATTATTTACGAGTAGAATGGAATAATAAAGCTGCTGGTATTGTCTCCTATGGTTCTGTTGGAGGTGCACGTGCTGCTGAACATTTACGAGGCATTCTTGGAGAACTACTAGTGGCAGATGTTCGAGTTCATCCGGCATTATCATTATTTACTGATTTTGAAAATGGCTCTGTCTTTAAACCAAAAGAGGTGCAAGCAGATTCTGTTCACCAAATGTTAGATCAGCTCATTCCTTGGTCAACAGCTTTAAAAACAATTCGATCTTAAGTATTATTATGAAAAAAACGACCCCTTTCAAAGATGGTATCATTATGGAAGCGGTCGTTTTTTGATGTGATAACACACATTAATGCTTAATTTCTTCAATAACTTTTTCTTTTAAATCATTTTCCATAGAAGATAGTTTAACTGTATTGGTAAGGCGTTCTTTTAATTCTTTATCTGTCATAATGCCACGTTCCTCTAAAATTTGTACGAGTAGATTTAATGTCAGTATATTTTTAATATCCGCTGCTTTTGTGTCCATATAAAACACCCTCCAAAATATTAGAATTACTACCTTTTTAGTGTACTCCTTTTTGAAAAGCTTGACATAAAATGGACAAAATTAAGCGAATTTATTTCGCGTCCCGGAATATATCAGGAAAAGTAAGCAATACAATGACTAGCTAGTCGTTGAGGGAGACATTTCTCTTTACAACACCTCGCACTGCATCTGCTGAATCCCTATAAAAAAGTGAATATTGAAGTAGTAAGGGTCATACCTTCCTATCAGGAGGGATTCAATGGTTAGAAGGTTTGGGCTTGTTATAGGGTTGTTAGTGGTGATAATAGCTATACTAATCCTGTTTGATAAATTAGTAGTAGATGATAAGTCAGTAGCAAATAAAGGGGAGCAACCACCTATTACGAATGAAGAGTTAAGCCTTTCTCGATTAAAGGAGAAGCTACTTGAAAAGTATGTCGGGATTGATGTTAAAACGACTGAAGAGAAGGAATTGGTAATCCAAGTAGTCGGCACAGAAGATTATTTGCAGACGGTCAAAAAAGATATGGAGTCTATTGCCAAAAATGCAATTAAATCGTCTCCTTTAAAAAACTATCCCATCGTTTTTGAAAGATGGGAGTTTACCTCGTTGCGCGATGACAACAAGAAAATAGGGGATGATATCAACCTGTTGATGGAAGAGCTAATCGCAGGTTTAGAAGACTTTGATGTATACGAATACTTAGTCATTGAAAATCGAACGACTATTACGATTCAAACTACGATAAAAGGCGCCAGTCATGAAGGAATTCAGTTAGCAATAGGGATAGAAGAAGCCATTAAAAAAATTGTACAAGCGAATGCTTCACAAAATAATTCTTATGTCATTAATATATTAAATGCGCAACGTCAAAAAATAAATTAATCATGTAAAAGAGGATCTATGACAAAGGCATCGAGAGTCTATTCGTCGATACCTTTGTCATATTTACATCTGCAAACTATGTAGTAATGGCAAAAAGTGCTTGATAAAGAGTTGCAAGGAGTGCAACAAAGTGCATATCATCTGCCTGGAAAAGCTTAAACTGTATACCTGTTCGTACTAACTCCGTTTCAATAGGACTAGCACTAGCAATCTTTTCATTATTGCAATATAGATAAGCGGTAGAAGTAAAATCCTTTTCAAACCGAAAGTCTAAATCGTCCATTGTAAATGAATAAGAGGATTCCAATAATTGGACTGTTTTCCGTTGAATCGGTATCAAACTACCATCAGGCATCACAATTTGATGGCTGACTCCTTTTGTTAATAGGGTAGATTGTACTTGAAAAAGGGGTGCACCTAATGTAGATCGCGTTTCATAACGATAAGGCAATGTTTGCTGTGCTGCTACTAGCAAAACAGCATTCAGTACTTTGCCGGCAGAGGAACGCTCTACTTTTTGAAGCACACATATTGTTTCATTTTGTTCATTCACGATTGGAATATGGGTAAAGCTTTTCAAAGCTTTAGGATACGTAAGTGTAAATATTGCCATAAAGAAACCTCCAGTCATTATCTATACGAGTAAGCAGTTGAGGAGGTTTCATGAAAAGAGCTATCTTTTAGAAGCCGAACAGATAAAATTACTTTATCTTTTATCAGCTTACCTCGTGAAAAGTTGAATCATCTAAAAATGAACAGGCTGCTGAAATAGCGAATTTTTATTTCGCTTTCAGCAGCCTGTTTAAATTTATGGCATTTGAGTGTGCCCAGAAAGAGCACGCTTTTCTTGCTCTGTATCAAATTCTTTTTCCATTTTTGAAACAACTACCGTAGCTACGCCATTACCAATTAGGTTTGTGACAGCACGTGCCTCTGACATAAAACGATCTACTCCGATCAATAGGGCAATCCCTTCTACTGGGATCATCGGAAATGCTGCCAATGTTGCGGCTAGTGTAATAAAGCCAGAGCCTGTTACACCCGCTGCTCCTTTAGAAGTGAGCATTAAGATGGCTAATAACGTAATCTGATGCCAAATATCTAAATCCACACCGTACGCTTGTGCAATAAAGATGGCAGCCATTGATAAGTAAATGGAAGTTCCATCTAAGTTAAATGAATAGCCTGTTGGTACAACAAGTCCGACTACTTGCTTAGAACAACCGTAATTTTCCAGTTTACGCATCATAGAAGGTAAGGCCGATTCTGATGAAGAAGTCCCAATAACGATAAAAATTTCCTCTTTAATGTATTTAATAAATTTAAAAATACTAAAGCCAAAGTAATGTGTAATCAAGCCAATAATCACAACGATAAAAATAAACATCGTAATATAAACAGATAGCATTAAAAATCCTAAGTTTCCGAGTGATTTAATACCAAAGTTACCGATTGTATAGCTCATGGCACCGAATGCACCAATAGGAGAAATTTTCATGACCATGTTAACGATTTTAAAGAAGATATCTGCTACTTGCTCAAAAAATTTAATAACAGGCTTAGCAGGCTCCCCAATAGCTGCAGCAGCTAGTCCAAATAAAACGGCAGAGAATAAAACAGGTAATAATTCACCATTCGCTAATGCCCCAACGACATTCTCAGGAATAATTTGCATAATAAAAGCCCCTAAGCCATGCTCTGCTGCGGCAGCCTCTGTATATTGAGAGACATCAGCCCCATTGGCAGCCTCTGTATTAAAACCTTTACCTGGCTGAACGATATTTACGACGATTAGGCCGATTGCAAGAGCGAAGGTTGAAACAATTTCAAAATAAATTAAAGCTTTTCCCCCAATTTTTCCAACCTTTTTTACATCACCCATACTACCAATACCTATTACAACAGTTAGGAAGATAATAGGTGCAATTAACATTTTGATTAATTTGATAAAGATATCTGCAAGTATTTTTAGCTTCGCACCGAATTCTGGGAATATTGCTCCGACTAGGATACCTAGCACAATGGCAATCAATACTTGCACCGTTAAGTTTTTAAAATTTATACGCATATAGTTTTCCCCCTATAACAACTATGGCTATTGTGTGAACGCTTTCATGTGGTTATCATAGCTGAAATTTTCCGACAATAGTTTTTATGACCGTAAAGTTTCTATTGTTCATTTTGTTCATTTTTGAGTGACGGGGAGATAAAGGCAAGAATAGCAAGGGTTTGTAGCTGTTTTATAGTAGTTTTGGAAATAGGTAATCTATTATAATACAAAAGAAAAAATCCTTACTATTTGTAAGGATTAATCATTAATGACCAAAAGTATTAGGGAGTAACAATCTTTTCTATCTTGGATAAAACATGATCATTTTGTATATGAGTTTTATAAAAATCGTAGACAGGGGCTAGCTGCTCTTTAAAACGCTGTCTTTCTGAAGGGCTCATCGTATAAACAGTAAAATCAGCTTGCTGTTTGAGCTTTTCCATATCTTTTTCATTCATAAGTATTGCCTGATCAAATTGCCATTCTGTTGTCTCTTTCATTGCAGAAATCAATTGATGTTGGATTTTTACAGGTAGAGAGTTCCAAAATGTTTCGTTCATTAAGACAGCATAGCCTAAAATTCCATGCTGAGTGATCGTCATATGCTTTTGTACTTTGTAAAACCCTTTAGAGTAAATATTAGAGGCTGTATTTTCTTGTGCATCAATTGCGTTTTTTTCTAAATCTGTAAAAACCTCACTAAAAGAAAGGGGAATTGGTGTTGCTTTCATTACTTCGAATTGTTTTTCTAAAATTTTACTTGGCATTGTTCGTATACGTAAGCCCTGTAAATCTTCAAATGTATGAATGGGTTGGTCGACAGACGTTAAATGCTTAAAGCCATTGTACCAAAAGCCCAATCCCTTAATATGAAACGGTTCTAGCTCGTTTACTAATTGTTCCCCAATAGAACCTGTCAGGACTTCCTGTACTTCCTCATCTGTATTAAACAGATACGGTAAATCAAGCACCTGCCAATTAGGCACATATGCGGTCATCTTCGAAAAAGTGGGGATAATCATTTCCACGTCACCCTTTTGTAAGGCCTGAAACTCATTTTCATCATTAAATAAAGAGGAATTTGAGTACACATGGACTTTGACTTTCCCGTTTGTTTTCTCTTCTACTAACTCAGCAAATTTATTGGCTGCCTGTCCTTTTGGGGTATTTTCGGCTACCACATGACTTAAATGAATAGTAATTTGTGAGTCTAAGCCCTTTTGCTCATCATCATAGGGAAGCGGTTTAGCAAAGAGTAATCCTTGCTGAACACTGATTGCTACGATTAAAACAAAGACGGTTACAATCGTTCCAATAATAAATTTTTTCATTGAATACACCCAATTAATTCGTATTTTCTGATGTTTTTGTTATTCTAACATATGGAGTAAGCTAAAATATAGTAGGAGGGAGGCAATCATTTTGATATTTCAAAAGTTATCTATGCAGAGAAAAATTATGTCGCTGACTTTTTTTATTCTGATGCTTTCCTTTAGTATTGGTGGCACTTTTTTGTTGGGGTTTGTGATGAATGAACAAAAGACCCAACTTAGTGATCAAGCATTACTTGTGGCAAAAACCGTCTCACAGCTTCCCGAAATAAAAACCTATATAACCGATAAAAATTTTAATGAGGCGATACAACATATTAACCCAATAGTTGAAGAAATCCGTGATATAAATGGGGCGAAGTATATTGTTGTTTTAGATATGCAAAGACGCAAATACTCTCATCCAAATAGCGAGGAGCTTGGACGAATATCCCAATCTGGTGATTTAAACGCTGCTTTTTCAGAGCATTATTATACGTCAATCGCTCATGGGGGACATGGTGATATGGTTCGAGCATTTGTACCGATTATGAATAATAAGGGACAACAAATTGGTGTTACGATAGTTGGTTACAGTGTTCTTACCGTTGTAGAATTGCTGCAATCAATGCAAACAGAGCTTATCATTACTGTCATCTTATCATTAATCTTTAGTGCGTGGGGTGCGCGTACATTAGGGCTTCATATGAAAAAACAAATGTTTGGATTAGAGCCTCATGAAATTGCCAAAATGTATGTAGAACGGACAGAAACGTTTAATGCCATGCATGAAGGAATCATTGCCATCGACAATGATTTGACGATAACGATTTTTAATGAAAAAGCATGTGACATATTAGGTGTACATGAAAAACCATCTGCACTAATTGGTCAGAAAATTTTTCATGTCCTTCCTGATACTCGACTTCCTGAAATTTTGGAGCTAGATCAACCATTATTTAACCGTGAACTCTATATTAATAATCATAGTATTATGAGTAATCGTATTCCGATTCAAGTCAACGGAAAAACCGTCGGGGCAGTGGCAATGTTTAAAGATCGTACGGAAGTGAAAAAGCTTGCTGAAGAATTAACAGGTGTCAGGGCATTTGTACAAGCACTTCGTGTGCAAACACATGAGCATAAAAATAAACTGCATACTATAGCTGGTCTTTTACAGCTTGGACATCATGAACAGGCTTTGTCATACTTAACGCAAGTAAAAGAAGAACACGATGAAATCACCAACTTTTTAAATGAACGTATAAAAAATGAAAATATTTCAGGGCTTTTGCTTAGTAAAATTTCCTATGCAAAGGAACAAGGAATTCGTCTGGAAGTTGATCGTGAAAGTCGCTTAACGTCATTCCCACCTAACTTGGATCATCATGATTTTGTTATTCTATTTGGTAATTTAATAGAAAATGCTTTTGATGCTTTAAAGGATGCACAAGTTGAAGAGAAAGTGATTCATGTTTCAGTGGATGAAGACGATGATGTCTTAGCTATTTTAGTAACCGATAATGGTATAGGCATGACGGAGGAAATCAAGCAGCACATATTTGATAATGGTTATTCTACAAAAGAGCAAAAAGACCGAGGAATAGGGTTATTTTTAATAAAGGAAATCATTGAAAAAGGACAGGGTGATATCGAAGTCATCAGTGAACCTAACAAAGGAACGAGTTTTTTAATAACCTTTTATTATGCATAACAGGGAGGACGGACAGTGTTGCAGATCAAAGTATTATTAATTGAGGATGATCCGATGGTACGAGAGGTTAATCGTCAATTTATTGAAAAGGTTGAACATTTTCAAGTGATTGGACAAGCATCTAACGGTCTTGAAGGCATTACGCAAATACGTCACCATCAGCCTGATTTAATCTTTATGGATATTTTTATGCCAGAGCAAGATGGCATTACGAGCTTACGAAAAATACGTGAACTAGACCTACCAGTGGATGTTATTACCGTCACGGCTGCGAATGATATGGAGACAGTGAAACAAGTACTGCATCTAGGTGTCTTTGATTATATTATGAAGCCCTTTTCATTTGAACGGGTCAAAGGTACGCTTGATAATTATTTACGTTTTAAGAAGCAAACACAATCAGATCAGGAACTCACACAGCGGGAATTGGATCAATTATTTCATTATCGTGATGGGCAAACTAACGTGGAACAATCAGCTCCGCTAGGGTCGGAAAATAATCTTCCGAAAGGCTTTAATCGTACAACGCTTGAAAAGGTTGTGCACTTTTTACATTCGGTCGATGGTGCATCTGCAGAAGACGTAGCAAGTGGTGTAGGAATTGCTCGTGTCACCGCAAGAAGATATTTAGACTATTTAGAGAAACAAGAAGAAATTACAATGGATGTCCATTATGGAGGTATTGGGCGACCTATAAACTATTATTTTAGTAAATAAAGAAAATCCTGATTGGCCAAAAAGCAATCAGGATTTTTTGTTTTTATTAATAAGGCATAATTTTATCAACTGGTGTCGGTGTTTTAATCTTTGGTAAGATTTTCTCTAATGTCACCGTACGATTGATTATATGTGTAGCGGCATCATGTTCATCGAATTGCTCAAGGAAAGTAATAACCTCTTTGACAATTGGAGTTGGCGTTGAGGCACCTGCTGTAACTGCCACTTTATTAATGCCTTTTAACCATTCGATTTTAAGCTCCGAAACATCCGCAATTCGATAGGATGGTGTTCCTGCAATTTCAACGGAAACTTGTGTTAAGCGGTTTGAGTTATTGGATTTAGGATCTCCCACAACGATGAGTAAATCCGCTTCTCCAGCTTGCTGAGCGACAGCTTCTTGACGAACCTGTGTCGCTAAACAAATCTCTTTGTGTACCTCGATATGAGGGAATTTTTCTTTTAAACTATCCATTAAATGGGCAACATCCCATTGGCTCATTGTTGTTTGATTTGTCACCAGTAATTTATCATTCGTTAAATTTAACGCATCAATATCGTTTGAGGACTGTACTAAGTGGACATGATCAGGCGCAACCCCAATGGCCCCCTCTGGTTCGGGATGTCCTTTTTTTCCGATATAAATAATATCATAGCCTTCAGCCGATTTTTCACGAATTAAATCGTGGGTAACTGTTACATCAGGACATGTGGCATCAATGGACACTAAGCCTTTTCGCTTTGCAATCTCACGAATTTCAGGTGAAACACCATGTGCTGTGAAAATGACAGTACCGGTTTCAACTTGTTCAATAATTTCTAGGCGGTTTTCACCATCTAATGTGATGATTCCGTCCTTTTCAAACGCATCTGTGACATGTTTATTATGCACAATCATCCCTAAAATGTAGATAGGTCTTGGTAATGTTTTATCAAGTGCGGCATTCCGAGCGATGACCATCGCATCAACAACACCGTAGCAATAGCCACGTGGATTAATTTTTAATACTTGCATGGTTGTGACTCCTTTCAAGCTTACCTATCTACATTATAACGGACAGGGACGGCGAATACAAAGAAACGTTCATTTACATAGGTGGTTGGAAGATACGTGGTTTAGATGGAAGTGGTTCAGGAGGCGTATATGATGCACTTTGCCTTGATGATCGTCTACTTCCAGTTGAAGCTTTTTTATCACTTCCTGCAGTATCAGCGCTAGCTGACCCAGCGGATGGAAGGCCTTGGAATCCTTTGTATAACTTTAATAGCGAGGGTATATTTTTTACCATCGGCATTGCTTGTTGAATATAAGGTGTATAGGTCTTAGCTGTATTGAATAAGCTATTTGCTTGTTGTAAGAACGAACCGATTTTAGAAGGTTCCTGCACAGGTGGCGTTGGCATTTGCCCTCCGAAGGTACCTATTCCATTAGCCATCGGAAAGCCGCCTGGAATTCGTGGTTGAACAGGAAAGCCTCCAGGCTGGTAAAAGGACTGCGGTGACATTTGTGGTGGTGTTTGCATGGGCATTCTCATGCCACCGGGATACATAGGATATTGATAAGGTGGTCGAAATACCATAATGATCTCCTTTCTACTTGTTTTTCATTGATGACATACCTGACTATAGCTATGATATGCAAAGGCTAGTGGGAGGGTTCGATATAGAAACAGAAAACAATGATGACATAGGATCACTGTCTAAAGAAAATGGTCGTTTCTAACCAACAAAAACGGCGAGTGACAACTTCTCGGCGTTTTTCATGATGCTAAAAATTACAGTACCCAGGGTTTCTGGCATTGTGGTATTCGTATTTTTGATTGCATATTCTTCTTATTTCAAGTACCTTTGATAAGGGCTTTTGTTACGGTAATCATAAAACGTTTAAATTATGTTTATGCTTGTAATATATAGGATGTAAATATACCTTAAAGTTCGAATCATGGTACAATGAGAAAGATGTTAGGAGGAACGAATGATGTCAAAATATACTGATTACAATTTTCAGCCATTTTTGCAGGACGCCATTGCAAAACTAGGCTTTACAGAACCGACACCAATTCAAAAAGAAATTATTCCACTTTTATTAAAAGGGAAAAGTGCTATTGGACAGGCACATACAGGAACGGGGAAAACACATAGTTTTTTAATTCCGATAGTTCAACGTATTGATGTAGAGAGACAGGAAGTTCAGGCTGTTATTACTTCTCCTACACGCGAACTAGCACAACAAATATTTGATGCGTTAAATCAGTTAATAGAAGGAACAGCTATTCAAGCAAAGCTATTTATTGGGGGTACGGACAAGCAACGCTCCATTGATAAATTAAAAACACAACCACAAATAGTTGTTGGGACACCTGGACGTATTCGTGATCTTGTTTCAGCACAAGCGTTATTTGTGCATACGGCACCAATCCTAGTTGTTGATGAAGCTGATTTAGCTTTTGATATGGGCTTTATCGAGGATATTGATGGATTTGCTTCTCAAATGCCAGAGAAGCTTGAAATGTTTGTATTCTCTGCAACGATTCCTGAAAAACTTCAGCCTTTCTTAAAAAAATATATGGATGCCCCAGTGCATATCCAAATGAACGATAAGCGACCAGTGGCAGAGGGTATTGATTTTGTGCTTGTGCCAGTACGCTCTAAATCGCGTAATAAACGTTTATTAGAAGTAATTGAAGGTATTAATCCGTTTTTAGCTGTTATTTTTACTAATACACGTAAAACAGCTGAGCAAGTTGCCGGTTATTTAAATGAACATGGTATCCGTTGTGGACAAATCCATGGTGATTTAAGTCCACGTGATCGTAAAAAGATGATGAAACAAATCCGCGATCTAGAATATCAATACATTGTTGCGACTGATTTAGCAGCACGTGGTATCGATATTCAAGGAATTTCCCATGTTATCAATTACGAAATTCCAGAGGACCTAGAATTCTTTATTCACCGTGTTGGACGTACAGCCCGTGCAGGTAATAAAGGAACTGCCATTACTTTATTTGAGCCATCTGATGAAGATGCAGTAGTTCGTGTAGAGAAAATGGGTATTCCTTTTGTGCAAAAAGACGTTAAAAATGGAGAATGGTCTGAGTTAAAAGAGCGTCATGCGCGTAAAAATCGCGTGAAACAAGAGAATGAAATCGATGTGAAAGCGAAGGCATTGGTGCGTAAGCCTAAAAAGGTTAAACCAGGCTATAAGCGTAATATGAAATGGGAAATGGAAAAAATTAAAAAACGTGAACGTCGTTTAAAAGCGCGAGGTAAAAAATAGGGGGTTTTTTACATGCTACTTGGCTCACATGTTTCAATGAGTGGGAAAGAGATGTTGCTTGGCTCAAGTAAAGAAGCACTGTCATATGGAGCAAATACATTCATGATTTATACAGGAGCACCGCAAAACACACGTCGTAAAGCGATTGCCGATCTGAACATTATGAATGGTCTACTTCATATGAAAGAGCATGGTATGACAAATATTGTTGTGCATGCTCCTTACATTATCAATATTGCGAATACGGAAAAACCAGAAACATTCCGTCTTGGAGTCGATTTTCTACAATCAGAAATTGAACGCACAGCAGCACTAGAGGCAACGCAAATTGTCTTGCACCCTGGTGCGCATGTAGGTGCGGGTGCTGAAGCTGGAATTGCGAAAATTGTTGAAGGCTTGAATGAGGTATTATCGCAGGATTTCCCTGTTCAAATTGCATTAGAAACAATGGCGGGGAAGGGGACCGAATGTGGTCGTTCCTTTGAAGAGCTTGCTAAAATCATTGATGGTGTCACACATAATGAACGTCTTTCTGTATGCTTTGATACATGTCACACACATGATGCTGGCTATAATATTGTTGAAGATTTTGATGGCGTGCTAGAAGAATTTGATAAAATAATAGGCGTAGATCGCATCAAAGTTCTACACATTAATGATTCAAAAAATGTGCGAGGCGCCCGTAAAGACCGCCATGAAAATATTGGCTTTGGCCATATCGGTTTTGACGCATTAAACTATGTAGTGCATCATCCGCAATTAATGGATATTCCTAAAATTTTAGAAACGCCATTTGTGCCTTCAAACAGTGATAGTAAATCGAAGGCAGCACCTTATAAAGTTGAAATTGAGATGTTGCGTAACGGCACATTTAAGCCTGAGCTAATTGAAGCGTTAAAAGGGTAACGAACAAGTGCCCGAAATCAGTTGATGATGCTGATTTCGGGCACTATTTTGTTATTTTGTAAATAATGCAATAAGTTGACGTGAGCGCTTTCTACCTAATACTGCCTCCACTTCTACAAGGATGTCTTTAGGAATACCTAAAAATAGCCAAGAGAATGTGAATTGCTCCAAATAAGGGCGCAATTTTTTTACCTCAGAAGTCGTAATGTCGAAGCCTTCTTCACGAGCAATCGCGACAATTTCCTTATCAGAGCTTTGTGCTAGTTGCTGTAAAAATTGAATACTCAAAGTCAATCCTCCTTTATCACATGTTATTTTTCACGAAATCATGTACACACTTGCGATTTAGCCATTTGTTAAACATCCATCTTCTTTTCTTTACAAAAACTGCACTTTCCTATATACTTACAACTTGTAAATCGTAATGATTTTGAATTAGAAAGAAGCGATCATGCATGAAGACAACACTTATTGACATCGAAAATGTGTCATTTCAATATGACTATACGCAAGTTTTAAAAAACATTTCTTTTCGTGTAGAAGAGGGTGATTTTTTAGCACTTCTAGGTCCGAATGGTTCGGGCAAATCAACATTATTAAAAATCATTTTAGGTTTATTAAAGCCTCTATCAGGGGAGATCAAATTATTTGGCGAACCAAGCGCAACCTTTAAACATCGCGAATGGATTGGGTATGTCTCGCAAAAATCAAATGCCTTTAATTCTGGATTCCCAGCAACCGTTCAAGAGGTCGTGAAAAGTGGATTAACGAAAAAATTAGGGCTTTTTAAAAGACCAGGACGAGATGCCAAAGGGAAGGTCCAAGAAGCATTAAAGGCTGTTGGTATGGATGCTTTTATGCATCGGAATATTGGTGAACTATCAGGTGGACAACAACAACGAGTTTTTATTGCGAGAGCTTTAGTTAGTGATCCCAAATTGCTCATTTTAGATGAGCCAACTGTCGGTATTGATCATGAGAATGTGCAGTCATTTTATGATATGCTGGCGAAATTAAATCGGGAACAAGGAATTACGATGATTCTTGTCACACACGATGTCGATACGGTATCGAATCGCATTAGCCATGTGGCATGCTTAAATCAAACAATTCATTTTCACGGCTATAAAAATGAATTTGATACTATTTCACAGGATGCACTAGACGCTTGGTATGGTCATTCTGTAAGAAAGATTCATTAGAAGGGGAAGGCACTATGATTGAAGCAATTTTACATTATGAATTTTTACAAAATGCCTTTTTCTCTGGGTTATTAATAGGCATTCTAGCGCCACTTTTAGGTGTGTTTATTGTTGTACGTAGGTTATCCTTGATTGCGGATGCTTTATCACATGTCACACTTGCTGGAATAGCCGGGAGCTTATATATCAGTCAATCGGTAACAGCATTAGCCTTGCTCAATCCTATCTATCTAGGAATACTAGCATCTGTTAGTGGCTCTATTTTAATTGAGCGACTAAGACGCTTGTATAAGCATTATGAGGAGCTTGCCATTCCTATCATTATGTCAGGAGGCATTGGGATTAGTGCGATCTTTATCTCCCTTGCCAGTGGCTTTAGCACAGATTTAATGAGCTATTTATTTGGCTCGGTATCTGCTGTGTCTCGTCAAGATTTATGGGTCGTTATTGGAATTGCTGCTGTTGTCATTCTCTTTTTGTTTTTATTTTTTAAGGAACTGTTTGTTTTATCGTTTGATGAGGAATATGCGAAGGCAAGTGGACTGCCTGCAAGATGGGTTCATCTTTTATTTATGATTGTGACGGCGCTTGTTATTGCGGCGAGTATGCGTATAGTAGGTATCTTATTAGTATCCTCGCTGATGACGTTACCTGTCGCGGCTGCGATGCGCTTAGCAAAAGGCTTTAAGCAAACCATCATCTATGCAATTATTTTTGGAGAAACTGCTGTATTAATTGGTTTAATCAGTGCATTTTATATGGATTTAGCGCCTGGAGGTACGATTGTTGTCACTTCGATTTTAATCTTGTTACTTGTCATCCTAGGAAAGAAAGTGGCATTTAAAATGGCTGCAAAGCAGGGGGAGGTAGCGTAATGAATATTTCAAGAGCGTGGGAAATATTAAAAGAAAATGGCTATAAAAAAACAGATAAACGGGAATTAATATTAGATATGTTTGCTGCAACAGATAAATATCTAACAGCCCGAGATTTATTGGATGTTTTAAAAAAGGATTTTCCAGGGATGAGCTTTGATACGATCTATCGCAACCTTGCTACTTTTGTGAAGCTTGGAATATTAGAAGAAACGGAGCTTTCTGGTGAACGAAATTTTCGAATGCACTGTGAATCTGCTCATCATCACCATCATTTCATCTGCATGGATTGTGGGAATGTTAAAGAGCTTAATCTTTGTCCGATGGAAATGCTGGGAGAAAAATTGCCTGACTATGAGATTGAAAATCATAAGTTTGAAATCTATGGCAAATGCCCGGATTGTAAGCATGAAACTCTGTCAAATGAATACTGACAGAGTTTTTTCTGTGTAAAAAGAGGGTAGTTCCTGTATAGGGCTACCCTCTCAACTTATTAAGCTGCTGTTCTACGAATCGCAACAATTTTATTACAATCTACAATTAAAGGAGAAGCAGCTGCACCTGGCTCAAAGAAGTATGCACAGCAATTTCGTGGATCAAAGGAAATGAAAGTCACACCTAAGAAGCTAATACCGCCAGATAAGAAGATATCTAGTGTAGTTGCAAGCTCTAATTTTCTTAATTGTTGGCAAATACAACCTCTACAATTACTGCTCATTTTTGGTGTACATTTTTCTTCTTTTTCGCAAGAACATTTTTCTTCTTTTTCTTTGCGACAATGACATTTTTCCTCTTTTTTCTGACATTTACAGCCTTGCCAGTTCATATGAGTCATATATCGTCTATCTTCCATTGTAATACCTCCCTTCTTCTAGTTTCGTAAGGGTACCCTTACAGTAATAATCTATGTTTGGTGAGGAAAGAGAGGTTGGCAATATGTCCGATAGGCTACTCAATAATCTATATTTTTCTCAAAATCTTGCGTAGTGAGGAAAGCCCTAAGTAAAAAAAATGCTATAAATGCTAAAGCAAGATATTCATATCGGGATAGATTTGCTGTTACACCCACAAAAAAACGACGAGTCATTACAGAAACGTAAATCTTCGTCGTCTACCCTATGATTATTGATGTTTTTGTTGGAAATCTACCATAAAGTCTCGTAAAGCTTCACAAGCCTCAAGAGGTACCGCATTGTAAGTAGAAGCACGACAGCCACCTACAGATCGATGCCCATTTAGTCCAACAAAGCCGGCAGCTTTTGCTTCAGCAAGGAATTGTTTTTCAAGCTCCTCATCTGCCACACGGAATGTAATGTTCATTAATGAACGGCTATCAGTTGTAGCATGGCCTTTATAAAAGCCATTACTATGATCAATGGCATCATAAATTACTTTTGCCTTTAATTCATTGTGTTTTTCAATTTCAGCTACGCCACCTTTAGATTCTACCCATTTCAATACTTCTCCTAGCATGTAGATTCCAAATGTCGGTGGTGTGTTATAAAGCGAATTACTATCGGCATGTGTTGTGTATTTCAGCATAGTTGGAATATTTTTATTCGCTTTTTCTAGTAAATCTTTGCGAATGATGACAACCGTTACACCTGAAGGCCCAAGGTTTTTTTGAGCTCCTGCATAGATGATTCCGAACTTTTCAATATCCACTGGCTTTGACAAAATATCACTAGACATGTCAGCAACTAATGGCACATTTCCTGTATCCGGATAATTTCTCCACTGTGTACCGTAAATTGTATTGTTGGATGTAATGTGAACATAAGCATCATCATCATTGAATTGAATGTCTTCTAAGGCAGGAATATTACGGTATTGATTGTCTTTTGTACTGGCCGCTTCAACAGGTGTACCAAACAATTTAGCTTCCTTGAAGGCTTTCTCAGACCATGAACCAGATAGTACATAGCTAGCTTTTTGATCAGCTGTCAAAAAGTTCATAGGAACCATTGTAAATTGAAGGCTTGCTCCACCTTGTAGGAATAGTACCTCATAGTTTTCTGGAATGGCATATAGTTTTTTTAATAAAGCAATAGCTTCGTTATGTACGTCGTCAAAAATAGCACTGCGGTGACTCATTTCCATTATGGACATACCTGAATCACGGAAGTTTACTAATTGCTGTTGAGCTCTTTCTAATACTTCTTGTGGAAGTGCAGATGGACCTGCGTTGAAATTGTATGCACGTTGTGTCAAAGTGGTACACTCCTTGTTTGGTTAATAACAGAACTTTACTGGATTATACCGTAATTTTCAAGAGAAAAAATAAAATTCTTAATATTTGAGCAGAATAGCGACAGGCTCGCAACAAAATGTACACAATTGAGCATGTTTTTCGGAGTAAACACGAACGAAACGAAGTTATTTTTTGAAATGAAATGATATTTTTCGTGTTTAAAATATTTTTGTTGAAATATTCGTTTTTAATGTTCGTGTTTCTAGTTGGGTAAATGCTTCGATCTAGATGCCCTGAAATTTGATGTTTGATAAAAGAATTACCTTTCTTTACGACAGGTAATGCAAGTTTTTTGTATAATAATTTAGAGAATAGAAAACGAGGTGTTCATAATGTTTACAGTAGAGAAAGCTTGTTTAGTAGTTGTGGACGTACAAGGAAAGTTAGCGACAATTGTAGATGATAGTGAAGTGATGATTGAAAATGTAGCAAAGTTAGTACAAGCCATGCAAGCCCTTGAAGTACCTACATTATGGCTAGAACAAAACCCTAGTCGTTTAGGAGGAACAGCACTAGATATAGCCCAGCATTTACAAGGACAACCTATTGCTAAAATGGCCTTTAGCGCATGGCAAGAAGAGTCATTTGTAAAGGAATTGAAAGAAACGGGACGTACACAATTTATTGTAACAGGCATTGAAACACATATTTGTGTGTACCAAACAGCAAGACAATTAAAGGAACAGGGGTTTGAAGTAGAGGTTGTAGTAGATGCCGTTTCTTCTCGTACTAAGGCAAATAAAGAAATCGGACTGAGCAAGCTGAATGCACTCGGAATACATTCAACTAGTACTGAAATGATTTTATATGAGCTTTTACAACGTGCTGACCATCCACAATTTAAAACCATTTTACAGCTTGTAAAGTAGAGTTCATCAAAAATAAACTATTGGCTTTATCATACAATCATTGTAATAACAACGATCGGCCCTATATATTTTGCAATTAAGATAATATTTTACCCATTTTATTCACTTTCATATTACGATGAACTTCACTAAGAACCACTGCTATGACCAAATTGTCCATATTTCAATTCAATCCCAGCAATTGGATGTGAATAAAACCATAATATTGTTGCACATTTCTATCGAAAGTGTTTTTTATATATCATCCTTCGAATAGGGAAGAAAAACCACTTGAAACAATATAGAGGCTTTTCCAAAATATACTTTCATATAATAAAAAGTAAAGGGCAGAAACGTTGTTCAGCGTTTCTGCCTTTCAATTTCATATTTATTTTACTCATATCTATTATTTCATGGACAAGAAACCTTCCACTACAATACACAAAAGTGATCCTTTTTTATGCAGGCATCTCAGTTGGTGTTGGTTTAGCATAGCCCTCTTTATAAGTATCATCAATGTACTGACGAATTTCTTTTAGGCTCTTTCCTTCTTTATGCAGTTGTGCTGACTGGACAGCAATCTCCAAGCAAACTAAACACCTTGTTCCATGATCATCCCAGACGATGGAACCATCCTCGCGTTTTTCCTGAATAAAGCAATTTAAATTATTTTTGTGGCCAGCTGATTCGCCACAGCCGCAATAACATGGCATCCATTCTAGGATCTCAGTTGATTGACCAGCGATTTGATAAACTAAGCGAATCTTTTCTTGTTTATCTTCTAAAAAGGATGGAAGGATGTCTGCAGAAGCGGTTTCCTCCTGAATATCACCTGTAGCATGTGAGTGACCTTCATGTGAAGCTTCCTGAGTTTTTTGGTTGGCTTCAGCCTCTTTTTTATCTTCCCCACATGCACTTAATAACAGTAAAGCCAATATAACAAAAATAGAAAGTGTTTTCTTCAAATATAGCGCCTCCTACATGTTTACAATACTTCCATTATAACATTGTTCTCTTAAACATTTACAGGCAGCCTTGTTGCAAATCAATGAAATATATCTAATCCACGTGTTTTGTTCATGAAATGTTCCATTTTCTCGCTCAATAACTTTTTTAAGAAAAAGCCAAACAGGATAAAAATAAACCAGAAACCAATTAAGAAGATGAGATCTGTCCAGACAGATGTCCAAATAATCCCTCCAACTGCCTCACGCATCATTTCAATGGCATAGGTAAAAGGTAAAAAAGGATTGATTAGTTGGAAAAACCTTGGTAGTAATTCGATCGGATAAGTTCCACCAGAGCCAGCAATTTGCAGAACGAGCATCACAATAGCTAATGCTTTACCTACATTCCCAAAGACAGATACGAGTGTGTAGACTACGGTTATAAATACGAGACTGATGAAAAGACCAAATAATACAAAATAGGCGGGTGCTTGAATAGACCCATCAAGTAAGAAAATATCTCCGATGGTAATAATAAGTGTTTGAATAAAAGAAAATGTTGCAAATGTTAATAGTCGGCCAAAGTAAATTTCTCGAATACTGTAAGACGTATCTCCATGAAGATTCACAGATAATAAGGAAATTAATAATAAACATCCAACCCAAATAGATAGTACAGTGTAAAACGGTGTCATGGCCGTGCCATAGTTTGCAATTGGGAATACGCGATGTTCCTTTAGTTTAATGGGTTCCTCAAAAAAGTCACGTTCAGCATTGACATCATTTTTTAATAATTGCACAATCTCAGCAATGTCTGCTTCCTCTTCAAGTGTACGTAGTTTATTTGCTAATTCTTTAATTTTTGAACTTAAAGTTGGAAATTCCGTTTGTATTTTTTGAATGGCATTATTGGCTGTTCCTAGTGTATTTTTGGCCTGTGTTAATTTATCTTTTGCCTGAGGAATGAATTGTTTTACATTGGTCAGCATCGTCGAAGCATTCGTTAATGTCTGTTGAGCACTAGATAACGTCGATCGAAGTTGCGGTTCTAAACTATCGTTATAGTACGATAGAAATTTTTGCAAATTGGCCGTTGCGTTTTGTGCGATTTGTTGTATGGCAGCGACATCTTGTTTGATGACTTCTTTATCAATAGGCTTTATTTGTTCTATTTTATTTAGAACATCATCATGTAAAGTGTGCAATTGTTGTAATGCGTTAAGTGCGCCTGTAGTTGAATCATTAAAGCTTGGATTACGCTGTAAGGCTTCTCGAATCGTTGTAAGCTGTTCAATGAGTTGTTGGTTGTCTTCGGCATTACTTTCCTGTAAAGAAGTGATGACAGCAGTTAAGGAATCAACCAATTGCTTACGAGTGGTAGCATCTGCTTGAATTAATTTTTGCAATGCTTCCAGCGTTTGAATGCTATTGCTTATGTTATCTTTGGACTTTGTCAATTGATTTTTAATTGCCTCTTTCTTTTCTGCAATAGAAGTTGGATCGACGTTAATATTATTTAATTTAGTAATGATATCTGAAAAATGTTGTGCAATCTGTTGGACAGTTGCGACATCCTTTTTAATAACTGGAGATAGCTCATTAAATAGAGCATCCGCTTCATTTACTAAATGTAAACCCTTCTGAATGGTCGTTAAACCGTCCGTTGTCAATTGTTCCACTTGGGGTATTTGTGTAAGAGCTTGATTCAATAATTGATTGGCATCTTTTCCTTGCTTAGATGCTTGTGTTAAAAATGAGTTGATATCAGGTAAATGCTGTTCTATGGTAAAGACATAGTTTTCAAATTTGCGGAAATCAGGAATATCACGTTCCATTTCAACGCCAATTGTATTAAAAATAGAAAAAAGAGTGCCATTAACAGTCGATACAAATTCATTCGAAACCTGCTGAGTAAGAACACTTGCTCCTTTACTTGTTATTTTAGGGGCAATAGGATTCTTTTTTTCGTTTACATAATAGTCGATATGGGCTTTCGTTGGTTGATCTGTAAGAATCGACGTTAGCTTTTCGGAAAAATCTTTGGGAATGACTATGGCGGCAAAGTAATCGCCATTTTTTAAATGATCAATCGCTTTTTTCTCCGTTTCTAACTCCCAAGTAAAACTTTTATTTGTCCGTAAATTTTCTATAACTTCCTTTCCGACATTGATTGTATCCCCTCGGACATTTGTTCCAGTATCTTCATTTACAATAGCAATCTTCATATTAGATGTGTGGGCGTATGGGTCCATGGAGGCATAAATATTAAGCCAGGCATAAAGAGATGGAAGGAAGATGAGCCCTCCTATAATGACAGCTACAACCCAGTTTGTAACAATGTTGCGAATATCCTTTGAATAAATTTGAAACACATGCTGAAACGAGTTTTTCATTTAATCACCCCACATTCAAATTTTGCATGAACTCTCATTATGTATGTTCCCAAATTCACTTAAAATTATGTTATAAATGTGAAATATCTTCATTTAAAGGCAAATTAGTTTACTAGGTTTTTGAAAAACTTTATAATCAATCGCGAATACACTAAAACTAGGCTTTTAGTGTGAAAAAGGAGGTCACTACTTTAGTGAAAAAATTATTAATTATTGGTTCCGTTATTGTTGTCTTATTTGCAGCAATTATTGTGCTTACCAATGTCTCAAACAAAAGTAAGTTAGAAAGTGCAAACAACCCCTATGGCGATAAAAAGCTAAAACAAGAAACAATTGATCAATTAGATGATGAAAACTATCAAAACATTATGTTACCAGATGAACTAGAAGCTAAAATTAAAGCGGGTGAACCGGTCAATGCTTACTTCTTCAGTCCAATTTGTGTACACTGTCAAGCATTTACACCAGAGTTAATGCCAATTGCTGATGAATTAGGTGTTGATATTGCACAATTGAATGTCTATGAATATGAAGATTTATGGGAGAAATATAATATTGAAGCAACGCCAACATTTATTCGTTTCGAAGATGGTAAAGAAGTAAATCGCTTTGTAGGAGCTCTTAAAGAAGAAGATTTAAGAACATTCTTAAATACTGTAGTGTTAAAAAAATAGAGAAAAGCGAGATTGTGTCAAATTTTGATACAATCTCTTTTTGTTTTTGTAGTGTATACTAAAAATACTGAAAAGTTGTACACTGGAGGAAATGTCAATGTCAATGGATGAATATTTTTATAATGGCGAGCTAATGAAATGCTATGAATTAGCGAAGAAGGTAACAAATGAAGAGGAAAAAGCACTGGCACAAAAATATATCAATTTATTAGAACAGTATGAATTGGATCACTATCCAAAGCCAACTGCTCATTTAGAAGTTCAGCATATAGAACGAGCTGACGAAAGCTATCCAGAATCTGATCTAGTAGCTGAAATACGTGCAATAAAAGATGAAGCGGCATTTGCAAAGCGTATTCAGCAATTGGAGGAAGTGGCGAAAACAGGAACACCATCAGATAAAGCACAATCCTTTTTTACACAAGGGGAGCTGTTCTTATTTGCACATCATTACAATGAGAGTGTTCACTGCTTCCAACAAGCAGTGAAGGAAAATCCAGATAAAGCTGTCTATTGGGGGATCACAGGGCAGACGATGCACCGCTTTGGCTGGATACCTTTCGATGCGCTTGGTTATTTGGAGCAAGCGATTCAGCTAGATCCCACAAATCCTCGTTGGAAATGGAATAGAGCTCTTGTACTTATTCAATTAGCCAAGGATCTGCAAATGGCTCCATTTATGGCGAATGCGGCACTCACTTTGGAGGATGCGCTGGCTTCTTGTGGCGAAGAGCAAAAATCATTGAAAGATGCCATTCAAAATACAATCAACAATATGGATAGCTATGTTTTCTCATAAGATAATCGGATGTTTCCAATAGCTACGGAGACATCCTTTTTACTTAGAAATCAAGTGAGCTGGGTTCGTTGCCATATTTCACAATCATGGTATGATAAGAAAGAAAATGATTTGTAGATATAAAGGACGGATTTTTATGGCACAAGAAGTGGCAAATAAGTTTATTGAAAACGTTTGTAATCATTTAGTTCGCAATATGAATATCACAAAAGTAGAAGAGCATTTTAAAGAAACAATTGCCATGCAGCGACAATCAGCTAAAACGTCAACGGACTTTTGGGATATGCTAATGGTTAATATGCTTTATTTTACTGAAAATGAACAGGCGTGGGAGCAAGAATTTTTAAAAATGCTTAAAGCGAAAAAGTGGCTAGAGCCTGCAGCTTTGGAAGAGGAATTATTAATGCATCAGATGAGAATTCGTCAACAAGTGGCAGAGCAACTAGATGCAGCAAAGGACTTATTCCACAAGCAGTATGAGACGGAAGGCATGACGGAAGAAGCGATTATTTATGACTATGCGTATAGCTCTGCTGGTCATTCCATGCGCATGGATTTATTAACTGTTCTTGTATCAACGCCAGAGCAATCAACAATTCTCTTTGACGCAGATCCACAAGAGACTATCCGTATTGTTAATGGTTATATTGCTTACCATACAGATGGATTGATTAATAAAACGAAATTATGCTAACTTTGTTACAAAGGTTTACGTGAAAGGAAATTGATTGAATGAATACACCATTTACTTTTAAACATACACAACCAACAAATATGGACCCTACTAAAAAATACCCAGCTATTTTTTTACTGCATGGTATGGGCAGTCATGAGGATGATTTACCACAGTTAGTGCAGGAATTCAAAGAGCAATGTCATATTTTTAGTTTACGAGGGCCAATTACCCAACATCCTGGCTATGCATTTTTCACCATTCAAGAGGTAGGGCAACCAGATCGTGCTATCTTCGATAAAGTGTTAGTGGCATTACAACGATTTATATTAGAGGCCATTGATGAATATCAAATTGATCCTCATAAAGTATTTGTATTAGGCTTTAGCCAAGGTGCAGTATTAGCTCAATCACTTGCCTTTGTTATGGGGAATTTAGTGACTGGGATCATCGCATTAAGTGGCTATACACCAAAATTTGTTACTGAGGAATATGCCATCCGCTCTGTAGACCATTTGCATGCTTTTATTTCACACGGAGATTATGATTATGTAATACCTTCTCAATGGGGCATGGAAAGCAAAGAGATCTTTGAACAATTTGGTGCTACGGTGACATTTAAACAATATCCAGATGGACATGGTGTAACGCCAGAAAATATGCGTGACCTTGTGACGTTTTTAGCACAGCAACTACAGGAAGAAATTCAATAAGTAGAAATCCGAGGCAAAATATTGTCTCGGTTTTTTTAGTTGCTTCAACATGAAACATTGTATTAAATTATTTTTCTCCAATAGTGATTGGAAGAATCGAGTCAAGAAGGTTCAAATTCATGTCAGTCGGTGGTATCATAGAAGATGTTGTGAATGAGCGTGCTTTATTAGATGAAAACATGTACTTTATGTGAACATAGAGACAGAACCCATCTAAAAGGGGTAAAATAATAATTTGATGTGCTAGATGCAAATTTTGTCGCTTCGTATCGAGGGAAGCGTTTAGAAATTATGGAGAAAAGGAATTAAAATGAATGGAACAAAATCTGAAAACGGAGCATAAACCGCAATCCTCACGTGGGAATTCATCACGCTCTACTATTTTAGCGCAAACAGTCAAAACAGGGATTATTAAATCCAATTTAATTCCTATGTGGGCTGGTTTAACGCTAGGCATGTACAAAAATAAAATGGCGTTTATAGACAATATACCTGAAATCATTTTTTCAACAATCGGTTCCGCCCTTGTAATTGGAGCAGCAGGGGCATTTAATAATGTCTATGACCGTGATATTGATGCAATTATGCCCCGTACACAAAATCGACCAACTGTAACAGGGGAAATGTCAGCGAAATCGACTTTATCATTAGCTGTCGTCATGTTAATTATTGGAGTAGCTGTGTTAGCACTTGCTTCACCATTAGCTGCTGCATTTGGGTTATTAGGTGTATTCCTATATGTTGTCCCATACACAATGTGGACAAAACGTCGTACGATATATAATACGGAAATTGGCAGTATTAGTGGTGCAGTACCACCATTAATTGGATGGTCTGCTGTCTCTTCAGACGTTACGCACCCTGCAATACTAGGCTTATTTTTTGTGATGGTGATTTGGCAAATGCCTCACTTTTATGCCATTGCGATTCGCAAACGTATAGACTATGAAGCAGCTAGTGTGCCAATGCTACCTGTTGTAAAAGGAATGCGCCGTACGTATTATCAAACTAATTTTTATTTAATCTTATTGATTTTATCAAGCTTTTTATTTGGCTCGTTAAGTGTAGGCATTATGCTTGTGGCTTTAATATTAAGTATTGCTTGGCTCGCGATGAGTATTTATGGTTATCACAGTAATACAGATCAAGTGAAATGGGCTACAAAAATGTTTGTCTTTTCACTATTCCATATGACAATACTATTCTCAACAGTCATTGTGTACTCCCTAGTAGGGGTTATCTTTAAACTATATTAATAACCCTATTACGCCTCTGCATGTTGAGCTTACAAAAACAAAAAAACCAACAAGTTACTCTTCACTTGTTGGTTTTTTATTATCCACTGAAAAAATTCGGCGACTTGGCCACTCAAATGCATGCAATTGTCCGCCAAAAACAGCGCCACCATCAATGCCAATGATATTATTTTCCCCAAAATACACCCGATAATCGGTTGGATTTTGATGTAGATTATAAGTAGGGGTATGGCCAAAGATAACCGTTTTATCCCCATGATAGCCTGCATGGAATTCCTCACGAATCCAAAGCAATCTCATAGGATCGGTGTCAGCTATAGCGACTTCGGGTACAACACCACCATGGACAAAAATAGCATCCTCTAATTCAATATAGATGTCAAAGGTTTCGATTAATTGTAAATGTTCTTCAAGTTTTGGCAATGTTTTAATAAAGCTAGGCAAAGTATTGCTTTGGATCGCTTCCTCAAAGTCTTCTAATTGGTAGCCATAGCTTGCCAGTGTGGCCTCTCCACCACATAGCCCCACCCAATGGTTCCATGGCTTAGCAAGGCCAGAACGGCAGGCATTCAGCATGATGGCCTCGTGGTTTCCTAGCAACACCCTTGCACCCAATGCTTGTAGTTCACCAACTAAATTTAATACACCACTAGAAGAGGGACCTCTGTCGATGTAATCACCAAGTAAAAAAAGCTGGTCGCTTTGTGGATCGTAGTTTGCTTTTAAAAGCAATTCTTCTAACAGCCCTAGTTCTCCATGTATATCACTAATTGCTAGTATTCGATTCATTTACGAGCATCCTTTCTAATAGTACCACTACTATTCAGTATAGAGAATTATTCTACAAATTTCGACTGTTCCAGCTTCTCTTGGACTTATTTCATAGAACTTTCAAAGAAACAATTCTCTTACTACTATTTTTTACTTTATCATATGATAGGTGATTTTATTTCTTTATTCATTTGTCTAGTGGGATGAGGGGAAGAGAGGGGAGAAGACCACGCATAACAGTAGAAGCAACTAGTAAAGCTTCTACTGTTCGAGCAAAGAAAAGTAGCTTGCTATAAGATTAAAGCTTCAATTTTTCCCATGCCTTCGTAGCTATTTGTTCATCAAAGGTTGAAATAAGACGAAAGTTATTGTTGTCTAAAATGCGGAAATGCTGGCTAATGACATTTTGCTGTAAACGAAAACCATCATGCTCACTTATATTTTTCCACCATATGTATCCACCCATTGTTTTTTCTTTTGGCTGTAATGTGCCATTATTCGCAATTAAATCTACAACCTCTAAAGGATCGCCACCAAGCTCATGCTGTAAAATGGTGCTGTCACGACATAGCGTGCAAACGGCAACAGTGGTTGTCCATCCTGCTAGAATACGACCTTTTTCAATTTGGACTAGTGTTTTCTTGGAAAGTCCTAGTAAATCACTCATTTGATCCTGTGTAAAAGTTTTTTCTGTGCGGATTAATTTCAGTTTTTCTGAAATGAGTGTGATTAATTGTTCACGATTCATCCTAAACACCCCTTATTTTCAGATTGTTATGTTCCATTATACATGAAAGTAAGATGACGTGTTTCTGTTTCAATAGTGGGTTGGGAAGAGAAACGAGGTAAAAGGAAACAGACTGTTCATTATAGAACAGTCTGTTGAATGTTAAATCTCATATTTTTTCGTATCGGAGATGACACGGAAGTGGATGCCTTTAATTTGTGCGCTCACTTTATGGCGAAGCGTATCAATATCGACTAGCTCCTCTTTATTTTGAACACATTCAGCAATCTCCTGTAAAAGCTTTGTAAAGGCTTCTTTAAATAAAGAACGCATATTATCGAAATCTAGACTGCGAAAACTGCCATCAATATCGAAAGCTTCTACTGAGTTTAATTGCTTAGAAGCACCCGCAAAACGATCGTCGTACACTGTGTAGTTTTCATCTGTCACTACGATAATATATAGGACTTCGCCTGTAATTGTTTTTAGTTCAATATTTGTTTTGTGTTTTTTTACATCAGAAATAATATGAATACCGTCTGAATGATATAGCTTAAATAATGTCATGAATATTGCCTCCTGAAACTAGAATCCTATTGCTATACTCATTATATAGTGCGATGGCTATTAATGGAATAAGGAATAATTTTTTGGGAGCCTTGCTATACCATTACATTTGTACTTCTGTTATGACGGAGGCTGTTTTTCTGAGAGGTCGAACCTCGATATAGTGAATTTGATGTCCTTGCTGCTCATAGATGCTAAAAACAAAGGAGTCGAGCTCAATGTTTTTTGATGCTTTTATGCCATTATTGACAGTTAAGAACCAACCACCTAAAGTTTCTACTTCCTCTGCATCTAGCGTAATGTTTAATAGATTTTCAACATCCTCTATAAGCATTTTTGCATTTAATATATAGTGATGATCTGTAATTTTTCGAATATCTGCAATTTCATCATCATCAAATTCATCTCGGATTTCACCAACAATTTCTTCTAAGATGTCTTCAACAGTCACTAGTCCAGATGTACCTCCATATTCATCCATTAAAATGGCCATATGGATGCGCTCTTTTTGCATGCGTACGAGTAGTTCCTGAATAGGAATTGTTTCAATGACTCGAATAACTGGGTTAATGAAATCTTCCAGTACTAATGTCTCGTCTGTAAGTTGTTCGAGTAAGCCGTGTGTAAAAAGTTCCTTTGCATTGATAAAGCCTAAAATATTATCGCGGTCACCATCAAAAATAGGGTAGCGCGTATATTTTTCAGCGGCAATAGTATGAATGATCGTTGTAAAGGATTCATTTTGTTCAATCCCGACAATTTCTGTTCTGGGAACCATGATTTCACGAGCAATACGTTCATCAAATTCAAAGACATTATTCACATATTTCAGCTCGGATTTATTAATTTCACCACTTTTAAAGCTTTCAGATAGCAATAAACGCAATTCTTCCTCTGTATGTGAAAGCTCATGTTCACTAGCAGGCTTCATGCCAAATAAACCAACCAAAACGCGTGCAGAGCCATTTAAGAACCAAATGAACGGATACATTATTTTATAGAAAAACATAATGGGCTTTGCAAATAGAAGGGTAATCGTTTCTGCCTTTTGAATGGCTGCAGTTTTTGGAGCTAACTCACCAACTACTACATGTAAAAATGTGGCAATGGCAAAGGCCGTACCAATCGTAAAGATCGTCATATACTTATCTGAAATGCCGACCACTTCAAATAGAGGATGAAGCATAAATTCAAACGTTTTTTCTCCAACCATCCCGATACCAAGGGCTGTTACTGTAATACCTAATTGGCAGGCAGATAAGTATTCATCTAAATGACTAACAACATGTTTTGCAGCAATCGCTTTTTTATTGCCCTCTGCAATTAGCTGATCCAATCTTGAGGAACGTACCTTTACAATGGCAAATTCTGTTGCCACGAAAAAGCCTGTTAATGCTAATAAAATGGTAAAAATCGATAAGTTTATTATGGTCTCCAAATAGTCGTTCTGTAGAAACAGAACGTCACCTCCTAATTATGAATGAGTAATAGTAAAGATTGCATTAAGGCAATACTTTCAGGGGAAACGTTTTTCTTTATATGTTCAATTTTTTTATGATCTTGCTTATCTAGTTGTTCTAGCAGAGAAGTGACATCATGCTCTAAGTCTTGCATTTTTAAACGAAGCATTTGTACGTCAATTTCTTCATATGGTGTGATGTTCATTTCATGTTGGATTTCCACAAGTGTAAGCCCCTGTTGTTTGCGTCGTTCAATAAAATGAAGCCGTTCAATCATAGTAGAGTCATAGTAGCGATAATTCGTTGCAGAACGCTCTGCATCCAACAAACCAATATTTGTATAGTAATCAATTGTTCGTTTCGTTATGCCAGTTTTTTCTGCAAGCTCGCCAATTTTTAATTTATCTGTCCCAATGCAAACACCTCCAAACCATCACGTGATGCTTTAATTATAACGTGATGGTTTTTATTAATTCAAATGATTGGTATCGATATTTCAAAATTGTAAGATTTCTTCGATGGAAAAAATAACGTTTCTGACACAGTTGAATGCCAGAAACGTTACTATGTTTATGGAAGTAAATAGGTATCATATAGGTGATGGAGTGCATCTTCACCATTTTGTTCTAAGAGAATTTCCCCGTTATATGTAAGAGTTACTTTTGTTTGAGAGCTATCAATTTTGTCATCGATTATTTTACATGAAACGGTCACAACACCAGCTTCAGCAAGCATTTCTTTCATCTCTTTATTCCATGACTGGTCAGAAAATAGTGGGGGCTGCCAAGTACCTCTCACATGTAGCTCATTTTTTTCGGGGTCATAATCCCAGCGTATGTCACGTAAAATAGTTTTAAATAGGTCATTAACTGTAAATGATGTGTCTTGATAGTTAATGTCTATAGCGCGTATAGCATGTACATCTCGACTAACTGCACTAGCTGCGGAGTTGGCCGCTGAATTGATGCCCGAAGCAGCATCCTTTATTTCTGATATTCGATCACCGCAGCCAGACAGTAGTGCACAGATGCATGACATACAAGCAACTTTTGTCATCCATTTCACAAGTAGTCCCTCCAGTCTAGTAAGTTGTTATTACTATCTTATCGAAAAGAAAAATACGAAGAAAGGGCATGAAGGCGGCAGATTGTGACGGTTTTGCAACGATGCGACCTCCACTTGATTGTTCGGCATTTTGGAAGTATAAAAGTCTGAAAATTTAGTAAAATATTGAGGAGAAAGGGAGCGGTTTGTGATGAAAATTAATGATGAGATGCTTGATCGATTAGGGACGTATTTTGTTTATCATGCTGTTTATGATACTTATGGTATTACCTTTGAAAACTTTGTGGAGCGTTGGTTACGAGGAATTCTGGAGGTTTAGTGAAAAGGAATTGAACTTGCCATCATGGGCTCAATTTTTTTGAAAAATGCATGTTTATTCAAAATTATGACATATAACGGTAGAATGAAAAGAGTCGTGTCCATGTTGGAACACGACTCTGTTCTTATTTGAAATAATTTGTGATAAATTGATTTGCTTCATGCCAGTTATAAACCCTTACAACGTTGTCAGGGACAGCCAGACGGTTATACGGTGTATCAAATAATACGACAGGAATTTTTAGCTCTTCAGCAAGCATCACCGCATTATCGTGCTTATCCTCAAAAAAAGCTTCTACATGATGTTTTTTTGCAGCAGCCAATTTATCATGGCTACCGAGAAGTTCGATATGATCGTAAGGGATAGCTTGCGTTTTAAACCAATTAACAGTGATATCTGCTACATTTTCACCTCGTGCAGAAATATAATACAGCTCGAAATTGTTTTTCCAAGCAGTTAGAATATTTTTTGCATCTTTTGCTACTTCAGAGACTTCATACATGTACGGCTCATTTTCCTTAAACCATGTGTTAAAGGCACCTCGGTCAACAGGGTGTGGAAAGGCAGATAAAAAATCGTATTCGCAAACGTCATCAAGCGTAATATTTACGTTATATTGTTTATTAATATGTGGAATGAGTGTACTTGGACATGTTACAGTCCCATCAATATCAATACCAAAGCGGGGCTTTTTCATGCTAGTACCTCCTTAGGCATTCGCTTTTTGAGCTTCTTCTGCGGCGCGCTTTTCTTCCATTTCTGCCGCCAATTTATCAATTTCTTTTTTCAGCTCTTCCACCATTGTTTCTTCAGGGACTTTACGGACCGTTTTCCCTTTCATGAATAGTAAGCCTTCGCCACGTGCACCGGCAATACCGATATCTGCTTCACGTGCTTCACCAGGGCCGTTTACTGCACAGCCTAATACAGCTACTTTTAAAGGTACATTTAATTTCGAAATATATTCTTCTACTTCATTGGCAATGGAAATTAAATCAATCTCAATGCGTCCACATGTTGGACAAGAGATTAGGGTAGCCATGTTTGAAGCTAGACCAAATGATTTTAATAGTTCTCGTGCTACTTTTACTTCTTCTACTGGGTCAGCAGATAGTGAAATACGCAATGTGTTCCCAATTCCTTTTGATAGAATGGCTCCAAGTCCTGCTGCTGATTTTACGGTACCAGCAAATAGCGTACCTGATTCAGTAATACCTAAATGTAGCGGGTAATTAAAGGCCTTAGAGGCTTTTTCATAGGCTTCAATAGCAAGATTTACGTCAGATGCCTTCATCGATACGATAATATCGTGGAAGTCCAAGTCTTCCAAAATTTTAATATGGTGAAGAGCCGACTCAACCATACCATCTGCTGTAGGATAGCCGTATTTTTCTAAAATATGACGCTCTAATGAACCAGCATTTACACCAATACGGATTGGTATACCTTTTGCTTTGGCAGCATTGACAACCGCTTCTACTTTTTCTTTACGACCAATATTGCCTGGGTTAATACGTACTTTATCAATACCATTTTCAATGGCTTTTAATGCTAATCTATAGTCAAAATGAATATCAGCTACTAATGGAATATGGATACGTTTTTTAATTTCAGCAATCGCATCTGCTGCACGTTCATCTGGTACAGCAACACGAACAATCTGACAGCCTGCTTCCTCAAGACGAAGAATTTCCGCAACTGTTGCTTCTACATCATGTGTTTTGGTTGTACACATACTTTGAATGAATAATTCATTACTACCACCAATTGTTAAGTTACCGACACGTACAGGACGTGTATTTGAACGGTGACAAATTTCACTCATTAACTTTCTCTCCTTTTCGGGCCACTATTTTCAGCCGTCACTGTCATTTATTTTAGCAGTGTAAGAAAATAAGGACAAGGAAGAAACGCTAACTTTTCATTTTAGGCATTTGTTTTCAAATTCAAACGAGAGAGGAAGCTTGATATTTTCACCAGGAATTAGTGCTTGTAATTGTAAGTGTGGGTTTAAGTTATAAAAAAGTTGTAAGCGTTCTGGAAAGGTCATGGGAACTTTTGCAGGGTGTAGGGCAAATAGGCTATGAATGGTATCTCCTTCAATCGTTTGTACTGTAATATAATTGGGCTCACGCTGTTTCTCACAAAGTCCATTTTCTGAGTTTTTCGTGGTTAAAGCAGCCAGCGGTATGGACCCTTCTGTTAAATCTACTTTGACAACAAAGGCGATGACAATGATGATAGCTGTTAAGATGAATGCGCGCAAAAAATCCCCTCCTTTTCTACACTATATTTAGAAGAGGGGGGATTCATGCACATTATTTTATATTTGGTTGTTTCGGATATTTTGTAAAGGCCACAATTAATAGAGTAACAGTTAATAATAAAGAGAGTACAGAGATAATGGTACTGTTAATTGGTAAATAGTCTGCTAGCATCGATAGTAAAGTTGCCCAAGTAATAGCAAAAGTAGTTGTTCTCCAGATGTGACGATATTCTCCACGGCGTTTCATCACTTTAAGGATAAATAAACCAGCTAAAGCATAAAGAGCAATTTGTGCAAAGATGAGCATCGTTGTAAAGACAAAAAGCATCAGAAATGTGAATGGATATAAGAGCCATTTAATGCCATCTATGTATTCGGTTAAACCATTGAAATTATCCATATCAAACGTATCGACTGACATACCAGCCGCAAAGCGACCTAAAGAGAATACGGATACGATGGTAATGAGTAGAAAAGTATATTGAATAACCTTTCCAATAGGTAATAAACGATAGGCTGCTAGTTTTTTAGGATGAATAAGACTATCGATAAAAAGCTGTGAGTGTTTCATGCTATATCTCCTCCAAGTGATAGTTTAACATGTTCGTAGAGGACAAGGTATGAAAGAAGTATAAATGAAGTCAGTTTAGATGATAAAATGTTAACATTATGTAAAGAAGTTAAAGGATTTCTTTACTTTTTGTTTGTAATCATTTAATGATTAGAAATAGAGTAGAGATGTAAGAATTGGAGCGAAAATAATTGACAATCGATTGGCAAAGCATACTCTTTCAGTTTTTAGGTGGGTTAGGGGTATTTTTATTTTCCATTAAATTTATGGGAGAGGGGCTTCAGAAATCAGCGGATGAACGTTTACGTGAATGGTTAAATCGCTTTACCACTAACCCGATTATGGGCGTCTTAGTGGGCATAATTGTAACAATTTGCATTCAATCAAGTTCGGCAACAACAGTAATCACTGTGGGGTTAGTGAGTGCTGGTTTTTTAACATTACGTCAAGCAATCGGCGTAATTATGGGGGCAAATATTGGTACTACCATTACAGCTTTTATTATTGGGATTAATATTGGTATCTATTTTTATCCTTTGCTAGCTATCGGTGCGGGTTGTCTATTTTTCTTAAAAAAAGCAACGTATCAACATATTGGTCAAATACTATTTGGCTTTGGTGGTTTATTTTTAGGACTAGAATTGATGAGTGCTAGTATGCAGTCATTACATCAACTAGCAGATTTCGCATCCTTAACGCTTCATTTAAGTAATCAACCAATATTAGGTGTATTTTTAGGGTCCATTTTTACATTACTAGTGCAAAGCTCTACTGCAACAGTTGGTGTGCTGCAAGGTTTATATGCAGAACATTTAATTGGCTTAGATGGTGCTTTACCGATATTATTTGGTGAAAATATTGGCACGACCATTACAGCGGTTTTAGCTTCTCTTGGTGCCTCTATCTATGCAAAACGTGCAGCTGCAGCACATGTACTTTTTAATGTCATTGGCACGATTATTTTTATGATATTTTTCACACCATTTATGCAATACGTACAGTGGGTGAGCGGGGTATTTCATTTAGAGCCTCGCATGCAAATTGCTGTAGCACACGGCTCTTTCAATGTCTTTAATATGATGATTCAATTACCATTTATAGCTGGACTAGCGGCATTGGTTACAAAGTTACTACCAGGACATGATGGCAATATTAATGTAACAACAAAGCATTTAGATCCAACATTTATTGATTCCTCTCCAGCCATTGCACTTGGCCAAGCGAAAGAAGAAGTTTTACGAATGGGTGAGCATGCTTTACGTGGATTAGAAGAAACATTTTTATATATGAAAACCGGTGAATCTGAACATATTCCTACGGTTTTACAATTAGAGGTTGGACTTAATCATTTAGATAACGAGATTACGGATTATTTAGTCATGGTGTCTAAGCAGCCTCTTTCTCGTGCAGACTCAGTAAGACACCATACCCTATTAACAAATGTGCGAGACTTTGAACGGATTGGCGATCATTTTGAAAATATAATAGAACTTTTACAATACAAGGATCACCATGAAGTGAGCTTAAGTAAATCAGCAAGACAAGATTTGATTGGTATGTTTAGTTTAGCAATAGAGGCTGTAAGGAAAAGCATAGAAGCACTGGATACGGCGAGCTTAAGTTTAGCCCAAGAAGTGACAGAGTTAGAAAGCTTGATTGATGACATGGAGGATAAACTCCGTCAAAAACATATTGCACGATTGAACACTAATGAATGTAGTGGGGCTGCAGGGATTGTCTATATGGATATTGTCAGCAATTTGGAACGCATTGGGGACCATGCGGTAAACATTGCAGATTCTATTTTAGGTATTCGTCATTAGCGACATGAAACTTTTCGCTTTGTTAATCCGTATGAAAGGCAACGCACGATAAAAGGAGAGAAACTGTATGGAAGTTGTTGGCTGGATCTTAGTGATTGCCTGCTTTATTATTTCATTTGTTGGTTTAGTGTATCCCATCATCCCGGGTGTTCTGTTTTTGGTTGGTGGATTTTTGCTATATGGCGTATTTTTCTCATTCGCAGACTTAAACTGGTGGTTCTGGGTGATAGAAATACTATTTGTAGTGTTATTATTTGGAGCCGATACTGTGGCAAATGCGTTTGGTATAAAAAAGTTTGGGGGCTCCAATGCTGGCATGTGGGGGAGTACCATTGGTTTATTAATTGGTCCATTTGTTATTCCAGTGGCAGGGATTTTAATTGGCCCATTTTTAGGTGCAGTGATCGCAGAATTAATTGTTGAAAAACGTACATTTAGTGAGGCAGTGAAAAGTGGTGTAGGCTCCTTAATTGGCTTTTTAACATCTACAGTTGCCAAAGCTGTCATTCAAATTGTGATGATCATTGTATTTTTTATCGCGATTTAGCCTTCACTTTTGATGTTTAATGATTGTGACGTAAGGGTAAGATAGTAAACGTATCGGTATTTCAGTCAAAAGGCTGAAATCTTCAAATTGAAGTATTTTTCGTTGAATGGTTTGACCAATTTTGATAATCTAAGGATGTACTAATTATTTCTTATTTTAGGGAGGAACTTAACAATGGCTTACGAATTACCACAATTAACTTACGCTTATGATGCATTAGAACCACATATCGATGCAAAAACAATGGAAATTCACCATTCTAAACACCACAATACTTATGTAACAAACTTAAACGCAGCAGTAGAAGGTACTGAATTTGCTGAAAAGGATATTAACGACTTAATCGCAAATCTTGATGCTCTTCCAGCTGACAAACAAACTGCTGTACGCAACAACGGTGGCGGACATGCTAACCATACATTATTCTGGGAAGTAATCGCACCAGGCGGCTCAAATACACCAGTTGGCGAAGTAGCAAAAGCAATCGATGCTAAATTCGGTTCTTTCGATGCTTTCAAAGAAGAATTTGCTAAAGCTGCTACAACTCGCTTTGGTTCAGGTTGGGCTTGGTTAATCGTTGATGGTGACTCAGTTGCTGTTACGTCTACTCCAAACCAAGACTCTCCAGTAATGGAAGGTAAAACACCAGTTCTAGGCTTAGATGTTTGGGAACACGCATACTACTTAAACTACCAAAACCGTCGTCCAGATTACATCGGTGCATTCTGGAACGTAGTAAACTGGGATGTAGTAGAAGCTAAATTCCAAGCTGCAAAATAATAATGTTAAGTAAATGGCTATGCCAACGGTGAGCAATCACTGAGGCATAGCCTTTTTTGTTGGAAAAAAATGTTCAAGTTTGCAGCTTGGAATTGTTAATCTGACGAATAAAGGATATCGAAATGTTAGGTAGCAGAAAGTAAGGCAACCTTTCTTTAGAAAGACCGTCAAATAAATGATGTTTTCCACAAGAATTCGTAAGTGCGTGCTTTTCTGTCATACCTTCGAATGGTATACTTAGTATCGTGTATTGAAATGATTAGAAGATGAGGAGGGGAATACATATGCGCAAAGCACCAGGAAAAAACCGCGCGGCGAGTGTTAAAGCAAAACATCACTCTAATTTAACATTTCGTATGAATATCCTTTTCTTTGCAATATTTATCGTATTTTCAATGTTAATATTTAGACTTGGCTATATGCAAATCGTCAAAGGGGAAGATTATGTACGTATTTTAGAACGTACAGAAGAAGTTCCTGTCAATACAAGTGTGCCTAGAGGTCGCATGTATGATCGTTACGGACGTATTTTAGTAGATAATCACCCAGAAAATGCGATTACGTATACGAAAATGCAAACGACAACATCAGAGGAAATGCTCGATATCGCGAAAAAGTTAGCACAATTAATTGAACAACCAACAAATCGTGTCACACTGCGTGATAAACAAGATTTCTGGATACTCAAAAATCACGATGCTGCCTATGAAAAGGTCACAAAGGCAGAAGAAACAAAGATCCGAACAAAAGAAAATATTACAACAAGTCAAATCAATGCAGAGATTGATAAACTGGTACGAGAACGTATTACGAATGAAGAGCTTTTACAATTAACAGAGGAAGATTTAGAAGTATTAGCTATTTATCGAGAAATGGTGTCTGGCTATAATTTATCTCCTCAAATTATTAAAAGTGAAAATGTATCAGCAGAAGAATTTGCACGTGTATCTGAGCGTTTAACTGAACTGCCAGGTGTTAACACAACAACAGACTGGAAACGTGTAAAGTTATCATCTTTATCTATTCTTGGACGTACAACGGTTCCAACAAAAGGGATACCGAAAGAGAAGCTCAATTATTATTTAGCACGTGACTATTCACGTAATGACCGTGTGGGAGAAAGTTATATTGAAGCACAATATGAAGAATTACTACAAGGTCAAAAAACAGTCGTCAAAAATATTACCAATAAAAAAGGACAGGTAGTCGATACAGTTACCACTTATGAAGGGGAGCCTGGTAAAGATTTAATCCTATCATTAGATAGTGAGTTGCAAGCTGCCACGGATAAGATTGTAGAAGAAGAGCTGCTTAATTTAAAGGCACTTCCTGGATCGTACTTATTAGATCGAGCCTTTTTAATTATGATGGACCCGAATACAGGGGACATCTTATCTATGGTTGGTAAGAAAATAGAAAAGAATCCCGAGACAGGGGAAAATGAAGTTGTTGACTATGCATATGGATCATTTACAACAGCTTATGAGGCAGGTTCAGCTGTTAAAGCAGCGACCGTTCTTACTGGCTATAATCAGGGCGTTATTTCGATGGGTACTTCTATGGGAGATGAGCCGATTATATTAGCTGGCACGGACCCGAAAACTTCTATTTTTAACAGGGGTGGATATATCCCGATGAATGACTTGTTAGCATTAGAACGTTCTTCCAACTCTTTTATGTTTAAGATTGCGCTGTTAATTAATGGAACACCGTACAGTTATGGCATGCCTTTACGTTTAAAGGATGATACATTCCCAAAAATGCGTAATAACTATGCGCAATTTGGATTAGGTGTAAAAACAGGTATTGACTTACCAAATGAATTTAGTGGGGTTCGTGGTCCATCAGGTCCAACGATGGGGGGTAAAACACTTGACTTGGCCATCGGACAGTATGACACTTATACAACTCTGCAATTAGCACAATATATTTCAACAGTTGCCAATGGTGGCTATCGTATTCAGCCACATGTTGTGAAAGAGGTTCGTGATCCATCACAAGATGGTAAACAATTTGGACAGTTAGTAACAGAAATAGGACCAACCATTTTGAATCAAATTGATAATCCAAAAGAGGAAATCGATTATGTAAAACAAGGGTTACGTCGTGTGTATACTGGTAATCAAGGTACAGCAAGAGCTCAATTTGCGGATACTCCATATACAGCTGCTGGGAAAACTGGTACTGCAGAGGTAGTATACTATGGTCCACTACGTGAATACTTTGGTACAAACACGATCAACTTAACACATGTTGGTTTTGCACCATATGAAAACCCTGAAATTGCCTATGCAGTTGTTATCCCATGGGTTAATACAAATTTAGCCCCACACTACTATCAAAATAACGTAATTGCTAGACGTTCATTAGATAAATACTTTGAATTAAAAGCCAAATATCAAGCAGAAAAAGTGACAGATAGTAATGTAAAACAGCCAATTTTACCTGCCATTACAGAGGAAAAGATTGGTGAAGATGAGCAACAATAAATAAACCGCTAGGCATTTAAGTGCCTGGCGGTTTTTCTATTATAGAAAGAAAAAGTTAGGCAGATAATTGCTGAATAGCTAATTCAAACTGCTCTTTAGGCTTTTTCCCATAAAGCTCTATATTGTGATAGAAATAAGAAGCTATCATAAATTCAATGGCTTCTTGAAGTGTAAATTCCCGATGTTCCATTATTAATGACAAATATGTTTTAAAATAATCGGCATTTTGTACTTTTGCATGTTTCATGACAAAGGTCAAACTCTCCTTATCCAATACTGCTCTGTATAATGATTATCATTTTTCTGTGATATTCCTCAGATGCTTGCACTAAAGTCTCCCTTATAGAGGAGTCTTCCTCAATCTATATATTATACTTCTTGACACAATTTTCTATTATAACACCTTTCCTATAGGAAGCAAGTTTCCTCAATTGTAAATGTATCTTTACAATCGTTTACAAAGCATTACATTCCTTTACATCTCTTTTACGAACAGTTTATACGACTTCAACAATCAGTCATTATAGTAAAGATTGTAAGACAAATAACTATAAAACAGTTCATGACGGAGGCAAATGAGATGAAAAAGTGGAAGTACTTAACGATGACAGCAGTAATGGGTTCTGCATTAATGCTAGGTGCATGTGGTAGCGATTCTGCACAAAATGGAAACAATGCAGAAACAAACGCACCAGCAAGTTCAGGACAAGAAGCTGCTGATGAAAAGCTACAAGGCTCTGTAGCTGGAGATGGCTCATCAACAGTTGCGCCAATTATTGAAGCAGTTGTTGAAGAGTATGCAGGTACACAACCAGATGTCAAAGTATCAGTGGGGGTTTCTGGTACTGGTGGTGGTTTTGAAAAATTCATCGCGGGTGAAACAGACTTTTCAAATGCATCTCGTAATATAAAAGATGAAGAGAAAGCTAAGTTAGAAGAAGCGGGCATTGATTTTACTGAGCTAGCTTTAGCATATGACGGTTTATCAGTAGTTGTGAATCCAGAGAATGATTGGGCGAAGGATTTAACGGTAGAACAACTACAAAAAATTTGGATTGAAGATGGTAAAGAGAAAAAATGGTCTGATATTGATCCATCTTGGCCAGATGAAAAAATCGTTTACTATTCACCAGGAACTGATTCAGGCACATACGACTACTTTGATGAAGTCATTTTAGATGGAGCAGATCTAGTAAGCTCAGCAACATTATCAGAGGATGATAATATGCTAGTGCAAGGTGTGGCTGGTGACAAAAACGCAATTGGCTTCTTCGGCTATGCCTACTATCTAGAAAACAAAGATAAATTAAACATTGTCAAAGTAAATGGCGTAGAGCCAACTAATGAAACAATTGAAGGTGGAGAATATACACCACTTTCACGCCCATTATTCACATATGTGAAAAATAGTGCGATGAAAGACAATGAAGCAGCATATGACTTCATTAAATTTACACTTGAAAACGCAGGTGATATGGCTGAAGCAGTAGGCTATGTGCGTTTACCAGAAGAAAAATATACTGAAGGCCTAAAAACGTTAGAAGGCTTAAAATAAGTAGACATGCATAGAGGGGAAGAGATGTATGCTCTTTCCCTCGCTTATTTGAAAGGAGTTCCCAATGGTTTCTCAAAAGGAAAATAAGACATCATCTGTTCAGCAATTAATTGCAAATTCGCGCAATCAAAAAACAAAGAAAATAGTGGAAAAAGCAATGCCAACTCTATTATTTTCTGCAGCTATTATCTCTATTTTGACGACATTTGGCATTGTTTTCACCCTTATTTTTGAAACGTTTGAATTCTTTAAACGTGTGTCGATTACGGACTTCCTTTTTGGTACAAAATGGTTACCGTTTTCAGGGAATGAACCGTTGTTTGGGATTTTGCCGTTAATCGCAGGAACATTAAAAGTGACACTTATTGCAGTTGTAGTAGCCGTGCCATTTGGAATTGCTTCAGCTATTTATTTAAGTGAATATGCAAGTGAGAAAACGAGAAGAATTGTGAAACCTATTTTAGAAGTATTAGCAGGTGTACCAACGATTGTATATGGTTTCTTTGCTTTAACGTTTGTCACACCTCTATTACAGGAAATTGTACCTGGACTAAAATTATTTAATGCTTTAAGCCCAGGAATTGTTGTAGGGATCATGATTTTACCAATGATTACATCTCTTTCAGAGGATGCGATGTCTTCTGTACCAAATAGTATGCGTGAGGGAGCTTTAGCCCTAGGAGCAACAAAATTTGAGGTAGCAATCAAAGTCGTATTACCAGCAGCACTATCTGGAATTGTAGCTTCAGTTGTATTAGCTATTTCCCGGGCAATTGGAGAAACGATGATCGTATCTCTTGCGGGTGGTTCTACACCGAAATTTGATCTCAATGTAACGGATTCCATTCAAACGATGACTGCATATATTGTACAAGTTTCAACTGGTGATGCAGGCTATGGTACAACTATTTACTACTCTATTTATTCAGTAGGATTTACATTATTTATCTTTACGCTATTAATGAATTTACTTGCTCACTATATTTCTAAACGCTTCAGGGAGGTTTACTAGCATGCGTTATATGGATGATACAGTCGTCATGAAACGAATGTCAAAGCGTATTACATTCAATAAAGTTTGGAAAGCATTATTTTTCTTAGCTACTACGTTTGCGCTTGTGACATTAGCCATTTTGTTATATCGTATCGTGACACAAGGAATTGATTACTTAAATATTGATTTCTTAACGAATTTTGCATCGAGGTTTGCAGATAAGGCAGGGATCAAGGCAGCTTTAATAGGTTCGCTTTGGTTAATGGCAGTTGTTGCACCTGTATCGATTATTTTAGGTGTAGGTACTGCAATTTATTTAGAAGAGTATGCAAAGAAAAATAGAATCAACGACTTTATTCGAATGAATATATCGAATTTAGCAGGTGTACCTTCCATTGTTTTTGGTTTACTAGGGTTAACAATTTTTGTACGTATGATGGGTCTAGGTAAAAGTATTTTAGCTGCTGGGTTAACAATGAGTTTATTAATCTTACCTGTTATCATTGTGGCTGCACAGGAAGCCATTCGTGCTGTACCGAATGAGCAACGAGAAGCTTCATATGGTATGGGTGCAACAAAATGGCAAACGATTTTACGTGTTGTGCTACCTGCTGCAATTCCAGGTATTCTGACAGGCAGTATTTTAGCAATGTCTCGTGCCATTGGAGAAACAGCACCACTTGTTGTTATCGGGATTCCAGTTATCCTTCAGTTTTTACCGAACGGTTTATTGAGTCAATTTACAGCCTTACCAATGCAAATCTATGATTGGGCAAAAAGACCACAAGAAGCCTTTCAGTATGTGGCAGCCGCAGGTATTTTAGTGCTCATGACTGTCCTGCTATTGATGAATTCAATTGCCATCTTTATTCGAAATAAATTCCAAAAACGTTATTAATGAGGTGACCTTATGGTTCTAGATTTAAAAGATGAAAAAACTATTGTTAAACCGATTCGAGCGACAACTAAGCCTGCTGCGGAAGTGGCCAAAAATATTGTCTATGATACACGTGATTTAAATTTATGGTATGGCGATCATCATGGCTTGAAGGATATTAATTTAAGCATCTATGAAAATGAAGTAACGGCGATTATTGGGCCTTCTGGCTGTGGTAAATCGACGTATCTGAAAACGTTAAACAGAATGGTCGAGCTTGTACCAAGTGTTCGTACATCTGGTGAAATTTTATATCGTGAACGTAATATTTTAGATAAAAATTATACGGTTGAGGAATTAAGAACACGTGTAGGAATGGTGTTCCAAAAACCTAATCCGTTTCCAAAATCTATTTATGATAACATTGCGTATGGACCAAGAATCCACGGTATTAAGAATAAAAAAATTCTGGATGAAATTGTTGAGAAGTCGCTACGTGGCGCAGCAATTTGGGATGAAGTAAAAGATCGTTTAAATCAAAATGCTTATGGCTTATCAGGTGGTCAGCAACAACGTATTTGTATTGCTCGTTGCTTAGCGATTGAACCAGATGTCATCTTAATGGATGAACCAACATCCGCATTAGACCCAATCTCTACATTAAAAGTAGAAGAGCTTGTGCAAGAGCTGAAGCAGGATTATTCAATTGTTATCGTGACACATAACATGCAACAAGCTGCACGTATTTCCGATCGTACAGCATTCTTCCTTAGCGGAGAAGTAGTAGAATACGATAAAACGGATATCATCTTCCAAACACCAGCAGATCAACGTACGGAAGACTATATTTCAGGACGTTTCGGCTAAGGAGGAGCAATAGATGGTAGTACGTGAGCGTTTTGAACAAGAGCTGAAAGAAGTGCAGGGACAATTTGTGGCCCTTGCCAACAGTAGTATCCTAGCATTAAAAACAGCGTTTGAAGCTTTAGTAGAGCAGGATTTAGAAAAAGCCTTAAAAATTTTAGAAGATGATTTAGTGATTAATCGTCTTGAAGAAGCGATAAATGATCATGTTATTTTAATGATTGCTAAGCAACAACCAGTGGCAACAGATTTACGCCGTTTAATGGTCCTTGTAAAAGCCGCATCCGATATGGAAAGAGTGGGCGATTATGCAGTCAACATCGCTAAAGAAGCCATTCGAATTGGCAAAGAACCTATAGTATTTCCGATGACTAATTTGCAAACAATGTGTAATAAAACAGTAGAAATGTTAGAGAGTATCATGAAGGCCTTTACAGAAGAAGATACAGTGCGTGCTAAAGAAATTGCTGAATTAGATGACTATGTGGATGATTTATATGGTGCAACGGTTACACTTTTACTTCGCGCTGGTGTAGAAAATCCGGCACATATTTCTCAAATTACACATCTCACATTTATCTGCCGCTATTTAGAACGTTCGGCTGACCATGCCACAAATATTGCCGAACATCTATTTTACTTAGTCAAAGGCAAACATTATGAATTAAATAATTAAGGGGGAAGAGCTGCTAATAAAGCTCTTCTTTTTATTTGGACAAAAGTTCACTTGTAGGAGCAACCAAGTTTTTTTAGTATCGTCAATATAACGAGCGTATTTGTATTGTCAAAAAAATTTTTTGGTTATACTATAGACATTATCCAAAAAATGTGGTGCTTTGGAGGTGCTGCTACGTGAAAAATCCGATACAATCACTCATAGAAAAATTGAACTTGGACATGACAGAAGAGCAATGTAACTATTTACATTTTTTGTATGAAAATCTACATCTTGAAGAACTAAACGACAGGGAGCAACGTTATTTCATCGACTACTTTTTCAAGAGTGAGCCTTTACGAAATATGGCAGCATTTGCACTTGAATTGGCAGATATTATGCATGAAATAAGAGAAAATATCCCTCCTATTGAGAAAGCTGAACGCTTAGCTGATGGCCGTGAACAACGTTTGTATTATGAACACAAATGGTCAGAGCTCAGACGTCAAAAGCTCAAGCAGCAAACGTTGAAAAGTGGAAATGTGTTTTATGTTCCATTTCATGAGTATAAGCAAGAGCCTGGTCCGTTAATTATTTGTTTGGAACAAACTACAGGGATGGCTGTTTACTCAGAGCTTTGTAAAAGCATGATTTTGCCATTATTTATGAATGCACATCGTGAAAGTCGCGATTTATATATTGTCCCTTATGATCAGCAAATACATGTTCATTACCGCTTTGAAAATGGACATTTAAATTTAGCTGATTTTAAAAGCTTTATCGAATATAAGGCAAAGGGAGAGGCTGCTATTTTGCCTGTTTTGCAGTTTGTTAAAGCGTTGCTGCAGGAAAATCAACTTGGTGCTCAAGCAGAAGTTATCATTTTTACAGAAGGAACGCCCATTGATGGAAAGCATTTAGTAGGGAAGCAAACGAAAATCATGCTAGAGGAAATGAAGCAAAAATACCATGCTGAATTTTCAGTCATTGCGATGCAGGAACATAATTTTAATAAACAGCAATTTTGGTTTGCTAGTAAGGCTTTTTTTGCGGATGATGCAATACAATAACAAAAGGGGGCTAGCCATTATTACTACAGGTCAGCTCCTTTTTGTTGGAGATACATAGGTACTTTAAAGGAGAAATACATGGATTCATTACATTGGTTTTTACCTAAATTTACAGTCCCGACATGGATGGATGTCTTGATTGCGATCATCATTTGTCTAGTTGGTTGGCTTATTCAACGATTTGTCATTAAAAAAATTATTAACCGTGTTGTAACATTTCTAAGAAATCGTCAGCGACATTTCCAAGCAAATGTGCTAGCCCAGTTTAGTAAAGCAATTGGCTTTGCGTTTATGACGGCTGTCATTGTTCTAAGTCTATCATATCTAATAGAAGTCCCATTGTTTACGCATAAATCAACAAAAAACTTTGTCCTATCTCTTATGGTGTTTTTTGCTTTTAAAGGTGTTTACGATGTATTACATTTTTATACGAAGCAGCCATTTGAACTAACGAGTGAAGAGGATCAGAATGTTTTATTACCGTTTTTTCTACGAATTGGTAAAGTACTTATTATGATTTTTGCTATGTTTACGATTGCTTCGTTATGGAATTTCAATCTCAATGGTTTTTTAACAGGGATTGGTTTAACAGGAGTAGCGATTGCCTTTGGGATTCGTGATACATTAGCTCATGTGTTTGGGGGCATGTCCGTAGCATTAGATAATCCATTCCAAATTGGGGATTGGATAGCGACTGAAGATCAGAAAATCGAAGGGACAATTGAAGATATCAATCTTAGAAGTACCTTAATCCAAACAGGAGATAAAGGGCTTGTGTATGTACCGAATTCTTATTTAGTCAATCGACCAATTTATAATTTATCGAGACGAGAAAAAAGAAAATGCGAACAATTTCTCTATATAGCTGCAGAAAATGATGAGGATACTATCCGTGGCGCTTTATCGGCTATGCATAAGGAAATATATTTACATGCTCAAACAGAGAAAGAGATGATTCATGTTTATATTGATGAATTTCATCATAATTGTTATCGTGTGCTCATACGTTTCTTTATCGCAACGAACGACACAGCTATTATGATGGAAGTACGGCAGGATATTTTATTCGCCATTCGTCAAATAGTGGAGGATTTTTCAATTACGTTAGCGTCCTCTCCAGAGGATAACGATTTATAAAGCAAAAATAAATTGAATTGTGTGATAGTTTGCTTTACAATATTAGCTAGAAATCAGCTTTGATGAAGAATAGTAACTATTATTGATTTGTCATAGAGAGCTAGTGGTTGGTGGAAACTAGTACAAACGAATAGTGAATGGACTTCGGAGCTCTAATCCTGAACTACAAGTATGGATTAGCGTGTGCCTACGTTATAAGGCTTAGAGAGGGTCTTGCTAAAAGACCAATGAAGGTGGCACCACGGCTTTTCCGTCCTTTTGTGATGGAGAGGCCTTTTTTATTTTGATTCAGTAATATTAGTTCCGAAAATGATGATGCCAGGTATAATAGATTTCCTCCTTTTATGAGGGAGATCAATACTTAATTTGCATCCGGATTTTAAGCAACCGTTGAATCAAGATGATGTCTCAATCGAATGTAACAGAGTTTTCTTGAGACATCAAGATATATTGGTGTAGAAGAGCAGAGCTTAGAGAAGGAGAGAAGAGTATGACAGTTGAGGTTAGAAAGTACGCCATGAAAGTTTTACAGGGGGATATGATGACCCCTATCTCTGTGTATCAATCACTTACAGGGCAGCATAAAATGTTGTTCGAATCATCAGCTAAGCATGAGGAAAGTGGAAGATATTCTTTTATCGCCCTTAATCCAGTAGCTGAATTAAAAGGAAACAAGGAAGAATTCTACTTTTCCAAAGGACAAGAAAATGACAAATCAAAGGGGAATGTACTCGATAAATTAAAGAAAGTCATACCCTTCCATGAAGAAAGCTATCCCTTTGCCTTTTTTGGTGGAGCCATCGGTTATTTTGGCTATGAAACAGCTTTTTATACGGAAAAAATCGGAGAATATTTACAGGATGAATTAGTGATGCCAGATGTCCATGTATTTTTCTATGATACATTCATTGTCTTTGATCATCTAACACAGGAAATTACGTTAGCTTCAATTGATCTATTTCAGGAGGGACGTTCATTAGCAGAAATGGAGAACGCTATTGCAACGATGGAGCAACAACTTTGTGCAGGTACGACCTTTGAGGCATTGCAGGTGGATGAACTACTTTTTAAGCCAATGCTTTCAAAGAAGCAATTTGTCTCTTTGGTGGATCGAGCTAAGCAGCATATTTTAAGAGGCGATATTTTCCAAATTGTGCTATCACAACGCTTTTCAGCACCATTTACAGGCTCCCCATTCTCACTTTATCGTCAATTACGTACATCTAATCCATCACCGTATATGTTTTACATGGATTTTGGTTCCTATATTATTTTAGGAACTTCCCCTGAAAGTCTTGTGAAAGTTAAAAATCGTATGGTTACAACGAACCCAATAGCAGGTACAAAGCCTCGCGGTGAGACAACAGTACAGGACAAAGTAATTGCAAAAGCTTTGTTAGAGGACGAAAAGGAAATAGCAGAGCACCGAATGCTAGTGGATCTAGGGCGCAATGATCTAGGGCGTATTGCCAAAGTTGGTACCGTAAAGCTTATGAAATACATGACTATCGAACGCTATAAATATGTCATGCATATTGTTTCAGAGGTAACGGCGGAACTACGAGATGACCTCCACATTCTAGATGTTTTACGAGCATCTCTACCTGCTGGGACGGTGTCAGGGGCACCTAAAATTCGTGCCATGCAGCTGATAAATGAATTAGAATCGATTAAGCGTGGTGTCTATGCGGGAGCGGTAGGCTATATTTCAACTACAGGGGATATGGATTTGGCACTTGCTATTCGTACAATGATTATTAAAGATCAACAAGCACATGTACAGGCAGGGGCTGGAATTGTCTATGATTCAGATCCATTGTCGGAATACGAGGAAACACTTAATAAAGCTCGTGCGCTATTGGAGGTAAGAAAATGATTTTATTAATTGATAATTATGATTCCTTTACCTACAATCTATTTCAACAAATCAGTATGCTTGGTAAAAGTGTCACAGTCGTTCGAAATGATGCTATTACAATAGAAGAAATTCAAGAAATGTCACCCGAAGCTATTATTTTATCCCCAGGACCAGGAACGCCGGCTGAAGCGGGTATTACTGTGAATGTGATTAAGGAGCTACATGGAAAATTCCCTATTTTAGGTATTTGCCTTGGCCATCAATCGATCGGGCAGGCTTTCGGGGCAAATATTGTGCAAGCCAAAAACATTATGCATGGAAAGCTGTCACCGCTTCAGTATAAGAATACGGGCTTATTTGCACAACTAAATGGAGACATTGAGGTTATGCGTTATCATTCCCTAATTATTGAAGCACAGACATTGCACAAAGATTTCAACATTATTGCTACAGCAGGTGATGATGGGGAAATTATGGCGATTCAACATAAAAAATACCCTCTTTATGGACTGCAGTTTCACCCAGAATCCATTGGCACAAAAGAAGGCAGTATCATGATGAAAGCCTTTTTAGAAAATATAGCGTAATGATACAGAAAAAAGCTGTCGCTTCATTTGGCGACAGCTTTAATATTATTGTTTTTTGCCTGTGATTAATTTTGCAATTTCTTCAAGAGTCATGGAAGAGTTGACCTCATAGGAGCCTATCTGTAAGCTTCGAGCATATTTTGCGTTTGCGAGTAGTAGCTCCATCTCAACACTATTTGTAATGATGCCACCATCCTCAAGCTTTTGTGCAACAATATACGGTGTGATCCCACTATATATTTGCAGTGTCATCATCTTCTCATCAGTGTTAGTTTTATCAGCAGATTGTTCAGAAGCATCTGGTGAAGAAGTTTCTTCAGTCTTATGTACTGGCTTTAATTGTTCCTTTAATGAGGCAATTTCTTTATTTGCCTTATCTAACTTCATTCGCAGTTCTTCTACTTGTTGCAGATTAGGAGAATCTTTCATAGGAAGACCAATGTTTACATCATAGCGGCCTGCGAGAGCTAGCAAAGCCCCGACAAGAAAAATTGCAATACCGAATGCGCGGATGGCAGATTTGTTCATCAATCATCGACCTCCGTTTGCAATCACTTGGCGAACTTGCTCTTCTGTTAAATTAGAACGGATACTAATTTCTGCTACAGAAAGACCTTGTTTATTTAATTCGTGAACCTGACTAACGATAATTTGATGAATGGGTTTAGTCTGCGTTGTTGCTGATGTAACCTTTGAAGCTTGTGCAGCCTGTTGAACAGCTTGCATCATTTGTTGAACCTTAGGACTTTGTACTTGCTGAGGGGTAGGTGCTGATTTTGATTTCACTTGGAACTCAGGCTCTAATAAAAGTTCTTCCTCGACAATTTTCATGCGACGCTTTAAATTATTCGTTTCTTGAAATATAGAGATGGATAATTCTTCGACATCTTTCTCGATTTTTTGTGAACTATTTTTGAAAAAGAACGATATGATGATCAGAAGAATCCCGATACTCATTAATAGGATGGATAAATCCAATAGTTTCACCTCAATGTAGTATGTAATTATAAGATATTTTACCATATGCAAAGTTAATATGAAATGAAGGTAGATTTTTTTTCAGTTTATGTTATAATAGGTTAGTCGTATAAATCATGCTCAAATTTAAATTCTTGATATAGAGTGGGAGGGTTAATGATGCGCGTAAACATTACTTTAGCTTGCACAGATTGCGGCGAACGTAACTACATTTCTAAAAAGAACAAGCGTAACAATCCAGAGCGTCTTGAACTTAAAAAATATTGCTCTCGCGAGAAGAAATACACTCTTCACCGTGAAACTAAGTAATCGCTCATTAAGCCAAAACCACAAGTGGTTTTGGCTTTCTACATTTTAGGAAACCATTTTGATGGAAAGACTCTAAGTTGATTCAAGTTTTACTATATAGGAGGTAGCCTGGATGGATAAAACAACTTTACGTAACAAGGTGAAAGAAGCACTCTCGACAATGAGCGATAATACATATCATAGTCAATCTTTAGCTATAGTTAAAAAGGTGCTACAGGAACCATATATAATAGAAGCAAATACAATTGGTTTGACCATTTCAAATAAGCCAGAAGTCGACACATTTCTTCTAATTGAGGAATTATGGCAACTTGGTAAAAAGGTTGCTGTTCCAAAATGCCACCCGAAAACAAGAGAAATGTCATTTTACGCAATTGACTCTTTTGCCCAACTTGAAACTGTATATATGCATTTGCGTGAGCCTATTCCAGAAAGATGTGAGTTTGTTGACGCAAATGAAATGGATGTTATCCTTGTTCCAGGCGTAGTTTTTGACCGATATGGCTATCGAATCGGCTATGGCGGTGGTTATTATGATCGCTATGTATTAAACTATAAAAAGGGTAAGCTACTGTCCATGCTCTTTGATGAGCAAATCATTGATCGTGTTCCTACCGAAGAACATGATTGCCCAGTAGACATCATTGTGACACCCTCAAAACGTATTGATTGTCTAGGACAACGAGGAGCGAACGAAAATGGATAAAATGTTAGATATTTATGAACTCTTGAAAACCTATGGTACTTATATTTATACGCGGGATCCGATTGGCGATTTGATGTTAATGGAGGATGAAATACGCGAGCTTTATAAAGCAAATGTACTAGACATAAAAGATTATCAAATGGCATTACTACTCATTCGACAAGAAACAACAAGACTTCGTATGGAAGAGAATAAAAAGTAATGTTTGAAATATCATGTAAATGGGTATTGTAAAGTTAATGTAACATGTATGTAATATTCTTAAAACAGTGGATTTCCGCTGTTTTTGTGTTTTTACGAAACTTTTTACAATTCAAAACGTATATATAGATATCTGGCGCATAGAACAGCAAGGAGACGCATAGAAGAGCAGGAGAAAAAAATTTCAGGCAGATATGTGTTGATTATCTGTAAAAAAAAGTTTAAGATATATTTTGTTTCCGTAACAAAATGTAAAAAATTATTATTTTTTTGTAAGGAAGTAGGGAGGATGTTAGGAATGAAATCAATAAAGTGGCCTAAACATTCATTTATGATACTAGCAATTATAGCAACATGGATCAAAACGGTCATTGTTTACCACACAAGCTTCGAGATGAAAATTGAAAATGCCATGCAACAATTTATTTTGTTTATTAATCCATTAAGCTTTTTGCTATTTACGTATGGTTTATCACTATTTTTTAAATCAGCAAAAGCTAGAAATCGTTATCTGATAACGGTCAGCGTTATTTTGTCCATTGTCTTATACGGAAATGTAGCGTTCTATCGATTCTACAATGACTTTATTACGCTGCCAGTATTATTCCAAACAAGCAACTTTAGTGACTTAGGAACGTCCGTAGCAGCCATTGTTGAACCTTGGGATGTATTATATTTCGTTGATGTCATTATTTTAATCTTAGCAAATAAATTTTTACCAAAAATGAAAGAAGCATTTAAAGTGAATGTTGAGTTCCGACGTGCTTTCTTTGTATTGGCAGTAGCAATGACATTTTTAAATTTAGGATTAGCAGAAACAGAGCGTCCACAATTACTAACACGTAGTTTTGACCGCGAATTATTAGTGAAGAATATTGGTACATACAATTACCATTTGTATGACATTTATATTCAATCGAAATCATCTGCGCAACGTGCGTTAGCGGATGGTAGTGAACTAGTTGAAGTAAATAACTATATTCGTTCAAATCAGGCAGCCATTAACCCAGAAATGTTTGGGAAATATAAAGGTCGCAACTTAATTGTTGTGTCTATGGAGTCCTTACAAAACTTTGTCATTAATAATGATATGAATGGTCATGAAGTGACACCATTCTTAAACTCTTTAACAAAAGATAAAGATACGTATTATTTCAGTAATTTCTATCACCAAACAGGCCTTGGAAAAACATCTGACTCAGAGTTTATTTTAGAAAACTCCTTGTTTGGTTTAGGCCGTGGAGCAGTATTTTTCACGCATGGTGGAAATACGTATAACTCAATGGCAGAACGCCTTGGAGAAAATGGTTACTTTACAAATGTTATGCACCCGAATAATAAATCTTTCTGGAACCGTGACATGATGTATCAATCATTAAAAATCAATAAATTTTACGATATAGATTCATATACGGTTGAAGAAGGGCAAGCTGTAAACTGGGGTATGAAAGATACTCCATTCTTAGAGCAATCAGCTAATTTAATGAAAGATATGCCACAGCCATTCTATTCAAGACTGATCACGCTAACGAACCATTATCCATTTACATTGGACCCGGAAGATATTATGATTCCTGAATATGATTCGAACTCTGGTACTTTAAATCGTTACTTCCAAACAGTACGCTACATGGATGAAGCTCTAAAAGATTTCTTCCAACAGTTAAAAGATCAAGGTGTTTATGATAACTCTATTATCGTTATGTATGGTGACCATTATGGTATTTCTGAAAACCATAATAAAGCAATGGCACAATATTTAGGGAAAGAACAAATCACACCATTTGATAATGCATTACTGCAAGAAGTACCTTTATTCATCCATATCCCAGGATCTGGTGATGGTAAAGAAATGACAGAGATTTCAGGACAAATGGATTTACGTCCAACAATCTTACACCTTCTTGGCGTAGAAACGTCAAAAGATATGCAAATGGGGGCAGATTTATTCTCTCCAGAGCATGAGGACTTTGTTATTTTCCGTGATGGACGCTTTATCACAGATAAATACGTTTATGCTGGTGAAGCTTGCTATGACAAAGCAACTGGCGAAGAAATAGAAGGTGAGCCATGTCAATCATATGCTGATCGTGCCACAATGGAGCTAGAAAATTCTGATGCGATTATTAATGGTGACTTGCTTCGTTTCTATGATGAAAAAACAGGTAATTTAAAGCAGGATTCAGTTAAATAATCATATTAGAGAGATCTCATGACGAGGTCTCTCTTTTTTACATTATTATTGACAAAAGGGGATATATGATTATAATAAGTGTAAATATCTGCATAACGAAGATTTGTTTTTCGCATTTCGGAGTATAAGAGTAAAGGCATGGAAAAGAACGAGTAACTTTAATGGAACTGACAGAGAGTAGCCGGACGTTGAGAGGCGCAAGGGATATTAAAGTGAATACATCTTGGAGCTGCGTACCGAAAATTTAGTAGGCTACGACGGAGTTGCATCCGTAATCATTGCAGGGGTATCGCTTCGGCTGTACTTTTAGAGGAGAGCTATGTGAGTAGTTCTCGAAAAAAGGTGGTAACACGTTCATGAACGTCCTTTAGGAATAATCCTAAAGGCGTTTTTTTGTGTTTGAAGCGAACTAAACAAAGTGAGGATATTATTTCCTAATGGTTCCCAAGTAACTCTTATAGATCTTGCAATATTAATTTTTAATATTACAAGGAGATGTTTTGTATGTTTTTAACACCAGAGGAGCAATTCGTGATCATCAAGAAAGGTGTCGATAAAATCGTTGATGAGCAGGAATTACGTGCAAAATTAGAACGATCATTTAAAAAACAGCAGCCTTTAACAATTAAATTAGGACTTGATCCATCCACACCAGATATTCATTTAGGTCACGCAGTCGTTCTTCGAAAAATTAAGCAAATGCAGGATTTAGGTCATCATGCAATTATTGTTATCGGTGATTTTACAGGACGAATTGGCGATCCTACAGGTAAAGCAAAAGGGCGAACAGCCTTAAATGACGATACAGTGAAGAAAAATGCCCAAACCTATTGTGAGCAAATTTTTAAAGTGTTAGATAAGAACAAGACAACGGTTCGTTTTAATAGTGAATGGTTAGCAAAGCTGTCGTTTGAAGAAGTCATTCAGCTAGCAGCCACAACATCTGTTGCTCGACTTTTAGAGCGTGAGGATTTTCAGAAACGTTACAAGCAGCACGTACCCATTGGCATGCATGAATTTTTTTACCCCCTTATGCAAGCATATGATTCGGTGGAGCTAGAGGCTGATATTGAGCTAGGGGGAACAGACCAAACGTTTAATATATTAATGGGGCGAAACTTACAAAAGCAGCGAGGGATAGAAAAACAAATTGCCATTTTTATGCCACTACTGGAGGGATTAGATGGCATTGAAAAAATGAGTAAAAGTTTAGGTAATTATATTGGTGTCAATGAAGCACCTGAAATGATGTTTAAAAAGGTGATGGAAGTACCTGATGCATTAATCGTAAAATATTTCGAATTAGCAACGGATGAGCACCCACTACAAGTGCAGGCCATTCAAGATAAACTTCAAAAGGGAGAGAATCCCCGCGATCTGAAATTGCGATTAGCAGAAGTGATAACGACTTTATACCATGGAGTTGCAGCAATGAAGGAAGCGAGAACTTACTTTGAAGCAGCATTTCAACGAAAGGAAATACCGAAAAACATTCCCGTTTTACTCTTAGAGATTGATAAGGAAAGGGTAGAGGATATCCTTCCCCAATTAGTGGCAATGGATTATATTCAAAGTAAAAGTGAGTTTTTACGGTTAATCAAGCAAAATGGGGTATCTTTGAATGGAGAAAAATTAGCGCTAGATGACCTTTCGCGCGTCCTAATGAATGATGATGTGATACAAATTGGTAAGAAACGATTCCTTAAATTAAATAAGTAGTGAAAAAAAGAGCAATCTCCGTGGAGACTGCTCTTTTTCTGTCTAAAATTTTAGTGTAATGTTGGTGGGTAACCGCTGTGAACAATTGTCATGATGACGAACCATCCAAATACAACAGCACTTAATAAATTGAAAACAACGCTTAATAGGTTCTTTTCTTTAATTGCTTGGAATGTACCAACTACAGCTAAAATCGCTACTAGACCAAAAATAACCATTAATAAGTTCATTAAAAATAGACACTCCTTTCGACATCAGAAAATGAATGTCGCAAACAATATTCCTCCTTAATTGTAAACGTTCTACTTATTTTTGTCGAGAACTAAAATAGCGCAAACTATGAACATTTATCGTCAAATTGTGGCAAAGCCTGTATAATAGAAAGTTGAGGTGATAACTATGATGAACGTACGAAGTTATTCTCTTGGACCGGTCCAAACGAATTGCTATATCGTATCGAATAAAGAAAAAGAATGTATTATATTTGATCCAGGTGAGGAAGCGGAGCGTCTTATTAAAACAATCCGTAGCAATGGTTTAAAACCGTTAGCTATCTTTTTAACGCATGCCCATTTTGACCATATTGGAGCCGTTGATGCTGTGCGTGAAGTGTTTGATGTCCCAGTATGGATTCACGAAAAGGAAGTTAGCTGGCTAGGAGATCCTACTAAGAATGGCTCTAGTAAATATGCTGCATTACCAGATTATCGAGTAGCTGCACCAGCGCAAGACACCATCATCAAAGAAGAACAGCCATTTGAAATTAGTAATTTTGTTTTTCAGGCTGTTTTTACACCAGGACATTCACCTGGTAGTATTTCCTATATTTTTGAGCAAGATGGTTTTGCGATTGTAGGAGATACGTTATTTGAACAAGGTGTCGGACGTACAGATTTATTGGGTGGATCGACAAAAATATTATTGGATTCAATCCATAATAAATTACTGTCATTACCAGAGGATACTATTATCTATCCTGGACACGGTAATTATACGACTGTAGGTGCAGAAATGGAGACAAATCCATTTTTAAATGGATTTTAAAAAGGCCGCATCATATAAAAAAGCGTATCTCAATTGTAGTGAGATACGCGATTTTTTGTATTAATGACCGCCACCAGGTACGTGAATGAATGTTGTATAGTACGTGAAGCCAGCGAAGAATACAGTTAAATATGCTCCGAAAATGTACATGTACATACGTTCTGAAAGGTTTAAGAAGCCTAATAATAAGAATAAACCTGTATTACCTAAGAATAATAGCGATACCTCGTTCATACCACCAAGGTAGAACATAACGGCAAAAATACCTGTCCAGAATGCCATAACTTTATACATATTATCCATGAAGATTTCCCCTCCTTTTGCCCACGACACAATAATCTCTTACTCATTATAAATGATATGAAAGGTGTCTGTAAACTGGAACTTCTCCGATCTTTGTGACAAACAAATGGATTTTTAAACTAGTGATCGATTTCTGTCACGTTTATTTCATATTTACATAAATCACAATTATGTATCATACTTTCAACTTGCACAAGTTCATTATTAGAAAATAGAGCATCTAATTGTCCTTTTAAATAGGATTCATGTAATGAACAAACAATTTCAGAATGTGCTGTCAGTTGCTCCTGGAATGGACAATTAAAAATGGAGAATATCACTTTTTTTCCAAGTTCAGTTTGTTGAATTTGTGGAATATAGCCGATTAATGCGGCATTGTCAGTTAATAACTGAAGCTTTTCATCGAAGGAAAGAGAATTATTTAATGTCATTTCAGCACTGATATAATTTTTCATTTGCTGGTAGCCGTCTTGGTAGCTAATTTCTTGACACTTCGTTAACGCAGATGGTCCGACATCTTGAATTAATTGAATCGTCCATTTTAATAAACGATCTTCGTCACGTCTAGGAAATGTTAGTGATACACCTTTCTCTGAAGCTTTATAAACTCGTCCAGGTCTTCCACCTTTACCTGTTTTTACATAATCAGCAGAAATAATATTGATTTCCGAAAGTTTCGTTAAATGAAGTCTGGCAACGTTTGGATGGATACCAAATTGATCAGCTATATGTTGTACTGTGACTGTTTTTTTCTCTTGCAATATATACTCATAAATAGAGTATCTTGTTTCATCAGCAAGTGTACTCGTAATTTTCAATGGATGGATCATGTGTTTCACCTCTTTAAGTTTTTATAAAAATTATGTTCATCTACCAAGTGTTAGGAAAATAATCATGTTGATTCTATTATATTGTATTATTGAAAAAGATACATTCATTTTGGCATAAATATTAATTTTTTCATGTATTTATGTTCCTTTTTAGTGGAAAATTGCATTTTATCCACACTTTTATAGCAAAAAACATAATTGATAGTAAAATGTATAACAAGTTTTTATTTTCAGAAAAGGGCTTTTCTCGTGCACTTTTCCTCTTTATACTAGGAAATAACGAATAGAGCGGTCATATTCGAATGAACTAGAAGAGAGGTGCATATATGCAGAGTTTTGAAACAGTTGTTGAACAAAGATGTGAGCAACTTTTACTAAAGGCTTATCATTTTGGTGCATCCGATTTATTACTCGTTCCAAGCAATACAACATATCGGATCTATTTTCGAAAATATGATAAGCTTCTTCAAGCTGGCGAGCTTCCGATCGATCTTGCGGAGAGAATGATCTCCTACTATAAATTTCTTGCGGAATTAGATATTAGTGAGCGACGAAAACCTCAAAGTGGCTCCTTTCAAAAAGCGATGGAGCAAAATCCATACGCCTTTCGTGTTTCTACATTACCTTCCGTCTTTTTAAAAGAAAGCTTAATTATCCGTTTACTTCTCCAAAATCATGCATTCCCACTAACTTCCTTAAGTTTTTCCAAAAGTGCAGCACATCAATTAATGGAGCTTGTGCAAAGCCAACAAGGTCTTTTGTTTTTTACGGGGGCAACAGGCTCTGGCAAATCTACTTCACTTTATTCCTTACTTCACTATTGCTCAACAGAATTAAATCGACATGTGATTTCCTTAGAAGATCCTGTAGAAAATAGCCAAGCAAATCTACTTCAGATCCAGGTAAATGAGCGAGCAGGCGTTACATATGCTACGGGATTAAAAGCCATTTTACGCCACTCACCTGATGTGATTATGATTGGTGAAATACGGGATAAAGAAACAGCGAAAATTGCTATTCAAGCGTCTTTAACAGGACATTTAGTTGTCTCCACAATTCATGCAAAAGATTCAATTAGCTGTCTTTATCGATTAATGGACTTAGGTGTGACAATAGAGGAACTTCGCCAAACCGTTATCGGAATTGTGGCGCAAAAACTTTTACAGGTGTCAGCTATACATGATGAACGACGTGCAGTCTTTGAAATTTTACATGATATACATCTAACAAGAGCCATTATGGCTATTAAAGAACAGGGGAACTATGAGCTTCCATATAACCTCACATTAATGGGGCAAAAAGAACTAGTGGAGAGACGTTATGCAGCTACAAACATACATCGATAAATTTATGTTTTATTACAATAGAGCTACAAAATGGAGATTAAGGGAGCAGGCACAATTTTTTAATCGTTTATGTGTGCTATTGCAGGAAGGTTATTTATTACCACAAGCTATTTCAATGCTACTACCTCATCATATTAAGGCCCATGAGGACATTCAGCAGCAAATTGATGAAAAACTTAGGCAAGGAGTAGGTGTTACAGGGATACTTGAAACATTACAGCTTGCTAAACATTATTTAATGTCAGTCACAGTTGCAGAAAATAATGGCCATATGATAGAAGCTTTACAGGGTGTGGCTAAGCAGATAACGGTAAGTGAGAAGACAAAGAAAAAACTAATGAAGCTTCTTGTCTATCCAGTAACACTTATCTTATTTTTACTATTGTTATTTTTTGTGTTTCGAACAATTTTCTTGCCAAATATCGAGAGGATGGTTGTTAGCCGAACGAATGAATCAGGCGAATCAAGTATTGCTTTATCCAACATGTTATTACATGTTCCAGATATCGTCATTCTTACGATAGTCATAATAACAGGTAGCTTATTAATTTTTCACCTCTATCTCAAACGACAGTCCATTGCCTACCAACTATCAATATTATTAAAAATTCCCTTCATTCAATTTTATATCAGGTTAGCTTTGACAAGACAATTTGCTGCTTATTTAGGAAGTTTGCTGCAAAGTGGATTTTCATTACAAGCAAGTCTCCAATTGCTTGAGGATCAACAACTACAACCTTTTCTTCAAATTCTTTCGCAACGTATTAAAGAAAGAGTCATTTTTGGTGAGTCCTTAACACAAGCGGTTATCGTGATGGCTGTTTTCCAGAAGGATTTCCCGGTTTTTGTAGAGCACGGCGAGCAAAGCGGTTATTTAGGAAAAGAATTAGTATTGTACAGTGAATTATTAATGGAAAAACAAGAGCAACTTTTGCAAAAAATACTAGCGTTTGTGCAACCAACCTTCTTTATCCTCATTGCTATATGTATTGTCGCAGCCTATGTCAGTTTATTATTACCAATCTATCATATGATTGAATTAGTTTAGGAGGAAAAAAATGAAACGTATCAATCGGCAAGCTGGTTTCACTTTAATCGAAATGCTAATTGTCTTATTAATCATATCGATCCTTATTCTGATTACTATTCCAAATGTTACAAAGCATTTTGCCACAATAGATAAGAAGGGCTGTGCAGCTTATATCTCTATGGTGCAAGGTCAGGTAGAGGCCTATCGTGTAGATTTTATGGCCTATCCTACATTAGACGATTTAGTTGCAGAAGGTTATTTAAAAGAAAATGAAACGACATGCCCGAATAAAGAGGAAATTAAGATTACAAGTGACGGAGAGGTGCGTCCAGCTAATGCTAGCTTGGAGACTGGGTCTAATAGCTGATGATCGGTAATAAAAATGGTGGTTTTACGCTTCTCGAGATCCTTATTGTCTTATTTCTTATCATGAGTTTAACAGCGATCGTTAGTAAATTTTCATTCAAATTAGCGGAAATGAAGGAATTAGAACGATTTTTTACGCAAATGCAACTCGATATTCAATATATACAGACGTACAGCATGAGCCAACGCCAATATATCGCCTTGAAAATGGAAAGTTCAACGAATCGTTATGTCATTCAAAAAGATTTTTATACGACTTTATATGAACGTCCTTTTCCTAAAGGGGTTGAGTTTTTACCTGCAGAGAGTTCGATTCATACACTTATTTATAATTACAATGGGAACGTTATGTCAGCCGGCACCATTGCCTTTAAAACATCTTGGGGAAAGAAAAAAGTAATCATAACGATAGGGAGAGGGAGAGCTAGGATTGAATGAGTCAGGCTATTCATTTGCGGAAACTATTTTAGCTATGGGTATTTTTACATTACTTTGCACATCATTATTACCCATTACCTATACAATGAAGACAAATCTACTGAATAAAAAACTAGAGGTGATTGCAGCTGAAACTGCCTATGAGGGCATAAAACAATATCAAGCAAAGCAACAAACAGAAGGCACTAGAACGATTGAACAAGTTGATTACCATTGGATATTTGATGGACAGGACGTTTGTGTTCGATTTCAAAATACACGTGAGCTACGTCAAAAATGTATCAACGTCAATGGTGAAGCTCATGGATGACAAGGGCTATACATTATTAGAAGCCATGTTTCAATTAGTTGTTTTTGTGCTAATTTCTCATCTTTTTGTCCTCGTCATATTATGGTTTGCTGAAATGAAATCAACGGTGTTATCGGATGAACAAACAAAATGGGAACTATTTGTCTCTGATTTAAATCATGCTCTACAAGATGTTTCTACATTTTCAGTTCGTGCAGATTACAAAAGAATGACTTTTCAAACAGCAAATACACTGCATCATATTGATTGTTATTCGAATATTATTCGTGAACAAGTAAACGGTGGACATGTTCCTATGCTAATAGGACTCAATCGATGTCAATTTAACTATACAGAAAATATGCTGACAGTAGCTGTCGAAATGGCTAGTGGTGTTCAAAAGGAGCGGAGCTTCTATGTGCCAATTATTGAAAAATGACAGAGGGGCTATTTTTTTGATCGCAATTGCATTATTATTTTTTGTAACTACTTTTGTTCTTGCGTATTGTATGTCTTATGAAATGCAGTTACGAACATATGATGGGCTAGAAAAATTGAATGTTCGAGCTACGATAAATTTATTAGGACAAATTTTGTCAGACAGTGTAGAATCGTAGTTATAAGAAGGTGATTCGAATTGCGAAAAATATATTTAGTTGGGTTTATGGGTAGTGGAAAGAGTGCGTTAGGAAGACGTTTAAGCTATTTATTAAAGATGCCATATTATGATATGGATCATGAGATCGTGCGTCAGCAGGGGATGACAATTCCACAGATTTTTGAAAAATACGGAGAGGCCCGCTTTCGGGAAATAGAAACAGAATTTTTAAAAAATTTCCGAAATGAGGCATGTATTATTTCCACAGGTGGTGGCGTTGCCATAAATGCTGAAAATCGAAAAATTATGAGACGTAGTGGATTAGTATTTTTTCTAGATGCGTCTTTTGAAGATATTTATAAACGAATACAGCATGATCCAAACAGACCCATTGTACAGAGCTCAACAAAGGAAGAATTAGAAAGTCTGTATCATTACAGAAGAAAGTTTTATCGTGATGCAGGACATATCCAAGTACTGACAGAAGGCAGAACGATTCGCCAAATTCTAGAGTATTTAGTATTTCAAGTGAAAAGATTAAAAAACGAACGATAATACAATTTTATTAAAATAATGTTCGTATTTTATTATCTTTTAAAAAATGATTGCCTTTTCAATGCATTTAATGTTAGGATATAGACAAATAAGTAACTAAATGTTCATTGAATACTAAATAGTACCAAGATCTATCTTGGGCGGATGATTGTGCGGGGAGAGCGCGTATAGACGCCACCGAAGGAGCAAGTAGTAATGGCTATGAATCTCTCAGGTAAAAGGACTCGTACAAGACGCAACTCTGGAGAGAGCTGTAGTATAACAATAACAGCCACCAAAGGGGAAAGCCGACTAATTGGCAATGGTAAAAGCATTGCGAGCTAGTCTGGTGTAACTTTCAGGTGCAAGGACAGAGAATCCCGAAAAGGGGTTCGTCTGTCTTTTTTTATGTCTACAAGTATATATGCGAGCAAGAAAGCGCATGGACTGTACTACTACAAAAAGCAGACGAACTACTACTAGTAAAAATGTAATTAACAATAAGGGGGCAAAAAAGAATGGCGAACGAATTAAAACGTACACCTCTATTTGAAGAATATGCGAAGTACGGTGCGAAAACGGTTGACTTCGGTGGATGGGAATTGCCTGTTCAATTCTCTTCTATTAAGGAAGAACATGATGCAGTGCGTCATCGTGCAGGGTTATTTGATGTATCACATATGGGTGAAATTTTAGTCACTGGTCCAGATGCATTAGAATTTTTACAAAATCTTTTGTCAAATGATGTGTCAAAAATAGTGGCGGGCCAAGCACAATACACAGCTATGTGCTATGAAAATGGTGGCGTTGTTGATGATTTATTAACCTATAAATTAGCGGACAATCACTATTTATTATGTGTTAATGCAGCAAATATCGAAAAGGACTATGATTGGATGATGGAAAATCAACATCAATATGATGTGACGATTGATAACCAATCAGATGCCTATGCACAAATTGCACTTCAAGGTCCGTTAGCAGAAGAAGTGCTGCAATCTTTAACTTCAACTGATGTGAGTGCCATTAAATTTTTCCGCTTCCAAGAGGATGTTGAAGTGGCAGGCCATAAAGTATTAGTTTCTCGTAGTGGCTACACAGGTGAAGATGGCTTTGAATTATATGGTGCTCCAGAAGATATTAAAGCACTATGGGGAAAAATTTTAGAGGCAGGTCAGGATAAAGGCGTTGTCCCTGCAGGTCTTGGTTGTCGTGATACACTTCGTTTTGAAGCGGGGCTCCCACTATATGGTCAAGAGCTATCAGCAACAATTTCTCCACTTGAGGCAGGTATTGGCTTTGCTGTGAAATTAAATAAAGAAGACTTTATCGGTCACGAAGCATTAGTAGCACAAAAGGAAAATGGTCTTCCTCGTAAACTGGTAGGAATTGAAATGATCGATAAAGGAATTCCACGCCATGGTTACAAAGTGTTGAAGGATGGTAAGGAAATTGGTGAAGTAACAACGGGCACACAGCTTCCTTCATCTAAACGTAATGTTGGTCACGCGTTAATTGACAGTCAATTCGCAACAATCGGAACTGAGCTAGAAATCGAAATTCGTGGTAAGCACTTAAAGGTAATCACAGTAGAAACACCGTTTTACAAGCGTTCAAAATAATAGTTGAAAAGAGGGACCTACATTTATGAAACATCGTTATTTACCAATGACGGAGCAAGATCAAAAAGAAATGTTAGACGTAATCGGTGTATCCTCAGTAGATGAATTATTCGAGGATATTCCAGAGAAAGTACGTTTTAAAGGCCTTTATGACATTAAGGAAGCAAAATCAGAGTCTGCTTTATTAAAAGAATTAACGGCACTTGCCGCAAAAAATAAGGACACAAATGCTAATGTATCATTTTTAGGTGCAGGCGTTTACAACCACTATAAACCAGTCATCGTGGATCATGTTATTTCTCGTTCAGAGTTCTATACAGCTTATACGCCATATCAACCGGAGATTTCACAAGGTGAGCTACAAGCAATCTTTGAATTCCAAACAATGATTGCTGAGCTAACAGGTATGGATCTCGCTAACTCTTCAATGTATGACGGTGGTACAGCATTAGCAGAGGCAGGTATGCTGGCAGCTGGTCATACACGTCGTAAGAAAATTTTAGTGTCTGAAACAGTGCACCCAGAATATCGTGATGTTGTGGCTACATATGCCTATGGTCAATCGATCGAAATCGTGACAATTCCACAAAAAGATGGCGTGACAGATGTGGATGCATTAAAAGAGATGATTGATGACAACACAGCAGCTGTTATTGCTCAATATCCAAACTTCTTTGGTCAAGTAGAAGATATTCAAGTCATCGGGGATATTGCTCATGAAGCAAAAAGCTTGTTTGTGGTATCTTCTAATCCACTGGCATTAGGCATTTTAACACCTCCTGGTAAACTAGGTGCGGATATTTGTGTAGGGGATGCGCAAGTTTTCGGTATTTCTGAAGCATTCGGTGGACCACACTGTGGTTTCTTTGCCGTAACAACAAAATTAATGCGTAAGGTTCCAGGCCGTCTTGTTGGTGAAACAGTAGATGGTGAAGGTCGTCGTGGTTATGTATTAACATTACAAGCACGTGAACAGCATATCCGTCGTGATAAAGCGACATCTAATATTTGTTCGAACCAAGCTCTTCTTGCACTTGCAGCTTCTGTAGCCATGACAGCTCTAGGTAAACAAGGCATTCGTGAAATGGCAACACAAAATATTGCGAAAACACGTTATGCGAAAAATGCCTTTGAAGCAGCAGGCTTTACAGTAGCATTCCAAGGTGCCCACTTCAACGAAATCGTTGTGAAAACGAATAAATGTGTGAAGGAAATCAATAAAGGCTTAATTGCAAAAGGGATTATCGGTGGATATCCATTAGGTCAAAATTATGACTCTCTTAAAAATCATGTGCTAATAGCAGTTACTGAATTACGCACAAAAGAAGAAATTGATGCACTAGTTGCAGAAATGGGGGCTCTTAATGCATAACGAAAATCAATCACTCATTTTTGAAATTTCAAAAGAAGGTCGTGTTGGCTATAGCTTAGAGGCACTTGATGTACCAGAAGTAGACCTAGCAGATTTATTACCTGCAAACTTAGTTCGTGCTGAAGCGGCAGAATTACCTGAAGTGTCTGAGCTTGATATTATGCGTCATTACACGGCACTTTCTCGGAGAAACCACGGAGTAGACTCTGGCTTCTATCCGCTTGGCTCTTGTACGATGAAATACAATCCGAAAATTAACGAAACAGTTGCACGTCTTTCAGGCTTTGCCAATGTTCACCCATTACAGGATGAATCAACAGCACAAGGTGCAATGGAGCTTCTCTATGATTTACAAACTTCTTTAGTAGAAATTACAGGAATGGATGAAGTGACATTACAACCAGCAGCAGGTGCTCACGGTGAATGGACAGCATTAATGATGATTCGTGCATTCCATGAAGCAAATGGTGAGGGACACCGTAATAAAGTCATTGTTCCTGACTCAGCACATGGTACTAACCCAGCATCGGCAACAGTAGCAGGTTTTGAAACAATTACTGTTAAATCGGATGAGAATGGTCTAGTAGATATTGAAGATCTTCGTAAAGTAGTAGGTTCTGATACAGCTGCTTTAATGCTAACAAACCCGAATACACTTGGTTTATTTGAAGAAAACATTATTGAAATGGCAGAGCTAATTCACTCTGTAGGCGGTAAAGTGTACTATGATGGTGCGAACTTAAATGCCGTAATGAGTAAAGCACGTCCTGGCGACATGGGCTTTGACTGCGTACATTTAAATCTGCACAAAACATTTACAGGTCCACACGGTGGCGGTGGTCCGGGTTCCGGCCCAGTAGGCGTAAAAGCAGACTTAATTCCATTCCTACCAAAACCAGTATTAGTTAGAACTGAAGAAGGCACATATCACTTCGACTACGATCGTCCACAATCAATCGGACGCGTAAAACCTTACTATGGTAACTTTGGTATCAACGTTCGTGCTTATACGTACATTCGTACAATGGGTCCAGATGGCTTAAAAGCTGTTACAGAATATGCAGTCCTAAACGCCAACTACATGATGCGTCGTTTAGAGCCATTCTATGATCTTCCATATAACCGTCACTGTAAACATGAATTTGTGTTATCTGGTCGCCGTCAAAAGAAACAAGGCGTTCGTACATTAGATATCGCAAAACGTCTGTTAGACTTTGGCTACCATCCACCAACAACATACTTCCCATTAAATGTGGAAGAGGCGTTAATGATTGAGCCAACTGAAACAGAATCTAAAGAAACGTTAGATGCATTCTGTGATGTAATGATTCAAATTGCGAAAGAAGCAGAAGAAAATCCATCGATTGTACAAGAAGCACCACATACAACAGTCGTATCTCGTTTAGACGAAACACGCGCTGCTCGTACACCAGTGCTTCGTTATCAAAAGGCATAGTCTACAAAACCGTTCACGTTCATGTGAGCGGTTTTTTTGCACCTTTTAGGGAGGATGACGAGATATAAAGCCGAAGAAAAAAGTGATTGATTACTACTTTACGACTTTTGCGCAGAAACTAATAAAAGGAGAGCAAGGTATTCGATTATTTTGTTTAGATGCAACTTTACAAAGGATAAAAGGGTGAAGTTGTAAATGAAGAAGAAGTACAAATGCTTAAAGAACTATCTTATGTAGATTCATTCTAAAAGACTAATATAACTACATTTTTAATACTTTTTATTCATTTTTCCTATATAGAAGATTATTTTAAAAAACAGCTTTGGGCCTAAGAGCAATTGAACCATTAGTTGTTTTTTTGTAAAAAAATAGGATAATTCCATTATTCACTGAAAAAATATCATAATTATTACTATGTAACATTTTTACTAAACATAATTTAAATTGTTTTTAATGACAATATCTTCTATAGAAAATATTGACATTAATTTTTGGTGTTGTATAGTTACTTTTGTGATACATACTATCATTAGTGATTTTCGTATAAAAAATGCATAAAAATAGAAATTAGAGTTTCTAGTACATAGTTTAGCCTCATATTGATTTCATTGTAAATTTTTTTCTTAAATGTTTATATATTGTTTATATTTATAAAGCTAGAAGTCTAGCGATGGAAGAGGATGGATTCGATTCTATTTACAAAACACAGGTGAGTACGTATATGAAAGAATTTTACGCTTCCAATCAGGTGACTTTAAGCATGAAAATATCGTTCGTTTCTTTAGCAATAATCCAAGCAGTCAAAAAAGTAAATGGCTGAATGATAAAGGTAATGATTACAAAAGGGACAAGTGCTGTTAAAGCCTAACAAGTTTAAACATACAGTTATTCAATTTTTCAGTCGTATGTTTAAGGTTTATCATGTATAAATCTTTTAACATAAATATGAATCGAGCGACTAATTGCTAATATTGGAAAATTAGCTATTTCACGATACGGGTAAGACATCGTGAAAAAGATAGCTGTAGCTAATATGATTTCCTTAGAATGTTAGACGTCATGATTCAACAAATTTTAGGAGGTACGAAAATGGGTTTTGTATTAAAAGTAGAAGGTTCAGAAGCAATTGAATTAGGCTTAGAAAGCATCATGACTGTCGAATATGAGACAGATACACCGAATGATTCTAACGCTCGCTCTACAGATGTTGGAGCCACTTTAAAAGTTAAAGGTAAAATTTTAACGGCTACGGATGGTGATAATTCTGATGATACGATGAAATTGGGTTTATGGTCATTAGTACCTGCTGAGAAGGCTGACTGTTACCGTAAAGTGACTTTAGAGGTTGTTGCAGCTGATCAAGTAGTAAGAAAAATTCATTTCCCAAATGCTTTTGTGGTGGATTATACAGAAAGATATGGTGACACAGAAGGTATCGGTGAGTTCTTCTTATTTATTAAGCAAAAGAAAGACAAAACAGATTTGGCAAAAATCGAGGGTGGCTACGCTGTCTAAGATTGCAGCAGGATAAAACACTTACTAATTATCTAAGGAACTTTTATAGTTCCTTAGATTATTTTTAATCTCCCTAAAATTACTTTAAAGGCGGAAATAAAAGATCCTATACATAGAAAAGATAGCACTCAAACTCATATTTTTGTGAGGAAGAAGTAGAGAGAAGCATTGCCAACGGGTATGCCTTTGATGAGATGGTTGAGGCAATGGAAGGATCAGATTTCAAATTCTGTGTCATGAAGGATGTGTAGGGACTAAGCAAATAATAGTTGATAGGTTGAAATATAGTTGGTGAAAAACGGTTAAAAAACGGAAGGTGATTGGGATGAAATTTATAGATGAAAAAATTATTGCATTAAGAAATGAAATGAGAGAGCAGGAGCAACATGAGCTAGCCCAGCGACAAGTAGCCTTACAAAAGGAACAGGAGCCTGAGCCAGTATCTGAGCAGGAGGAACAAGACTTAGAAAAAGTAAATATCTATCAAAGCTACATCATAATTGATGATGAGAAGGTAGGGGTGTTGGAGCAGTCGTTATTGGATGGCAAAATGACGATCCGTATGCCAAAACTATTTTCTAAGATGTCTACTGAATTAGCAGCCTTAAAGTACCCATCGGACCGTCGACCAAATCTTATTTATACAGATGAATCCTCATCGATTAATCTTGCCTTCAACCTGACTCCACATCGATTAAAGGAAGAGGGAGTTGCTGCTTTTCAAGAAAATATGATTGATATCCTTGAACAAGCTCAACCTTCAGCTGATTGGCTTGATACGGATGTCCTGAAGATTGACGAGAAGACAGTCGGCTTTTTAGAGATTATAACACCGGCTATTGATGGCGATATTTTTAATTTAATGTTCTTTGCCTCTATCGAAGGGGTAGCGCTTATTGGAACCTTCAATTGTATGGAGGAGGACCTTGAAACTTGGCGTCCGATTGCGAGAGCTATGATGGAATCCTTGCGATTTGCTTCAAATAGTAGGAACGGAGGGGGAATACGATGAGTAGTGTAGTGACAGCTTATCATAATATTCAAATTCTACCTTTCGAGCTTATTAGTATTCAAGAGCTTACTATCGTAAAAAAAATGAATGAACATGCTATGTTACGTTTTACTGGTATTGTGCCTGAAGTAGCGAGAGACACTTATGTAGAAATGACGGAGGCAAGATCGGCAATTGAAGTAAATCAGCTTAATCATCTTGGTGTCCCTTCACCATTATTTAAAGGTGTAATTTTAGATGTGAAGGTTCGTTCAGTTCGTGGCATTTATTATATTGAAGTAGAAGCGGCTTCAAGCACCTATCAGCTAGACATTAAAAAGAAAAATCGCTCCTATCAGGATAAGGAAATGACCTATTCGTCTTTATTTAAACTATTACATCCTTTTTATCCTGGTCTTGACATTATTGATCAAGCAACAAAGGGTGCTAAATTAGACAAGTTTACCCTGCAATATCGAGAGACCGATTGGCAATTTTTAAAAAGACTAGCCTCACGTTTTAACACTGGACTAGTGCCTGCTGCTACCTTTGATAAGCCAAAGTTCCATTTTGGTGTGCCTGCTGGTAGAGCTAAAGGCAAGCTAGAAGATTACCATTATACTACCCGAAAAAAACTAGCAGATTACCTTCTATATACAGAGAATGGTAATGGAGGTATGGGAGAGCATGACTTTCTATACTATGAGGTGGAAACAGATAAGGTAATGGAAATAGGAGATCATGTCACTTTTCATCAACAAACGCTTTATATATGTGAAGCATACACAACCATGAAGGATGGCTTGCTGAAACATTATTATACGCTGTCAACGAAAAATGGCATGAATAAAAGTGAACTATTTAACGATGCGATCTCAGGTTTATCACTGGAAGGAAAAGTATTAGAAGTCGCAAAGGATCATATTAAGGTGCATTTAGCGATTGATGAGAAGCAGGATAAAGGAAAAGCACATTGGTTTCTTTATTCTACGGGCTATACAGCTGAGGGACATAGTGGTTGGTATTGTATGCCTGAAATCAATGACTTTGTTCATGTCTATTTTCCTTCACATCGTGAGGAGGAAGGAATTTCTAGCAGCTCCATACGAAAAAATTTAGATACTTCAGCAACGAACAAACTAGATGATCCTTCAACCAAATATTATCGTACAGCCTTTGGTAAAGAAATTAAAATGAGTCCAACTGAAGTGGTTATTACCGCACAGGATGGCGATATTTTTATTCGGCTAAATGAAGCAAATGGTATTGAAATATTTAGTAAAAAAGAAATTAAACTTATCTCAGAGGCAGATATTTCAGTGAAGGCGAGTAAGAATATTCTTTTGTCTGCAGAGGAAGAAATTTCTTTACAATGCAAAGAAAGTAAAATAATGATGAATGGCAGTGTGCAAATTTTTGGGAAGGAAGTAAAGGCAAATTAAAATGGTTGCGTGTGAATGAGAAGGAAGGAGACTTATATGCAGACACAGGGAGTTTTACAGCATTTTTATGATAACGAAGTAGAGAAAAGAAGGTTGAAATATCTCTTATTGCTCGAGGATTTTTTTCAAGCCTCCAAGGATAAGCTCGCCGATGATTTTAGAATGTCTTTTCAAAAAATATGTCAGCAACTAAAACAACAGCAAACGCTTCAACAGAAAGGACCGATTGCACATATTACGTTTTCAATGCTGCGTACAGAGCTACTAGAGAGCAACCCTCACTATTTAGTAGAAGCTACGGATGAAGAATGGTTTTTTGATATTCATCCGCTTTTAACTACTTATGATGCAGGCTGGGCGCATCATTTTTTAGAGCAATACATTGAAGAATTAAGTTTGTATAGCAAAACTTTTATGGGGGCAATTACCCAGGCAGATATTGATCGCATTAGACTTCAGGACGCCAAACATTTTCACCAATATGTAATAAGTCTCGCTAGATATGCGCTACCTGACATTATTCGATGTCCAGAGTATTTGGCGCTAGATCGAGATGTGGCTGTCGAGATACGTGTAGGCGAGTTTATGGATATGAATGAGGTTGTCTATAGCGAGGATTTTTCAGCGAAGGATAGTGAAGAAATAAAGGCTTGGCTAGATGAACAACTAGAGGAGGAATATCCATACGAGGTATTTAGCCATTTAAATTTAGCAGGTGGGCGATATGAAGGCTTGGATATTCGCTATGCCTTTTTCCACAAAGCCAATTTAACCAATTGTCATATGCGTGAATGTCTGTTGATTGGTACTAGCTTTCGGGAGAGTCAGCTAATGGACACGGATTTGAGCTTTAGCACAATTTATGAGACGGATTTTAGTAATAGTCAGTTACAGGGAGCGAATTTTCAACAGGTACAAGGAGCGAGTGGTCTGCTAGATCGTCAGAAATGGGAAATACCTGGCTATTTACCGGTTCGTTTTACTGGTGCGAATTTAGAAGGCGCCAATTTTGAGCTAGCGAATTTACGAGGGGCCAGCTTTATGGGGGCAAATGTTAGAAATACTAATTTTGCGGGAGCCAATTTAGAAATGGCTATTTTCTCTAAGGAAGCACAGGAATATGTAAAGCTAGATCCATTCCAGGCAGCTAGTGTCATTTGGAAGTAGACAGTGTGAAAAAGGAGACGAAAGATGAACTATTTTATTCTATCTCAAGATGAACGTATCACAAATGCTGTGAAACCTGTTGGTATCGCCCAAGTGATTAAAAAAGAGCTATTAACAATTGAAAGAATGGAAGAATTAGAGGAACTTGAACGGCAATTTCCTGTATTAGAAAAAGGCGAGATGGTGTATACCGATCTCATAGAAAAGCCAATCATGCTTATTTCTGATGCTGTTAAACAATTAGTGGAAAAGTATGTCCCAAATATGCCATTTAAAGCAGTTGTTCTCACGGATATGCCTAAATTAATGCAAACCTTATATTGGCTGGTGATCCCACCAAAAGTGCGTTGTCTTTCCGCTCAAACGGAATTTCATCTTGATGGTACGTTGAAGAAGTTAGTCTTAGATGAGCAGTTGGCTGCTCCTTATCCATTCTTTCAAATCGAGGGCATTAAAGAACAGTTTATAGTGGTGAATATTGAATTAGCAGAGAGTATTCTACGCAGAGATTTTCGGGGAATACGATTACAAAAAATACAAACTGAAGGAAGATGGAACGACATTCTTTCTGTAGGAAAATAGATGAGGAGCTTGAAAAAGGATTAAAGCACATGATGGCAAGGTCCTTTTAGGTAATGTTAGTGAGAAAATAGTGAGATTAAAATTAGAGCAATTTAAAGAAAGAGTCGTCATGCATACGTTTTGCAGTTAAGTCTTATGTTTAGCAAAAGTGGTAACACCTTACGTATTGAAAGGATTGTTTTTCTATGTCAGAAGAAATGCAGACAAAGGGTGGCGACCAACGGAGTTATGTCGTAGCTGGTGCCAAATTATCCTGTTCGCAAGGAGATCAAACGAGTATTTTAAAAATGCCAGTTAGTCACGGTGTTTATACGAAAAATAAGGCGCAGATGAATACGATGGATTATAAGCCTTATGTCAATATTCAACCATTTGGGTTATGCCAGACATTAGCGAATCCTACTGTTGCGGCAGCTACAGCTGCCAATAATGGTGTCTTAAAGCCCATGCCCTGTACTCCTGTGATTACAATGCCCTGGATTAATGGGAAGGATGATCAATTAATTGAAAATCATCCAGCGTTAGTTAGTCAATCGATTAATATGTGTATGTATTGTGGAACGATAAAAGTAGAAGATGATGGGCAAGAATGAGCGATTGTCCCCTGAGGAAAGAAGGGAATTCATGTGAACACATACGAGGAAGTAATCGGATACGGTGAGCTTGAACTCGTATCCCCCTATGAAATCCAGACATTGCATAATCTCACGTTGACACAAACAGTGAATGACCATGCAAGATTAGCAATAACCGGATTTATCCCTGCGGAAAAGAAAGATAGTTGTATGCAGCTTGCCAGTACGACAGATCGAATAGAGGTCTATCAAAAACATAACGGACAACGGCTGCATGCGCTTTTTAAAGGACAGGTAACAGAAATTGCTATACGAATGACAAGGGGAGTATATCAAATTGAATTAGAGGCTGTTTCATCTACATTCACCTTGGATTGTAAAAAAAAATACCGCTCCTTTCAGCATCATAAAATGACTTATCAGGCGATGATAAAAAAGGTGCTAGAAGATTATTCAGGTGCAGATGTTATTGATACTGTATCGAAAGCTACTCCTCTTAAGCAATTTATATTACAATATAAGGAGACGGATTGGCAATTTTTACAACGAATGGCTTCCCATTTTCGTGCCGTATTAGTCGCTGCAGTGGATGCTGATAAGCCGAAGTTTTGGTTTGGCCTACCTGAAGGGCGAATGGAAAAGCTTTCCGTGGCAAATTATACGATCTTAAAGGATCGCTCTAAGTTTTTACATAGTAAGTACAATGACATCGAGCAGCCAATTGAAGAGCGGGATACAGTTGCCTATGTGATAGAATCTAGAAAAACATTGAAACTGGGTGATCGCGTTTTACTCCTGGGCAAGGAGCTTGTAGTAGCCAAGTCTATCGCCCGCATGAAGCAAGGCATCCTTACCTATGAGTATCATCTGCTGTTCGAAAAAGGCATACGCCAAGATAGGCGCAGTATTCCGTTCCTACCAGGCACCGCAATTGAAGGAAAGGTATTAGAGGTCAAAAAGGATCAGGTTCGAGTCCATCTTAGTATGGATGAGACACAAAAAAAGGAGGAAGCTACGTGGTTCCCACTGGCTACGCCTTATACGGCAGAGGGACATAGTGGCTTTTACAGCCCGCCAGAGGAAGGAGATAGCGTCCACCTAACCTTCCCGACACATCGAGAGGAAGCTGCGGTTGTTCGTCATAGTGTACGAAAGGGTGGCGAGTCCAACCCGAAAACAGCTGATCCCAAAACGTCTTACTGGGGTACGCCGAAAGGGAAGGAAATGAAGCTAGACCCACAGTCCGTGACATTTACCGCCAAGGAGGGTGCTGTCTTTCTACAGCTTCATCAGGACAGCGGCATCACTGTGCATAGTAAGCCATCCTTGCTGGTCAAAGCCAACGACACGATCACCTTTGCCGGAAAACGTGTGTCCATGAGTGCAGCGGAGTCGATGCGTTTCACATGCGGCTCAAGCAGTCTAGTGTTTGATGGCAATACCGATATTCAGGGACAGATAGTGACGATGGATGGCTCCATTAAAGCCCCTGTATCTGTCGCTGCGCAAGAAGAGGAAACAGACCTGGAGGCAGCCCTAGACGTCATGGGGATGATCCCTGTTGGTGGGGGTGATGCCTAATGGGTCTATTAGGATTAGCAGGAAGCTTACTAGGGATGATTCCGAAAGTAGGCTCCCCAGGTGGAAAGAAAAAAGGAAAGAGCGGAGGATCGAAAGGAAAGAGCGCTAAGAAATCCTCCAAAAAGAAGAGCTCTACGAAGAAAAAACAACGGAAGTCCAATAAAAAGAAGAAAAAGAAAAAACGCAAGAAGAAAAAGAAGAAGTGGGGTAAATTCTTTACCAAGGCACGGAAGCTCTATAATAAACTAAGCAAAAGTAAAATAGCGAAGCAATTTAAGAAAGTAGTAAAAAGAGCTGTCCTAGCGGGTAAGAAAACCTATAAACAAGCAGTAAACAAAACGAAAGCCGTTTATAACCAGACAAAGCAAGCGGTAAAGGAAGTAAAACAAACAACGAAGGAACTAGCCATCAAAACGAATTCAGCTGCAAAAGCGGTGATAAAGGACATCAAAAAACCAGTTGTCAAGTCACTTAATAGCTTCAAAGAAATCGGCAAAGATTTCAAAAGTGGTCTGGACAAAAGAGCAGATAAAGCACTCGATTCTCCATATGATTTTGCAAATTATCTAACTCTAGGTGCAGTAGATGGTATTTGGTCTGGAGCCAAAGGTAGAGCAGATAAGATGCTCGATTCACCTTCTGATTTTTTCAATTATGCAACATTTGGTTTCACGGGGATGGTCCAAGGTGCGGTGAATCCGAAAGACCCGTTATCGAAAGAACATTGGTTAGATAGTTTTGGCGTAGCCACGTCAGTATTAGGGGTTAAAGGAGCGTCAAGTACAAAAACAACTGGAGTATCAAGTGGTAAGTCTACTAGCAGTTCGAGTAATAATAGTAATAGTAATAGTAATAGTAATAGTAATAGTAATAGTAATAGTAATAAGGGCACGGGTAATACTAAGAATATAGATAATCCAAAATTACCATTACAAGTTAAGTATGGAGAATCTGATTTAAGTTCAATGGCGAAAAATTATCGAATTGATAATCAAATATACGATTTAAGAAATATTGTAGTGGCAGACATTGAGATAGATGGTGCTCGTTTTTCGAAGGTTTTTGAAAGTACAGAAAAAACCAGAGTAAAACCAAGTGGAAAAGTTGAAGTGAAAAAAGTGCATTCCGAAAAAGTTTTGGTAGAGGAAAAAAAAGCTGCTGAACTAAATGGACAGACTTATAAAGTTCACCGAGTGTACACTGAAAGAGAACCTTGCATTCTTGGTGGTCATGATTGTAAGGCACTGCTAAAAAAAGAACTTCCTGAAGCTGAAGTAAGCTATAGTGTTGAGTATGGGGACAAAGCTTCAAGAGATCGTGGAAATGCTGAATTAGCTAAAGAGCTTGAAAAGTTAAAGGAGTGAAAGTATGGATTTTGATATCCGAGAGATACGAGAATATTATGACTCAGAAACAAGAGACTATGATTTTAATGAATTAGTTAATTTTGGGGTAAGTGTTGAAAATGCTGAATTTATGATAGATATTGGAGTACCAAAAGAATTTGGTGATTTTGAGTTCTATGAATTCAGCAACTTCCAAAAAGTAGTGATTGAAAAAGTGCAATTTATCAAAGTGGGTCATTGCACGTCTTATGAATATGGACTTTACTTAAAAGAAGGGAGCGATGAGCTTTTTACTAGTTCTTCCTTACTTCATCCTCTAATTTATACGCTTAATCAGAATTTAAGAACGTTCTTCTTGTTTCATTTGATTAGACAAGAAATATCAACGGAAATGAAAAAAGAAGGTGTATATACTTCATATAACTATGCAATTGAGTTGAGGAAGGTGTATGAGCAAATTGACCCCATAGCAATGAAGGAAGTAGAAGGGTATTGGTCACATATGATAGAAGACTATGAAACTGGATTATGAAACCCTATGAATTACTTAATAGAGTAGTAGAGTCTGGGAGTCCAGGGTCATCCATCGAAGGAGGAATAAGATGGCTTTTACGTTTTATTACTAAAGAATATGAAGATAATGAAACCATTTAAAGTGTTGAGGATAGATTAAAACCTCTAAAGATTCTATCAAATAAAATAGAGCTACTAAAAATTGAATTACTTGAGAATGTCAATATACCCTTTAAATGAAAGGCATATACAGTTGTATGACTAGCTATGAATTTGTCTTACTTCTATGTCCTAATAGGATACTTTGTCGAAATAAATAGTTAAAGGTAGAAACGTTGTTCTAACAGCTTTTCTACCTTTTTAATTTCATATAATACGTGAATAAAAAAGGGATACATTCAAAAAAGAAACTATATAAGAAGTTAAACAAACAACGCTACAGCGGTTTTTGTCATAGTGTACGAAAGAGTGGCGAGTCCAACCCGAAAACATCTGACTCCAAAACGTCTTACTGGGGTACGCCGAAAGGGAAGGAAATGAAGCTAGACCCACATTCCGTGACATTTACCGCCAAGGAGGGTGCCGTCTTTCTACAGCTCCATCAGGACAGCGGCATCACTGTGCATAGGCCATCCTTGCTGGTCAAAGCCAACGACACGATCACCTTTGCCGGAAAACGTGTGTCCATGAGTGCAGCGGAGTCGATGCGTTTTACATGCGGCTCAAGCAGTCTAGTGTTTGATGGCAATACCGATATTCAGGGACAAGTAGTGACGATGGATGGCTCCATTAAAGCCCCTGTTTCCGTCGCTGCGCAAGAAGAGGAAGCAGACCTGGAGGCAGCCCTAGACGTCATGGGGATGATCCCTGTTGGTGGGGGTGATGCCTAATGGGTCTATTAGGATTAGCAGGAAGTTTACTAGGGATGATTCCGAAAGTAGGCTCCCCAAGTGGAAAGAAAAAAGGAAAGAGCGGCGGGTCGAAAGGAAAGAGCGCTAAGAAATCCTCCAAAAAGAAGAGCTCCACGAAGAAAAAACAACGGAAGTCCAATAAAAAGAAGAAAAAGAAAAAACGCAAGAAGAAAAAGAAGAAGTGGGGTAAATTCTTTACCAAGGCACGGAAGCTCTATAATAAACTAAGCAAAAGTAAAATAGCGAAACAATTTAAGAAAGTAGTAAAAAGAGCTGTCCTAGCGGGTAAGAAAACCTATAAACAAGCAGTAAACAAAACGAAAGCTGTTTATAACCAGACAAAGCAAGCGGTAAAGGAAGTAAAACAAACAACGAAGGAACTAGCCATCAAAACGAATTCAGCTGCAAAAGCGGTGATAAAGGACATCAAAAAACCAGTTGACAAGTCACTTAATAGCTTCAAAGAAATCGGCAAAGATTTCAAAAGTGGTCTGGACAAAAGAGCAGATAAAGCACTCGATTCTCCATATGATTTTGCAAATTATCTAACTCTAGGTGCAGTAGATGGTATTTGGTCTGGAGCCAAAGGTAGAGCAGATAAGATGCTCGATTCACCTTCTGATTTTTTCAATTATGCAACATTTGGTTTTACGGGGATGGTCCAAGGTGCGGTGAATCCAAAAGACCCATTATCGAAAGAACATTGGTTAGATAGTTTTGGCGTAGCCACGTCAGTGTTAGGGGTTAAAGGAGCGTCAAGTACAAAAACAACTGGAGTATCAAGTGGTAAGTCTACTAGTAGTTCGAGTAGTAAGGTTACTAGTAAGATTGATCATGTAGAAGAAACAGGACCACAACAAAATAAGATTCCTAGTAAAGATGTTTCTTTCAAGGTAAAAAGTATGGATCCTTCACAAATTAGATTTAGTCAAACTTCAGTAAATGGATCAGAGGCAATAATAAATAGCATGAAAGCCAATGGATGGAAAGGTGATCCTATTGATGTTGTAAAAATGCCAGACGGGAATTATACTACTATTGATAATACTAGAGTGGCAGCAGCTCGAGAAGTCGGTATTAATGTTGAAGCTATCATAAGAGATTGTAATGAACCTTTACCTTCTAACATGATCGATAGGTTCACAACCAAAAAAGGTGTGCCTGAAACTTGGGGTGAAGCCTTAGAGTTACGTGTTCAAAAACAAAAGGCGAGTTTTAGAAATGATAATCCAATGGGATCATATCAATTAGAGAAAATGAAATAGGAAGAAGTGAATATAAATTGACAACATACCATATAACTTCAGATATTTTTGAATATCCAAATTCTTATAATAAAATTGTAGAATTAAATTTAGTTGATTTCGATTTGTGGTATTTAATGGAATCTGGACAAGCGACCAGAAGATATTTTGATTTAAAAGAGAGATATCCTAATAGGAAATTAGTGCCTTTCGCTAGACAGGATTATAATGATGATATTGCGTGTTTTGAAATAGGAAAGGGAAGTAGAGTTCAATTAATACATGATTTTACTACTGAGGGGTTTGAACAAAAACATGAATTTGAAGATTTTTGGGCATGGTTGGAGTTTGCTATAAAAGAAATGGTTTTTTATAACAGGAGTGAAGAGGTTGAATGAACAAGAATATTATATTGAATTAAGCAAAGAAATTTCTTATGCTTTACGTCATGTACCTTGGAAATATGAATTAGAATTAGATGAAGAAGGTTGGGTACCGGTTGATCAACTATTGTCAGTTCTTAATCAATCAAAAAAATGGGTTAATACAACATTAGAAGATGTGCAACAAATGATTTTGTTATCTAAGAAAAAGCGCCATGAATTATTAGGAAATAAAATTAGAGCTCTATATGGACACTCTACTCATAACAAAATTATTAAAAAGGAAGTTGTACCACCTAAACGATTATTCCATGGAACTTCCCCAGAATTTATGAGTTTCATTAACGAAAAAGGTTTATTACCCATGTCTAGGCAATATGTCCATTTATCGGAAGATATTGAAACTGCTCACATGGTTGGCAAACGCAAGGCTTTTGAACCGATTATATTAATCGTCAATACTGAGGAATCTAGAAAAAAGGGAATTAAGTTTTATTTAGGGAATGAAAAAGTATGGCTTTCTGATTATATACCTATTGAATTTATTTCTGTTAAAAAATAAACTAGAAATTTAAAAGGAGTCAATAGCTAACATAATTAAAGTGGCTATTGACATTTTTATATTTTTCTAAAAAATTCTTCACTTGGTGACACTGTAAACAGCTTCGTTTTGAGGTTGTGAAGAGTAGTATTCTAATTTTGAAGACCAGATAAAAATTTGCCACAGTTTCTTAATGCGTAAAAATATGCCTTGATAGATAAATTTTCTATCGGGGGGTTTTTTTTATTTATCCATTATAAGAAATAAGTGCCTTGTACACTCATTTAAGAAGATACCTGGTTCCCTTATACCGCAGAAAGACATAGCTGCTTTTACAGCCCGCCAGAGGAAGGAGATAGCGTCCACCTAACCTTCCCGACACATCGTGAGGAAGCAGCGGTTGTTCGTCATAGTGTACGAAAGGGTGGCGAGTCCAACCCGAAAACAGCTGATCCCAAAACGTCTTACTGGGGTACACCGAAAGGGAAGGAAATGAAGCTAGACCCACAGTCCGTCACATTTACCGCCAAGGAGGGTGCCGTCTTTCTGCAGCTCCATCAGGATAGCGGCATCACTGTGCATAGTAAACCACCCTTGCTGGTCAAGCCAACGACACGATCACCTTTGCCGGAAAACGTGTGTCCATGAGTGCAGCGGAGTCCATGCGTTTCACATGCGGCTCAAGCAGTCTAGTGTTTGATGGCAATACCGATATTCAGGGACAAGTAGTGACGATGGATGGCTCCATTAAAGCCCCTGTTTCCGTCGCTCCGCAAGAAGAGGAAGCAGAGCTGGCCCTAGACGTCATGGGGATGATCCCTGTTGGTGGGGGTGATGCCTAATGGGTCTATTAGGATTAGCAGGAAGTTTACTAGGGATGATCCCGAAAGTAGGCTCCCCAAGTGGAAAGAAAAAAGGAAAGAGCGGCGGGTCGAAAGGAAAAAGCGCTAAGAAATCCTCCAAAAAGAAGAGCTCCACGAAGAAAAAACAACGGAAGTCCAATAAAAAGAAGAAAAAGAAAAAACGCAAGAAGAAAAAGAAGAAGTGGGGTAAATTCTTTACCAAGGCACGGAAGCTCTATAATAAACTAAGCAAAAGTAAAATAGCGAAGCAATTTAAGAAAGAAAGTAGTAAAATGAGCTGTCCTAGCGGGTAAGAAAACCTATAAACAAGCAGTAAACAAAACGAAAGCCGTTTATAACCAGACAAAGCAAGCAGTAAAGGAAGTAAAAGTAGCCGCAAAAGAAGCTGTTAAAGTCTATAAGTCGTTAGATAAAATGGAGCCACTCAAAATAAACAAGGACATGTCTACCAAAGAAAAAATCTTACGGACAGGGTTTAACATGAGCCTCCAACAAGCACAAAAATCTAAAGGCAAGTTCGATGCAACTGTAGATGTAGCTAAAAACACCTACAATGATGTGAAAAAATTAGTAACTGATCCGATAGGCGTACTAAAAGAAACGAAAGACAATTTGAAAAATTTTGCTTCCCATCCACTGGCAACCGTAAAAACTATGGCGGGTTCAGTAAAAGACTCTTTTGAAAAAGATGTTATTCATGGTAATGACTACTCACGAGCATACTGGGGAACAAAAGCAACCATAAATACAGCTACAGCAGTTGTTGGTACAAAGGGTGTTGGCACACTAACAAAAGTAGGGAAGACTTCGACTGGAGTAACAAGTGGTAAGTTTACTAATAATTTGAGTAGTAAGGGTACGATTAAAGATAGGGTATCAAATAGAGATATTGATAGGTATTATGAGAAAACTCAAAATATTAGAAGTGATATTAATAGGGAAATTGAAAAAATAATAAATTCTGATGAATATAAAAATCTATCAAATACACAAAAGAATAAATTAGATAGAAAAGTGAAAAAAATGAGTACTGCGAATGTTGCAGTAGCAGATGTGAGTATTTTAGGTATAAAAAAAGAATTCCAAGCACACAGTCAGATTCATTCTTCTGATAGTCTAGGTAGTAATGTTGGAGATTTCAGTTATTCCAAAACAGACAGATTATTGGAAACGTATGTTGATGATGGGTTTCCGCGATTCAATGACACAGAGGCTAAGATTCTTGAGGATATTGCTTCTCAAATAAAAGATCCTAATACGAAAGGTCGAATAGATTTGTTTACAGATTTAGATGCATGTCAAAGTTGTACAAATTTAATTATGGAATTCAGGAGAAAGTATCCAAATATCGAATTAAATGTTTATTCTAAAAATATGAGATAAGGATTGATGAGATGAATATGACAAGTTATGAATCAATAAAAAATTCTATAGTATTAGATTTTGAGGAATATATTAAAGAAGAGGGGTTAAATGTAGCACAGGTGGCAGCAAAAACTTTGGAAGAAGATTGGAGAATTGTGAATATAAGTTTATTTACTAAAACTTTATATTTTGTTTCTATTGCAATAGAGAGTTTAAAATACAAAGAAATTGCTGATTTTGTATATTCTAAATTAGATAGTTACCTAGTGAATACTAAATTTGAAGAGACTGTAGATGAGAATGATGTGGAACAATTGCTGCAAGACATTCGTATTTGTAAAGAATTAATCAACAAAAATAATTATGATATTAGAGAAACTAGCGATTCTACCAAAGCAAGGGTAGAATATATCTTAAGTTTAAAAATTGATTAATATTTTATAAGCGGTTGTTCCTGATATTTACTATTAAATTCTTTTATTAATTTAATTTGCTTGTAAGAGTTAAAAGAGGAAGAAGTTATAATATTTAATTGTCTTTTTGAAGATAGTTATTGAGTTGTTAAACCTTGACTGGTTATATGCCTTCAAGGTTTTTTCTTAACTCAAAGAAGTTTGTGGTTAAAAAATAATCTGATATTTGATTCATAAAATACCTTCTTCGATTCAAAAATTTTATGAAAATGTTCACGATGGTTTTTATTATTATGCGAGTGAGTCGATGGGCTTAGTTCCACTAGAATCAGTAACATATCTTGGTGATGAAGATATTGAATGGAGTATTATTGATGATTTAGAAGAACCGATAAAAATTAACCTAGATTCATCTTTTGGCTTTTTCACTAACGGTATGGGAAGCTATATAGCCATAGATTATACAAATTGTGTTGATAATAATGCAACCTTTTGGTCTGCGAAATTAAAGCCAAAATATAATATCAATTTTTGGAGTTATGTAGATGAATGGATTGTAATTGGATTTGAAAATTAACTTTGTAAAGGTATTTTTATTTTTTAAAAAATAAAAGCAAGATTTTTTAGAACCTAAAAATATTGTTAGGAAAATTACTTAAAGCACTTGATGTATAACACTCAACAAGTGCTTTTCGTGTTTTCACATTCGCGATAAATTACCCTTAAAAGAATTATAGTAACGTTGCAATATTGATGTAAATATTTCTGGGCTTAAGCCATAATTTAAAGCGCACAGTAGAGTTAACAAAGAATATGAAGCAGTTTAAAGCCCACACAGCGGTTGCACATCATAGTGCACGAAAAAAGGGCGACTAGTCCAACCCGAAAAGACTTACTGGAGTATGCCGAAAGGTACCACAAAAAAGGTTGTGAAAAAACAAAGGCAGCGTGTCGAAGGCAAAGTAACAGGTAAAGACCGCTGTCAAACAGACGAAGCAGGTAGTGAAGAAACAAGTACTACCAGCGATGAAAAAAGCTGCGAAAGCTACGACCAAAGCCGTGAAAAAGGCTGTACAACCAAAAAATCTGTTAAATACGCTCCAAACGGGCTTAGATATAGTAGGGATGGTCCCGGTTGTAGGAGAAGTAGCAGATGGCGTGAATGGTATTATTTATGCGGCAAGAGGTGACAAGGTCAATGCGGCCCTCTCCTTTGGCGCTATGATTCCAGTGGTGGGCAATGCGGCAACAGCTGGTAAATGGGTCAATAAAGGTGCGAAGGCAGCGAAGGGTATCAGTGAAAATGCTCAAAAAGCGAATAAAGGTCTTTTAGGCAATGTAAAAGAAAAAGTCAACAAGCAAGTAGCGAACGCCAAAACCCAGATCCAAGCAAAAGTAGACGAAGTCAAACAACAGCTGCGTCAACTAGGAGCACCGCAGATGGAGTTGGCAGGTGTGAATGTTGGACGGATTTCTGATACAGGAACGGTTGGAAAAAATACGTCCTCCTCGAGTCCGAAGCCGTCTAATTCCCAACCACCGCAAAATGGCTCGAATAAAAAGCCTAATGAGAATAAGGGTACGGATAAAAATACAACTAGGGTATTAAAACAAGACGAAGCTATAGATGTGGCAAGGAAGAAGCTTGCGCAAGAACGAGCAGAACTTCTTAATGGTAAATATATAGATCCAAATACAAATGATATCCATATTCCACATGTTATAACTGCTGCTGTTGATATGAAAACTGGAAAAACTTATACTGGTTATAATGGTGTTGGTACAGATTTAAGAACGGGAAATCCTAGATTCAATCCGACAGCATCGGATTTACACGATGATACTAAAAAGTTGGTGGAAAAAACTAAACAGAGAGCGATGGAAAAAGAAGGTAAAGATAGTTTTGAGAGATGGGAAGTAGAAAACTGTGCAGAAATTCAAGCAGTAAATCAAGCTTTTAAGGAAGGAGCAAAGCTTGAAGATATTATCTTGAGCACCATCTCTACGAAAAATGGTAAATACAAGGAAATGTGTGGGAATTGTAAAGTGACATTTGAGGAGTTTATTGTTGATATACCTTTTGGTAAAAAGTGAGGTTTTTAGAATGGAAAAACTATCAATAAAAACAAAAAAAATATTAAAACAATCAGGGTGGACACCAGAGCGAAAAAAAGATATTAGTTCACAAGTAAAATATTTAGAAGATAAAGGATATATAGTTTTCGATTGTGTAAAAGAGGCACTAGAGCAATTTGGTGAATTAAAGTGTATCTACGAATATAATGGAAAATTGGATGATTTTGTGATAGATCCGGAGGAAGGGCTGGGGGATTTAGACAGAAGACATTATAAAAGATATGAAGTTATAATAGGTGAGGATTTGGTTGTAATTGGTACTGCTTTTAGAGATAATGCAGTATTGTATATGTCTAAAGCAGGGGAAGTTTACGCAGTACGAGATGATTACTATATTTGGAAAATTGGTTGCGGAATATATGAAGCTCTCAACAATTTATGTGAAGGGAGAGAGTTAAAAGTAATACATGAAGAGCATTTAGAAAATTAAGGTGATAAGTATTACCTAGCGCTGAATGAAACCGTTAATTACACATAACTCATGTAATACACTTATGAAGATTTCGTCCTTTCATTTTTTCATTTGTACGCATATTAATGCGTGAATTTTTCACCTGAATAACGGTATTCCATTACAAAAAGCAGGTCGATTGTGGTTAGATAACTCCATGATAGACCTGTTTTTGTTATCTTCGTTTTTTTGAAGATTTTTCAAGAAAAGGGATGTATACTATCCAAGCATGAAAAATTACTGGAATGATGCAAAAACAAAGTTGGTTCAATTTATATTAATCAAAATTATTATGCATGGGTACCAATGGATGCAAATGTTGGAGAGATGTATGAAGTTATTGTTAAAGATGAAAAGTAAATTTATCAAGAACAGTAGGAACCATCTGAAATTGATAAAAAATATGTTACTACACAATAAGAGTACGTTAAATTGAATGAATGATAATATGGTGGTAGCTGGGAAAGACAACTGCCACCATTTTTTTAGATCAGTCTGGTTTTATAATTTAAGGGGACGGTTAAAGACAGACCATAAAGGGCTTAGATATCTATCTTAGGCTGTATTAATATACTAAACTTCAATTAACTGAAACTTTTAGTTTTTAAAGGCTTATTATTTGAATCAACAGTCTATGAAGGTAAGCATACACACAAGATTGGTTGCAATGAAAGCTATAGAAGACTGCTATAATTAGTAACTCGATTCATATTTACATACGAGAATGACAAAGCACTTGGCGATAAACAAGGATATAAATAGTTTTTTTAATTGTGTACAGTTAAAGATATCCTTGAATTTGAATTAATAACTCATGAAGGCTGGACCATCAAGGAGTATTATGTAAACAGTGGAAAGAAAAAACGCAAGAGAAAAAGAAGAAGTGGGGTAAATTCTTTACCAAGGCACGGAAGCTCTATAATAAACTAAGCAAAAGTAAAATAGCGAAGCAATTTAAGAAAGTAGTAAAAAGTGCTGTCCTAGTGGGTAAGAAAACCTATAAACAAGCAGTAAACAAAACGAAAGCCGTTTATAACCAGACAAAGCAAGCGGTAAAGGAAGTAAAACAAACAACGAAGGAACTAGCCATCAAAACGAATTCAGCTGCAAAAGCGGTGATAAAGGACATCAAAAAACCAGTTGTCAAGTCACTTAATAGCTTCAAAGAAATCGGCAAAGATTTCAAAAGTGGTCTGGACAAAAGAGCAGATAAAGCACTCGATTCTCCATATGATTTTGCAAATTATCTAACTCTAGGTGCAGTAGATGGTATTTGGTCTGGAGCCAAAGGTAGAGCAGATAAGATGCTCGATTCACCTTCTGATTTTTTCAATTATGCAACATTTGGTTTCACGGGGATGGTCCAAGGTGCGGTGAATCCAAAAGACCCATTATCGAAAGAACATTGGTTAGATAGTTTTGGCGTAGCCACGTCAGTGTTAGGGGTTAAAGGAGCGTCAAGTACAAAAACAACTGGAGTATCAAGTGGTAAGTCTACTAGCGGTTCGAGAGATACTACTAGTAAAGTATCAACTATTAAAGTCGAGTTTCATGAAAGATTTAGAGAATCTCATATCATCAAGGGTGATGGAATTAAAAAAAATGGAGTTAGTGGTGCTCATAATATAAATCATTTTTATGATACATTGAAGAAGACTGGTGTAAATATTGATGAGTTAATTGTTGGGGAACCATTAAAACACCCTCAATTACCTGGATTGTATGAGATAAATTACAGAGTCCCATCAATGAAATATGGACCAGAAGGAAATTTAGTACCTTCTGGTCAATTTAGGAACATTAAAGATCCGAAAACTGTGTATGATCCAAGGATTTATTCTGATGATCAGATAATTCAATTTGGTAAAGAAGCAATGCAAGAAGCCATTGATTCCAATAGAATTGTGGGTAGACAAGTCGTAGGGTATGCTCCGAATGGGATGAGATTCACTGGCTTTATAGATGATGGTAAAATAACTAATTTCTTTCCGTCTTTTGATTAATTAATGTTTAGGATGTGGTGTTATAATGTTACAAATAGATTCAAAAGAAGAGATAAAAGAGTTTATGGAAACATTTTTTGGGAATATGGGCGTGAACAAGTTTATCAGAGTTTTAAATGAATTTAAAAATAGGACAGGTTTTGGTATGGAGAATATTCATATATTATTTTATAATGATTTTGAAGAATGGGATGAGTTTCGTTGTAAAGAAAATGAAGTTTCCTTAATTATGGAATACCCAGCAGTTGCAGAAGATACTATAGGATATACAGACTTTTTGCAGCTTTATATTTTTTTGGTTGCTAAAAGCAAAAATTATATATTAAAACAACCTGAGCTGCTTGAAGAAATTAATGAACTTTTAAAAGAAGTTAAAAATGCATTCGGACTGGAATAATTGTAATATTTAATAAGAGTGGGCTTTTTAATAAAATCTATTTAAGAAAAGATATCTGTAAAACTATGGAAATATAATTTTAGATATTATGTTTATGATAATGGTTTTATGTAGAGGGAAATTACTCTGATTTCTCATAGAATCTTGATTGGCAAAATAAAGTGACCCCATAAGGCTGGAGGATTTAGTTAGAAGAAGATATAAAAATATACTTAGTGACGATTTGGTTGTCATTGGTACTACTTTTAGAGAAAATGCAGTATTACGTGAAGGTTACTGTTTTTGGAAAATTGGTGGCGAAATATATGAAGCTTTCAACTAATAGTTAAAAGCAATTTATGAGTAGCGTTTAGGAAATAAAGGTGACAATTATATACCTAAAGCTGAATGAAACAATTAATTACGCATAACTCATACTCATTTATTACACCTATTATGATTTCATCATTTCAATATGCATAAAAATGCATTGATTTTCCATATAAATAAAGACATTTCGTTACAACAAGCAGGTCGATTGCGGTTCGGTTATTTTAATCCGCTATAGACCTGCTCTTTGTTATTTTTTAGATTTTTTATGAAAACAAATACAGTAGAAAAGAAAATTAAAAACCAAGCAGGGGGCTGATTTATTTAAGTATGGAACAAGAAAAGAGTCTACCATGAAATTACAAAAATTGTGGATGAGATATAAGCGGAAAATTAAGTGAAAATCTTATTCATCATGATCAGGAGCAAGGGTATTCTTTTACATTCTGAGTTTGAACAAATTGCAAATTGATCTACCTCTAGGCAGTAGATGGCATTTGGTCTGGACCCAAAGGTAGATCAGATACGATGCTAGATTCACCTTCTGATTTTTTCAATTACGCAACATTTGGTTTTACGGGAATGGTCCATGGTGCGGTGAATTCGAAAGACCCATTATCAAAAGAACATTGGTTAGATAGTTTTGGCTTAGCCACGTCAGTGTTAGGGGTTAAAGGAGCATCTAGTACAAAAGTAATTGGAGTAACAAGTGGTAAGTCTACTAGCAGTTCGAGTAGTAAGGGTACGGGTAATAATAGTAAAAATATTGGTGGAACTAATAAATTTAAATTTGTTGAAAATGTAAAAAATCATTTAATAAATCATTTAATAAATGTTGAAAATGTTAATACTAAAAAAGGTATTGTTGGTGGTCACAATATGGATGAATTTAATAAAGCATTGAAAAGTCAAGGTTTTAATCCAAATGATTTAATTGTGTCTAAAAAGCCGCACCAATCAATTGAAGGAATTTATGAAGTAGAGTATAAAATACCTAAAAAAGATATGGCTGGTAATATTGCTGAACCAGTATCATATAAAAATATCAAGAATCCTAAAACAGTTTATGACCCATCGAAAATTAGTGATGATAAAATTTATCAATGGGGACAAGAAGCAATGCAGAACGGAAAAGTAGATGGGAGAATTGTTGAAGGAACTGCTTCAAACGGTTTAAAATTTAGAGGATACCTGAATGAAGCCGGTGAAATAACAAACTTTTTCCCTATTATAGATTAACTAAAACATGATGTGATTTGAAGGTGAAAATGAAATGAGTAGAGAATATCAAGTGAAGGAAAGTAAAGAAGATATTGATAAATTAATGCTAACATATTTTAATTTCATAAATGGAAAATATCTAGAAAAAGCATTAAAAAGCTTCGCCGAAAGAGAAGGATATGGACAAGAGGTAGTATTTTCCTTTTTCCAATCGGATTTAGATGAATATGATATTGCACAATTACCAAGACCTTTAGATGAAAAACATGTATTAATAGAATTAGGTTATCCAGCGGTTGAAATTGAACAAATGGCCTTTTTGGATTTTCAAACATTTTACGACTATTTGGACAAAAATGTGAAAAAAGAAGTGGAAAAAACTCCAGAGAAAACTGAGTTGATAAATTTATTAGCAGAAGTGAAACGTAGCTTATGTTTATAACTAACTAAAAAGGCATTTTATCAAGTGAATTGAGTGATAAACTTTTATGAATTTACTATGAATTATTTAATAACTGATAACAATCTAGTTGTGTTTTATAAACTGATATTGTTGTAAAGGTCATTTAAAAAAGGATTTATTCAACTACGAGATAATTTTTAATTTGAATGAGGGTACCGATAGTTAAAGATACTAGACTACGATACTGATAATACTCGTGGCGATAAACAATAAGAATCATAAAAAGATGCTGCCTTATGTTAATAATTACGATAAAAAAGTCGCTTCTTCCAAGAACTGAGGCGACTTTTTTAATCTTCTATGTCTATTAGGTCAATGATTTCTCGAATATCTTAAATCTATAATGTTTCTGTAATTTTTCCGATATAATGGAAATTAATATTTCTTTTTTGGTTGGCTAGCTCACTTAAAGCGGCATGACGTATATCTGTTAATCGAGACAATTCTCTAAGTGAATACCTTTTTGTTTGATTAATTCATGAATGTTCACTTTGATTTTTTTCACGATGACCAAAGGTTTTTTCTGATGAACAGATATTGAAGTTGACAGAGAAGCTATGAAACGAAGTGGGGTAAATTCTTTACCAAGGCACGGAAGCTCTATAATAAACTAAGCAAAAGTAAAATAGCGAAGCAATTTAAGAAAGTAGTAAAAAGAGCTGTCCTAGCGGGTAAGAAAACCTATAAACAAGCAGTAAACAAAACGAAAGCCGTTTATAACCAGACAAAGCAAGCGGTAAAGGAAGTAAAAGTAGCCGCAAAAGAAGCTGTTAAAGTCTATAAGTCGTTAGATAAAATGGAGCCGCTCAAAATAAACAAGGACATGTCTACCAAAGAAAAAATCTTACGGACAGGGTTTAACATGAGCCTCCAACAAGCACAAAAATCTAAAGGCAAGTTCGATGCAACTGTAGATGTAGCTAAAAACACCTACAATGATGTGAAAAAATTAGTAACTGATCCGATAGGCGTACTAAAAGAAACGAAAGATAATTTGAAAAATTTTGCTACCCATCCACTGGCAACCGTGAAAACCATTGCGGGTTCAGTAAAAGACTCTTTTGAAAAAGATGTTATCCATGGTAATGACTACTCACGAGCATACTGGGGAACAAAAGCAACCATAAATACAGCTACAGCAGTTGTTGGTACAAAGGGTGTTGGCTCTCTTACAAAAATAGGAAAGAATTCGACTGGAGTAACAAGTGGTAAGTCTACTAGCAGTTCGAGTAGTAGTAAGGGTACGGATAATAATTCTAAAAATAATGGACAAAGTACATCGGGAACTGAAAAAACATTTCCAACTAAACAAATTAATCCCAGAAAAGACCAACATATTATTGATAAAGTAGCAGAAGCAAGAGGAGCATTATCTAATAGGTATAAAAAACAAGGTAATTTTGCTTATGCAGAAGTAGATATTGTAGGAATCAATAAAAAAGATTTCTATGCACATAGTGGAATTCATGATGCTACAAAAAAAATACCTGGGGCTGAAGATTTCTCTTTTAAACCTAATAAACCAACATTTGAAGCTACAAAAGCGTATGATAATGGAGGAAACAATTATTTAAGGGACGGGGATACCGAGTATAAAATTTTAAATGATTTAGCAGAGAGAGTTGGAGATAATTATAAGGCAAAAGGCAAAATAAAATTATTTACTGAAAAAGATACATGTGATAGTTGTAATCTTATTATTCAACAATTTAATGATAAATATCCTGATATTACCATAGAAGTGATTCATAATGCTGATGAAATGATTTTACCTAACAAATAATGGAGGTTTATAGAAGTGGAATTTACTTATCAAGAATACAATGAGTATATAAATGAAACTTATAAGGAATTTAAAGAAGAAAAAATGAGTAATAAAGAAGCAATAGCAAGAACATATAATGAGTATGATATGGTCGCCAAGAAAAGTGAAACAGATAAAGGAATAGTTTATATAGAACTTGCAGAAATTTTAATTACTCATTTAAAAGCAATGTATACATTCAAGAGTTATATTGAAAATGTGTTGATTGAATTAGATTTTAATTTAATTAAACTTGAAAAGGCTTTATCTCAGGAAGAGTATAATGACCTGTTTTCACGTAGAGTACATGTTTTACAAGAATTAGAAAAAATGCCTCTTGATTACTATCAAACGGTTTGTTGGTATTATGAAGAATTAATAGAGGAAGTTCAAAAGTATATTAGCAATTTTATAGAAGAAAACAAAAATACGGACACTATAGTCACTGATGTATTACAACGATTTGAACGAGATTGTAAAAACACAAAAAGTGAAAAGTATATCATCTATACAACACTTGCTGAAAATCTGTGTAATCAAGGATTAAAATCTGTAAATGGTATTGAAGATATAAAGAATGAGTTGCAAATATTTCAAGTTTATGATATATCTAACGAGCAATTAACTGAAGATGAGCAAGAGAAATTAGCAAATCGAATTAAAAATGTTTTAACTAGGCTAAAATGAAACGATTTAAAAGATACTTATCTAAAACAAAACTATTTTGAGAGTCCTAGTCCTATAATTATGATGAATAAGAGATTTCTTGCAAATGAAAATTATATTGGTTTCTATAGTTCTAGCTCATTAATAATAATTTGTTAATAAAATAAAACCACCATGCTTAAAATCGACATGTTATGACGGCAATATTCAAAGGTTACCCAACAATATAAAGCGTAATAAATAAGCCGAAATGACATTTTACAAAGCGAGGGGAAAAAGTAAAATGCGGATGAAACTGACAACGTTCGTGGCGTTAAACAAGAACACAAATAAACAGCTACTAATATACCCTGAATTAACCAAACACCGTGAACGAGGAATAATAAAAGACCGTATACGATTTTATTCATAATTACGATAGAAAAAGTCGCTTCTAATAACTGATTTGATCCCAAAAAGTTAGACATATTTAGTTAAGCAACTTCTAAGACATGAGTTCGGCACTCCACCGGGCTTAGGTCTTTTAATTTTGCCTTCATTCGTTTGTGATTGTAATAGTGAATATAGTCTTGGAGTTCCTGTTCAAAATTTGCCATGGATTCAAATTCTAGTAGAAACAGGAGTTCAGATCAAACAATTGCCCTTATGGGACATACAAGAAAAAAGGAAAGAGCGCTAGGAAATCCTAAAAAGCCACGAAGAAAAAACAACGGAAGTCCAATAAAAAGAAGAAAAAGAAAAAACGCAAGAAGAAAAAGAAGAAGTGGGGTAAATTCTTTACCAAGGCACGGAAGTTAAAAAATAGTTTATCCAAGAGTAAATTGGTTAAACGGGCGAAAAAGGCAATTAAAAAAGCTGTCCTGACCACGAAAAAGGTTGTGAAAAAAACAAAGGCGGCTGTTTCGAAAGCCAAGCAACAGGTAAAGGCCGCTGTCAAACAGACGAAGCAGGTCGTCAAAAAACAAGTACTACCAGCGATGAAAAAAGCTGCACAAGCAACGACCAAAGCAGTGAAAAATGCTGTAAAACCTAAAAATCTGTTAAATACGCTCCAAAAGGGCTTAGATATAGTCGGGATGGTCCCCGTTGTAGGAGAAGTAGCAGATGGCGTAAATGGTATTATTTATGCGGCAAGAGGTGACAAGGTCAATGCTGCCCTTTCCTTTGGCGCTATGATTCCAGTAGTGGGTAATGCGGCAACAGCTGGTAAATGGGTCAATAAAGGTGCGAAGGCAGCGAAGGGTATCAGTGAAAGTGCTCAAAAAGCGAATAAAGGTCTTTTAGGCAATGTAAAAGAAAAAGTCAACAAGCAAGTCTCAAATGTAAAAACGCAGATCCAAGCCAAAGTAGACGAAGTCAAACAACAGCTGCGTCAGCTGCGATCACCAGAGATGGAGTTAGCTGGAGCAGGTGTAAACGTCAGACGCATAGAGGATACAGGGACAGTTGGAAGAAACACAACAACTCCAAGTCCGAAGCCATCTAATTCCCAACCACCACAAAATGGCTCGAATAAAAAGCCTGATGAGAATAAGGGTACGGGTAATCTAGTTTTCAAATCAGATTATGATAACCACTTAATAAATGTACAAGGTTTTAATCGTGATGCTTCTAAAGGTATTACAGGTGGTCACAATATGGATGAGTTCTACAATTATTTTAGAAATGTTGAGAAGTTAGATGATAAAGATTTTATCCATAAAGTAACACCCCATCCTACAATTGATGGAATCATACAAATTAATTACAAGATACCTAAACTTGATAATAAGGGTAATCTAACTGGGGAGTATAAGCACTTCAAGAATCCAAAAACAGTGTATGATCCATCCAAAATATCGGATGCAACCATAATCGATGGGGTAAAGACGCAATGCAACAAGGAATTGATGCTGGTAGTATTGCCGGAAGAAAGATAACTGGTATTAATCTGAATGGATTGAAATTTGAAGGATATATGGATGCGAATGGTACTATTACAAACTTCTATCCAAAACTAGACTAAAGGAGATAAACAATGAAAATAAATAAGAATTTTGATGAATTAACTGCAATGGAACTATATTTCCTCTATCTTGATGAAGATAAATTTGTAAATGCTCTTGAGGATTTTTCAAACTCTATAGGATATGGTATCTCAGAGTTTATCAGTTGTGCATTTCCATCTGAATATGAATCGTGGGAAGAAGGGTATTTTGAAGATAATGGTGTGAAATTTGAAGTTGAGCCACCAGCAGTTGATGAGATTAAATATGAAATAGTATCAAATACAGACTTCATTGATTTTCTAGATAATTTAACAGATCAGTACCTTGGCACATATCCTATGGAGGAATCTAAAGTTGTACTTCTATTAAACCAAATTAAAACTACATTAATTTAATAAGTGGGGCTATACAATGCCGAATGAAACAATAACGAATATAATCCATGGAATATTCATATAAAATTTTTGTCATTTCGTTTGTATGCACATAAATGCTTAAATTTCATACCTTAAATAACGCTATGCCGTTATATTGGACAGGTCGATTATGGTCAGATAGCCCATGATTGGCCTGTTTTTGCCTCGATGGCACAGATGAAGCAAAAGATACAGACTGGCATGGATAAGCTCGGAGATATGTTAAACGGAAATAAACCTCTACTTGCCACGGCAGGTGCGAATGGTATGAAGACGGGAGCGAAAAAAGAAAGTGACTCGCTCGTTAGGATGAGTACCAATAAATCCGGTGGTTCAGAGAAGGATGTTAAGTTGGAAAAAGGAAAATACTACCTCTTGTCCATATCCTTCTCTTTCGGCGAAGCTTTTTAATGCTTTTTCTAGATATTTTCCATTTATGAAAATATGTTAGCATTAATAGCTTCTCTGTCAACTTCAATATCTGTTCATCAGAAAAAACCTTTGGAGTATCAACATTTTTTAGATGATATGTCAAAAGGGTATCCAAAATTGGAAGTTACTTATGAGTTCAAGAATAGAATTATAATGGAGCTAAGAGCGTATATGGTTGAAATCAAAGAAGCTGAAAGGATTGGTAACAAGGCTCTTGCTGAACAACTGTGGAACAACTATAGGGCAGAAAGACAGTATTTGATAGATGCATTTGGTCCTATAAATGAATAAAGGGAGGCGATGAGAAATGAAACCTTTAAGTTTATCAAGGGAAATTAGAGAGGGAAAACTAAACGACCTAGAGATTATTAAATGTTTGGATATTCACCATAACCAAGTATTGGTTAGTGCTATAGATCAAATTGTCAGTAGAAAATTATGTAATGAGAAAATTATATCGAGGTTAATAGAGATTAGTGAATTTAGAGACCCGAAAGTAAATAAACTTTTCGGTATTGATACAATAGGCCATTATAGCATTGCGGCACTTGGGACTATAAACACGCCTGAATCGAAATTGAAATATGAAGAATTAATGACTAATCTTGATGAGTGGGACAAAGAAATTGTGATAAGAATAGTTAATAACATGAATAATTGAACTAATGGTAATAGTGAGGTCGTGTATAATGTTATATCCCCCCTCAAATTATAAAGGGAGGTATAAAGAATGTTTGAAGACAAAGTCAGAGCAATCTTAGGTGTACGAGCATTACTAGATGATAACTCGATCCAAGAATTGAACAAAGATGGGAAGAGTTAATTATATTATTAAGCGGAGATGAAAACTTGACTCTGAATTTTTGCAGATTTGTATAAAAACAGAACTTTCATTTTTAAGCGAGGTTTTTGAAGAAGTGGCCTAATTTGCAAAGTAAAAAGTATACTGAATTACTATATTGCTTAGATCAAAGATACCCAGACTTAAATTTAAAGAGAAGTATACAGATTACCGAGAAACACATGGATTAAATTTAGGGTATCAAAGTTTTTGAAACTAAAAGTTGATGCGAAAAAATATTTAATTTAAACTAATTATTTCTTTCGAAGAAACAAATAATGCTATTTTGTATCAAGAGAGATTTATTTTGATTACCAAATAAACCTTGATTGGCTAAATCACCTTTCAAGGTTTTTATTATGGTTAAAATAATAAGATTCTAGGGTCAAAATCATAATATATAATAGACAGTATATCCCACACAGCAGGACAGCGGCATAACTGTGCATAGGCCATCCTTGCTGGTCAAAGCCAACGACACGATCACCTTTGCCGGAAAACGTGTGTCCATGAGTGCAGCGGAGTCGATGCGTTTCACATGCGGCTCAAGCAGTCTAGTGTTTGATGGCAATACCGATATTCAGGGACAAGTAGTGACGATGGATGGCTCCATTAAAGCCCCTGTTTCCGTCGCTCCGCAAGAAGAGGAAGCAGAGCTGGAGGCAGCCCTAGACGTCATGGGGATGATCCCTGTTGGTGGGGGTGATGCCTAATGGGTCTATTAGGATTAGCAGGAAGTTTACTAGGGATGATCCCGAAAGTAGGCTCCCCAAGTGGAAAGAAAAAAGGAAAGAGCGGAGGTTCGAAAGGAAAGAGCGCTAAGAAATCCTCCAAAAAGAAGAGCTCCACGAAGAAAAAACAACGGAAGTCCAATAAAAAGAAGAAAAAGAAAAAACGCAAGAAGAAAAAGAAGAAGTGGGGTAAATTCTTTACCAAGGCACGGAAGCTAAAAAATAGTTTATCCAAGAGTAAATTGGTTAAACGGGCGAAAAAGGCAATTAAAAAAGCTGTTCTGACCACGAAAAAGGTTGTGAAAAAAACAAAGGCGGCTGTTTCGAAGGCCAAGCAACAGGTAAAGGCCGCTGTCAAACAGACGAAGCAGGTCGTCAAAAAACAAGTACTACCAGCGATGAAAAAAGCTGCACAAGCAACGACCAAAGCAGTGAAAAATGCTGTAAAACCTAAAAATCTGTTAAATACGCTCCAAACGGGCTTAGATATAGTCGGGATGGTCCCCGTTGTAGGAGAAGTAGCAGATGGCGTAAATGGTATTATTTATGCGGCAAGAGGTGACAAGGTCAATGCGGCCCTTTCCTTTGGCGCTATGATTCCAGTAGTGGGCAATGCAGCAACAGCTGGAAAATGGGTCAATAAAGGTGCCAAGGCAGCGAAGGGTATCAGTGAAAGTGCTCAAAAAGCGAATAAAGGTCTTTTAGGCAATGTAAAAGAAAAAGTTAACAAGCAAGTAGCGAACGCCAAAACCCAGATCCAAGCCAAAGTAGACGAAGTCAAACAGCAGCTGCGTCAACTAGGAGCACCGCAGATGGAATTGGCAGGTGTAAACGTTGGACGGATTTCGGATACAGGAACGGTTGGAAAAAATACGTCCTCCTCGAGTCCGAAGCCGTCTAATTCCCAACCATCACAAAATGGCTCGAATAAAAAGCCTGATGAGAATAAGGGTACGGGTAAAGTTCAAACCCGAACTGAGATTATGAATACCGTTCAAAATACAATGAGTCCTGCAGCGAAAAAGATTAAGGAAATCGACCCAGATGCCAAGGTTGGATATCGGGGTTCATTGGCTACGGGTCAGAAAGGACCACATAAGGGAAATGCTCCATTTGACCCTACAGATTTCGATATCGATGCATTCATTGTTAGTGATAAATTAGCATCTCAGTTTCCTCCAAGCACGACATGGAAAGCTGGTACTCAGATTAAAGAAATAAGACAGATGCAAAAAGAGATAGACAAAACACTGAAAAGTTCTTTAGATGGAATTAGAAAGGTAGATAAAAAAGGGCGACCAGATAATTTTACTTTTAGAATATATACACAAGAAGAATTTATTAGTAAGAAGTATAGTAAAGGAAGCAAAATAATAGAAGATGAATAGGAGAGTGTGAGATGAAAAAAAAATATCCGTTTTTTAAATGCTTAATTCCAATTGATTCAAATAAGGACATAAATGAAGTAGCAAGAATAATCTCTGATAAATTATTTGGTGGACTCCCCTTCGGAGGTTTAGAGGAACATATTTATGAAGATGTTCCTGCAGTTTTTATTGATTATCCAATTTTAGGGCTTCAGATAGTAATACAGGGATTTGGGGGGAGAGAAGGCTACACTTTGGAAGTCTGTTCACATCCAATTAATATTGAACCAGATGATTCGGATGAAATAGAAGTAGACATAACCGGATATGTATCTGTTTTAATTGAGGGAATTGAAGAATTGCAGGTCAAGTATGAAGAACTTAAATACATGAATTATATAGAAATTTCTGAATAAGTCTTATATCGATTACAAAAGCCTTGATTAGGCAGGCACACACACTTTTAACTTGTAATATCTTTGAAATTGTATAAAAAACTCATGAAGGCAGAGCCATCAAGAAGTGCTATTTTAGCGCTAATGTAATAAGAGCGAGAATAAGCGATATGCCATTTTACTTACAAAGGACCACTTTATGGATGGCATAAGCAACAAACACACGAGATTAAACAAGCTAAAGGGTTTAAACGTTACACTTGCCAAGTAGTATAAAAGATGTCATACTGTCGATATAAAAATAACTTATAAAACTTTCAAATATATTAATAAACTTAGAAAATTTATAAACTTAAAGCACTTGATTGTCTATAACAGGCGACAAGTGCTTTTTTATGTTTAAATACGTAAAATTGAAAAGATTACGATTATTTAATTAGTGTACTAAGTATTAAATTTTATTCAAGTACTTGCATACAAGGGGAAGAAAATGCGATTGAAATAGAGGTTTCGATAGATAAGTTCGTTATAGATTATAAGGATGTACCACATTCAGCATTTTTACGTGTTTATATTTTGGGGGTGAAGAAATATAAAGTGAAAATCAAGATTTATAGCGGAACATATAGCTATGAACTACACATGCGGAAAAGTGACGATGTATACATTCATCTATATTTTAAAAACTTTAGAGAAACAGAAGGTCACTTACATATCCTAAGGATTGAAACAAGGCCATAGCATTACTCATATTTTAAAGAGATACTAGAGATGATAGGGAATAGGGCAAGCAGAGTAGAATTTGTGAGTTCTGATGTTGCGTATGATATACAAACTGGTTTGGAAATATAGTGGTGATACCGACAGATGCACGGGTTCAATTGTTCTTCGAGTGAGTTAATCGTTTATCTCCAATACAAGTAGGTCTTGAATAGAGACTTGTAATGTGTAGCACAAAGCTGAAAGGGTCTTATATGCAGACGTTGTATAGGTTGTGTATATAAATGATTGACGGTATTAAGGAAGAAGTGATGTTTGCTTGGCCAGTTGCCGACAGCTCATTTGTTTTTTAGTTAAAATATCATTGAGAAGTAAACGAATGGTAGAAGACATAATAAAAACACCTTTTGTTAGATTGTAACGGTTATGTATAATGTACGACTATACTAATAGTTAAAAATCAAACGGAACAGGGACAAAAAAGCAATATTTAAATGAGGTTCATATTCCAATAGAAGGGAAATAAAATATGGATATAAATGAAATTGAAAATCTACCTGATAGAATACCAACTGAAACACTAATATCAATGTTTCAAAATGCATTAGATCAATTTAGAAATAATAAAATTGAAAAAGATGGTTTTTTATTAATCCTTAGTAAACTAACAGACAGGCAAGTTATGACATATGAGTTATTAAGAAGTGACATACGAAATGATATTGATAGAACTCTCTCTAGATTATGGAATACAGATTCCTATGATGAAGTAGATATTATTCTTTCTATTGTAGTAAATCTCGGTCTAGAAACTTGCTTTAATAAAATAAAAGAATTTCTGGAACAGTTTGAGGATATAGATAAATCAATCCTAGATGAAATACAGGAAACAATAGATGAAGTAGGCGAGAATATATCTAATCCGTATTATAGTTTAGAAAAATTTATATAGTCTGTTTGTGAAATGCCGTAATTTAAATTTAAAGAGAGATAGCACAAGGATCAACGGAGAGAGAAAATGACCCAAAAATCCTTAAAAGGATGATGAGAGTTTCGGAATTAAGCAGTTGAAAATTGTGATGAGATTCAGGCAGCTTAGTGATTTTCGTAAATAGAATTATAAATAGGGAGAATATTTATTGCAAAATTTTCCAGATGAAACGAGAGATATATTGCTACAAGCGGGTTGGAATCCAAATAATAAGTTTGAATTAAGCGGAACAGTAATTTTTTAGTGGGGTATCAAGTATTTAATCCAGTGGTTGATGCATTAAGTCAATTTGGTGGGGTTGAATATAAATTTAAGCATCCGGATGGAAGTTTGGAAACCTTTCATTTTAGCCTAGAAGATTTACATGAAAAAGAAGACTTTGAGGGATTTGAGGTACGAGTAAAAAAGCCGCTCGTAATAATTGGAGAAGCATATCGTGAGAATTTAGTAATATTTATTTCAAACTCGGTATTCATTTTTAAGTTTGGAGATGCATATTTGAGCCACTAGATATTCTTTGCTTATTTAGAAAACCAGAAGAAATCGAATAATAAAGTTGAGTCATTTCTGGATGACTTGACATGCTTGAGAGTGGGGTTGTCAAACTTCAAAGTGAAGGAATGTCTACTGAATTGCACGAGAAATGTATGAAAAACATAATTGACGAAATGAAGGGTAGACACATTGCAAGAAAGTAATATTTAACAATATGTAAGAGAAGAAGGGCATGCTCCAGAATTGAAAAGTATGGTTCGTCAGAAAAAGTTATATATGGTAGCGTAAGAATAAGTCCAGCAATGGATGTACTTTACAGGTTTATACAAAGAATAGGAGGATAAAAATTAATGTTTGAGGAGAAGCAACAACAACATACTAAGTGGTTCTTAGATGGAGATTTAAAATTACGACAACAAGATCTCGGCGATGAAAGAATAGGTATTTGGGTTTCGGTTCATAAATTTAACATTTGTTTTACAATGATTATGTATGATTTTATTGACTGGTGTCGGGAGTTGGATATAAATTTAGAGGTCGATTTTAGTTTGAATAACCATAGGGGCTTTGTGATTGAGAGTAAGGATCTGGTGTTGTTAAAGTCAGAAATAAAAATATTCATAAACACCAACAATATAAAGCCTAGTGAAGGTGGCGAGAAATTTTCTGACGATGTGTGGTATTCATAATATAATATGAAAATTTTCCTAAAGCGATCGATAATTTTAAAACGAGAGAGAATTAGATTTAGTTAGCTATTTTAATGGGCAAAGAAAGAAGAACATAAAAGACTAGTAAAAAAAGTGAAAGAATGGATGAATGATGGAAAATGGAAAAAGAAGAATTGTTTAAAAGTGAACAAGAAAAATGGATTTCAAAGATTTCATTAGAAAACAATTTTCAGTTAGGAGCTATTCGTCTAGTAGCTGGAATTGATATTGCATATTGGACAGAGGGGAAGAAAGATTATGGAGTGTGTTGTATTGTTGTAATCGATTATATTACCAAACAAATTATAGAAGAAGTAGAATATTGGGGTCAAATAGATGTTCCATATATTCCAGGATATCTTGCTTTTAGGGAGCTTCCGATGGTGATAGAAGCAGTGAAAAAGCTGCAATGTGAACCAGATCTTTATATGTTTGATGGAAATGGTTATCTTCATTATAGACATATGGGGATCGCAACACATGCTTCTTTTTATTTGAAGAAACCTACAATAGGTGTTGCTAAAAGTTACTTGAAGATAAAAAATACCGATTTTCAAATGCCAAAAAATGTAATGGGTGATTTTACTTATATTAAGGTTGATGGGGAAGTATATGGGGCAGTTTTGAGAACAAGAAAGGATGTAAAGCCCATTTTTATTTCATGCGGTAACTGGATCGATTTAGAGACTTCAATAAAAATAACTCTACATTTTGTAGAAAAAAATAGTCGATTACCAATTACGACACGTTATGCAGATTTAGCTACTCATGAGAGTAGAAGAAAATATACTCAATAGATTCAAACATAGTAACGTCCATTTGTTAGGGTATTAGTAGGAGTTTTTTGGTTACTCATAGATTTAATAAAAGGTGTCTTACAGGTAATATAAAATAACTCTACAACATTATAAACTTAGTAAATAAATGAACCTGTAGAAAAGTGCTTTTTATTTTCAAATACATAATTGGGAAGTTTACGATAAAAAACATAAAGACCCTTAAGTAATGTGTTCAGAGTATATCCAAAAGAGGAATCTGTTTTTTATAAATACAACTATAATCTACATAAAATAAATATCTCGCAAAAATAAATTGCTAGATTATCTTTTGAAATCAACTGCTTGAATCACCTATTAATGTGATTTAAGCTTTTTTTGTGAATAAAATTCAACTTACTAATGTACTAAGAAATTCTTAGCTAGGAAATGGATAAAAAATCAAAACGTCAAATAGATGTACCGAAATAAAGAGATAGAATATGCATAGAGGGCAGATGCCACTTCAAATGGCAAGAATGTATTAGCTCGTTAAAAACTATTTAATAAAAAGATATAAATTGGTATACTTACATTAATTTGTATTTTAGTTAAAACGTAGATAATTTGATCTATATTTGCATGATAGGTTATCAAAGCTTATAAGGGGGAAAGAGCAAAAATGCAAGCAACTCAATGTGAATTGAGCTTACCGATAAATAGTGTTCTGAATAATACATACAAAATAAAAGAAGTTCTTGCTACTAGTAAATTATCCATCGTCTATCTTGCGGAAAATAATAATAGTGAAAAGCGACTCATTGTTAAAGAATTCTTTCCAAAAGAAATGGCTTTACGGGATTTAGATAATAGAACAATCATTAATCGTTTGCCTTCAACAAAGCAAAAATTTGAAGGCCTAAAAGAAATTTTTCTTAATGAAGCAGTCATTATGCAGCAAATAAATCATCCTAATATTGTAAAATATGTTGAGCATTTTGAGGAAAATGGATCGATTTATATTGTTATGGATTATTATGAAGGAAAACTATTAGATGAATATTTAAAGGATTTTCCTGTCCATGATCGAGACCATTTATACACAAGTATCTTTCTCCCTTTAATAGATGCGCTATGTTATGTACATAAACAGGGGATTCTCCACCGTGACATTAAGCCAAGTAATATTATGATAGATTCAGAAGGTAATCCATTTTTACTAGATTTTGGTTCCGCTGTTTTTTATAAAACAGCTACAGATTATCAAATTTTTACAAGCTCAGGTTACTCCCCGCTTGAGCAATATTCTAATAAGTCCGCGCAAGGTGTCTATACCGATATTTATAGTTTTGCAGCAACATTTTACTATTCAATGACAAATAGTATTCCGCCTGATGTTTCTCAGCGGCTTATTGAGGATAAAATTGAACAAGTAAAAGAGCATAATAAAAGTGTAAGTATTCTTTTATCCTACATCATTATGTGGGGGTTGGCAGTGCAAGTAAAAAAACGATGTCCTTCCCTACAAATCATGAAGTGGGTAATAACTGTTGAAAAATTTGTCAATAGGATAAGGAACTATTTTAAGGTAAATAATTCTAAATGACCAATTATCTAGAAGAAGTAATCCGATATTATCATTTTGTAGTGTAAGCTAAGAGCTCTGTACAGCCTAAGGGGGTTAAGAAATTCACCTTAGGCTGTCTTTTTATAATAAAAAAAAGTGGAAAACTACATTTTTCCTAAAGAAATATCATAAAATTTATTATGTTTAATTTTTCCTATAAACCTATCCATTTACATTTTAATTAACAAAATATTCTAATGTAAATATTGACAATAAATTAAGATATTGTATAGTTACTTTGTGATACATAATGTCATTTGTGATGTAGATAAAATGGTTATAAAATTTTAACTTCAGTTTAGCTAAACTGCAGTTTCTTTTTCTGTTAATGGAATTTTATAACTAAAAAGTTAATTTTAAGTTACTTCTCGCAGATGATTATGCTTACTCGAAATCCGATGTAAAAAGGAGGGATGGCTGTATAATCATACGGCCGACTGAATGGAGATTATTAGTCAAACAAACAGAACCATGCTATTTGAGGAAATTAATCCTGAAAAGATGGACTTAATTACGCTTGTTGGTGATGTAAAGGGGATTGACAGTCTAAGTGATGAAAAGATTAAAGAAATTAATCAATATCTTCTTGTCAAAAGCTTTGATGAATTTTTAGATAAGTTTTCTCCAACGGTTTATTCATTCTACAATGCTGCTAATCAAAAGGTAATGTATACCCTGAAAAAACCTGAAGGAATTCAAGAAGACTGTATTTCTGAAATAGCAATCGATCAAAATAATGATTTTTTAAAGATGCTCTTCACCCTCATTGATACAAAAAGAAGTCAGGGCATTACGAATGTCGATTTTAAATTTGAAAATCTACTTGATATGATCTCTCCTAAGAAAGTCATGGACGACATTCGACAAGTCAGAAAAGAAATCCATTACTTGTATGGTGAATATGAGAAATTAGATGATGGTGATCCAAAAAAATTGGATACAGGGGACAAACTAAATCTAATGTTTGAAGTAGCAAGTAAAAATTACAACAATGTCATGGCCATGCTACCTTTAGCAATCGAGGATATTAAAACTAGATTATTGTTAGGTGTTAATCAGGATGAGGGGGAATCCGAAAAATTACAAATTGGGACCCTTTCTATTGGTGACAATGGTGAGTTGAAAATTATTGAGGCACCTCAAAACAATAGCTCGGAACTTATGGTGATTGAAGAAAATAGTAACTATGGTTTAAGTACTGTTTTTGAAGAGGATTATGAGGCGATTACAGAATCTCCTTCTTCCTATGTAAAAGATTTAGTTGTAAGAACGTTCTCACCTCTACCAGCTGTGAAAGCCGAATTTGATGTGGAAACAGAAGTTCAAAATTACAATACATACCTTGAGTTCTATAAGAATGCGAAGGATGAATTTGTAAAAACGGTCAAGCCTTTAGTGGAAAAGCTATTAGGCATCAAAATGTACTTTGATCAGTACACAACGAAAAATAAAGGGATGCAGCCATCATTGCTTGTGACAAACACTAAGCTCGATATGCTCGTAAAAAGTAATAATCTACCACGGTTACGTACGTATTTAAATACAGTAAACTCTAAAAATGACTTTACGGATACGGTGTGGTATGGCATTGTTCCTGCACTAGAACTAGAGGCTACTGGAAAAATGAAGGTAAGCCGATCACGGTTTAAAGGGAACGATAAGGTTGCCAAACAAGAAGGCAACACAATGGAATCCCTATCGATTCTTCTAGATACGATAAAAGATTACAAAGTTCAGGTTTTCTTCAACTTCATGGCGGAGGAAGAAACAACATTCAACGGCATTGCAACCGCAGGGATAGATCGTCTGATTGATAAATGCTCTGTGCTTGTTCGAAAAGACTATAGTGAGTTTGCGATACCGTGCTTACCGAACTTCACCATAATTCCAAAGGATAAATCGGGTGTCGTTATTGATGCGAGAATGTACACTACTGAAAATGGTGCACGATTATCTAAGGAAAAGGAAGATATTTTAAAGCTATGGATTGAAGGGGTCTATGTCGGTGCTAGCTATGTAGCTGCCGGTATCGTTTCAGCTTATCAATGTCCAGAATATTTAAAAGAGTCGTTTAGAAATGTTCAGAGAAATTATCCTGGCGTACGATTCGATATTGAAGCTGGGGATCACTCACTTAGAGCTGTTACAACAATGGCAAAGGAAATCTCAGGATTTACGAATAATATTAAAGATGCGATTAACAGCAGAAGCTTTGGCTTTGTGTTCTCTTCAGAAAATGCTCAGCTTCAAGATAAAGATATTAAACGTATTACTGTCTATAAAGCTAGAAGCTTAGCGATGGAAGAGGATGGATTCGATTCCATCTACAAAACACAGGTGAGTACGTATATTGAAAGAATTTTACGATTCCAATCAGGTGACTTTAAGCATGAAAATATTGTTAGGTTCTTCAGTAATAATCCAAGTAGTCAAAAAAGTAAATGGCTGAATGATAAAGGCTATGTCAACTCCATTATCCAAGATGGAGATGATATCGGCTACATTATCGATGAGAAAACGAGCACGTGTCAAATTGACCTTGTGTTTAATGGTAATGTGAAGAATTTAGAAGTGATGATTACAAAAGGAACTAGTGCTGTTAAAGCCTAACAAGTTTAAACATACAATTATTCAATTTTTCAGTCGTATGTTTAAGATTTTTTAAATCTTTTAACATAAATATGAATCTTCATTAAGATGGAGTGTTACATATTTCTCGATGTTTTATTGAGAAATGAAAACAGCAAGTGTTCAAAACTTTCATCTTATGAACAGAAGATTCAAAAAATATTAGGAGGGAATAAGAATGGGTTTTGTATTAAAAGTAGAAGGATCAGAGGCAATTGAACTAGGGTTAGAAAGTATTATGTCTGTTGAATATGAAACAGATACGCCAAATGACTCTAACGCACGTTCTACAGATGTTGGAGCCACTTTAAAAGTAAGAGGTAAAATTCTTACAGCAACTGATGGTGACAATTCTGATGATACGATGAAATTAGGTTTATGGTCATTAGTACCAGCTGAAAAGGCTGACTGTTACCGTAAAGTGACATTAGAAGTTGTTTCAGCAGATCAAGTAGTAAGAAAAATTCATTTCCCGAACGCTTTTGTGGTGGACTATACAGAAAGATTCGGTGACACAGAAGGTATTGGTGAATTCTTCTTATTTGTTAAACAAAAGAAAGACAAAACAGACTTGGCAAAAATCGAAGGCGGCTACGCTGTCTAAGAGTGAGATAGCACACTAAAAATTATCTAAGGGGCTTAATATAGCTCCTTAGATAATTTTTGAATAATCCTAGTACTGGGGATGAAAAGATGAAAACACATTATGACACATTAGGTGTTAGTAAAGACGCGACACAAGATCAAATAAAGCTCGCTTATCGAAAGCTTTCAAAAAAGCATCATCCTGATGTAAGCGGAGGAAACAAAGAATCTGAAAAAATTTTCTTAGAAGTCACAGAGGCATATAAAGTTTTGAAGGATGAAGCTGCTAGGAAGGCCTATGATGCTCGACTAGATGGTACTGCGCAAAGTTGGAATAATGAACACTCAGCTAATAAGCAATCGACAAGTCAACAGTCGACTGCACAGAGGCCAGATTTTAATATGAACAATATTGAAAAAAACTTTGAGCATTTCTTTGGCTTTAATCCTAAAACAAAAGAGACGTCCTCAACGTTACATAAGAAAAATAAGAAGAATCCTCTTGATACTACAGATTTATTCGAACGTTTCTTTAATAAATAATTCAAAATGGCAGGAGGGAGTGTGATTATATGCAGGAACCATATTCAAGTAAAGATTATAGTGACAATGCAAGGAAAAAAATGTTTATAAGAATCATCGATATTATTATTATCACAATTGCCTTCTTTTTTATCCTATATGTTTTTGTTATGAATCAGGAAGTCCTTTTAAAATTTGTTATCGGAACCGTAATGGTGATACTTGCTATTATTTATGGTTCTCTCAAGTACGAGGCAAAATCACTCACTCAAGCTAAGACAAACAACGACATTTCAAAGCTAGTACTTCTTAATGAACGTGGGATGGAAGTAGATGAATGGGAGCTGGGTGATCAAATTTCATTGCTTATCGGGAAAAGTACAGCTGAACATAAGGCAGATATTGATTTGTGTGGAACGGAATATGAATCTCTTGTGAATTATGAGCATGCTGTATTAAATTGTGTAGCTGGAATTTGGTATATAGAGGATATAGATTCTGTAAATGGTGTTGGCTTAAAAAAAGCTAATAAGCGCGTTAAAAATAGATTGAAACAAGAGATCCCTTACCCATTAGGTAATGGAGACACAATATACATAGCAAATACGCGAATTTTGGTGAAATAGAGAAAGAATTCGGAACATAGATGGGGGATAACGAAATGAGTTTGATAAGATGTACAAATGGTCACATGTTTAGTTCAAGGAGACATCGCAATATTTGTCCATATTGTAACGTGATGGTGGAGCAGGAGCACAGACAAAATAGCCCAACCGCTCCTGTCGTTGAATCAGATGATAAAACATTGCCCTATTTAGGAGAAATGGATGGAATTGATCCAGTAACAGGTTGGTTGGTTTGTATTGAAGGCCCTCAAATGGGTAGAGATTATCGCATCTTATCTGAAAAGAATTTTATAGGTAGAGCAGAAGATATGCATATCCGGATAGCAGGAGATAATTCCATCTCGAATCGTAATCATGCTGTCATTGTTTATGATCCAAAAAAGCGTAATTTTTATTTATTACCAGGTGATGCCTCTGGATTAGCTTATCTGAATAATGAAGCCGTTTATACACCAACGGAATTAGCAGCTTATGATGTTATTCAGTTAGGAAGAAGTATGTTTTTATTTATTCCATTATGTGGTGTTCACTTTGAATGGGAAAACAATCAAAGTGAGGAATGATGATATATGGACCAAAATTTAGTGCCTTACATAATTGCCTTAATTTTCATCATTATCCTCATCGTTTTGCTAATTATCAGAGGTATTCTAGCTCAAAAAATGGATAAAGGGAAAATTTATATTGGAAATGGCCAAACGATAGGAAGACGTGATGAACAGGATGATTATTTCTCCACAACCGAAACGACGCATGGCACAATTGCAGTGCTTGCAGATGGTATAAGTGGTTTAGCCAATGGTCGTATGGCCAGTACTATCGCTGTCACGACATTTATAGAAGAATTTAAAAGGCTTACTACCTTAAAAAATCTACCTAACTTTTTTAAGGATGCAGCGATGGCAAGTAATCATATGATTTTAGAAAATTTAAATGGCTCGAACGGAGGAACTACGTTAGTCACGGCTATTATCGACAATGAAGGTTTACTCCATTGGGGGGCTGTAGGAGATAGTGTTATCAAAATTTTTAGAAATGGCGAATTTATAGCGGTTAACCAAAAGCATATTTTTGAATCAGTGTTAACAGAGCGATATATATCAGGTGAAATAACTCAGCTTGAGGTGCAAGAAAATCCTCTGAAAAAGAGACTTATCAATTATTTAGGGTATGAAGGCTTTAAAAATCTTGATATTGGGAAGAGCCCTATTCAGCTAAATAGAGGCGACAAGGTATGTCTTTTTAGCGATGGAGTCTATGACACGTTAACAGAGGTTGAAATGGAAAAAATTCTCTCACAGCAAACTCCTCCCTATGATATTGCTCAAGACATTATTAAAGCTGTTGAACAAAAACGCTTAAAAAATCAAGATAATGCAACCATCGTTATTCTAGAAAAAACATGGTAAACATTTTACATGTTAAGGAGGAGTAATCATGAGAAAAGAAAACAGCGACTTTAAAACTAGTTTTCTATCCGAAGCTGGTTCATTTTTGCAGAACAAAGATTACTTTGCCTATACAGAGCTCGACGATGTAGCCTGCTGGGTAGCTGTAAAAGGGTTAGATTCTGATCAGGAAATAAGTAGCGCAGAACTTGCTGTGAAGGCAATTTTAGAAAAATTTATGGAAAAGCCATCCATGTCTAGAAGAAGTATTAAAAAATATTTAAGAAATGCGCAAGCTATACTTCAGGCTCAAAGCTTAAGGGTGAGATTAAAGGCAAGTATTGTTATGGTCGTATCTGATTACTCAAAAATGATTGTTGCAGTCGCGGGGAATTCGAGGCTATATCATTTTCGTAATGGTACTTTATCGTATAAAACCACTGATCAAAGCTTAGCGCAGGAGATCGTTAACAGCAGGAATCGTTCGCTGGATATAAGCCAGCACGAGGAAAGAAGCAACCTACTAAATTATCTTGGTAAACCTGAAGATTTTAAGCCCTTTGTTTCTAAGAAAATGAAGTTATTGGATGGCGATGTGTTAGTGCTTTGCACGGCGGGCTTTTGGGAGGATGTCAATGAGATTGAAATGGCCGACGCGCTGGAAGATGCGAAAGATCCTGAGCAATACACGGATTTATTAGAAGAGGTGCTTTTAAGTAGGCAAAGGAAGGTTGTAAATAATTATACAATTGCCACTATATTTGCTAATAAGGTTTATCAGGAAACAAATAAGAAAAAAATGAAGTACATTAAAATGATTGCTGCGGCATTAATTGTAGCTTTAGTCGTTGGGGGCAGTACCCTGTTTTATCAAGCGAAGCAAGCTAAAAAAATGGCAGAATTAACCGTTGAAATGAAGGACCATGAAAAGAGCGGAAATCTTTATTTTCAAGATGGAAATTATGAAAAAGCGCTTCTGGAATATAGTGAGGGCAGAAATGCAGCCAAAAAATTGAAAGATCCAATACATAGAAATTTACTGGCTAAAAAGTTAAGAATTACAGATCTCATCTTAAATGGAGATAAATCAGCCGAAGAAGGAAAATTTACAGATGCTCTTGAGCAATATGAAAAGGCTAAAAAAGAAGGAAAGCTCATTAAGAACTTTGGAAAGGAAGCAACTGAGCAAAGAATAGCGAATATGGATACGATTGTTCAAATTGCTGAAGCTGTGAAGGATGGAGATTTTCGATTTGAAGCAGAAGATTACAATGGTGCACTTGAAACATATGAAAAGGCAAGGAAAAAAGCTCTCACCATCTCCTATACTGGTGAGCCTCAAATAAAGACAAAAATAGAAGAGACAGAGGCTAAAATTGCTGAATTGAAAAAGGCCCAGAAGGAATTGAGGGCAGAAGGTTTAGAAAAAAGTGGAGATCAGAGCTATGCACGTCAAGAGTACGGAAAAGCGATTGAATATTACACACTTGCACAGGAAATTTATCAGGAGACAGAGCTACTGTCAAAGGTTTTAGGTCTTGAGCGAAAGGTTATGAACGCCAATGATAAATTAAATCCACCTCCTCAGGCACCGGCTACTGATATAGACCCATCTTACGAAGCGGCAATACCATTTGAAGAAGGGGCAGCTGCCAATGAGTCATCTGATGCTGAAGTGATGAAAGAGGGAAAGTAAAGTGATAAAAGAGCTCATGTATGAACGGTTACGCAAAATAGAGGATTTAGAGCAACGTCAACTGCTAAAAGATATTGTCAGTGGCGTTTTTGTAAATTTAATTGACTATCAGGATGAAATGAATAGAAAGCTTGAAGAGCGAGTATTTAACGAAATAGAAGATGTTGAGAATAGGTTTGACATTTATGTAACGCTTAGTTCAAAGGAGGATGTTGACCCGATTCATCAATGTTTATTTCCGATGCGACCAGCTGATTTAGAAACGAAAGTAATCGATACAGCTAACTTACTTCAATCGTTAAAAAACAAAGAACAAGCCGTCCTGTGTACTTTATTTCTAGAGTGTGACTCGATACAAATTCATCAGTTACTAGTTGAGGAACGATGCTTTAATGGAACTCTCGTCACAACAGAAGGACAAGTTGAGATAAAGGTAAGTCTTTCAAGAAATTCAGACTATTTGCAAGAAATCGATAAGCTATATCCGATATTCCAAATTAATGGATTGCCGTGGAAAACCATTAATCACCCGTACGCCTATAAATTTTTGGATGTAAATTTAGTAGATTGTCCCCCTTTAAATGAAGATACTGAAATCATTGAGATAATGGTTGATTTAGAGGAATACGAGTCAAAAAAGAGACTGGACATGGTTCCACTATGGAATATTGAACGACATGAGGTCAAGAATGTGGGGTTCCCCATTCCTGCTATCGATAAGATCAATTATGAGCATGTCCTTTCAATCCGCAAAACCGGCAACGAGCATGGGTATCTTGTTGAAGCGGATGAAGAGAATGTTCGTTACGTTAAACGTTCAGATAATGAATTAACCATTGTTTCACCACAAGACAAGTCAGGGGTTTGGCAGTTAATTAAAATTGCAAAAATGGAAGATGAGAAAATTGGAAAGCTTCATTATGAGCTTGTTTCCAATCGACGAATAGAGCATTTTATGCACAAATTTGCTAGTAAGTATACTGCAAATGTTAAAACGAAGGGGGAGATTACTAGGATGATTAACTCCTTCGAGGCAGCTGTTAGCGTTGAGCTAGTAGATGTAGATATAGTGGACTCTTTTTCAAGGGCAGGTATTACGCATTCAGCAAACCCTTTCTTAACAGAAATGATAGGAGAAAATAGTCATAAAAAAACGATGCTACTAAAGTTTAAGGCAAAAGCGAAAAAAGATTTTATAGCAAATGATATTTTGAGCTTTTTAGTATCCGAAGTACAACGACATTTCTTTGAATATAAATGTGTAGGTGTGTGGCTATGAATTATATTTGGGATTTGCTCATTAAAGCCGAGGATGAGGGACTTTCTAAAAAGGATATAAATTTTCATCTTGCCGAGACATATTCGCCCTATATGGAGCTTAGTCCTCAGTTTTTAAATACACAGTTGGTTGAGCAGCACGTCGAAGTAAATCCGTACTATCGCTACTTTGATATTTTTAACAACCTTTTTCATCCGGATAATACGTCTGATAGAGCGTTTAGGGAATATCTTTTCGACATCGTACTGCATTTCTTAGCTGACATTGATCGTATGCAGGGGATGAATAAAAAAGAGTTTTTTATTCGCTTTATTTTAAAAGATATCGAAGCGAATGTATTTGGCAATGTAGTACGTCAAAATATTCGTTCGTTTTCAAAAAAGGAACAAGAAATAGTGGTCCTGAACATGCTGAGACTGTACCAGACAGGGGATGAAATTTATTTATTAAAGGATACGCTAAAAAGGCTCTTTAAAGGTTGTTTCATCTATGTAAAATCAGAGGAGCAAGATGAGCTGCTTTTATATATAAGTCAGAAGAAGACAGAGCAGAATGAGCAAAAAGTACAACTCATACAGGAAATATTTTTGCCTATCAGCTTCCATTTAGAGGTTTATTGGCAGTATCACTTCGGCATAATCGATGCAGAGGAAACAATGAAGCTAGATCGAATAGCTCTTTACTAAACAGGGCAGAGGAGGGATTCGTAATGACGACTAAATATTCATATAAGCTGTATGCGAATAAGCGTTATACAGAAAAGAAATATATGACCTATACACGAGTAGAATTAATGGAAATGACAACCTTCCAGCTGAGGAATATATGTTATAAGGAAAAACTTGTGACAGGGCTTATTAACACATTAACTAGAGACGAGTTAATCGACAAAATTTTACGATATCGTGGCGCTGAAGAAAACCCTCTAATTAAAGAAAGTAAGGATGGGGGATTCGAAAGAGTAGAAGCAGCAATGCAGAAGTATTTAAAAACACCACTGTCTGACAATGGTGAGATAAAGATTCCTGCCAAAATGAGCTTATATAGCGGTATGAAAATTGATAAGCCAGATCAGTATTTCGTAGAAACCGGTGGATTTCTAGTTGAATCCAATGTACTGCTAGTCAATGAGCAGCTAGATCTTTGCGGCATCCTTCATGTTATAAAAGACGATCAGCTGCCAAACAAGTATTATTTTGCGGCAGATGAGGCATTAGAAATTCGAAAGACTAACAATAAAAACTACAGCTTTATATTTTTAAGAAAGCAAGATTCTGAGTATATCTATAAGACTTACTATCAGGAGACCCCACTTCCGCCTACAAATCTTCACTATTATAAGGTTCCAATACCAGATTTAGAGATTAAACAGCTAGAAACAACCGATGCGATTCTTGCTATTGATTTTGGAACTACCAATACAACGGCCGGTGTTTACTTAGAAAGTGATTATGTCTCTTCTCCTTGTAGCCACGACCTATTAAATGACAGAATTCAGCTAAATAGCATCAATTTTGTCCAGTTTCCCGATCCACTTCACCAAAATGAATGGATCGAAGTAGTGCCGACAGTCATGACAGTGGCAGATTGCTCAAATCAAGACCAAGTGAGCTATTACTATGGCTATGAAGCGTTAAAAATGATGAAAAAAAATAGCTACACTTCATTGGCAACGAAATTCCAAGGCATTAAACGCTGGGTTAGTAATTATGCCAAATTGGAAGAGATAATGGATGCGAACGGCAATACAGCACTTGTTCCGCGAAGTCAGATATTAAGAGAGTTTATGCTTTATATTATTCAAATGGCAGAGCATCAATTTAAATGTCGCTTCAAGCATTTACATATTTCGAGTCCTGTAAAGCTGAAAAATCAATTTTTAGATATGTTTCAGACAATTTTACCCGAATACAACATCGAAACGGAACATGCTCTCGATGAAGGGATGGCCGTTCTTTATAATACAATCGCCAATCAAATAGAGAATAATAGCTTCTTGGATGGGAAGGAATATAAGGCACTGGTCATTGATTGTGGTGGTGGAACAACCGATCTTTCCTCCTGTAAGTTTCGAATAGAGGATGGACATATTTCATACAAAATTGATATTCATACAACCTATGAAAATGGAGATACCAATTTTGGTGGTAACAATATTACCTATCGTATTTTCCAATTTATGAAGATTGTCTTTGCCAATTACTATAGTCGGGGAAAAAGTGCTTATGATATTGATGCACTAATTGATATTCCAGGCAAGGATATTTATCGATATGTAGACGATCATGGGGTTGATGAGGTATACAAACAATTTGAAAAAGCCTTTTCGGATGCTGAGTATATCATTCCAACTCGCTTTAAGGAATACGAAAATCGCACACGTGATGAATATTTACGTGTCCGAAATAATTATTATTTCTTATGGGAAATGGCAGAGGAAATGAAGAAAGAATTTTTCCGTAAAACAGGCATTTTAAGAAGCCGCTTTTATTCAGACAGTGATATGCAGCACGATAGCGATTTAAATGTGACAGCAGTAGATCGATGGTGCCTATCTCTGCTTGAAAACAATCAATTTAAGGAAGTTTATGATTATCCAAATGTCTTTTTCAACATAAAAGAAATTAATCATCTTATCAAGGCTGATATTTATGATATTGTGCGTGAGTTTTTAGAGGAATTTTATGAGAGCGGCCTTTTGGGCGAATACTCCATTATTAAATTAACTGGACAGTCCTGTAAGATTGATGCATTTCGTGAGGCTTTAAAAGAATTTGTACCAGGACGAAGCATTGAATTTAGGCAAAAAGCTGAAAATATTGGTAAAGTGCCAGAATTAAAGCTTGCTTGCCTTAGAGGAGCACTGCGCTATTTAAATGCGAAAAAGATAGGCATGATTGAAACAAAAGTGACAAATCATGCTCCTGTTGTACCTTATGCTGTAAGTGCCTTTACACATAATCGCCAGGAAAAATTACTTATTAGTAGCTTAGAAAGGCTAAACCAAATTCATGGTACTATTTCCCGTCCATGGGGTGTAACAGAAGTGGAGTTTTTCCTAACTGGCAGTGACAATCAGTCATCCTATAAATACACTTACTTTAATCGTCCTGAGAATTTTAAGCCTGTTCTTTATGAAAATATTGCGGCAAACTATTACGATAAAATTCCACAAGACGAGACGGATTCTATCATGAATGGCGAAGTGAAATTCTTTGTTTTTGCAGGCGAAGATCATTGGGGCTTCCATGTGGTGCCAGTAGCGCGAAAAGACGAACAACTGTTTATTGGAAAAAAAGAATTCTTCGCCTTTGAAGCTGATTTATCGGAACTAGATTTCTTTGACGGATTAAAGTAGAGCAAGCTCACGTGATAAAAAAGAAAAGAGGTGGGTGACAGCTTGTTTGCTAATCAATATCCACATTTTCATAAAGGTCGCATTTTAAAGCGAGAAATGCTGGAGAATTTACGAGATTACCCAAGAGATTTTTTAGATTTATATTTTCAAGATTATTCAAACGGCATCATTGCTGGTGTCCATATTATTGTAGCGGATACACGTCTTATCATTACAAAAGGCATAATTAAGCATAAAGGAAGGCTCTATTTGCTAGATAGTAGCTATGAGCTTCCTTATGAAGCTACAGGAAGTGAAACGATTTTAAAAGTACGATTTGCTGAAGAAGCAAATGACTTAGATTTTAGCAATTACACAACAGAGATTGTCTTAGACGATGCGTTAGAGCTTGCTCATAATGAACTAGAATTAGCGCGCTTTAAATTAAAATTAGGTGCCAAACTACGCTCACAGCATACCGATTTTTTCGACTTTGCGACAGAATATAACACCGTAAATTATCTTCATTGTCAGTATGCAGGGTTAGAAAAAAGCACCTACCATCCACTCATTTTGCAATACTTTGCACGAGAGCTTTTAAAAAACCGGCCTGCTAATCCGTATGATATTGCCTTTGCCTTAGAGTGCTTAAATCAGGAGAGAGTGCAAAGAGATGTAATTGATTTCTATATTTGCAACCGGCTAGAGTTGGACTATCAAACTTTATCTAATAGCCAAATTCATAAATATTTAAATCGTATTTTGTTGGAATCTAAGGGCGGTGGTCATATGAAAGGGATTGGTCAAGGGCGACCAAAGCGCATGATAGTTGATTAGTAGTCTACTAGTGGATTAAGATGCTGGCTCGTTAGGGGAAGAAAAGGAGATACGAATAACAAAGGAGGGGAAATAAAATGAATTTCATGGATGAAGAAGTCATTGAGATGACAAAGCATGCAAGGCAGAAGAAACGACTGGAGAACATCGAAAACCAATTGTTACATACTGACATCGTTCAAGCTATTAAAGAAGGCCAGCTAACGATTGAAGATGAAATGATTGAATTTGCAGAGAGTAGTTTTTATGAGGACCAAATTCGGATGTTTATTCCTACAGCTTTTGAAGAGATGGAACCTGAATTAATGGATATTAAATATCCATCAAGCCGTAGACCCGATTATATCTACACAAGTGAAAGTACATCTATTAACATCACGATGAAAATGATGGAGCAACAGATTCAAGAAGAGGAATTAGAAGATTTCACACAAACGATGATGAATATCCTTCGAAAATTACAGCCAGATGCTGATATGTTAGATATCGGCATAAAAGAAGTGGATGGTCGTCAAATCGGCTATTTCGATTTCATTACGAAGGCTCTAGATTCTAAAATTTACAATTTAATGTTTTTGTTTATGGTAGGCGATAATGTAGCAACAGGCTCCGTGAATTGCTTGAAAACAGAAATGCCTATTTGGCAACCAATTGCATACGGCATGATGGAATCAATCTCAATCGAAAACAAATCATTAGATGGAGAAGGTGTTGTTTGATGGAGCGAGTAAATAAGGAAACAGCTTTAACGTATAAAGATATGGTTGTGATGCCCTATAATATCCGCGTTAGTGAAATCGAAATTACACAACAAATGAACGAGCATGCAACATTGCGTTTAACAGGCGTGATTCCAGATGAACTTGAAGATTCCTACGTCTATATGACAGATGCAGAAACGGCCATTGAAGTATTACAAATTAGTAGCAATGGACAATCAAAACCTATATTTAATGGGCTTGCGTTGGATGTGCAAGTGAAAATGGTTATGGGTACGTATTATTTTGAGGTTAAAGCCGTTTCACATACGTATAAGTTAGATGTGAAGAAGAAAAATCAAACATATCAAAATGCAAGCATGCCCTATAGTGAATTAATCAATGTATGTATTGCCGATCAACCAGGCGCGGACTTTATGGACCATGTCACAAAGGGGGCTAGTCTTGGTAGCTTCACGATGCAATATTTAGAGACCGATTGGGAATTTCTTAAACGAATGGCATCGAGATTTCATACAGGCTTGGTGCCAGATACCATTCATGGGGCGGCAAAGTTCTACTTCGGTGTACCGTTTCAACCGGGCAACACACCAAAAATGGATGCCCTTAATTACCGAGTTAAAAAAGCAATCGGCAACTTCTTGATCTCTAGTAAAAATCATCTCGATAGCATTACGGATAGTGACTACATGTACTATGAGGTGGAGTCGACTCAATCATTCAAAATAGGTAATGAAGTTACTTTCCAATCAATGAAATTGTATGTGTATAAAATTGTCTCAAAGCTAAAAAATGGTTTATTAAAGCATATCTATACGTTAACACCACAAAATGGCTTTAGTGTCCACACGACTTACAATCAAGCTATTATTGGTGCCTCTATTCAAGGAAAAGTAATTGATGTGGCTGGGGACAAAATTCGTATTCATGTCAATTTTGATGAGGGACAAGAAAAGGACACGGCCTATTGGTTTCCATATTCAACAATCTATGCATCGGAAGATAATACAGGATGGTATTTTATGCCCGAGCTATCTGACAACGTTAGAATTTATTTCCCAAGCAATCGTGAGGATGAAGGGATTGCCATTAGCTCCGTATCAAAAGCACCTCCCCAATCCGGAGCAATGTTAGCAGCAACGAATCCTACTAGTCAAGATGGCGGTGGGCAATCAGGTGCTGCACCTTCAGAAGATAGTCGCCAAGATCCGATGCGAATGGCTGATCCAGATGTGAAAACACTGAGAACGAAGCATGGGAAACAAATTCTACTAGCACCTGATCGGATTGTCATTTCTGGTGGGGGATTAATGATTTCACTTATGGATGATAATGGTATTTCCATCATAAGTGATAAAAATATTAACTTAAAAGCAACAGATAAAGTCGTCATCAATGCGAAACAAATTATGATTAATGCAAATGAGAAAATTGAGATGACGTGTAAAGATAATTCCATCAAGATGGAAGATAAAATGGAAATTAAGGGAACGGAAGTACGAGCAAATTAGTGAGGAAGTGGATGCATGAAACGAGAAGAAGCATTACAGCATTTTATGGATGAATGCGTGTCAGTTCATGTCAGCCGATTGCAAGAGAAAGTTGTTCGACAGTTTCGCCAAAACAAGGAACTTTTGCTACAGCCAATCATTCACTCCCTTGAACAGCTGTTTGCGAATATTAGAGAGCAGCAAGGGCAGGGAAGATTAGCATCTGTTGCTTTTATTCATTTTTCATTGCTAAGAACGTCTTTGCTAGAAAACAAGTTTACGTATTTGCTAGAAGCCTATGGAGAAGCTTGGTATTACGAATGGACAGAATGCACGGCACAGTATGAAGCGGATTGGCTAAGTGAAGCAATTACAGAGTTACAAACAATACTTGAAAAAGAAAGAAAACCCTATCTCAGTATTCAAGCAGCGGACGTTCGAGTCATTATTCAGCAGACAGTTATCCTATTTCATCACTTTATCATTCAATTGATACGCTATCTCTTTCGCTATCAAAAAGAATGCGTACCAAAAATCAATTTTCAACGAACAGCGTGCTTACGTTTTCGTGTCGGTGAATATAAAGGGTTCAGTGAAGATGTTGCAATCATCGACGAACGGGAACGTGAGGAGAAGAACCTTCTCTTATGGTTAGAGAAAAAAGAGACCGACCAATCGTATACGTTTGAAAACTTCTCGAACCTTCCCTTACAGCAGATAGATTTCAATCAGATGGACTTTTCCTATGCGAATTTCAAAGAGAGTAATTTAGAAGGCTCCTCATGGAAACACAGTGTATGCATCGGTACTAGTTTTCAACAGTGTAGATTAGCCAATGCTGATTTTTCATATGCAGCCATTCAAGATGCTGATTTTCGACAGGCTAATTTAGCAGGTGCGAATTTTATTCATGCGCAGGGACAAACGCTAAGGCTTTCCAATTATGAAGTTGCGAGCTATCTTGGCACAGATTTCAGTAATGCAAATTTAGAAAATGCAAGATTTGAGTTTGCGCAGATGGCAGGTGCTAATTTTACAGGTGCCAATCTAAAAGGTGCAACCTTCTTTAAACGCGATCAAGAAAAGTATCTATTCAGCCCAGAACAGATAAAAGACATTCATTGGATTCATTAACTTTGTGCAAAAGTGATGTGGGAAAGCAATAGTGGTTACAGGAGGAAAAGATGGAGTATTTTATTCTGCGGCAAGATCAAAGTATTACCAATCCAATTATTCCTTTGAAGACAGACCTCGATGATGATTTTGTCTGTTCGTCTGTTTTGGGAGAAGTGATAGAAAAAGAGAATGCACTCTATTTGGATTATTTAGAAAAGCCTCGGAGAATCGTGTCTGAACAATTAAAAAAGTTATTAGTAAAATACGAGGATAATTTGGGATTTACAGCCATTGTTTTTACGGATGTTAAGAAAGGGACACAGCGCATCTATTGGCTATTAGACATTGTGAAAAAGCATTGTATTTCCCATGAAACGACGTATTATCCAGACGGACGTATAAAGGAGCTTGTGATTAACCCCAAAAAAGTGGAATTGGATTGTATTTTTCAGGTCGATAGCAAAAGGGAATCTTTTACCATCGTTAATTTAGATGTTGCAGAAAGTCTCTTAAGACGACCATTTCTTGGAATTCAGCTACAGCGTGTAAAGCTAGAGAGACGATAAACCATTCTAAAAAATTATAATGAAACACTGTTGCTACAGTGTTAACGCGAAATTGTTCACAAATAATCCGAAGGGAAGGATAGCAAATGGCTCAAGTTGTAGAAAATTTGGAGACAGAGGGTTCGGGACAAGAGCAATTTAGTTATGTGGTACATGGAGCAATCATTTCCTGTGAGCATGGTAGCCATCTGAATTATTTAAATTTACCACAGGATCATGGTGTTTATATAAAAGGCAAAGCCGTTATGAATGTAGGCGATCGAAATCCTGAAAATATCCCAACCTTTGGTGTTTGCTTGAAATTAAAAAAGCCTTGTACGCCAGCATGTTCCATCGACTGGATGGAAGGGATGGAAAATGTCAATATCGAGGGGAAGCAAGCGCTATTAAACCGTTGTCATACGCAATGCTCTGCAGGCGGAGGAAAAATCGATATAGTTCATGATGGACAAGAGGATTTGGAAATACCAAAACAAGGTTTTTAAAAAAATAATTGCTTGAAAGGAGGTAAGCAATGACAACGCTAGAAAAAAAGGAAGTCCACATGATTAGTACGTATGAGGATCTTGTGCTTGAATGGCCTTATCCTCTAATTCATTTAGATAAACTAACCATTAAACATAAAGGCAATGACCATGCGAGATTGTACTTTACAGGAATGATTGCTGAAGAGCAAGCACAAAAGTATATTCAAAGGGTCAGTCATACTGATGAAGTGGTTGTGAAATTTGGACGAGAGCAAGGTATTTTGTTTTCAGGACGAATAGAAAATGCAGAGTTACAGGCTGTTCAAGGGGTGCATTATGTCTTAGTTGAAGCGGTATCGTTTACAGCAAACATGGATATTGAGAAACGCTCCCGTTCTTTCCAAGATGCGAATATGACGTATGTAGAGTTAATGAATCATATTGTGGGAGCCTACCCTCATGGTGATTACATCGACCATGCTTCTAATAGCCAAGCCATTGGTCATATTTCCATTCAATACTTAGAAACAGATTGGGCATTTATTAAAAGAATGGCCTCAAATTTACATGCGGTTGTTTTCCCAGATTTAAAAGGAAAAGGTCCGCGATTTTGGTTTGGTACACCGCAAAGTAGGAAAAGCATATCAATCGACCATTTACCTTCCACATTACGTATGGATATCGATACGTATCGGCTAATTACTGAAAACGATGGCACTGATGTAAGCGAAATCGATTATACTTTTTGTGAGTTTGAAAGCACAGAGGCCTATGAGCTGGGCACTTCAGTCCAATTAAAAGGAAGATCCTATGTTATTACGGCTCGGGAAGTCTGTCTTGAGGGTGGTGTCTTAAAGTTTCAATATTCCGCCCAACCAGAGAAAAGTATTCGCCAGCGATTGGTACGCAATTTAGATCTTATTGGGGCAGCTTTTACAGGAAAGATCATCGATGTCACACAGAACACGGTGAAAATTCATTTGGATATCGATAAAAAACAGGATAAAGCAAAGGCCCATTGGTTTGCTTATTCTGCCGATGCGAATGGGGTTATGTATTTAATGCCTCAAATAGGAGCACGTGCCCAATTACATTTTCCGAGTGCAGTGGAAGAAGAGGCTATCGTTATTAGCTCTGTCCGGGTAGACCCAGTCACACCTGAGGGTGGTCAAAAGCAGACGAAGAAAATGGCGGACACGACCGTTAAATCATTAGCGACCAATGCTGGGAAAGATGTGACATTAGGTGTTGGGGATATTACCTTTAGTGCAGTAGATGGGGTATTGGACTTAAAGATGGATGATGGAGAAGGTGTAACATTTCTTAGTAACAGTACCATCATGCTTGCAGCGGATGAAACACTTGACATTAGCGGGATGAAAGAGCTATCTGTAGAGGCGGAAGAGTGGATTGCCATTTCAGCAAAGGAGCAAAGTCATGTAATCCTTGCCGCTGACACACAGTTAATCAGTACACTTATTGATCAGGAAGGTACGGAGAAGAAAAGCCAACCACCGAAGTTAAATGAAGAAGCAATCGAAGCTACGTCGAAAGTTGACGTCATTTTCCCCCAAAAGGCAGAGGTGAAAAAAGAGAAAAAAGGCTTTTTTAGTAGTTTATTAGATGGTGTAAGTTTGGCATTGGATGTAGCCGGATTCATTCCTGGTATAGGGACAATTGCAGATATTGCGAATGCAGGTATTAGTTTAGCGAGGGGAGACTATATGGGAGCAGCCATGAACTTAGTGGGTGCAGTTCCAATAGTTGGTGATGCAGCAAAAACAGCATATAAGGCCAAGAAAGCGGCCAAAGTGGCAGAGGCGGCGAGTAAAACGGCAAAGGCTGCGGATAAGGCAGTTGATGCCTCAAAAGCAGTAAAAGGACTGAAAGCAGCTTACACAAAAGTATCCAAGACGCTAGATACTGTATCAGCGGTAGCCAACAAAGGCTCAAAGAGCGTCAAGACAGCAGCAGATAAAGTCATCGCCTCGATGGACGAAGTGCTAGCTGTTTCGAAGGCAGTAGACGGTATGAAAGCAATGGCCAAAACAGAGCTAACGAAATTTAACCATGGGGTATTAAAGAAATTTAATTGTACAAAAGGGTTAAGTGATAAATTCTGTAAAAAAGGCTTTGAACCTGTTGATTTAATTACAGGACGAATGATATATGAAGGTGTAGACTTTGAGCTACCTGGACCAATCCCTCTTTCATGGGAACGAGCTTGGTACAGTGATAGTAGCAGGGTTGGCTTGTCAGGTCATGGTATGCACTTTATCTACGATCTTGCCTTAGAGATATTTGAGGAAGAAGACCTGATTGGGATTGTAGTAACAGATGGTCGTGCAGTCGGGTTTCCAATTTTACCAATAAATTTGCCATATTTTAATAAAAAAGAAAGAATGACCCTGATAAATATAGGGGAAGAGTATCATTTGTTTGAGCATGATACACGATTAATTTATGCATTCGAACAAGTAACAACAACAACATACCGATTAAAAGAAGTAAAAAATGAGCAAGAGCACAATCTTCAATTTGTTTATAACAATAAAGGTTTCCTATCTCAAGTAACAGATAGCGTTGGCAGAATTCTAGATGTTACGACCAATGAGGCAGGAAGAATGACAGAAGTTGCCTTACGTAATCAGAACAATCGTGAAGTATTGGTGCGCTATGTTTATAATGATGTTCAGGATCTAATCGAAATTCAGGATGCATTAGGTCAGAGCACGCATATAACCTATGTGAATCACTTAATGATGCAAAAAATCGACCGCAATAAAAATAGCTTCTTCTGGCGCTACGATGGCCCAACAACAGGGGCACGAGTAATCAAAACATGGGGAGATGGCAATGTTCTAGCAGGTGAGCTTGCCTATTTCGACGGCTATAATGAAATCACTAATAGTTTAGGACATACAAGCTATTACTATTTTAATGAAGATAACTTGTGTACGAAAATTGTCTATCCAGATGGCAGTGAAGTCAGCTATCAATATAATGAGGACTTTGAATTACTCCAAGAAGTAGATGAAGATGGCCGCACAACAACATTCAGCTATGATGAATGGGCAAATCCGGTAACCATCACTCTTGCAGATGGCAGTACATTATCCTCACAGTATGATACTAAGGATAGGCTCATTCAAGCAGTTAACGCAGAGGGCGGAAGTCGTCAGTGGATCTATAATGAAGACGGTACATTGCAGGCAATTATGTTAGAAGACGGTACAAAGACTGAATTTTCCTATAATGAGCATCATTTAATTGACACAGTGACAAATGCGCAAGGTCATATGGTAAGCTTAGCATATGATGCAGATTTGAACTTGAGCCAAGTGACATTACCAGACGGGACAAGCTCCACTTGGACATATGACCGCCGAGGTAACTGCATTAGTACAACCAATCCATTAGGGGCGACAGAGAAGTTCCATTACGATCACTTGAATCGCCTTGTTCGCGCAAATCTTTCAGATGGTAACGATGTGCAATTACAGTACAATGCCTATGACGATATTATTTTTGCGAAGGATAACCATACGCAAGTTGCCTTTGATTACACGATTCTTGGTAGCCTAACGTCTCGAAAACAAGGTGGTAAGAAAGTACAATTCACCTATGATACAGAGGAGCAATTAACCGCTGTGATCAATGAAAGAGGAGAAGCATATACGTTTGAACGTGATACGAAAGGCCATATCATCAAGGAAATCGGCTTTGATGATATGGAAAAAACGTATGAGCGAAGTCCAGCAGGATTGGTTCAGCGCATCCAACGTCCAGGAAATCGTTGGACAGCGTATCAGCATGATGATCTAGGGAATGTCATACGATCAGACTACTATGATGGCACATGGGAAACGTTTGCCTATGACAAAAACGGCTCGCTACGAGAAACGGAAAACGAGTATGTAACCGTCAAACTAGAACGAGACCCATCCGGCCAAGTCATCAAGGAGTGGCAAAATGACCAGTGGATTGCCAGTAGCTATGACGAGTTAGGCAATCGCTCCCAAATAACAAGCAGCCTCGGTGCCAAAATCGATGTCATGCGTAATGAGCTGGGCAATATCTTACAAATGACTGCCTCTCGCTCCGAGCAAGCCCAGTGGACAGCCTCGATGCAATACAATGAACTCGGGCAAGAGATTGAGCGAATCCTACCAGGGGATGTCATCAGTAAATGGCAATATGACATCACAGGTAGACCGACACACCATCGCGTAAGTAGTCAAAGCCGTGATATGCGAAGACGTGTGTATAATTGGGATGTGAATCACCAATTACGCAGCATGGTCAATGAGCTAACCGGTGTAAAAGTAACGTATGGTTACGACGAATTCAGTAACCTCGTCTGGGCCAATCAAGATAGTAAATTTGATTTCTTATACCGTAGCGTCGATGATGTCGGCAATCTATATGAAACAAAAGACAAAAAAGATCGTGTTTATGGTGCTGGCAGTAGATTACTAGAAACACAAGATGCCCAATTCTCTTATGATGAAGAAGGAAATCTCATAGAGAAAGTCGAAAAGAATGGAGATACGTGGAAGTACGAGTATTATGGCAATGGCATGATGTCGAAGGTCATTAAGCCAGATAATACGGAAGTTACTTTCAAGTATGATTCATTAGGTAGGCGAATAGAGAAGAGTTCTGAGGATAAGGCAACGCAATTTGTATGGGATGGCAATACGATTCTGCATGAGTATTCCACGGAGAATGTTGCAGATACTTTAGAAAATCTAAATTCCTCACAAACCGATACTGCTATAGCAGATAATCTAGTTACATGGGTGTTCAATGATAGCTTCGTCCCTTCTGCAAAGATTACGAGTGAAGGTCATTATAGTATTATTAGTGATTATCTTGGAACACCTGTTGAGGCATATGACGAAGAGGGTAATAGGGTTTGGTCTGCTCAGCTTGATATTTATGGACGAGTGAAAGAGTTCACTGGTGAGAAAGACTTTATTCCATTCCGTTATCAAGGGCAGTATGAAGATGTAGAAACAGGATTGTATTATAACCGATTCCGATACTATGACCCAGAGCAAGGGAATTATACTCAAATAGATCCGATTGGACTTGCGGGTGGGAATCCTACTTTGTATGGTTATGTCGGGAACCCAAATAATTCATTGGATATATTTGGTCTAGCCCCTAAATCTCCAATGCTTCCTGGTGTAGATTTATCAGAATTGAACTTAATTATGTATAAACCAACAAAAGTAACACCAATAAATGGATCGTATTATCAAGGTATAGAACGTGCTTGGGAATTAGAAAAAGAATTGGTTGAAAAAACAGGGAGTGGATCTCATCCTTGGGATGAAGCTGAAATAGAAGAACTAAAAAGCCGGGGAAAAGTGAGTGGTTATACAGGACATCATATTACTAATCATAAGAACGGGGCTTTAGGGAATGCTTGGAAGGGAGATCCAAGAAATATTAGATTTTTACCTAATGCTAAACATGTTGGAGGATATAATGAACATTTATATGGTGAGAGAGGTCATAGAGGTAGTTATACTAATGCAACTACTGGTAGACTAATTGATCGCCAAGCAATGATAGATAGATATAACAGTGAAAGGAGCTGTAAAAAACGATGAAGTATCTAGCTCGTTCAATTTCTAAGCAAGAAAATGCCAATAAGATAAAATGTTTAGGAACATCTACAGAAACTAAACGGGAGTTAGGAAAAGTTTTCAAACTTCCAATTTTAAGCCAAGCGCTTTTGAAATGGTACAGTGATTTACCAAAATCCAAAGATATAATGTTTTATTGGACTAACGATTTCTATATATTTGGTATAGAAAATCTAACAGTTGCGTTAGAAGGTTACAGGTTTATAAGAGATGATAAAGGTTGGATAGATATTTCAAAGACAATGAAATGGCGTGAAAATTGGATTATTATTTCCAGTTGGAGTGGAAATCCAGTGATTGCCGATATAAGTAAAGCAGAAACTCCAATTTATTACGATTATGTTGGAGAAGATTTTTCACCAAAACTACTAGTGGATTCACTAGAAAAATTCGACTATTTTCTATCTGTTTGGCTTGATAAACACGATGATAGATACTATAAAAGAGGTGAATATCAATCTGATTTTTATGATTTAATGGAGAAAGAGTGGAAAGTTAAGTTAAGTGAGGAGGAAATTAGGGTTTTATGCGGATTTCTTCCTATTGTAAAATCAAAAGATAATTTTGCTCCAATTGAGCAACGGATTATAGAAAAAGCAAAAAAGAATTATGTGTATCTGGATAATCCAGGTGAAAATAAATCAAAAGTGATACTAGCATTAAAAAAAGAAACAGGATTATCACTTGATGAGATACGAAACGGTTTAAATAATAAAGGATTTCTAATAGCTGCGGGATATGGAGAAAATATTTTAGTTTTAGCTGAATACTTTATTTCTTTAGGTGCAAAAGTGAGGATTGAGCAGAAATAAATCATTATAGTGTATTCATTAGAAACTAAAATATAGAGGAATTTAATTTATGAAAAAGAGGCTTATAAAGCCCGAAATAGATAGGTTGGAAAATTCAGAAAAATTTCAAGTTAATCATAATCGTTTTTTTGTTTTAAAGTAGTATTTACCTTTTTACCTTAAACATGAAAATTGTAAACAGTTATCTGAAGTTGAATGGGAAGATAAGGACTATTGAAGATATTGGTGCAATTAATGAATTAGAAGGCTTAATAATCTATGGGAAGATGGAAGGTATAACTTTAATATAGGGGGTAAAGTGGTAATTTTTAAAAATATAATAAGAGAAAGATTATAATATTGGCAATATCATAGTTAGATAAATAATAGTAGAAATATAAAAAAGAAGGCGCTTAAGCCTTCTTTTTTCATATCATCGCGTAAGCGAACAGTTTTCATTCCGTTGCATTTAAGAAATGTTTTGAGAAAACAGTCTGTTAATAGAGACTGAGAATAAACATACATGCAATCTTCAAGCTTGAGCGAGATCCATCTGGTTCTGAAGAGACTTTATTCCATTTAGATATCAGGGGCAGTATGAGGATGTAGAAATAGGATTGTATTATAACCGATTCCGATACTACGACCCAGAGCAAGGGAATTATACTCAGATTGATCCGATAGGTCTTGCAGGAGGAAATCCTACGCTTTATGGGCATGTCAGTGATACGAATATTTGGATTGATATATTTGGGCTTTCTTGTACAAAAGAGCTTAAGAAAAATATGAATAAAGCTAACAAAGAACTGGCCAAAACAGAAGGATATATGAAAAGGGCTTGGCATAAAGAGAAAGGGTCGGCTGCCCATCATATTGTTGCTGGCGATGATTTAAGGGCTCAGCCTGCGAGGGATATATTAGCTCATTATAAAATCGATGTAAATTCAGCTGATAATGGTATTTATTTGAAACACATATACCCAAATAGTAAACAACCAGGAGCGTATCATAGGGTGATTCATACAAATAAATATTATGAGGATGTAAACAAACAAATAATCAATGCAAGTAAAGTTGGAGGGAAATCAGCTGTAGAAAAAGAATTAGAGTTAATTAGGAATGAATTATTATTTGACAAGAAGGTGTATTAATTTTGGATATATATGAAATTAAAAGTGACTATGATGTTTTTAAATTTTTTGTATTTAATCAAGGAAGTTCATCTAACTATTTAAACTTTGAAGGTCAAAAATTAGGAGACAATTGGATACCTTTAGAGTTTGAAATTTTCAAAGAAAAAGGAAAGAAAAAGGATAAACGATTTGAAGATTTTGATGCTTCATGCTATTTTGATGGTATTTTAATCGTGAATAATAATCTGAAAGAGATTTTGGAAGCTAATTATAGTGAAAAAGTTGAAATTTTGCCAGTTAATACGGATAGAGGTCCATATTATTATATAAATGTAACGAATAAAATTAAATCTATTAAAAATGTGGATAAAATGTCTTCAGACGAAATAATGGAAATGGTAAGAAATAATAGGTACGTTTTTGATCTTCAAACTGTAAAAAACGAGTCCATATTTAGAGATAGCAAAATGTCATCAAGCTATTTTGTTACAGATTTCTTTATTAATCTAATGAATAATAATCAAATCAAAGGATTACGTTATGAAAAAGTTGGTCATACAGAATAGTAAAAAACGTATAACGAAAATATACAAAACAGGATATTACAAATTATTATTTTTGTTCCGAAAAAAATTAAACTAATTACTATTGAAGATGTGTTATCGCTTCCAGAGATTTGGTTTTAGCTTCTTCCAAATTCGAAAAAATGAAATTTAAATATAAAGGGATGTTTTCATTAGATAGCTTTTATTTACTATTTAAAATGATGCGTTTTTAATTTTTTGTAGTAAAAAAATTAAATTTTGTCAACTGTGCCCCATAATTTAGCAGTTTAGTAAAAAAAGAATGCTGTATTAATTAGATGACTTCTGCATGTTGCCGAAGTCATCTCTTTTAATATTTCGAAAACTCTTTTCTATGCTAGGAGCTTCCTTGTAACTCTTAGGCTATGGATAAGAAAATATCTTCTCAGTTAAGCTAAATACAACTGTTTTACTATGTTAATGTTTGAAAGGATACTGATGAATACTAGCAGGTATTATGAAATTCCAGTAAACTGGGCAAGTGAAGAATCAATGGTTTAAAATATCAACAAAAAATGGTGGGACATCAATTGTTTTAAAGAGGTGGATCTAGACAGGTGATTTGTAGGAAAAAATAGAGTCAATAGTTGAAATAGAGAGGTGTGAATAATATGGATTGGTACAACAAAATTGAAAACGTATCAAACAAGCAACAATTCTTAGAATTTGTAAATTTATTATCAGCGGATTATCAAAAAAATATAGATGAATGGGAGAATAAATCTATAGATTTATTTCTTCAAGCCATTGAGGGATGGATGGAAGATATGGAAGGATTTTATGAAAATTCTGGTTTAGATACACCCAAAAATATCGACTGGAAACTATTGTCTATTATGCTATATGTAGGTAAGATATATGAATAAAAGGCCCACGCTAAAAAAGAATTAGTTATGTGAGATTTGTATGGAGAGAATTTAAATTGATGAGTGTGGTGTAAATAATAAATCAATTTAAGGAATTTATTAGATCGATTGATTAGTTGAAGAAGCTTATTAGTGATTATCTAGGTACACCTTCTGAAGCCTACGAAAATGATGGTAATAAGGTTTGGTCCAATGAGTTAGATATTTATGGCCAGTCAAAAGAGTTTAACAGTGACAAGGATTTTATACCATTCCGATATCAAGGGCAATACGAGGATGAAGAAACTGGCCTTTACTACAACAGATTTAGAAATTATTCACCAATTGAGGGTATGTATACGCAAAAGGATCCAATTGGGCTTAATGGAGGTTTGGTCTTATATGGCTATGTACAAGATACAAATAACTCAATAGATATTTTTGGTCTTTCTTGTACTAAAGAGTTAAAGAAAAATATGAACAAAGCTAATCGAGAGTTAAGAAAAAATGAAGGGTACATGAAACGTGCTTGGCATAAGTATAAAGGTTCAGCAGCTCATCATATTGTAGCGGGGGATCATTCAAACGTACACGCTGGAAGAGCCAGAGAAATCTTGAAAAGACTCAAGATTGATGTCAACAGTGCAGAAAATGGTGTTTATTTGAAGCATATAGATCCAAATAGTTTACAACCTGGTGCTTATCATAGAGTAATTCATACCAACGAGTATTTTAAAAATGTCTATAATAGGTTAGACATGGCTGAAAAATTGGGTGGAGCGAAAGCAAGAGAAGCAGTGTTGACTGAGCTAGAAAATATAAGGAATGATTTATTATTTAACGTTAAAATTTGGTAAAAGGGGATTTTATAATGAAAATATTTAAAATAGAGAATGACTTTAGTTTTAAAGACCTAACTTTTTTGAATGAGGAGGATATTAGTCTTTTTTCTAGTTTTACGGGACAAAAAATTACTCTGGATTGGAAAGAAGAGATTTTTGGTATCTCTGAAGATAAACATACAAGAGGAAAATTGTTAGATTTTGATTCACGCTGTTATGGAGATACATTAATAATAAAAGCGAAATTTAAAAATCTTTTTATTGAAAAATTTTCTGACATTATAGAAATCTTCCCGATAAAAATCAAAGGCATTGCAGAAGATTTTATTTATATAAATGTAACGAATGTAGTCACAGCAATTAATTTTGATGGTTTAGATTTGCAAGAATCTCTTGCAATGATGCGAAGTGAAAACATAAGATTTATTTTAGATAAAGTAGAAAATGAAACTTTATTTAGAGATGCTAAAGTTAGTTCAAACTATTATTGTACACAAAAGTTTATTGATTTTATTGAAAAAAACGGAATTAAAGGGTTAAATTTTGATACGGTAGGGACTGCAAGTAATAATTAGAATGTAATTGTGATAATCATATTTTTTAATAAATTCTAAGTATTCATTACTTTATCTTCTTTGGAGGCAATTTTACTTAAATGGCTATGAAGAGGAATTACTCCTCTTCATAGTCACTATAATGGTTACCATTAATGAATGTATCTGAAGTGTCTAGATTCAAAAAAGCTAATTCTCCTAGCTCATGGACAGAATTAGTTAGTTTTAACATGGCAAACTGCTTTTCGTTAAAATTCACAATGATATTAAGAAAATTATCTAAGTCGTCCACAGTAATACCTTCTTCCTCCATTTCTTTCTCGGTAATAAAATCATCTATATGGTAAGAAATATCAATAGCATCCAAAAGAAGTAGCTTTTCAAACTCATCGCACACTTTATCTCCAAAAACTAATACCATTAATTCGAATTCTTTTGATTTTTTAATTTGAATGAAAAGAGATTGTAAAATGTACTTTAATGAATAATTCATAATGGAATCAAAATCTTTTTGGACAATACCAGCTTGGATGTTAAATGAAATTTCTTTAATCAAATCTATATGAAAATTATTTAAAATAGATTTATAAATAGGATGACTAATTTCCTCTAATGTGTCATTCCAAATTTTTATGTTTTCTTCAAAAGGTATCATTCTCTTATTCCTCCAATATTTTTGTTTAATTTTACCATATGCATTAGATAAGATGTTAATTATAAAGACTTTTATAGATATTATCCATCAGGATAGGACGATTTTGATAAATTTTTAATTCTGGTTGGGGTCTAGCAAATAAACTATGAGATTCGTGTGGGATGGGAATACAATTCTCCATGAATATTTCTTGCAAGATAATTCAGATATATTTAGAAATTTTACACAGAATGCTTTACAGACTGATGCCGACATCGCAAATAATCTAGTTGCATGAGTATTTTCATGATGCTTCGTCCCTTTGGCAAAAATCACGAATGAAGGTTATTACAGTATTATTAGTGATTATCTTGGAACGCCTGTTGAAGCCTATGATGAAAAAGTGAATAGGGTTTGGACAGCTGAACTTGATGTTTATGGACAAGTGAAAGAAGTTACAGGTGAGAAAGACTTTATTCCATTCCGTTATCAAGGGCAGTATGAAGATGTAGAAATTGGATTGTATTATAACCGATTCCGATACTACGACCCAGTGCAAGGGAATTATACTCAAATAAATCCGATTGGACTTGCGGGTGGAAATCCTACGCTTTATGGATATGTAAATAATCCAAATTTGTATATGGATATTTTGGGGCTAGATGTAACAATTACACTAGTTTACAAAGACTGGATGCCTAAAAATGAATTTCTCAGAAAAGCTCAAACACTTCAAAAACTTGGAGAAGAAGGTCTTCTATATAAAGTTGCAAAAGTATCGAGGGATAGAAGTGTAACTAAAGCATTTAGACAAGATATGATTAAAAGAATATGGGCACAGTATGGAAATAGTAATCGCGCATTTGCCGATAAGCTAATAGATAGGGTTGCACACAAGATGCAACGGAGGTGGGTTTTGTCCCAGCCTCTTTAGTTGATAGTTTACTAAGACAGGATAGTTACAGATCTGTTTTCTCATTTTCATATTGTTGTAGATAATGATTTAATATTTTGATTCCTTCAATAAGATTATATCCAATTTTAGTAAGAAGTCTTTATTTTCATTTTCGTAGTATATTTTTGCAAAGTACCTAGATAATAAAAGATACTAAGTTAGCTTTATCATTAATATTATAGAAACATAAAAATAATCATTAGCTACTTTATTTTCATCTATTATATATATTTGTCGAGATTTTCCTATGAAACGTCCTAAATATAAATTATTCCATTCTCTTTTAGAAATAAGATCCAATCATCTCCAACATACCTTCAAATTGGACCCATATAGTAAAGCTGTCTTTCTTTTTTTGGCGATCACTATAAATTTTAGATTTTGACGGGAAAGGTTTCGATTTACTGTACAAACGTTTAGAGAACGATCGACTTCAATGGCCAAAAGAAGATGAACAAGTTCGAAACAACCAGCAAGAATTACGTTGGCTACTGGAAGTGTTATCATACTTTACGCCGATGAAATAACCACTCAAATATTGAATCGCACAGACGGTAAAGCTACACTATCGAATACCTGCAACTGGGTATTCCGCTCTGCCTTCAGAGGGATCGATGATTGTATTATTTGAACCTGTTTTACCGAGAAGGATGTATTAAAGGGATATATTTAGCGGATATTCAGAAAGTCCTTGTGTGTGATGGCTAATCTCCTTAAGACAAACTACCGAATATCACATTCGAAAATTGTTTGGCGCATGTGCGATGACTGCCTCTCGCTCCGAGCAAGCCCAGTGGACAGCCTCGATGCAATACAATGAACTCGGGCAAGAGATTGAGCGAATCCTACCAGGGGATGTCATCAGTAAATGGCAATATGACATCACAGGTAGACCGACACACCATCGCGTAAGTAGTCAAAGCCGTGATATGCGAAGACGTGTGTATAATTGGGATGTGAATCACCAATTACGCAGCATGGTCAATGAGCTAACCGGTGTAAAAGTAACGTATGGTTACGACGAATTCAGTAACCTCGTCTGGGCCAATCAAGATAGTAAATTTGATTTCTTATACCGTAGCGTCGATGATGTCGGCAATCTATATGAAACAAAAGACAAAAAAGATCGTGTTTATGGTGCTGGCAGTAGATTACTAGAAACACAAGATGCCCAATTCTCTTATGATGAAGAAGGAAATCTCATAGAGAAAGTCGAAAAGAATGGAGATACGTGGAAGTACGAGTATTATGGCAATGGCATGATGTCGAAGGTCATTAAGCCAGATAATACGGAAGTTACTTTCAAGTATGATTCATTAGGTAGGCGAATAGAGAAGAGTTCTGAGGATAAGGCAACGCAATTTGTATGGGATGGCAATACGATTCTGCATGAGTATTCCACGGAGAATGTTGCAGATACTTTAGAAAATCTAAATTCCTCACAAACCGATACTGCTATAGCAGATAATCTAGTTACATGGGTGTTCAATGATAGCTTCGTCCCTTCTGCAAAGATTACGAGTGAAGGTCATTATAGTATTATTAGTGATTATCTTGGAACACCTGTTGAGGCATATGACGAAGAGGGTAATAGGGTTTGGTCTGCTCAGCTTGATATTTATGGACGAGTGAAAGAGTTCACTGGTGAGAAAGACTTTATTCCATTCCGTTATCAAGGGCAGTATAAAGATGTAGAAACAGGATTGTATTATAACCGATTCCGATACTACGACCCCGAACAAGGGAATTATACTCAAATTGACCCGATTGGACTCGTGGGTGGGAATCCATCTTTGTACGGATATGTAAAAGATCCGAATACTTGGTTCGATGTCTTTGGAATGGCACCTTGGAAAAATGGAGGATTTGATAAATGGTTTAATAATGCTACACCAGAAGAAGTTTCTGCTAACATAGGAGCTGTTAAAAAACAGCTGAGAAATGGCGGTGGTAAACATGAACTTTTTCCAGTATCAGATGCAGCTAAAGCAAGAGAATTAGGTTTTAAAGCAGAAGAACTAAAAAAGATGGCAATTGATAAAGATAAATTTATATTTGTCGATGTACCTGATAAAGATGGTAACTTACACACAGGTCCGCATTCAACAGGTAAGAAAAGAATAGGTAATCAGTCTAGTAAAGCAAGTAGTAACTTCCATATACACCTATCAAATGCTTTACAGGGAGCAAACACAAAGAGAGAAGCAAGATTAATAATAGGGCAGTACCATAGAAAATATATGAAAGTGAGTTGTAAATAAAAATGGATATGTCTAAAGTGCATGTTTGGGTAGGAATCAATAATAGTGATGATGAGACTTTTGAAAGTTACTTTGAATTAGACTATGACGATCCAGATATGGATATTGATGATCCTCTTTACAAAGTATGCCAATTTTGTCTGGATATAAACGAAAAATGGTATGATGAGGATTGTATTGGAGTTTATAAGGAAGATAGCATGGTGAATGTTAGGGTATTGTTGGAAGAGTTATCGGTATCACAGGATACAATGGAAGAAATTCAGAATATTTGTATTAAAAAAGGGTTAGAAAATGTTAATGCAATGTTTTATTACATGGATCCAGAGATAGAAGTAACTGATAAAAATAAACTTTATAATGAATTACATTATATTGGGAAGTTTGATACAAATTTATAATAATTTAACTTCATAGCTAGGTAATTATAGGAAGTTATGAAGAAACTATCTTCTGAAAGCTAATTAGCCGTTGAAATTTTACTACGATAAAATTTCAATGGCTTTGATTGTTTTTACACTAAGATAACTAATTTAACTTTAAGGATATAAGAGGTTAAATTACAAAAAGTCGAAAATGCAACTCCGTTTATCTTGTAGTTAAGGAAACCTACAAAAAGCGTAAAAAATTTTTTTGTTAAATAAGCCAAGTTAATGACCAATTGTTGGTAGGCCAATACTTGAGGTTGCCAAAGATATTAGTCTCGGTAGAATCAATCCTAATGAGTTTTTATTTCATATACAATCGATCCTGCAACAGGTAAAGTAGTAACATTAAATAATAGATGATTGAGCAATTAGGATGATTTCAGTGGATTTCTTCAGTAATAACGTCTACAAACACTGGTGAAATGAATGAATTGTTTTTTGTCATAAATATATTAAATCTAGTACCTTGTTTAGATATCGAGAAATCGAGTATAGACATTATTAAAAACCTTACCAGCCGGACCAATCAAACTACTGCTATAAAATATGTTCCCCATTCTTTAGAAGGGCATCATATTGTAAGAATGAAAGAAAGCATGTAAAGAAGAAAAGATAAAAGGAGTAATGTTTGTCAAAGAGGGAAGTACCACTTATTACTGCCTTAATTAAGTTGTCGCAACATATGTGAAGAAGTTGTCGTAAGCATTTTCTTTACATATGTTTTTTTATTGAAGTTGTACTGCTATAGCAGATAATCTAGTTACATGGGTATTCAATGATAGCTTCGTCCCTTCTGCAAAGATTACGAGTGAAGGTCATTACAGTATTATTACTGATTATCTCGGAACGCCTGTTGAAGCCTATGATGAAAAAGGGAATAGGGTTTGGACAGCTGAACTTGATGTTTATGGACGAGTGAAAGAAGTTACAGGTGAGAAAGACTTTATTCCATTTAGATATCAAGGTCAGTATGATGATGTAGAAATTGGATTGTATTATAACAGATTCCGATACTATGACCCAGTGCAAGGGAATTATACTCAAATTGACCCGATTGGACTTGCGGGTGGAAATCCTACGCTTTATGGGTATGTCAGTGATCCGAATACATGGATTGATATATTTGGTTTATCGAGAGCACCGAGTCAAATCCTAGCAGCTAACTTAAAAAAGGGCGGAAGTAAGACAGCTGGACATCAGGCGCATCATGTAATTCCGACAAATGTGTGGAAACAATATCAAACTTTCTTCAATGATATTGGTATGGGTGGTTTAAGAGATGAAGCTTTCAATGGTATGATGATTCCTAGTAATCCTGATACTTTAAAAGGTAGTATATTTGATTTTATCCATAATACTTCTCATAGTGCTTATAATAGTAATGTGATGAACAGAGTAGGCAATATATATGCAGAATTTGATAATAATTTAATAGATGAAAAACAGGCTAGAAAACAAATTCGTAAATTACAAATGTAACTTAAAAATCAACTTCAAACAGGGCATTTTAGTAAAGATTACGTACCATTAAGAAAATATCCAACTTGTAAACGATTGGGGTAATTTTATGAAATATTTTATGTTAGTCAATAATAATGCTGCTTCTCCCATCTATTTAGATGGGGTTTTGCACGAAAGTTTTAATGAAGACAAATATGAAGAAGGAATGAGCTATAATTGGAACCGACCATTTATTGAACAAATGGAGTTTCCTAAAGAACTATGGTTAATAACGAGAAGCAAAATTCAATTTGACTACTACGAAAATTTCTTCGGTCATATAATCTCTGAAAAATTTTTATCTTCAATGGATCAAATAAATGTATTACAGGATTATGTTATAGCTAATTTACATGTTGTGAGTACAAAAGGTAAACCAAAAGTAAAAGACTCATTTTGCTTTATTAAATGTATTAAAAGACATGCATTAGTTGATTATGATAAATCTGAGTATCTTACAAGAGAAGTTCCAAGTAATGCAAAATTAAAAGTTGATGGAAGTTTCGTTGATAAGTATATAAGGTTGGTGTTAAAAGACACTGATCTTGATTTATTTCAATTAAACGATTTAAAACTGGGAAGATACTTGTTTGGTTCAGAAAAATTTAAATCATTATGTGAAAAAGGCAATCTTAAAGGGATTCAATTTATGGAGTTAGAGTTAGTGCCTAACTATCTACAATCGATCGTATAATTAATAAAATCTTTGAACCTTGTTAATACCTCATAGAATTAAAATTAACAGTATTATCTTAGCGTTAGCTTGATTTAAAGTTATTAAACACATATGTAAAGAAATTGTCTTAAGCTCTTTCTTTACATATTTTTTTTATATAAATAGATTTTTATTGTAGAGTAAAGGGGAGAAGAATGAATTTGTTCCTTCTACACCAATTATAACGGAGAACATTATGAATAATGCTTTAAATAGTATTTATGAAACCATATTAGGAGAGCATTCTATTTTAATACAATTAAGAAATGGTGAAGGATTGAAGTTAAATATAGTGAATTAATTACAGCAATGAAAATATTAATAGCTGAATATAAGAGTTTTGAAGTCGTTCCTAAAAAACTTGCATTATGTTTCGTTGATATTAGTAATTTTTTTATTTTAATAAAGAGAAATATTCTTTAGATGAACAAAACAGGATTGAAGATGCGGTTCAAGAAATTCCTCAATTGGCTAATGAATTGTTTGATTGTTAAAAGAATTAAAGAGTTTTTAGCCATTTTATATTGATGGAAAAATGTATTTGGATATTCCGAAATGGAGGTTAGCAGTGGTAGTGAGTCATGCAAGGACTAATAATAGTCTATTATACTATAAATGTGATAATATTGAATTTTTAAAAGGTTATGGTCAATTATATACAGAATTTGATGATTGCGTTGCAACTAGGCAGATCAACATAATAAATAATGATATATATAGTTCTTCATCATTGCACGATTGGAACGAAGATGTTGGATTTTTATTGTATGACGGACATATCGATAGTTTAGATTTAAGCGATAGTGTACCTATTACTCAATTAGAATTTGAGAATAAGTGGCAGGAAGGAATTGTAGCTAACAAATCTCAAATTAACTACTTAAAGGGCGATGCTTCGCTTCCTTTAGAAGAACATACACTCATCATTCATGTTGTCAATATTTTAGGAAAATGGGGAAAAGGTTTTGTTTTATCTTTATCAAAGCAATTCCCTTTTGCCAAAAATGAATATGTAAAATGGTCTAAGGATAAAGAAACTTTTGGGTTAGGAGAAGTTCAGTTTGTATGTGTAGACCAGGAGAGAGCTACTTTTGTTGCCAATATGCTTGCACAACACGGTGTGAGGAAAAATGATAAAGATCATACAACCTATATTGATTATGATGCACTTCGTTTATGTTTAAGAAAAGTTGCGAGATTTGCATTAAAAAATAGATTATCGATACAGATGCCTAAAATTGGTTCAGGTTTAGCTGGAGGAGATTGGGAAGAGATTGAAAAAATAATAAATGAGGAATTGATTTATTATAAAATTAAATGTACTGTTTTTGAATTGTGATAATAAATAAAAGTTAGGGGTGGCATCTATGGTAGATACACAATTGAGGGAGCGTGTGTTTGACACTTTATACGGTGGGATTATCGGTGATCTAATGGGCGTACCAGTCGAATTTAAACAAAGAGGAACGTTCCGTGTGCAAGATGTGATGGGGTATGGTACTTACAATCAACCACCTGGTACTTGGTCTGATGATACTTCTCTAACACTCTGCTTGGTAGAAAACATTATTGAAAAAGGCGATACCAAAACATTGATGAACAAATTTGTGCAATACATGGAGCATGGCTATCTTACACCATTTGGCGAAATGTTTGATATTGGAATTACTACAGCGGAAGCCGTTTCCAACTATAAAAAAGGTGTTCCGCCAGCACAATGTGGTAAAACGGGCGAGTTTGATAATGGCAATGGTACACTAATGAGGATAGCTCCTTTAGTATTCGTGGTCATGCATGAGTTAGATTTTGCTAAAAGAAAAGAATTAGTTCATCAATATACAGAGATTACTCATGGTCATCCGCGATCCATAGTAGGGTCCATCATTTACATTGAGCTATTATTAAGCTTATACCAAAATAATTCACTAGAAGTGGCCTTAAAAGAGGTATTTGACTTACTGCAAAATAATTTACAAAATGAAATGAAAGCAGAGTTAGATGCTTACACAAGGATTTTTCATGAAAACTTTTTAAATACGCCTGAAGACGAGATTAAATCAAGCGGCTATATTGTTCATTCGCTAGAAGCGGCTATTTGGTGTGTAGGTAATTCTACAACATTTAAAGAAGCGATTCTGATGGCAGTTAATTTAGGAGAAGATACGGATACCGTTGGAGCCATTACAGGTTCGATAGCGGGTATGTATAAACAGTTGGATAAAATTCCGGAAGAATGGTTGGGTAAAATTGTCAGTAAACAAAAGGTTGATGACTTAATTTTGGCGTTTTACGAGTATTGTGCAGCACAGGTGTAAAGAGAATGTAAACGAAAGGATGTGTCAAAATGCTTCCTATACATAATGCAAATTTACCAGCTACAGAGAACGACATTCTACAAGTGGAACATAGTATATCATGTCAACTCCCAACCGTTTATAGGCGAGTCCTACAAGAGGTGAATGGTGTATCACTGGCTAATGGGGTGTTAATTTACGGTACAGAGGAATTGATAGAAAGAAATGAGACTTGGGAAGTGGAGGAATATGCGAAAGGCTATATAGCTATTGGTGACGATGGTGGTGGAATGGTATTTTTAATGGCCATTCAGGGGAATAATTCTAGCGTTTTTGCAGTAGATGGCGGGGATATGAATCCACAACATGCCACGTTGGTCACTATGGACTTAAGTAAGTGGCTACAAAATGGCTGTCAGTAAAACAAATTAATCAGTATAAATAGTAGAAGCTTATTCCTATCTTTGGAATGGGCTTTTTTAGGTGGGTTCTATGTCTTTTCTTGGAGAAATAAAGCTAAATTATTACATATTCTATTAATTATTTGTATTTTTTAGAAAATTATGTTGAATTATTGGAGAGTGGTAGTATAATAAAATTATAGTTACAAATTTTGTTAATAATTCCTTTGTTTAAAGAGTTTTTAGCAAATTATGTAATTATAAATTAAAACTAATGAAATGAGGCGATATTTTATGATTAACATGATTCAATATTTAGAGCAAAATCCGTCGTTGGTAACATTGTTAAAAGAAAAAAAAGCTTCTTTAATTGGTGTAACAGATCTTGAACAAAAAGCAATTTTGGATTCGTTTGATGAAGATGTATGTTTAGAAAATCGTGTTTGGTATTAAAACATAAAAAAAATAAATGGTTTGGGCTTGCTATAGGTATCTATTTAATTTTAGGGATGTACCTACTTAATGTTACTTATAGCAAACCCTTTTTAAATATTGAGTTAGAAAAAATAAATAATAATTGGACAATAACGGATTCCTATTATAAAAATTGGGCAACAAAGCATCAAATTACACCTGGGGATATTGTTTTAAATGTTGATGATGTGAAAATAAATAATTTATCTTATATATCCTTTGATTCAGCCATTAGGGCAGCAAAAGAATTAACGATCCAAAAGCCTGATGGAAAAATAATCTCTATACAAATAAAAAATCTTGATATACCTCAGCAATTTTACTATTTATTGATAATACCGGCATGTTACTATGCTTTGACATTATTTATTACGGTATATTTATATTTTAAAAAAATAAATCAACACCTTACCAATTTACTAATATTATTTATTCTAAGTGTTTCTTTAGCATATGTGAGTATTGGTGCTTCAGGGCGTTTAGATAGTATAGGTATGATTATTAACCGTAGTAGTATGCTATTATGTTTAGTAATTCTGTTACTTTTTTTAGAAAATTATTTTGCGTTTTTAAAGATAAAATGGCTCTTTATAAAAAAACTAAAAGTATTTTTTTTATTTCCTGTTTTAGCGATTGCGTTTAGTGTTTTCAGTATTTTTTATCCATCAATCAACCCTATTCTATCTGAAATTGTGCTATGGGTATTTTTTCTATTATTAATATTAAATCTTGGAATATTGATTGTAGGTTATTTTAAGTATAAATTATCTCAACTAAAGATATTGTTAATGAGTATCATTATTCCATTTTTGCCCTTTCTACTTTTCTATGCATTACCCCAAATCTTATTCAATACACAATTACTCTCTGCTGATATTTGTTCATTATTTCTAATGCTTATTCCATTCAGCTTTATATTTACACAACTTACTGAGCGTATTTTTGATATGGAGTATTTCATTTCTCGATTACGTTATTATTTTAATTTTTCTTTTGCTTTTACACTATGGCTGTTATTGGGGCTGTATTGGCTTACGGATCTTTCGATTACACGCATGACGGAGATTTTCTTTTTCGCTTTTCTCTCGTTAATGGCCCTGTTTTACATGAAGGAGCGGATTGATTATCGTAAGCGGAAAATCCTTTTCTCTACGAAAGGGGACTACATTCATCGCTTGTATACTACCGTTGATAGTATAGGTCGAGTGGTCAAAATCGAAGATCTATTGGAGAAATTTGTGCAGGAGGTTGTGCTCCAGCTTGAAATGGAAAGTGTTTATGTTCTGACCTATGATTTTCAAACACATCAGGTGACGTTAACGAATAAATCGAAGGAATACACGCAACATCAAATTGATGAGGTCCTTGTCGAGCGTTTAGGGCTAGGGGATATTAAAAAAACAGATCATTTCTATATCGCCTTTATTCATCAAGATGCGAATTATAAACGAATCCTTGTTGTTGACCATAATAAATCGATTTATCTAAAGGATGAGGAGTTGTTATGGCTTGAATTGTTATTGCTCTATTTAAACAATTTTATTGAAAATACGAAAATGGTTGAGGAGCTTTTAAATCAGTTAAAGCATATGAAAGAGGCTGATAATCGACAACTACCGTGGCTCAATAAATTACTTTGGCTACGCTTCGAGGAAGAAAAATATCAACTTGCTCAGGAACTTCATGATACGATTTTACAGGAACAGCTTCATATTGCGAGAGAAATGGATGTCCTTATGCATACAAAGGAAAAAGAGGAGATCCCAGCGAGACTCATAAAGCTGCATGAACATATGGTAACTTCCTTGAATGATTTAAGGGGCTACTGTGAAAATTTAAAGCCACCACTTCTCGATACGTTAGGATTAAATGCCGCCCTTGAAAAACTGATTCAAAAAATTCATAAACGAGCAAATTTTGTGTTGGTTTATACGATTGATCGACTTTATTTAGAGGATGAACGGTTAAACTTAATGATTTATCGCTTGTTCCAAGAATTGTTAAACAATGCTCTAAAACATTCCAATGCGAATACCGTTGAAATCTATTTATTAGGCACTGAAGAAGGTTTTGAAATTTTGTATACCGATGATGGGGTAGGCTGTAATATAGATGACATTCTACTTGCGGATTCTATGGGCATTCAAGGTATGCAAGAGAGGGTTCAGGCTTTTAATGGGAAATTCGCCTTAGATAGCAAAGTAGGTGAAGGACTAACCATTCGTATACAAGTTAGTGAAACCAATCAAACGCATCCTTATACGTATAGTACGCTGAACCGGCCAACTTATATGATACGAGGATAACCAAATGAGGTGTAAGCACATAGGCATATACTTATTTAAACCTTTTAATCTCTTCGTAGAGGCTACGAATGCGGATTAGAAGGCTTTTGTTTTTTGATATCTTTTACTTTTTGAAAGGGTTGATCAAAAATAAAATATTATCATCAAAAAAATATTGTTTTATAAGAGAAGAATAGAGAGAAAATACACTTTTTACAATTATTTCTCCAGAACAAAGGAAATTATAGCAGCAAGACCGATATAATTCATTAGAAGGATTAAGGAGGTCAATAGATTTGAATAAGAAATTATTTTTAACAGCAGCAGCCGTTCCAGTAGCACTAATTGTACCAGCTGTAGCAAATGCAGCAGAAACGGTTTCGATTAGTGGTGAAAATATTGTCAATGGAACATTAACAGTTGAGCAATTACCTAATAATGCAGTGGTCAATCTCTATCAATGGTATTACCTAGAGGACATTACGAGTGAAGATAGTTCAAATTCAGTAACAAATAAGCCGATTTCTGGCGCAACTTCACGATCATTTAAAGTGCCAGTTGAAGCAGCGGGAAAATCAATCTTTGTAGAAGCAACTACAATTGACGGTAAAAAGTTTCAAAGTGAGCCACGTGATATAAAAGCATTAGACTTGGACATCACTATTCCAACTTTGGAGGGTCATTCCTCTTCCAGTTTTGTAGCACCTGGTGAAACAGTGAAAGTAGCTGGCGTTTCTGTTACAGATAAGGGTGGTGCCAAACTACAAAGTGACCAAATTACATATAGTTATCAATGGTTTTATAAGCTTGGCGATAATTCCTTCACAATTATTGAAGGTGCCGCTGGGAGTACATATACAATTCCAAAGGACGCCATTGAAAAAGGCATCAAGGATATTAGCGTCACTGTTAAAGCAAAAGTAGGTCTTTCTTTTGTGGAATCTAAACTTTCAAATACCATTACTGTATCGACCGTACCTACTGATACGTTAACAAATGAAATTAAAGCATTACTAATCCATGATAATAAATACAATGTATCAGATTTTGAATCATTCGAAGCCAAAATAAAGGAATTAGAAAGTAAGTATCAAGCTTTATCGGCACCAGCAAAAGCAAATGTGTCCAATTATGATGTTCTAAAGAGAGCCCTCGCTGATGTGGCACTACTCAATAAATTAGAAGAAAAAGTAGATAAATTACAGGACGTGAATGAAAAGGATCGACCTAAATATATTCAAGAGATGGAAGAGGCCTATAATAAGCTTGATCAGCTACAACGCAGCTTAGATGCGAATGAAGTCCTCTATACGAACATTAAAAATTTATTAAATGAGCCAAATGATCTGGAGGAAATTTCAGAAGTTCGACGATTAAATCAAGCTATTGTTCATTTACTATCATACGAAAATTCTCTTGCACAATATGTACCTTCAGATAAGGATACCCTAAAAGCGTTAGTGACTAGCATTGAAGAGGATATCGCAAAGTTATCCCCAAATTATCGTGGTGCAATTCAAAATCAAGCTATTTTAACAGAAGCTAAATCCGATATTAAAAAAGTGGAGCAATTTATTAAATCCTTTGATAAATTATCGGCAGACAATACACCGAATAAGCAAGTTACAGTGGCGAAGTCCATTCGATCTGCCTATGAAAAATTGACGTATAAGCAATTAAAATTAGTATCAGACAAGTATGTACAGCTTTTAGCGACAGCGGAAAGTGCTGAAGTGAGTCAAATTGCCGCATTAAATCATGATATAGAGAGCTATATTGGCGATGATATCTATCCAATCAATCCATCAGCTAGCTCATGGCAGAGTCATGTCAATAATGTCAATCGTATGATTAAAGAATATAAGAGCTTAACGAAAACATCGGCAGCTCAAATTGTTGGCTATGACAGTCTTGTTACTTTACAAAAAGATTTAAAAGCAGCTGAAAAAGTGATAAAAGATATGGACGCTTATCAAAAATTATCTCGAACAGCTGGCGTGACAGAAAGTAAACTGAATTCAAGCTATACGAGTGCTCTCAAAGCTTATAATAAGCTTACGACTTTACAACAGTCCCTTGTCTATAATGCCGATGACTTTTTACTGAATACGCCTAAGGTTTCGATTGATGACAATGGTAAAGTGCCTGCTGATAAGGCTGCTGCGGAAGCATTGAAGGCCGAAATAGCTAAATTTGCAGATGTCACTACCTTTACATTCAAACAATTAGAATCCGCAACTGATAAAGCGTCAGAAACGTATAAAAGTCTATCGTCAGGTGCAAGAAAATATGTGACGAATTATTATTTATTAACAGCAGCAAAGAAGGATATTTCAGGTGTGAAATCATTCCATAAAAAAGTCCAGACAGCTAGAGAAGAAACAGATGCTGCTAAACAAGCTAAAAAAATTGAAACAGTGCAAAAAGCGTATGCTAAATTACCTTCGAATCAACAACATTTAGCAAAAGAGCAATATGAGGCTTTATTAAATAATCAAATTATTGATGAAAATGCGCCGAATATTACACAGCTAAATCATGATATTGCAAGCATTTTAGCAAATGATCTTTATACAGTTTCCATTGATAGAATTAAAAATCTATCGACACAGTATAGTAGCCTTAGCTCAAGTGATAAAAAATTAATTACAAATTATGATATATTAAAAGCAGCATTGGCGGATGTCAAAAAGGTAGAATCCTTTATGAAGACTTATGAGAAATCGTTTAATAATAATCCAAGTACAGTCATCAAGGCATTTGAAAAGCTGACGTCTAAACAAGTGAGCCTGATTGATGCTGCGACTAGACAGTTGATTATTGATAAGCAGAAAGGGCAACAGCAAACAAATGAAAGTGCTTTGCTGTTAATTGAGTCTATCAATTCTCTAGTTGTAAAAGGTGAATATATAGCTGGGTTAGAGGAAAAAGTGAAAGAAATTCGTGCGATTTATGATCAATTAAGTGCTACTGATCAGAAGATCGTAAAAAATTATTCGAAGCTGACACAGGCGGAAGGGGATTTGAAAAAGGTAGCAGACGTTCATGCTCTATACGTTCCAGTGGATGGAGATGAGAAGGCTCGCAAAGCATGGCAAACTGCCTATGGTAAGCTTTCAAAGAAATTAGAGTTACTTTATAACAACATGTATCCAACTGAACAATAATAATTACTACAAGAAGCCCCGATGGATTTTCGGGGCTTTCTTTATAGATAAAGTCATTATTATTTGTCTAGTAAATTCAATGTTCGCTATACTATGTACTACAGAGAATGAAATTTTTTACATAAACGATTGTAGTTTCACAAAGAAGGTAGGAACAAAAGATGTATAAAATAGGTGTTGTTGGTCCCGCTAAATCGGTTGAGAGAATTATTGCGTTAGCACGGGAAATTGAACAGGATATGGAGTTTATTCCGTATATTTATGAAGTGGCGACGGAAACAAAGCATCTTGTCGAAACCTATAATCAGGATGTGGATTTCTGGCTATTTTCTGGCTACATCCCCTATAAGCTTGCCAGTCAAACGAATGTTTCCAAGGATAAATTGACTCATATTATTTTTTCCGAAGCAGCCATTTATCGGGGCTTTTTAGAGCAGTCCTATCAACAAAAAAAGTTTATTGAAAATGTCAGTATCGACATCATCCCATCGCCTTCCCAAATGGCGTCAGAGAGTCTTGCGGAAATTCAGCATAATGTCCATCACATGTATTTAAAGGAATTTGATGTGGCTGTTAATCCACAAGAGCTATTTGATTTCCACTATGATCTCTGGCAGGCGGGCAAAATCGATTTTGCGATTACTTGCTATCCTTCTGTTGATGAAGAGCTGAAAAAACGAGGTGTGCCGTCTTATTGGGTTTCACCGACCAAAACGGAAATTTACCATACCGTTCAGCTTTTTACAGAAAAAATCAAAACGTCCTATTATAAAGAGACCCAAATTGGTGCAGTTATGCTGGAAATAAAGGACTTCGATTCATTAAAAGAAAGAATGAAGCAAGGGTACCGTATACAGTATTTAGAATTGCGCATAAAGGAAAACCTGCTTCAGCTCTGTGAACAAATTGATGGCTCACTGATTGAAGAAGGGAATGGAAAGTATACTATTTTTAGTACAAGGGGAGCCATTGAAGGACAAATCCAATTTTTACAGGAAAAAATGTACCAGCTGTCCATTGAAATGGAAGCGAAGGTAACGGCAGGCATTGGTTTTGCTCAAACGGTGTTCAATGCTGAATTACATGCTCATCGAGGATTAAGACAGACGAAGGAAAATGAAGCGGTAGATATTGTTATGATTCAGGATGATGGAACAATTATTGAATCCGTAGGGAATGTAGAAGAACTTACGTATTCCTATCGAGCAGAAGACCCTTTTATTTTAGAAAAACTAAAAAAAGGTAATATTAGTGTAAAAACGTACATGAAAATTTATGCGCTTGTGCAGAAAATGCACTGGAAGCATTTTACGACAAAGGATTTAGCGACACAGCTTCAGATGAGTGAAAGAAATGCCCAACGAATCGTGGCAGATTTATGTGGAGTGGATTTAGCGAGAATTTGTGGAGAAGAATTACAGCATACTCGTGGTAGGCCGATAAAAATGTATCAGCTTGTTTAAAAATAATGAAGATGTCCCAAGCCAAAAATGGTTTGGGGCTTTTTTTGTCCTTTAAAAACTGATTTATCAAGGAATTGTGAACCTTTTAAAGAGATGAATGTTCGTTTACAAAGACGATTATCTATTAGAAATTTTCAAAAAAATATTGTTTTTTCATAGAAGTTTGATTATTATACGAATATATAACGAAAATGTCGGTATATAAAAGGGGTTTTATTTTACTAGATATTACAAGGGGGCAAAGATCATTAAGGAAAAAAAGCAGTGAAGTAGAGACTGCAATGTTAGAGAATGTTTTGAGATATGGGAGGGATATGAATGTTAACAAATGAAGTAACTAAAAAATCTAGAAATGTTATCCTTGCGCTATTATTTTTGGGCTGGTCTTTAGGAAACTTAGACCGTTACATTATGAACTATGCAGTTGTTTCAATTACAGGTGATTTGCAATTAGATGCATCCTCTACGGGTATTATTTTAAGCGCTTTCTTTTTAGGCTATGCCATTATGCAAATACCAGGTGGCTGGCTTGCTGATAAATTTGGCGCAAAACGAATCTTACTGTTGGCTGTTATTATGTGGTCTATTTTCACCGGTCTAACAGCAATTGCTTGGTCATTAACGGCTATGATTGTGATTCGCTTTTTATTTGGCATCGGAGAGGGTGGATTTCAGCCAGCGAGCTCTAAGATTATTGCGACGATTTTCCCGAAAGAAGAAAGAGGAAGAGCCATGTCCATCATGCTTACTTCTGGAGGGATTGTATCATTAATTGTGCCGCTGCTAGCTGCTTATTTATTAGGAACGATAGGTTGGCGCATGATGTTTATTATTATCGGGTCGATTGGAGCGATTATTGCCTTATTATACTGGAAGTATATTCAGCTTCCGAAGGCTGAAATAGTAGAAGAAGCTGGGACAAATCATCCTACTACAAAGGTAAATTTTAAAGAATTATTGAAAACACCACTTATGTGGAATTTGATCATTGCATATTTTTGTATTTATGCAGTGAACTGGGGATTAGTTTCTTGGATTCCTACGTATCTTCAGAAAAATCGTGGATTGGATTTAATGTCCATTGGCTGGGCACAAACAATTCCTGCTATTACAACGATTATCGGTGTGTATGGCAGCGGATTTATTATTGATAAGCTACCAAGAGGAATAGAAAAGGTACTAGGGTCCATATCCTGTGCAGTTATCGGCATATTATTGTATTTAATGTTTACGGCCAAAACAGTGACGTTATTTATTGGTTATCAAACAGTTGTTTCGATCTTTATTGCGTTCGTCATTACGTTATTACCTGTTATCGTACTGAAGAAATTACCTTCTTCAATTACAGGTTCGGCAATGGGTATCGCCAATACAGGTGGACAGTTAGCAGGTTTTGTCACACCTATGGCCATTGGCTTTATGGTAGATGCTTTTAATGGTTCGTTTGATGCGGCATTTTGGATGTTAATTGGCTTTGCGCTCATCTGTATTGTGTCCATTGTCACGCTTAATGACCAAAAAGGGACTTTATTGAAAGCATAAAAATTGGAGGGACTTTAATGAGTTTTCACGAAAAAATTTCGACATTAATTGAAGCAAAACAAGAAGCTAGTGTGGCATTAAGTGATGCTATATGGGCTGTACCAGAGCTTCATTTTCAAGAAAAAAAATCAATGCACTATATGAAAGAGGCGCTAGAAAAAGAGGGTTTTCAAACCGAAGTGGGTGTTGCTGGACTTAGTACAGCTCTGATAGGGACGTTTGGTTCTGGAAAGCCTGTCATTGCCTTTTTAGGGGAATATGACGCACTTCCTGGTTTGAGTCAAAAAGGTGGCGCTACACAACATGAACCTATTGAAAATGGAGGAAGCGGTCATGGCTGTGGGCATAATTTATTAGGAACTGGAGCCTTTGCTGCTGCTGTGGCAGTGAAAGATTATCTTGAGCAGCATAATCAATCAGCAACCATTCGATTTTACGGCTGTCCTGCCGAGGAAAATGGTTCAGGTAAAGCGTATATGGCAAAAGCTGGACTTTTTGATGATGTTGATATTGCGATTTCTTGGCATCCAGGTACATTTTCTACTGTAATGACTTGTAGCTCTCTAGCAAACTATGCTGCTACTTTTAAGTTTACTGGGAAAAGTGCACATGCAGCAGCAGCACCACATCTTGGACGAAGTGCTTTAGATGCTGTTGAGCTGATGAATGTTGGGGTAAACTACTTACGAGAACATATCATTCCAGAAGCTCGTGTGCATTACGCCATCACAAACTCTGGTGGAACTTCACCGAATGTAGTACAACCCTATGCAGAGGTAACCTATCTCGTTAGAGCCCCTAAAAAACAACAAGTACAAGAGATTTATCAGCGCGTTGAAAATATTGCAAAAGGTGCAACGCTTATGACAGGTACGTCGCTTGACATTGATTTTGAGGGTGCTGCTTCAAATCTCATTACAAATAAAACACTTTATGATGTAATGTATCAACAAATACTTGAAATTGGTATGCCAGACTATACAATAGAGGATGAGCAGTACGCACAGGCAATTTTTAATACATTTACACCTGAAGTACAAGCTTCTTCGTTGGTAGGTTTGCGTAAAGAAGATGTTAAGCGTTTACAAGGAAAAGTCATTGCGGATCACGTCCCAGACATGCTCCCTGAATTTATTATGGGTGGCTCAACAGATGTTGGAGATGTCAGCTGGAAAGTACCAACCGTACAATGTACAACCGTATGTATGGCATTAGGTACACCGTTGCATACATGGCAGGTTGTTTCACAGGGGGTTATGCCAATTGCGCATAAAGGTATGCTACAAGCGGCTAAAATCATGGCTTGTACAGCTATCGCATTACTTGATAATCCAGCATTAATTGAAGAAGCAAAAAAAGAATGGCAAGAACGTCTTGATGGAGAGACATATATATCTTTAATTCCGGAGGGAACACAGCCTCCAAAGCTATAAAAGGATAGCGATCTAGATAGAGTCTTCATAGGAGAACTATGAAGGCTCTGTTTTTGTATCTTTTGAAAACCCCTTGCTATGCGAGGGGTTCCAAAGGGCTTCTAGCTATGGACAAGAAAAAAACCCCAGCCGTACAATGAAATCAGGTCTGGTCAACCGACTTCGTACGAAAGGGGCTCCAAATGGATAATAAAAGTTTAGCACACACGACATGGAATTGTAAGTATCACATCGTCTTTGCGCCAAAATATAGAAGGCAGATTATTTATGGAAAAATCAAAGCAGATATAGGTAGAATTCTTCGCCAGTTATGTGAAAGAAAAGGAGTAGAAATCATTGAAGCTACAGCTTGTCCTGATCATATTCATATGTTGGTGAGTATTCCACCAAAAATAAGTGTTTCATCGTTTGTAGGTTATTTGAAAGGGAAGATTAGTTTAATGATATTCGATCGGCATGCGAACCTGAAATACAAATATGGAAATAGGAAGTTTTGGTGTCGCGGATATTATGTAGATACAGTAGGTCGAAACAGAAAAATCATACAGGAATATATAAAAAATCAATTGCAAGAGGATATTCTTGAGGATCAAATGACTATGAAAGAATTCATTGATCCATTTACAGGAGAAGAAATACAAGCAAAAAAGCGAAAATAATAAAACCACTTTAGTGGTAGCGTGAAAACGGAGTGCGGTTGGCGGACCTTTCAGTGTGTCTTTAGACATGGGCCAGTACCCCAGCGTTTCACGCGTAGAGCAAACCACCAGTTAGACTGGTGGTTCTGATTGCCTCATTTTGAAAGGAGAACACATCAATGTCAACACAAGCTAATCATCATGAACATGATCAACTAGTGGCACAATGGGTGACACAATTTCGTCCTGCTGCAAAAGAGGGACAATGTGCTAGTTATATTCCAGCCTTAGCCAAAAAAGACCCGAATCAATTAGGTATTGCGATTATTGGAAATGATGGCCGCGAAATCAAAGCAGGAGATACAGCAGAATTATTTACGCTTCAAAGTGTCTCCAAAGTTATTACATTTATTTTAGCCTGTATGGATCGAGGAGTACCTTATGTGTTAGAAAGAGTAGATGTGGAACCGACAGGAGATACCTTTAACTCGATTATTCGCTTGGAAAGCCATCAGCCAGGAAAACCTTTTAATCCAATGATTAATGCAGGGGCTATTACAGTGTCCTCTTTGCTCGCTGGGAGTTCGCCACAAGAGAAGGTCACAAAGATTCTAGCATTTTTAGAACAAATCATCGGCAAGGAATTAAGTATCAATGAAGAGGTATTTCAATCGGAATGGCAAACAGCTAATCGAAATCGAGCATTGGCCTATTATTTAATGGACTCTGGTTTCCTTGATTGTCCAGTAGATGCGGCACTTGAGGTCTACCTGAAGCAATGTGCGATTGAAGTTAATGTCTCAGATTTAGCCATGATTGGTTTAGTCATTGCCAATGACGGCTATCATCCACTATTAAAGAAACAGCTTTTTCCTAAACAAGTGGCAAAATTAGCGAAGGCCTTGATGGTGACATGTGGTATGTACAATGCTTCAGGAAAATTTGCAGCATTTATTGGCCTACCTGCTAAAAGTGGTGTGTCAGGTGCAATCCTAACAGCCGTTCCAGGACATGCTGGCTTGCATTCACCGTTCCCCGCTGGCTGTGGTATAGGTATTTATGGACCAGCTATCGATTCAATCGGCAATAGTGTCGCTGGTGTACAATTACTCAAGCATTTAGCGACGGAATGGGACATGACAATTTTTTAACAAGTGGAAGATGGCTTCAGGGTAGTCTGAAGCCATCTTCTTTTTATTTTTTTCTTTTGATTTTATAAATAATCAATAGCGCGATAAACCAAATTGGTGTTAACAGCAGTGCTGTACGCGTAGCCTCAGAAATCAACATGACAATAAGTAAAAATGCGAAAAATGCAAGAATGACATAGTTGATAAATGGTGTTAGTGGTGCTTTAAAGTTTGATGCTTCATGTAAAGCACGATTTTTTCGTTTATAGATGATGTGAGAAATAACAATAATGCTCCATACCCATATAAAACAAATTGCACTAATCGTCGTCACAATACTAAAGGCATTCTCTGGCATCAGCTTACTTAGCAATGCACCTACTGATACAACAACAGCAGACACAACGAGTGCGTTACTTGGAACACTGTTTTTGTTCAGTTTTGCAAACGCAGGAGAAGCTTGTTTATTGTTACCAAGATTAAAGAGCATTCGACTTGTAGAGAATAAACCACTATTACCAGCTGAAGCGGCAGAAGTGAGTACAACAAAATTTATAATACCAGCAGCAATTGGAATTCCTGCTAATGTAAATACTTGGACAAAAGGACTGTTTTCGGCAGACATTTCATACCATGGATTGATACATAAAATAACAAATAATGCTCCTACATAAAAGAGTAAAATACGGAATGGAATTTTATTAATGGCAGACGGAATATTTTTTTGAGGATCTGCTGTCTCAGCAGCTGAAACCCCGACTAATTCTACACCAACGAATGCAAAAACAACCATTTGAAAGGCCATTAAAAAGCCATATAACCCATTTGGGAACACCCCACCATGTGCCCAAAGGTTTTCCACAGAAACTGGCCCAGAGCTAGTATGAAAGCCTGTCACTAACATAATAAGTCCGATAATGATAAGAGCTACAATAGTAATAACTTTAATGATGGCAAACCAAAATTCTAGCTCCCCAAAAAGCTTAACTGTTAATAAATTCAGTAGTAATAATAATACTAAGCAACCAATGGCTGGCACCCACTGTGGGATATCAAACCAATATTGTGTATAAACCCCTACAGCAATAATATCTGCCATGGCCGTCATAATCCAACAGAACCAGTATGTCCAGCCTGTTACATAGCCAGCCCAGGATCCTATGTATTCAGATGCAAAATCCGTAAATGATGTGTAGCCCGCGTTAGATAGTAACAGTTCGCCTAATGCGCGCATAACAAAAAATAGTGCGGTACCGACAATTAAATAGGCTAAAATGATGGAAGGTCCTGCAAGGGCAATGGCTTTCCCTGAGCCTAAAAATAAACCAGTGCCAATCGTTCCACCAATGGCAATAAGCTGCACATGGCGATTTTTTAAATCACGTTTTAATTGTTGCTGTTCCACGTTAATCCCCCTCAAAGATGCGTAAAAACTATGACTGGAAAAATAAAAAAGAGACTAGTTGTGACACTAGTCTCGGAAAAACGTCAGAATAACAAATACCATTTATTCGCAAATATTTCATGAAATCTTTTAACATTCATGTGGCTTCGCTTATAAAAGCTGCTATTACTCCTCTGTCCTTTTGCCTGAGATAGTGAACCCTTCGGCGACGCATTGTGCGCTCTCTCCAGAACTGCTCCTGCTATAGTTTGATCCATAGCATTCATAGCTTATTAACTTTCTAATCAATTGTTATTGTAAGATATTATACATCCTATCAGTGCACGTAAAATAATTCAACAATAAATTTTAACTATTTTCAGAAAAATAGAAGAATGGGTTACTAAATGGGAAATCTCTGACGAAAAATAGGAATTCTAGACATAGAAGATTTAGTAAGGAGAATTGCTAAAAAAGGGGAGACACTTTTAGTGGAAGCTTGCATAGGGAGAGAAGCAAGCAGGAAAGACGGTATAGTTCGCTCCAAAGAGTGGTGAGGTCACCCCTTCTGTTGGAAAGGCGCTTGAAAAGGGGGTAGCTCCGCTCTGAACATGAAGGCAATGTACTCAATATTGTCGAGAAACTACTCAAAGCCGGGGGAAGTGATCAATCTGGAGAGTGAACCGCTCAAAGGAAGAGTGAATCCGCTCCAAAAGAGTTGCAAAGTGATCATTATGTGTGAAGAACCGCTCCAAACTGCTGTCGAAGCGATCATTCTGGAGGGAGAGCCGCTCCAAATTGATGTCAAAGTGAACAATCTTCAGGGAGAGCCGCTCAAAGTTTCGGAGAAGTGATCAATCTGTAGGGAGGACCGCTCATAGGAAGAGTGAACCCGCTCCAAAAGTAGCGAAAAGCGCTCAATATGATGCGAGAACCGCTCCAAAAGAGTTGCAAAGTGATCATTCTGGAGGAAGAGCCGCTCCAAATTGATGTCAAAGTGAACATTCTTCAGGGAGAGCCGCTCAAAGTTTCGGAGAAATGATCAATCTGTAGGGAGGACCGCTCACAGGAAGAGTGAACCCGCTCCAAAAGTAGCGAAAAGCGCTCAATATGATGTGAGAACCGCTCCAAAAGTGTAGCAAAGTGCTCATTGTGTGTGAAGAACCGCTCAAAATTGATATCGAAGTGATCATTCTACAGGGAGGACCGCTCACATGAAGAGTGAACCCGCTCCAAAAGGGTAGCAAAGTGCTCAATCTGTAGGAAGAGCCGCTCCAAATTGATGTCAAAGTGATCATTCATCATGCAGAGCCGCTCAACTAAGATTGCAAAGTATCAGTCTCTAGTAAGGACCAATTTACAGTGTGGTATCATTAGGGAAAATGGGCTATAGGTTACCCCTTTTTGTTGGGTTTTTTTCTGGTCCAAATGCAGGATTAAAGACTGGTTGAAACGAGAGCTAGTATTTAATGATTTGCAATAGATATAATATAGTAGAAACTCTGAATTTTTTAAAAAAGAAGTCGTCTCATAGTTCTTTGAGACGACTTTTTTTCATGAGAGTATTAATATTTTTTTGCTTTTATTTTACCAGTCCAAGTTTTAAAACCGCCTTGAAGTTGGTAAATTTGGTTGTACCCACGTTTTTTAAGAAATAATGCAGCACGTGAGCTACGGCCTGTATTTTGACAGTATAGATATACTGGTAAATCTGGGCGGATTTCTTTATAACGTTGACGAAGTGTTGTAGAAGGAACATTACGTGCACCAAGAATGTGACCTGCATCAAATTCTTTTTGTTCACGGACATCGATTAGCTGTGCTTTACGATAGCCTTCTATGAATTGCTCTTGTGTTAAGTTGGTTACGGCTTTTTTTAGTCGTAGTGCATTAATACCAATATATGCAATGATAACTACTAAAACGACACCGATTGTGATAAGTATGTCCAAGATTTTCTTACCCCTTTCTATCTTCTCTATTATTATAAAAGATGCGCTAGCGATAGTCCAATGAGTTTGATAAAATTAACTAGGTTGTGGCAAATTCGTCTATTTTGTTACAAAAGCATATCGAGCAACCGTAGAGTAATTTTTGTTAAGGTTGAACCACAGGTGGGGCCTGAGGGATCATTTTATATTTGTAGGAGATGAACATATGACAACTTGGTATTTTTTAAATTCAGGGAAATGTAGTCCTTCTTTTAATATGGCGCTAGATGAAGCATTACTTGATTGGCATAGTGAGGGGTTAATTCCACCAGTGATCCGTTTTTATGAGTGGGAACCTGCGACACTATCAATTGGTTATTTTCAACAAGCCAAAAGAGACATTAATTTAGATGCTGTTCGAGAACAAGGTTTAGGTTTTGTCCGTCGACCAACTGGTGGACGAGCTGTCCTGCATGAACATGAGCTAACATATAGCGTCATTGTTACTGAAAGTTATCCGAATATGCCAGAGTCTGTGACAGAAGCATACCGTGTATTAAGTGAGGGAATATTGCAAGGTTTCCACAACCTAGGAATGGATGCCTATTTTAGTGTTCCTGATACAGAGGAGAAAAGAGCTGACTTAAAGAGTCCGAAAAGTGCTGTTTGCTTTGATGCACCAAGCTGGTATGAACTTGTCGTTGAAGGGAAAAAAATAGCGGGAAGTGCCCAAACACGTCAAAAAGGTGTTATTTTACAGCATGGCGCCATTTTATTAGATTTAGATCAAGAGAAATTATTATCGGTATTTAATTTCTCAAGCGAGGAAGCAAAGGATCGTATGCGTAGAAAGCTGCCAGAAAAGGCAGTCGCGATTAATAGTCTTGTCAAAGAGCCAGTGACAGTTGAGCAATGTGTGACAGCTTTTCGAGATGGCTTTGCAAAATCGTTGCAAATTGATTTAAAACCATTTACACTTTCAGAGGAGCAATTAGAATATGTCCATGCATTAGAAGAAAAAAAATATGCATGTGACGAGTGGAACTTTAAAAAGTAAAAAATGGTATGGAAAAAATATTTTTTTACGTTCAATCCTAGTTATAACAAGTAGTTCTGAATCTATTTAAAAAAGCAAGAGTTGAATTAAAAAACTATATATAGTATCTTTTTTTAAGACATATACACAATATGTAGTGTTTAATAACACATGATATTGTGTATTTATTTTGTAATGAAGAAAACAAGGGAGGCAAAATGATGGTACTCACAAATCATCAACCCGATGTAAACAAACAATTTGAGCAATTAAACAAAGATATTGAACAATTTTCACAGGTTCACCCAGTAACACCTGACATGCATATCACACATAAAGGTGTATCAAGACTTGTCATGATCGATCGCTACTCGTTTAAAGACACGGAAAAGAAAACACTAAAAGCTGGTGATTTTGTTGTTTTAACGGTAAAAGCTGATCCAAAATTCCCTGCACGAGGTTTAGGGACAATTCAAAAGCTGGACATGGCTACAAAAACAGCAGATATTTTGATTGAGGAAGATTATCGTAGCGCATTAGACGATCCGCAAGAGCAGGAAACGGGTGTGATTACACGTTCAATTGACGTGCTAGAAAAGCCTCTTGAAATATTTTATGAACAAATCGCAAAACGAAATGCAACGGGCCTTGCCGCTGTTGAAAAAACACCAGAAAAACGTCAAGAATGGTTTGAAAAATTTTATGAGCAATTAGTATCCTTGAAATTCATTCCAGCTGGACGAGTGATTTATGGAGCTGGATCTGAAACTGATGTAACCTTCTTTAACTGTTACGTTATGCCATTTGTCGCTGACTCTCGTGAAGGTATCAGTGATCACCGTAAGCAAGTTATGGAGATTATGAGCCGCGGTGGTGGTGTTGGAACAAATGGTTCAACATTACGCCCACGTAACACGCTAGCACGTGGTGTAAACGGTAAATCATCTGGCTCAGTTTCTTGGTTAGATGATATTGCTAAATTGACACATCTTGTAGAGCAAGGTGGATCACGTCGTGGAGCACAAATGATTATGCTAGCAGATTGGCATCCAGATATTGTGGAATTTATTATTTCGAAAATGCAAAATCCACGTATTCTGCGTTATTTAATTGAAAATACGACAGATGAATCAATCATTCGACTAGCAAAAGAAAAATTAAACTTTAAACCTCTTTCTATGCAGGAAGAAGCGATGTATCAAGGCATCGTGAACTACAAAAATATAGAAGGCTTAGGTGGATTCGATACAGCGATTATACGTGAAGCTGAAAATAAGTTACGTGATGGTGGTACTTATACAGTTCATAATCCTGAGTTTTTAACAGGTGCGAACATTTCCGTAACATTAACAAAAGAATTTATGGAAGCCGTTGAAAATGATGCTGACTTTGAGCTTCGCTTCCCAGCTGTAGAGGAATATACAAAAGAAGAAATGAACATTTACAACACGGAATGGCATAAAGTTGGCGATGTTCGTGAATGGGAGAAAATGGGCTATAAAGTCCGCACATACCGTACAATTAAAGCAAAAGAATTATGGAATTTAATTAATGTTTGTGCAACTTACTCTGCAGAGCCAGGTATTTTCTTCATCGACAATGCAAATGACATGACAAATGCCAAAGCATATGGACAAAGTGTTGTAGCGACAAACCCATGTGGCGAACAACCACTTGCACCATATTCTGTGTGTAACTTAGCTGCTGTGAATTTAGCACAGTTTGCAAATAAAGAAAATCAATCAGTTGATTACGAAGCACTACGTGAAACAGTACGTGTAGGCGTTCGTATGCAGGATAATGTAATTGATGCAACACCTTACTTCTTAGAAGAAAACCGTGTACAAGCACTAGGCGAGCGTCGTGTAGGTTTAGGGGTAATGGGCTTAGCAGATTTACTTATTTATTGCGAGAAAGAATACGGTTCAGAAGCAGGCAATGCTTTAGTCGATGAAATCTTTAAAACCATTGCTGAAACAGCATATGAGGCGTCTACAGAGCTTGCTAAAGAACGTGGTAGCTTCCCATTCTTAGTAGGTGCTACTGACGAAGAAACAGCTCGTTTACGTAAAGCCTTTACAGAGACAGGCTATATGCAAAAAATGCCTGCTCACATTAAAGAGCAAATTTTAGCAACAGGTATTCGAAACTCACATTTATTAACTGTTGCGCCGACCGGTTCAACGGGAACAATGGTAGGTGTGGCAACAGGTCTTGAGCCTTACTTCTCCTTCACGTACTACCGTTCTGGTCGTTTAGGTAAATTCATTGAAGTGAAAGCTGAAATTGTCCAAGAATATTTAGAGCGTCATCCAGAAGTAAATGAGCAAGAGCTTCCAGAATGGTTCGTTACAGCGATGGAGCTAAAACCAGAAGCACATGCTGATGTTCAATGTATTATTCAAAAATGGATTGATTCATCTATTTCTAAAACTGTAAACGCACCAAAAGGCTATACAGTACAGCAAGTTGAAAAAGTGTACGAGCGACTATATAAAGGTGGCGCTAAAGGCGGTACGGTCTATGTTGATGGTAGCCGTGATTCACAAGTACTTACACTAAAAGCTGAAGAAAATGATATGGATCAACTTTCATTTGAAGAGGAATTAGTAGAAGAACATACAAAACGTCCGGTCGTATTAGTAGATACGATTCAAGCGTTAGAGTCAACAACTGTAATTGGCTCTGACGTAGGGAATACATGCCCTGTATGCCGTAAAGGCACAGTCGAAGAAATGGGCGGCTGTAATACATGCACAAACTGTGGCGCACAGTTAAAATGCGGTCTATAAATTAGATATAAAATCAGTTGTACCTTTTTACCCCTTTAGATAAGATAATCTAAAGGGGTATTTTTTGTTTCAAATGGAAATATTTTGTTTAGCGATTTAGGAACGAATTTTTGAATACAGAAAAGATGATTGAGGGGGTATGTAAGTAAATGGATGTTTCACAAATTGTAGAAAAAATTAATGAACTTTTTAATGTGAAAAATAAGAAAATCTATGCTAGTGAATCTGGGATTACATACAAGGCAGATAAAAAAATAAAAAAAATAGGATACTGTGTTAACCTAACCCTTGAAACAATAGAGGAAGCAAGAATTCAAGGCGTTGATATGATGTTGACACATCATGATGCTTGGGAGGAACTATATGGATTGAAAGACGCATGCATCGAAAAACTAGCGGAGTATGGTATAAGTCACTACTATAATCACTTACCGCTCGATGACTGTCATTTTGGAACAAATGATAGTTTATTAAAAAAATTGAACTTAAAAAATATGAAAAGAACCCACGAATGGGAAGGATTATATTTTGGTAGAATCGCTGAATACGATAAAGAAATTGAATTTCATGAATTCGTATCAAAAATTGAAAACGTACTTGAAGAACCCGTTAGATTTTGGCGGTTCAATGACAAAAAGGTGAAACGAGTGGGCTTAGTCTGTGGTAATGGAGCATCAACAGCTTGTCTTAAGGAAGCCGTTGAACATAAGTGTGATACATACATTACAGGTGAAAGTAATTTGTATACGATTCAATATGCTCAGTTTAAAGGAATAAATCTAATTATCGGAAGTCATACTTTCACAGAATTACCTGGAATTGAAAGTTTAGCATTGAAATTGAAGGCCAATAATAAAGATCTTGAAATAGTGAGACTTAACGAATTCCATCATGAAGCGAATATAAGATAAGGCATATTAGGAAAGAGGAAATCTTTCAGTAGGTGGCTGAGCTCATAGTGTGCTCGTGATATTAATTTTTTGCCGAACTGGTAGTAAGGAAAAAGTGTTTTCCTACCTCGGGTACTTTTAATGATTTATTCAAGGGAAAGTTTGTTTGTTGAAATAGTGATAAATGTATAAGAATAGAAAAGGGTGAAGTGAGGTATGAAAGTTCATAGAATAGATCATATAGGTATATTCGTTCATAATCTTCCTGCTGCCAAAGCATTTTTTCTTGACTTAGGTCTAGAAATACTTGGGGAAGGAAAAGTGGAAGGCGAATGGGTGAAGCGGATGGAGCAGATAATAGGGCTTCAAGACGTTCAAGAGGAAGCTGCCATATTACGCACAACAGATGACACAAATCTAGAAATAGTAATGTTGCGTACACCAGAAGGGGACACAAAAATAGAACTAGTAAAATATCACCCGCCATCAGATGAAAATGGCCAACAGCATCCTTTAGTAAATAATATAGGTAACCAGCATATAGCCTTTGCAGTTGAAGATATTGAAGCCCTAGTTACCAAATTATCAATGAAGGGGGCAGAACTTATTGGTGAAATATATAATTACGAAAACGTTTATAAGTTATGTTACGTTCGTGGACCAGAAGGAATTATTTTGGAGCTTGCTGAGGCGATTAAATAATCTTGCAACTAAAATTACTTCATTATGATTACTCAAATTCTATTCATCAATTGTAACGTCTAAAAAATCATCTCCCCTCTGTAGATTTTTAGAGGGGAGATTTTTTTTGATGGATATTTATGTTAATATCACTATAAGATTGAAGTAGATTGAATCTTATTTAGGGAAGGCATAAGTTGACAATCTTCCCATAAGAAAAATCATGATTTCCAATGGATGCATTCAATATAGAAATACAGTAATTCCTTTGCAAAATTTAATTTAGGAAAGAGTTTATTCGTGTTAATAAAGGATTATAAAGTTACTCATAGTGCAGGTGTGAGGAGGAATTAAAATTGATTATTACCGAAAATATAAAAGGGCAACGCTACCAACAGCTTATCAAATTACTAGCAAGTCAATGTAACCGCTTCGCCTTTGTTGAGAATAGACAATTAATGGCTGATGAAGAATTACGACTAGCCATTGTGGGTGAATTAATCGCAGATATTGGCGATCAATTTATCGAAAGAAAAATACAACGCAAGTGGGAGACAACATGGCTTGGCGAAGGTACAGCATATGTTTTTTATTTTATTTTAAATGATATTACCGCACAATTTTTGAAGGACCATAGCTACTCCCTTTTTGACTGGGTTTATCCAAAATTACCAGAGGATTTAATGTTTTACCAAGATGATCAATGTTTACTAGCAGCGTGTTCGCACGAAGGTTTTTTTAGGGTTGATGAAAACTTATGGAACAGTTTCATATTAAGCTAACGAAGGAGATTGTTCAATGCAAGTAATTTTCTAGTGTCCTACATTAAAAGAAATTGATAGTTTCAATATAACCCACGGAAACGAATTACTTTTATTCTTACAATTAATGCAGTATCCCTTGAAATAAAATGGGGTGAAAGAATCTTAAATTTTGGGTATGATGTATGTATTTTTTCTGAAATCCTAGTTTTAAAGGGTTAAAAGAGATCTTATCGAATAAAATTAGAAGAAACCACTATTTTGGAATAGATGGGATTTATAAGGGGGTAGCTTTGTGACAAAAATTGCAATAATTTCAGATATCCACGGGAATAAAACGGCACTAGAAGCCGTGTTAGAAGACATTCGATTAAGAAATATTGAAAGAATTTTTTGTTTAGGCGATTTAATTGGCAAAGGACCCCGAGGCTCTGAATGTATCGAGCTTATCCAAAAGAACTGCGAACGAGTAGTTCGAGGCAACTGGGATGTTTTTATTCAATCTCCAACTGAGCTTGAATTATTACAGTGGTTTAAAGATAGATTAACAGAAAAGGATTATCACTATCTAGCTTCATTACCATATAGTATTGATCTTGAATTAAATGGACAATTAATAAGGTTTTTCCACGCTTCCCCAAGAAGCGAGTTTGAACGCATTGTGCCTAGCCATCCAATTGAAAAGCGTTTATCAATGTTTGAGAATAGTGAAAAAACTAATTCAATTCATTCTAAAAAACTTCCTGATATTGTTTTCTACGGCGATTTACATACAACTTTTTTACATACATATAAAATGGGGATTCTGTGTAACGTTGGGAGTGTCGGAAATTCACTTGACTTAACTTCAGCTTCCTATGCGATTCTAGATGGCTCATATTCAAACAACGCCATTCAATTTATTAGAGTTGAGTATGATAGACAGGCAGAACTTTTGATGGCAGAACAGCTAGGTTTGCCACAATTAGATAAATATTACGATGAAATTATGTTAGCAAAATATCGAAATGCTTAGGGTTTTTAGTGGTGAACAACACCGCGGATAATAGATGGGGAAACAAGTTATAAAGGCTAATACTTGACATCTCTTTAGCTATATAAACTTACCAAAGATGTAGAAAAAAGGGGGAGAAAATATGAGTGTAGAAGTTTTTAATGGAGAGCGTTCCGAAGAAAGCGTTCAATTTGAAAAATGGTTAATTGCTCAGAGTAATAAAAAGAGTTTTTCTAGTATTGAAAATGCAAAGCAGTTTACGAAGCAAAGGGGCACAGAAAATATTCAGCCCTATGTTATTGGGGATGATGTAACCTTTGTAAGTGAGGTAAAGGAACAAAGTTTTGAGGGAATGCAGGTTTTCACTTTAAATGACAAAAAGTCCTTGGAGCAAAAAGTTATTCTCTATATACATGGTGGCGCCTGGACAAGTCAACCTTTATCCTTACATTGGATGTTCATGGATAGAATAGCACAATCGTTAAATGCCAAGGTTATTGCGCCCATTTACCCTAAAGTACCCCATTTTAACTATCAAGATACCTACTCAAAAATTTTCAATTTATATATGGAAATAGTAGAAAATGTTGAAAGAACCAACCAATGTACGATTATGGGAGATTCGGCAGGTGGAAATATAGCACTTGGCCTCATTCAACTTTTGAAACGAGATAAGCTGCCTCAACCGCAAGATATTATTTTATTTTCTGCATGTGTTGATATGAGTTTAGAAAACCCTCTTATACCTGAATATGAAGAAAACGATCCTATGTTGGCTAGTGAAGGAATGGAAGTTATTACAAAGATATGGGCAGCTGATAAAGATCTAAAGGACCCATTAATTAGTCCAATTTACGGTGATTTTCAAGGGATTGGCAAGATTACTCATTTTATTGGCACACATGAAAGTTTATATCCAGACGCCATTCAATTTGATGAACTACTAACAGAACAAGGTGTCGCCATCACTACCTATGTATATCCTAAGATGAATCATGTTTTTGTTGTGATGCCGATACCTGAAGCTATAGATGCTCAACAGAAAATTGTAAATATCTTAAGTAAATAATTTCTAGAAGCGTGTTTTGATGTATTCAAAACACGCTTTTCTTGTTCTTTTTATTAGCGGAAAATCACTATAAGTTGAAACGAAAATTAAAAATTATAAAGTAAGCTTACATTTAAAAGGAAGTATTATGCAAAATAGAATTCGTGCATTGCGGATATCAAAGAAGATTCTTTTAATTCGTCTATCCTATTTGTGTTCCTTGTACCGTTGATCATTGCTCTACTAAATATTGGTATTGGCCTAGTGTTTGGCACATTATTTACAGATAAGCAGGTAGGTGGGATTTTTGCAATATTTGTAAATGTTACAACTTGGTTAAGTGGAACTTGGTTCGAACTAGATATGGTTGGTGGGACTTTTCAATCAATTGCGCACTTTTTACCTTTTGTTCATACTCTCAATGCAGCAAAAGCTATTCTACAAGGAGCCTATGTTGACATGCTTCAATCACTATCTATTGTGATTGGCTATACGATATTGATCACGATTTTCGCCATGATTGCTTTTAAACGTAAAATGCGTGCTTAACGTAAAAAGGCAGCCCCAACTACTTATTGGGGCTGCCTTTTTCTATTAATCATGATTTAATGTTGCAGCAATCTCGGGTTGTTGCTCTACTTGGCGTAGCATATTGAAGGATGCAATCGCTACTTCTACTTGATCGTCTTTTGGTTCGCGTGTTGTCAATAATTGAAGCCATAAGCCAGGGTAGCCAAGGAAGCGTAACACTGGGATATTACGGCAAGCGTTGGTTGCTTGTAATACTTCAAAGGAAATACCAAGAACAACAGGAATTAATAGAATACGATCTAAAATACGAAGCCACAGTGGGTCTGTAGGCACAAAGAAATATAAAAACATGCCGACGAACACTGTGAATAGAATGAAGCTACTACCACAACGATAGTGTAGGCGTGATTGAGCTTGGACGTTTTTTACCGTAATATCTAACCCCGCTTCATAGCAATTAATGACCTTGTGCTCTGCACCATGGTACTGAAATACTCGTTTAATGAGGGGCGTTAACGAGATAAAATATAAGTAGGCTAGCAGTAATAATAGTTTAATGCCACTTTCCAGTAAAATTTGTCCGGTTTTTCCTTCAATCCATTTAGAGAAAAAATCGGCTATAAAAACAGGAATTAATGTGAAAGCAAATTTTCCAAATAAAAAAGAAAGAATACCAACTAAAGCAACTCCAAGTATCATTTGAAGTTTAGAGCCTTCTTCTTTATGATCTTCTTCTTCGCCAGGAGTCACATCAAAACGATCTCCGGCAAATTGCATATGACGAGAACCTAAGCCAGCAGATTCAATAAGCGCAACTACGCCTCTTACAAAAGGAATTTTTTTAAGTTTTTGTAAAATAGGTTTTTGAACTTTTTTAAAATGATAATAATCAATGGAATCATCGTTACGACGAATGGCTGTAACGGTATGTTCCTTTCCTCCGAACATCACACCCTCTAATTGTGCTTGTCCCCCGTATACAGGTGAATTGCTCAAGGCTAACACCACTCTCTATATATATTTCAACTGTACCATTGTACTAAATTTAGTGAAAAACCTCTACCGTTACGCATAGTAAATTTTCTATATGGCTACACTAATCGTACATTTCAGGAAAAGATTAGTGTGTAAAAATGGAGGTTATCTTGTGAAAACAGCAGCGATTACAGCTTTTGTCAATGCGCTTGTCTTAGCGTTGTGCTTAAAGGGATTACATTATTTTCATCTCATCAAATGGCATCCGATTGGGTTTTATAAGAAGTGGAATTGGTTCGAAGATAGCTCTAAATTATTTCAGTGGACCTTCTTTATCATACTTCTATTTATTATCGGTTTATTTTTATATATGACAATGCGCTATGTGTATATCATTCCAGCTGTCTTTTCTTCACTTTTATTAGGCCTTTTGGTGACCATCACCTTAGAGTGGATTGTATTAGATTTACCTTTACAACTAACTTCATTTAAGAAACTCTCGATACCGTTCATCGTGATTGTCGTTTGTCTATTACGTTTCTTGCTGGAAACTGCAAATTTCCATCAGAAGGAGATGAATGCACATAGAGAAAGGACGTAGCTCACAATATCCCCTTGGTATTAAAAGGGGGTATTTTTTTGCACCATTTGATGATGTTTTTGCGAAAAGATGCTCCAGACTTTCAAAAGTTTTTTCAGTGATTTCAGCTGACATGATTACACTACGTCAAAGTGGATGGAGCTTCTAATGGAAATTAGTTGCTGAATGCACCGTGTATGATAAAATAAATGGCAAGTACATAGAAAGAGGCGAATAGAAGCGTGAAGTTATTATGTTTGAATGGACCTAACTTAAATCGACTGGGTAAACGAGAGCCACATATTTATGGACATGAAACATTAGATGATGTTAGAAAGAATGTTCAAAATCTTGCGGCTTCTTTAGGGGCTACAGTTGAATTTCGTCAATCCAATCATGAAGGGGTACTAGTTGATTGGGTGCATGAAGCAGAGGACGAAAAATATGATGGTATTATCTTTAATCCCGGTGCATATACCCATACAAGCATCGCGTTACATGATGCGATTGCAGGGATTTCTGTGCCGGTTATCGAAGTACATATTTCCAATATCCACAAACGTGAGGCTTTCCGTCATCATTCTTATCTTGCTCCGGCCTGCCTTGGTCAAATTTGTGGACTAGGTACGAAAGGCTATGAACTGGCACTACGTACATTTATCGAGAGGGAGAATTGATTATGTTGAAATTACAAAAGCTACGTAAAGCACTGCAAGAACAAAACATCGATGGTATTTTAGTTACAAATGAGTACAACCGCCGCTATATGACTGGTTTTACAGGGACAGCGGGCGTAGCAATTGTGTCTCAAAACGATGCTGTGTTTATTACAGACTTCCGTTATACTGAGCAGGCTGCTGCACAAATTCAGGACTTCCGAATTGTAAAGCATGAAGCAACAATTATTGAAGAGATTGCTACTCAAGTGAGTAACATGGGCATCAAATTATTGGGCTTTGAGAGAGATACTGTCAGTTATGGCACATATGAACTGTATAAATCGAAGATTCAAGCTGATTTAGTGCCGATTTCTGGACTTATTGAAAAAATTCGCTTGATTAAGACGGAACAAGAGATTAATATTATTAAGGCTGCGTGTGAAATTGCTGATCACGCATTTACACATATTTTAGGCTTCATCAAGCCTGGTAAAACAGAGCTTGAGGTTTCGAATGAATTAGAATTTTTCATGCGTAAACAAGGAGCAACTCAGTCTTCGTTTGACACAATTGTTGCGTCTGGTCTTCGTTCAGCACTACCACATGGCGTAGCAACGAATAAAGTAATTGAAAAAGGCGACTTTGTTACATTAGACTTTGGTGCGCTATACAATGGCTATATTTCGGATATTACACGTACTGTGGCTGTTGGAGAACCATCCGAAAAATTAGTAAATATGTACAATGCAGTCCTTGCTTCTCAACTGTTAGCACTTGAAAAAGTGGGTCCTGGATTAACAGGCATTCAAGCGGACGCGATTGCACGTGATTACTTAAAAGAACAAGGATACGGCGAAGCATTTGGTCATTCTTTAGGACATGGTATTGGTCTTGAAGTACATGAAGGCCCTGGCTTATCGATGCGTTCTGATACAGTGCTAGAGCCAGGTATGGCCGTGACGATTGAGCCTGGTGTTTATTTACCAGGAATTGGTGGTGTTCGTATCGAGGATGATATTTTAATCACCGAAACGGGTAATGAACTACTAACACATTCGTCAAAAGAACTCATTATTTTATAAACTTTGGAGGAACACAAATGATCTCAGTAAACGATTTCCGTACAGGTCTAACAATTATTGTTGATGGCCAATTATACCGCGTGTTAGATTTCCAACACGTTAAACCAGGTAAAGGTGCTGCATTCGTGCGTTCTAAATTACGTAACCTACGTAATGGCTCTGTAAATGAAAAAACATTCCGCGCTGGTGAAAAAGTAGAAAAAGCACAAATCGATAACCGTAAAATGCAATACTTATATGCACAAGGTGACGAGCATGTTTTCATGGACTTAGAATCTTACGAGCAAACTGAACTATCTTCAGCTGCTATTGAATATGAATTAAAATTCCTAAAAGAAAACATGGAAGTTCATATTCAATCTTACCAAGGTGAAATGTTAGGTATTGAATTACCAAACACTGTTCAATTAGAAGTTACAGAGACAGAACCTGGGATCAAAGGTGATACAGCTTCAGGCGGTACAAAACCTGCTACTCTTGAAACGGGTCTAATCGTACAAGTACCATTCTTCGTAAACCAAGGTGATGTTTTAATCATTAACACAGAAGAAGGCTCTTACGTATCTCGTGCCTAATTAATAAAAACCTACTCTTTAGTATAAAAGAGTAGGTTTTTATTTTATTTTTATACATATCATGTGAAAAGCTTCAATCGTTGTGCCATTCGATACAGGAAAAAGACCTTTTTTTCTCGTCATCCTCCTTCTTTCTATCATCAGAAAGATGGTCATTTTTGGAAAGAAAGTTTACAATAATAACATAGTAAGGAGTGAAAGGTATGTTACAAACAATATTTGATATGCAACACCCAATTATTCAAGCGCCAATGGCAGGTGTCACGTCACCTAAATTTGTGGCTGCCTGTGCTGAAGCAGGTTTATTAGGCTCAATTGGAGCGGGCTACTTAGATGGCGAACAGACAAAGCAATTCATTCAGGAAGTGAAAAAATTAACGACAAAGCCTTTTGCAGTTAATTTATTTGTACAAGAGGACCCAAAAATCGATATCGAGGTGTTACAACAAGCTCGTATGGCGCTGCAACCTTTTTATGATGAGCTTGGGTTATCACCTGTACAGAGTGTAGTGTCTAAGGATGTTTTTACAGGGCAAGTTCAGGCGGTTATAGAGGAAAAGGTAGCAATTTGCTCGTTTACATTTGGCATTCCATCAGCAGAGGTTCTTCAACAATTAAAAGACAATGGTATCTATACCATTGGCACTGCAACAACATTAGAAGAGGCTAAACTGGTGGAACAGGCTGGCATGGATGCGGTTGTCCTACAAGGTGGAGAGGCTGGGGGGCATCGAGGTTCCTTTACTGACCCTATCCAATTAATTCCCTTAGATGCGTTGCTACAACAAGTAGCTGGTCAAATTGCGATTCCAATGATTGCAGCAGGTGGGCTCGTGACAAAAGAAGCTATTCAGCAGGCACTTGAAAACGGAGCACAAGCTGTTCAAATTGGTACAGCTTTACTAGTAGCAGATGAATGCGAAATTTCTCCGCTCTATAAAAATGCAGTATTGGCATCGAACGCACAGCAAACAACGATTACGCTTGCATTTACTGGTAAGCCAGCAAGAGGCCTAGCGAATGAATTTACTAAACGCATGAAGGATGCGATAGTGGCACCTTATCCACTACAAAACTATCTAACAACTACCATTCGTAAGGAAAGTGCAGAGCAGGGCAATGCCGAATATTTATCCATGTGGATGGGCGAAAATAGTCATCTCGTACAGCAAACAGGTACGGTTAAAAGCATCGTGAACAAACTATTATAAATTTTTTTCGTAGTAGATCTCTATACATCTGTATAGAGGTCTTTTTTTTTATAGTGCGACATATATTGCTGTACACGAGGGGGCGTAGGAATGGAATTACAAGACGTATTAAGAGTTGCTGGAGTGGGACTAGTCGTTGCGCTTCTTCATGTTTTCTTTGATCAAACAGGGAAGAAGGAGTTTTCATTTTTCCTCTTTTTCATTGCCTACTTATATATGACAGCAGAGTTACTTCGATTTTTACGTCTATTCTTTAATGAAATATTAACATTCTTCCAATGGCTTACATCATCCGGGTAATGTAAATGGAAATTGTCATCGTCGCTGTTGTCATGCTGCTTTTATTATTGCTGATAAAAGAAGTTATACAGCCACTCCATGCGCTAATAAGTGTGATGTTTTCGTTTTTGCTTTTTGGCATGTTGTTCTCGACACTTTTATTGCCTTTCGTCAAGCAGCTTCTAGAAACACTTGCGTTTTTACCTTATGCGAAAGCTATTCTAATCAGTGCAAGTATGTTCTATGTCGGACAGTGGGTGTCATTGCTGCTGGCAGAACATAATTATAAAGTGCTCGGGAACATCGTTTTTGCTGCAGTGAAGATCGTCATTTTATTGTATTGGTTCAAAGAATTTTTGGCTGTTTTACAGGAGGTGTCGTCCATTTTAAAAAGGCTAAACTAAGGAGCGAAGCCATTGCAGGAGCAAATACTATCATTTTTAATCGACCCATTCTTTCTCTTGCTAAAGATGACGCTCATGCTTTGCGGCTACGTCATCATTATTTTGATTGTTAACATGATATTACCAGAATTTGAAAAAGGGACAAGGATACTATTTTTTCTTATTGTTTTAGCAACGATTGGTCCTGTTGTTGTAAAGTCCTTTACCTTAATTGATGAAATTGCACAAGGACTAGCCCATCTATTTACAGCATTTTATCCGATTCTTACATCAAGCTTTCTATTATCAAGTAGTATTACAGCGATTGCTTCCTGGCAGCCCTTTTTACTATTTTTTGTACAAGTCCTTACGATTATTAGTAGTAAGTGGCTTATACCAGGCGTGCTTTTGGCCATTGTCTTTGATGTTTGCAGTGTTATTGTCAAGGAAATATCTTTTACACGAATTGCTGAATTAATTCGTTTTACCATTATGAGTATCGTTTCGGCCTCTGTCATTTGCTACGTTCTTTTGATGACTGCAAGTGGTGTTGCGGCATTTAGTGTCAATGCGGCAGTAGCAGAGCCTGTGAAAAAATTAATTGAAGAAAATATTCCGGTTGTTGGTTCTTTTATTGTAGATAGTTTTTCGATGTTTCAGCATATGACACAATTCACTTCATCCGTTACAAGCATTAGTGCTTTTATTGCCGTCATTACGGTGTCATTTATCCCAACGGTTCAGCTAGTTGTCAGTGCCTATTCGTTGAAAATGCTTGCCGCTATTTTAGAGCCAATTGCCTTTGATGATATTTGTAGATTACTAGATCAAATTAGTAAATCGCTATTTACCCTATGTGCTGTATCATTTTTAATTGCTTTTTCATTTATGTTTTCTTGTTTTTTCCTCATTGTGTTTGTACAAGTCATGGCAGGAGGGAGATAGATTGATTCTTTTATTGGCATTGCTCTTTGTTTGTCAGATTTTTGTGTTTCTAACGGATGATAAGGAAATAATTTCACTGACAAAGTTGGTCATCACGTTAGTATTTTTGCAATTGCTATTAAAGATTCCATTTATCAATTCATAGGAAGAAACAAGCGTACATACACTTGAAAAAGAGAAGATGAAAGGAGGCAATGTACAAGTGATGTGGAAAAGACACGAAAAAAAACAACGTCATTGATGGTTTTAATTTTGATAGCTGCCTCCGTGGGAATATTCATCATTTTACCTATGTATCAAACGAATTCAACAAGCGACAAAAGTTCACCGCTCACAAATGAAGAAAAGCTTGAGCAAACACTGAAGGCAATGCAAGGTGTTGGGGAGGTTAAAGTCTATTTTTATTATGGAGAGATGACAGATGATCAAGATGCCAATAAACTATTTAGCCAATATTTTCGAGGGACTGAGCAAAGCGCGAAAAACGTAACAGGCATGCTAGTTGTTTCAGAAGGTGCATCCGATATCTTTGTGAAAAATGAAATTCGTGCGGTCGTCAGTCAAGTGATGCAGTTACCGATTCATCGAATTATTATCGTTCCAATGGAAAATAAGGAGGAAAAGTAAATGCGCGTACGTAGAAGAACAGTTTGGTTTATGACATTATTAAGTTTAGTAGCAGTCATTTCAGTGTATTATTTGGTTGATCCAGCAAAGCAGTTTAATGGTCTTACTATCTTTACAGATGATACACTACAACAAACAGCTGTCACAGGTGTTACAGATCAGAAGGCAACAAATGATGCAACACAAGAAGTATCTTCACCGAGTCACTTATTCGAAGAAATGCGTATGCAGGTTAGTGATGAAAGAAGCCAGCTTCGTGAACAGTTAACACAAAAAATTGCTTCTGAAGAGGCTTCTGCTGAAGAAAAAAATGAGGCATTTAATGAAATGGATGGACTGATTAAGCGTGAATCAGCTGAAGCTATGCTTGAAATGCTCGTTAAATCATTAGGTTATTCCGATGCGTTTGTTCGCGCTGAAGGAGAAAAAGTTTCTGTAACAGTGATGGCAGAAGAGCTGTCAAAGGCACAAGCAAACGAAATTATTTACCTTGTAAAAACAGAGATGGAAGGCGCAAATGATGTGCAAGTAAAGTTTAGTGCGAATAATTATTAAAATATATAGAAAAAAATAAATATTTAATTTATTTATAAAATGTTGTTATATATCAGCATAATGAAAAGGCTTTCGTTTAGTAAAGGAAAGCCTTTTATTTTGTTCAGATTTACTTAATTTTCATTTAACTATTTCAAATTGATTCGAAAAAATATAGAATAGTTATTGTAGTAGATTTTATTTCATAAGGAGAGTTAGAAATGTTCAAAATTCAAGAAATTCGTGAAATTATTAAATTAGTAGATTCTTCTTCCATTGACGAGTTTGTGTATGAAGTAGATGGCGCAAAAGTAAAACTAAAAAAGAATAATGTTGTTGTTACAGAAACTGTAGCACCTAAAAAAGAAGTAGTAGCCCCTGTTGTACAACAATCTGCACCAGTAGAAGCTCCAGTAGCAACACCAGCTCCAGCTAAAGAAGAAGCGCCAGCATCAGCTGCAGCTGCACCATCAGTTAACGACCCATCGTTACATAAAATTGTATCTCCTATGGTCGGTACTTTCTATCAAGCACCAAACCCAGATTCACCAGCTTACGTAAAAGTGGGTGATAAAGTAGGAAACGAAACAATCGTATGTATCGTGGAAGCAATGAAATTATTCAACGAAATCGAAGCAGAAGTGCAAGGGGAAATCGTTGAAATTCTTGTTAAAGATGGCGACTTAGTAGAATACGGCCAACCATTATTCCTTGTAAAAGCTGAGTAAGGAGTGCAAAACAAATGAAAAAAGTTTTAATTGCAAACCGCGGCGAAATCGCTGTGCGTATCATTCGTGCTTGTAAAGAGTTAGGCATTCAATCGGTTGCTGTATACTCTGAAGCAGATGCGGACGCATTACATGTGAAATTAGCAGACGAAGCTTATTGCATCGGACCGAAGCTATCAAAAGATTCTTATCTTAGCTTCCCAGCTCTACTTAGTGTAGCTGAAAAAACAGGTGCAGACGGGATCCACCCAGGGTATGGCTTCGTATCCGAAAACGCTGATTTTGCAGAAGCTTGTGAAAACGCTGGCATTAAATTTATCGGTCCATCATCTGATTCTATTAAAATTATGGGAATCAAGGACGTTGCACGTACAACAATGGAAGCAGCAGGTGTTCCACTTGTTCCAGGTACTGGTATTGTACCAGATATTGAAACAGGTAAAGAATGGGCTGCGAAAATTGGGTACCCTGTTATCATCAAAGCAACTGCTGGGGGTGGCGGTAAGGGGATTCGTGTAGCACGTACAGAAGAAGACCTTGTGAAAGGTATTGAAATTACGCAAAAAGAGGCTGCTGCTGCATTCGGTAACCCTGGCGTATATTTAGAGAAATTCATCGAGTACTTCCGTCACTGTGAGATTCAAGTGTTAGCAGATGGTTATGGCAACGTTGTGCATTTAGGCGAACGTGACTGTACAGTTCAACGTCGTATGCAGAAGCTAGTAGAGGAAGCTCCATCTCCGGCTCTATCTTCTGAGCGTCGTGCTGAAATGGGAGCGGCCGCAGTAAAAGCTGCACAAGCATGTAACTATGAAGGTGCTGGCACAATCGAGTTTATTTATGACTATCAAGAGGACAAGTTCTACTTCATGGAAATGAATACTCGTATTCAAGTAGAGCACCCAGTAACAGAAATGATTTCTGGTGTAGATCTTGTACAACAGCAGTTAAAAATTGCATCTGGTGAGAAGCTACCATTCACACAAGATGATATTCAATTAAATGGTTGGGCGATTGAATGCCGTATTAACGCAGAAAATGCCTACAAAAACTTCATGCCATCAGCAGGAACTGTCGATACGTATGTAACGCCAGGCGGCTATGGTGTACGTATTGATTCGGCAGTCTATGCAGGCTATACTATTCCACCATATTACGATTCAATGGTAGCGAAACTTATTGTTCATGCGAATACACGTGAGGAAGCGATTGCAAAAATGAATCGCGCGCTAAGCGAATTCGAAGTATCAGGTCCTGGGATCAACACAACCATCCCATTCCACCAAGCACTAATGAACAATGATGTTTTCAAATCAGCTCAATTTAATACGAAGTTCCTTGAAGAGAACGATGTATTGGGGACAAACAAATAATTAATTTGTGAATCTAAGGAATAGAATAATTCCAAATATCGTAATAAAATTACCTTCTAACATTCAATTGTTAGAAGGTTTTTTATTTGGATTTTTGATTTAGAGGATGTGACAGAGGAGTATACAATGACCAGTGTTTTAGAGGGTGCGTTTAAAGAAGAGGAGACACGTGACTGATTACTACACCAAAGCTAATGATTGATAGGCTGAATTACATATATTTACATATATTAAAGGTATCGTTTCTATCCCTATTCCGAAACCCATTTATCAGTCTTTTGAAGAGTTAGAACCTGGTAAATTATTGGGGGGTTAATTAAAGAGCATTGCAGAGGGAGTTTTTTTATGGAGCTAAAGGAGCAATTTTATTAATGATGGAAGAATTTACATATATAAAATAGCGAAATTCATTGTTAAGATTTGATAGGTAAAGTATTCAATGGATTTAAAAAGGAGCAACCAAATTGAAATTATTTTTATATGTAACAGCTTATTTAGTTACGGCTATCACCACATTACTCGCATCTTTTCCTTTAGCAGTAATTTATCAAAATGTAAGCGGAAATGATGATGCGTATTTTGGGCTTTATATCATCTATTTTTCACCTATTATTGTCATTTGTTCGTTTATCATCTGTTATTTGTTAATTAAAAAAATAACGATTAAACCAATACTTTTTGGGACAATTATCGGCTTTTGGTTAATCAAGGTTATACAAGTAATCAACAGTTTATATAGCTCCTATAATTACAAATCTAACGAAGATTATATACCAAATATCTTCATTCGCGATGCAATTGATCTTTCTATCCTGTTATTGCCGATCCTACTTGTCTTTTTATCACACTTCTTATTGAAGAAATATAACAACTGGCTGCATATCAGTGGCTTTACATGTGGAGCAACTATCGGTTTCTTTACGTCCTACGCAATAGTACTTTTTATAAGATCATTTACTAATTCATTGACCTCGTTTTTTCATTTCAATACAAACGAATTAATGGTAGTTATCGTAGGAGCTGCTATTTTCGCGTTTTTAGGAAGTATGATCGGATTCAAGAAAAGTAAACAGATACAAAGAAGTAATTGATCTACATACATGTTTTCGGCTGGTAGAAAAAGTAACCCTAGATTTCGGTAGTTTTATTGGTGAACTAACGGTGCCGCTAAGTTTAATCAACGATTATTTTTCTATTCGTATATTTTTTGTATATACTGTATAATTTAGGTAGGGTAAATAACGTTGTTTATTTCTAAAGAAGAGGAGGGGGAAAGTTGTTATATTTGGCTTTATTACTTGGTATTGTTTTCATTGTAATTACAGATAAACTTACTCAAGCTTTTAAGCTATCAGGCATTTGGGTGGTGCTTGGTCAAATTTGTGCGGCACTACCGATCAGCATAGTCGGTAATCTTTCGGTTAGTCATATTACTATAGGTAATACCTTCGAATTAGGTTATTTGACGATTCCTTTTACAATATTATTTCTTGTTGGCTTTACAAATGTAATAAATCTAGAAAAAGTACATAATCCATCAATCTTGCTGTTACCAATTGTGTCTTTCGTTTGCTTGTCAATATTAGCTTACATTATGGGTAATTTATTTGTAGTAATCATAGGATTTTGTAGTTGTTTAGTTATGCTGTCTATTCTGTTATACAGCTATTTTTCTGGTAAAGTAATTGTAGGACGAACGCTTACTACGACAATTGGTTTCATCATAGCTGTACTATCACTATCTCTTATCAAAGCATCTATTGTAAATATTTATATTCCCATATTTACTTTAGCACTACCATTCACATTATATTATTGGATGAAAGATAAATTTACAAGTGTATACGCTATTACAGTTAGCGTTGTAACAGCAATAGTATTTAGTGTCCTAATGTTCATAGTTCCTTTTTATATGCTCTGGTATTTTGTTGTTGGATTAACGATACTTTTAGTGATCACACAATCCTCACGTAAATACCGTATAATTTAAAGTTGGATGGGAGCATCCTAATAAACATTGTAGGACTTGCGTATATGACGATTAATCATAAAAACAAGTCCTAAAATGCTTAAACAGTCTTTAAATACTTTTCATAGCAGATACATTGGTGTTTACGTGTGATATTAGTGAATTGTTCCATATCATGGCCGACATAATGACTGAATGTTGAAACAGGAAATAGATTTGGAACATTCGTTGTGATTCTATTAGTCATTTCACTCCCTTCAAGATAAATATGATAATAGGATTCGACTTGAGAAAACTCCATTTTTTTATACCAATTTTGCACCCATTCATCGTCTCGCGTCCATGCTTCAAAGCGATTTAAATTTAGTTCAATGGCTCTTTTTTCAGCAACCTTTAATAAATTTTCGCCTATTCCTTTTCGTGAATAATCAGGATGTACAGCGATGTGCCAAATCATACCACCTAGTCCTTTTCCTCTTGAACAAACTGTGCCTTCTTTGATTTCATATTCTATATCAATTAAACCAACAATTTTTCCATCAATTTCAGCTACTAATTCAATGGAAGGCTGTTCATAGACTTCTTTTTTATTTAGCACATTGTCAAAATAAGCTGTTTTTAAAAAAGCAAGAACTCTACATTGTAGCCAGCCTAGTTCATCTTCTTTTTTATAGTTTCTAATTAACAATTCAATATACCTCCACTTCAATCAGTAATTTACCTACAATGAACTTGAGCCATTGGTTGCCCATCATATACCTGTTACAAGATCAATCGATGTAGATTTACCATTAATTTGAATATCAATCGTATCATGGTGAGGTTCTAACGTTAATTTGTAAACATGCTGTTTTATTGCATTATCTTGCTCGTTTGTCACATCTAACTTGATCGTTATTGTATTATTTTGTGTTTCAAGATCTACCGTAACGGTTCCTTTTGATCGAAAAACGATGTAAGAAACATCTTGATCTACTACATTGAGTAATTGTAGTGTTGATTTTTCGTCCATAGCCTTTTGCACTTTATCTGGAACTACCTCAATTTCAGTAATGCTTAATGTTGATGAGTGACATGCTGTAAAAAGAAATACGGTGAAAAACATAAAAAATAATAATTTTTTCAATGCCTTTTCATACCTCCTCTTGATTTACTATAATTTCCATTAATTGAATTGTACCATAGTAAAGGTATGGTAGGTCGAAATGGAGAGGGAGTACTGACAAAGAATTACTAACGATATAAGTGAGGGTTAAATCACTTTGAAATTAATAGAAGAGTTCATCATAAAGGGAGTCGATGGATAAATGCCAGTATATAATAAACTTGTAAGGGATAAAATTTTAGAAATGATAGAAGAGAAAGGTTTATCGTATTATGCACGAACTTTAGAATCAGAAGAATTTATCAAGGCAATCAAAACTAAGATGATAGAGGAAGCTACAGAATTTCACGAGGCGAAAAATAGTCAGGAAAGCGTTGAAGAATTGACAGATCTGCTCGAACTCATTCATACAGCTATACGTGTGTTAGGCGTAAGTTTTGAAGAACTAGAAGCGATGCGTGAGCAGAAGAAAAAAATTCGTGGTGGATTTGAAAAAAGAATTTTTTTGCTAGATGTAGAAGATCCATCAGGGTCGCTATAAATTAAAACGGCTTTCGACAGCCAAACCTTCCTTTTTATAGTATAATAAACGGTAGTACAGCATTTGTTTGTGATTTGTAAGGGAAAGGATGATATTTGTATGGCAGAGAAAGTAGGACAATCTTTCGTACAACCAACACCTTCTGGAAAAGAAGAGCTTGGAAAAATAGAGGTAGCGGCAGAGGTAATCGAAGTTGTAGCAGGTATTGCTGTCAATGAGGTTGAAGGCATTGCTGCAACTCGTGGAAATATTGCGACAGGTGTCGTGGAACGATTCGGTAAAAAAGTACACAATAAGGGCATTAAATCCGGTGTCACAGAAACGGGTGAAATTGCAATTGATGTATTTTGCTCTGTAAAATATGGATATGCCATTCCTAAGGTTGCAAAGGAAGTACAAACGCAAATACGCCAAGCTATTTTTAATATGACAGCACTAGAAACAGCAGAAGTCAACGTGCATATTACTGCTATACAGTTCGAAAAAGAAGAAACAGCAGTACATGAATAACAAAAAAAGGGTTGCCCTAAGATGATTTTTCATCAAAGGGCAGCCCTTTTTTAAGGATTTCTCTAGGATTCATTAGTCTAAATGTATCGCCTTTTTTATAATTCAATATGCTTTGGCTTTCTCCAGAACAATGCCAGAATAACGCCAAGCACTAACACGATTGTGGCAAAGTAATAGGGATAGTTCAAATTTACATCGAACAAGATCCCACCTAAGATAGGCCCAAAAATATTACCTAGGCTTGTAAACATGGAGTTCATACCACCAACAAATCCTTGTTCATTGCCAGCAATTTTTGATAGATATGAAGTAACCGCTGGCCGAATTAAATCAAAGCCAACGAAAATAAAGAATGTGACAAATAAAATGGCAAAATAATGACTGACAATCGTCATAGCGAATGTTAGGATCGCCGAGAGAATCAATGAATAACGAATGACATTAATTTCACCCATTTTCTTTGTTAGCCAGTCAAACAGAATTAATTGAGCCAGGGCTCCTACAATACCACTTCCTGTAATAATAATGGCAATATCTGATGGCGTAAATGCAAATTTGTGATCGACAAATAAGCTAAATAGTGATTCGAATGCAGCGAGACCAAAGGATAGCACGAAAATAAGAATGAATGGAATAAAATAAAGCGGGCTAAACACACGCTTCACACTACCTAGCATAGATGGTGTAACTTCCTCATTGTCCGTAGCACGCGACGGTTCTTTTAATAAGATCAACGACAGAATAGCCGCGAAAAGACCAAGGACCCCTGCCGCGTAAAATGGTACACGTGTACCATATTCTGCTAAAAATCCTCCGATACCAGGACCGATAATAAACCCTGTGCTAATGGCAGCACTCATATAACCCAGTGCTTTAGGACGCTGTGCTAATGTCGTAATATCAGCAATATAAGCTGTTACGGCTGGCATAATAAAAGCTGCACTTACGCCACCGAGCATACGGGAGGCAAAAAGAATTTCCACTGAACGACCGAATCCGAATAAAAACTCAGAAAGCCCAAAAATAAAAAGACCTAACACGATCATGATTTTACGACCGATATTATCGACTAATTTACCTGCGATAGGTGATGCAATCAATTGGGTAATAGCAAATGCTGCTACCATATAACCAACAACAGAGCCCGAGATATGAAGCTCATTCATGATAGTTGGTAAAACAGGGATGACTAAACCAATCCCTAAAAAAGCAATGAAAAGATTGGATAATAAAATTGCTAATGTTATATTTTGTTTCTTGCTCATAAAGCTCTCCTTCTACCTGTTAAACGATACATGTTTTAAATCTACTAGAATATTTCCATGTAATACGATAAACCCTATAGTAACTATAGGGTCAAAAGATTTGTTTTCCATTTTTAAAGTTTTTATCAGTTTGGGAGTTTTTGAGGAGTTTATACGATTGGCCTTTAAATTTTTAGGGAAGATTCTTGTCCTTCTTGTTTTTGTCTAACCTTTAATTCTACAATAAACTTCTTTTCTTGCTCCATTGTTAATGTCGCTGGCATATAGAGTTCATACACTTGTGATTCAAATATTTCTTGCTGCGCCAATACATAATTTCTTAATTTTTCATAGTACGAAAAATAAGTTTCAGGGTCATATATAAAGGCAATACATACATACTTTCCAGCGGGAATGGTAGTTTGCTGTATATTTGCTGAGAGCTTTGAAAATGTGCGCTCTGTTAAAAGAGGAGTGAAAATAACATCATAAAAAATATCATGGACATCTTGATAAGGCTTAAGAGGATATATACAACCATATCGACTATTTAACACACTGCCCTCGTTTTCAATGATTTTTGTTAGTATTGCATAATATGTATTAGCGCTCGATGTTGGTGTTAATTCAGTCGTTGTCACTTGAAGAACGGGCATTGCTTCTTCTACCTGTTCATATACTTCACCGAAGATCGGGATATCTATTTGTTCTTGTAATTGCTTTTTTGTTTTCAATAAAGTATTTTTCGCTTCATTTAAGCGTGAGATTTTCTCGTTTATTCGTAGCTCTTGCTGTGCAAGAAAATCAAGCAATTCATTTGAGGTTAATTTGAGCGCTTTTTTTATATCTTCGAGGGTAACACCGATATATTTAAGTGATTTTATTATATCTAAATAGAATAGCTGAGTGTCTTTATAGTAGCGGTAATTGGTGTAGGTATCTGTATAAGCTGGTTTAAATAAATCAATTTGATCGTAATAGCGTAACGTCTGAATCGATAAGTTTGAAAGTTTGGCAACCTCACCAATGGTATAATAATGTTCCTTCATAAATTGCCTCCATTAGTAATACCTAAAGAAGTTTCGAATGGCGTCAAAGCGAATTTTATGCTTGCAATCGTCACAGTAAAATAGGTGAGATTTACGTTCCTTCATTAGTTTGTATTGTTCTTCACCTTCAACCAATTTAAATGGTTTTTTACAACTCGTACATATGGCTTCATATTGCATTGTGAACACCTCTGAAGTTTGTTTTCGTTTTTCTTTATTATACATGATGAGGAGGAAACAATCATTTTTGGAGAGCTTATTTGATTAAAAGGGAGCTCAATTAGGAATGATGTAAAAAGTTCCTTAAAAAAGGTTTCAGATTATTGAAAACTTGCTTGAAATCGTGTTTCTCGTGCGATTTTATGCTATTATAAACCTTAATGCCACTTAAGAAGGAGAGCTTTACATGAAACGACATGAAGCACGCGAAAAAGCGTTGCAAGTTTTGTTTCAGCTAGACAATACGGATCTAACAGTAGAAGAAGCAATGGGTCATATTAAAGGACAACCAACCAATGCCTTTTACGAAAAGATTGTTACTGGAACAGCTGAACATTTGGAGGAAATCGATGCTACTTTAGAACAGCATCTTGAAAAGTGGTCACTTGCCCGTCTACCGAAAATTGAAAGAACGGTTTTACGTCTAGCTGTATACGAACTTTTATACATGCCAGAAACACCAAAAAGAGTAGTACTAAACGAAGCAATCGAGTTATGTAAAACATTTGGCGATGATAGTTCATCTAAATTTGTCAATGGTGTACTTTCTAAATTTACAGAACAAGAATAATGTGTTGAATTGGAAGGAGTAACGAAGGTTTATGTCAAGTGCAATTATTAATGGTAAAGAAATTGGTCAAGAAATTCGTAATGCTGTAGCAGAGCGTGTCATTCGCTTAAAAGAGCGAGGATTAACACCTGGTTTAGCGGTTGTATTAGTTGGAGACAACCAAGCTTCAGCTACATATGTGAGAAATAAACAAAAATCTTGTGAAGCAATTGGTATGTTTTCAGAACTGATTAAATTACCAGCTGAAACTACGCAAGAGGAATTATTAGCACAAATTCAACTTTTAAATCAACGTGAGGATATTCACGGAATTTTAGTACAACTACCACTCCCAAAACATATTGATGAGGATACAGTCATAGCGACAATCGCTGTCGAGAAGGATGTCGATGGTTTCTCACCAGTAAGTGTGGGGAAAATGATGCTTGGCCAAGACACATTTTTACCTTGTACACCGTTCGGCGTGATGAAGCTTCTTGAGTATTCAGGAATTGACATTGCAGGAAAACATGCTGTTATTGTAGGACGTAGTCATATCGTTGGTAAACCAATGGGACAACTACTTTTGCAAAAAGACGCAACGGTGACATATACACATTCTAAAACGCCTGATTTACCTTCATTTACAAAACAGGCAGATATTTTGATAGCTGCTGTCGGACGTGCAAACTTTATTACAAAGGAGCATGTAAAAGATGGAGCGGTTGTCATTGATGTCGGTATTAATCGTGATGAGAACAATAAATTATGCGGTGATGTAAACTTTGCAGAAGTAGATGGTATTGCATCACATATTACTCCTGTACCAGGTGGTGTCGGACCAATGACAATCACGATGTTACTATTCAACACAGTGCAAGCAGCTGAAAATAGCTTGCAAAATAAATAACATAACCATAAAAGAGTCATCTCAACATTGCTTTGAGATGACTTTTTTGATGAGTAAAAAAGAACTTCTTTGCTATTTTTGACGTCTAATGTAACGTTTGGGACATACATACGTAGAAGGAGGTTTTTATGGAAAACATCGATATTATGTTAATTGTTAAACATATCATCATTGGTCTTGTCCAAGGTTTCACAGAGCCTATTCCCGTTTCATCGAGTGGACATGTTATGATTGCCAGTGAAATACTAGGGCTTGGAGAACAAGGTTTTACATTCGCCATTTTAACTAATACAGCATCATTACTTGCCATTATGTATATTTATCGAGAGGATATTGTGCGCCTTATAAGTCATTTCTTTCTCTATTTAAAGACAGGGGAGAGGCGCTATAAAGCTGATTTTCGCTTTGCATTGTATATTATCATAGGATCTATTCCAGCAGGCGTTTTAGGGGTGTTATTAAGTGATGTCATTGCTGACAATGTCAGTATGACTACAATTGCGCTTATGTTATTTGTCACAGGAGCTGCATTATGGTTAATACGTAATATGCGAGGGAAGAAGAATGATGCTGATCTCAGGGCAAAAGACGCTATTATTGTAGGATTAGGGCAAGCAGTAGCTTTAACGCCAGGTATTAGCCGATCAGGAGCAACGATTATTTCAGCAATAGCAGTAGGTATGAAGCAGGATACAGCCTTACGGTTCTCCTTTATGCTTTATATTCCTGTAAGCTTAGGGGGAGTGGTCCTTGGGATTACGGATTTTTTAGAGGAGCCGAATAAAGGCGCATTGGCACTTCCCTATGCAGCTACTTTCATCGCTACGCTCATTATGACCTATTTTGCGATGCGATGGTTTATGGGTATTATGAAAAGCGGTAAACTTAGCTATTTTACGTACTATTGTTTTATTGTAGGTACGCTTCTATTACTATTCTATTAAAATGTAAAGTCTCATAACAACTATTGTTATGGGGCTTTGTTTTGTTATGGATGGTAATAAGCTGTTTTCTAATAGTTTGATCGTGTATGAATATGTTATAGTTGTTTTTCGATAGTTGTAACCTCGTCATTTTTTCTAGCGAAACTGCATTTTGGCACGTCAACGACAGTAAAAAATGTTATGATAGGTGTAGTTTTTGTGAAAAACTTGATTATAGTAAAGGAGCCGAAAACATGTCGTCTGCTTCTTATTTAACAGTAAAAGCGTTAACGAAATATATTAAACGAAAGTTTGATGCTGACCCTCATCTACGTGAAGTATATGTAAAGGGTGAATTATCGAATGTTAAACTCCATCAATCAGGCCATATTTATTTTACGCTAAAGGATGATGGAGCCCGCATTGCGGCTACGATGTTTAAAATGGCGGCTACAAAATTAGCGTTTGAGCCAAAGGAAGGTATGCAAGTATTTATTCGAGGCGATGTAAACGTTTACGAAGGTTATGGTACCTACCAACTTTATGTACAGGAGATGCAACCTGATGGCATTGGTAGCTTATTTGTTGCCTTTAATCAATTAAAAGAACAATTACAAAAAGAGGGGCTTTTTAAACAAGAGTGGAAGCAACCGATACCAAAGTTTCCTGAAAAAATAGGTGTATTAACATCGACTACAGGTGCTGCTATTCGAGATATTTGTACGACGTTGAAGAGACGTTACCCCCTTGCTAAAATTTTGATTTATCCAACTCTAGTGCAAGGAGCGCAGGCGGCTCCAAATATTGTGCAAAATATTCAACGTGCCAATCAGAATGCGAGTTGTGATGTGTTAATTGTAGGTCGTGGTGGAGGCTCTATTGAGGATTTATGGGCTTTTAATGAAGAAATAGTGGCACGGGCTATTTTTGAAAGCCGAATTCCTATTATTAGCGCAGTCGGACATGAAACAGATACAACCATTGCAGATTATGTAGCTGATTTACGAGCTCCTACACCAACGGCAGCTGCAGAGATGGCTGTTCCAGATCAAGCAGAGCTCTACCAGCGGGTACTTACGCAAAAAACACAACTTCATCAAATAGTGAGGTCGCAACTTATGGCTGAACGACAACGTCTAAATAAGCTCCAGCAGTCTTATCCATTGTCCATGCCAGAAAGACTTTATCGACCATTTACTGAAAGATTAGCACAGCTCGAGTCTGGGTTGCAGACAGCGATGCAGGTGGAGTTGATGAAGAAAAAATCTCAGCTTCAACAATTACATAGTACGGTCGAGCAGCATTCACCTAAAAAGGCACTGGCGTTCCATCAACGTGAACTTGAAGCACGCATTCAACAATTATCCCGTGCTACTACGTATTATGTAGCGAAGCAACAACAACAATTTGAGGCCACTGTTAGAACATTAGAAGCATTAAATCCGCTATCCATTCTAACAAGAGGTTTTACAGTAGCATATAAAGATCAACAAATGATCAAATCATCCACTGAGGTACAAAAGCAGGATCAACTTACACTTTCTTTCCATGATGGGAAAGTTGTGGCTGAAGTGAAAAATATCTTGCCAAAGAATGAGGGGGAAACGTTGTGACAGAGAAACAACAAACGTTTGCAGAAGCCATGACGGCACTAGAAGAAATCGTTCGCCAGTTGGAGCAAGGCGATGTGCCATTGGAAAATGCAATAGATTTATATAAGCAAGGAATGGAGCTATCAAAGTTTTGCCATAGTAAGCTGCAACATGCAGAAGAACAGCTCGTATCGATTGTCCAAGAGACTGGTGAAACAACAGCATTTGATCCACTAAAGGGAGAGAATTAGGAAATGAATGAGCCATTAAAGTACTTTATTGAAAGTAACATACCACAAATTGAAGAAACCATGTTTGCGCTTGTTGAACAAATTGATGCACCAGCCGATTTAAAGGAATCTATGCTTTATTCATTAAAGGCTGGCGGTAAACGAATTCGCCCACTTTTTGTGTTAGCAGTACTTGAGCTTTACCATAAAAATTTACAGGACGGCTTTCTTGTCGGTTCTGTAATTGAAATCATTCATACGTATTCTTTAATCCACGATGATTTACCAAGTATGGATAATGATGATTTCAGAAGAGGAAAGCCGACGAATCATAAAGTTTATGGTGAAGCACTTGCAACGCTTGCTGGAGATGCACTAAATACGTTGGCATTTGGCATTTTAGCACGTATGGAATTGTCTGCTGAAAAGCGCATTGAACTTGTCCAATTATTAAGTGTCGCAGCAGGAGCAGAAGGCATGGTTGGTGGTCAAGTACTTGATATGGAAGGAGAGCAACGTCAGCTTAATTTAACAGAGCTAGAACAGGTCCATGTCAATAAGACAGGTGCATTATTACGCTTTAGTATTGAAGCGGGAGCCGTGTTAGCAGATGTGTCCAATCAAGATCGTGCTACATTAAAGAAATATGCACATCACATTGGTCTAGCTTTCCAAATTCAGGATGATATTTTAGATATTGAAGGAACAACTGAAGAACTAGGGAAAACAGCAGGGAAAGATATCGCTAGTGATAAAAGCACCTATCCAGCGCTTTTAACATTAGCGGGAGCAAAAGAAAAGCTTGCTGAGCATTATCAACATGCCATTAACGCACTCGATCAATTACCAATCGATACCAGCTTATTACGCGACTTTGCTGCGTATATTGTTCATCGTAAAAACTAAGAGAGAAAATCAAGGCGTTGAAGGAAAAGAATATGCTAGAATAGGTGGGAACGTTTGCAATTTGCATTCAATGAAGTGCTCGTACTTTTAGCATATTGATAACACTGCTATAATGGTGGAAACACAATTGCGGTGAATATTTTATTGAAAAGGTGTGTGAGAAAGGTGGATTTAAATAAAATAACTAGTCCATCCTTTTTAAAAAACTTAAATAAGAAGGAGCTTGAGCAACTTGCACAAGAAATTCGTACCTTCTTAATCGAAAAATGTTCTGTCACAGGTGGGCATATCGGGCCAAATTTAGGTGTAGTTGAACTTACGATAATGCTGCATAAAATGTTTGACAGTCCAAAAGATAAGTTTTTGTGGGATGTTGGCCACCAAGCTTACGTGCATAAAATTTTAACAGGTCGTGCGAGTCAATTTGACACACTACGTCAGTTCAAAGGGCTTTGTGGATTCCCGAAGCGCGTGGAGAGTGAACATGATGAGTGGGAAACAGGTCACAGCTCGACGTCCTTATCAGCAGCCATGGGTATGGCAGCGGCACGTGATATTAAAAAAGAACATAGCTATGTAATCCCTATTATTGGGGACGGTGCTTTAACAGGCGGAATGGCACTTGAAGCGTTAAATCATATTGGACATGCAAAAACAAATATGATTGTCATTCTGAATGATAATGAAATGTCCATTGCACCAAATGTTGGAGCATTACACAATGTATTAGGTCGTTTACGTACAGCTAAGGAATACTCAAAAGCGAAGGAAGAGCTAGAGTCACTTATAAATAAAATTCCAGTGCTAGGAGGCAAGCTTGCTTCTACTGCAGAGCGCCTTAAGGACAGCTTAAAATATTTAGTGGTGTCCGGTGTGTTTTTTGAGGAGCTAGGTTTTAAATATCTGGGCCCAATTGATGGACATGATTTCGAAGCCCTAGAAATGACATTATCACATGCTAAAAAAGTGAAAGGGCCTGTTTTGGTCCATGTCATTACAAAAAAAGGAAAGGGCTATAAACCTGCCGAGGATGATACTATTGGTAATTGGCATGGGACAGGTCCCTATAAAATTGAAAACGGTGCCTTTGTTAAATCTGAAGCAAAAGGACCAGCGTGGAGTAGTTTAATTGCAGAAACGGTTCGTAAAATTGCTCATGAGGATGAGCGAGTAGTGACGATTACGCCAGCAATGCCTGTTGGGTCGAAGCTACAAGGTATTCAAAAGGATTTCCCAAATCGTTTCTTTGATGTAGGAATTGCTGAACAACACGCAGCAACGATGGCTGCAGGGCTAGCTACTCAAAAAATGAAGCCGTTTTTAGCCATTTATTCTACATTCTTGCAACGTGCATATGACCAAGTATTACATGATATTGCTCGTCCAAACTTGAATGTTTTTATCGGCATTGATCGTGCTGGTTTAGTTGGAGCGGATGGAGAAACCCATCAAGGTGTATTTGATATTGCTTTCCTTCGCCATATTCCAAACATGACTATTATGATGCCAAAAGATGAAAATGAAGGTCAGCATATGGTAAAGACAGCGATTGAATATGATGGTGGCCCAATTGCTCTTCGTTATCCACGTGGGAATGGGATTGGCGTACCATTAGATGAAGAGCTTATCGCTTTACCAATTGGAAGCTGGGAAGTCTTGCGCGAGGGGAAAGACGCATCTATTTTAACATTTGGAACGACGATTCCAATGGCAATGGCGGCAGCTGAAATGCTGGCACAACAAGGTATTGAGATTGAAGTAGTTAATGCTCGCTTCATCAAGCCAATGGATGAGGAAATGCTACATCGTATTTTATCTAGTCATAAGCCAATTTTAACGATTGAAGAAGCTGTCCTGCAAGGTGGATTTGGTAGTGGCGTATTAGAGTTTGCTCATGATCATGGCTATCTAAATGCACTTATTGATCGCATGGGAATTCCAGATCAATATATCGAACATGGTAATGTAGATCAGTTACTCGCAGAAATTCATATGACAGCAGAGGATACGGTTGCACGTATGCACGTATTACTTCAACAAAAACAGCAAGTAGGTTTGAATAAATAATGACAAAACAACCAAAAGAAAGAGTAGATATTTTACTTGTAGAGCGTGGGCTTTGCGAGACAAGAGAAAAAGCAAAACGATCCATTATGGCAGGTCTTGTTTTTTCAAATGAAATACGTATTGATAAGGCAGGAGAAAAAATTGCCATCGATGCGCCTCTACAAGTGAAGGGCTCTGATTTAAAATATGTTAGTCGTGGTGGCCTAAAGCTTGAAAAGGCCCTACAAATTTTTGATATGACTGTAGAAGGAAAGCTAATGCTTGACATTGGCTCCTCTACAGGCGGCTTTACAGATTGTGCCCTACAACATGGAGCAAGACATTGTTATGCATTGGATGTGGGCTCTAACCAGTTAGCTTGGAAAATTCGCTCGGATGAACGTGTCACGGTCATGGAGAAAACCAATTTTCGCTATACAACAGCCGCTGATTTAACGGAAGGGCTACCTGATTTTGCAACCATTGATGTTAGCTTTATTTCCTTATCGCTCATTTTACCTGTATTAAAAACATTGTTGCTTCCAGGTGGCGATGTGATGGCATTAGTGAAACCACAGTTTGAAGCTGGGAAAGACAAGGTTGGTAAAAAAGGTATTGTTCGTGATAAAAAAGTACATCTCGAAGTATTGGAAAAAACAGCTGCTATGGCAACAGAAATTGGCTTTGTTGTAAAAGATGCCTCCTTTTCACCTATAACAGGAGGGGAAGGGAACATTGAATTTTTATTCCATTTAGTGAATCCTGTCGGTGATGAAATAATTCCTTCATATACAGCTTTTAATGCACTCGTTGAAGAAGCGCATAATTCTTTAAAATAACACGTGCTCGCTTATAGAGCCGTGTTTTTTCTTGTGCTTTTTTGTTGAAAATGGTAGTGTGATTATACACATATACAATTATTTATAAGAGGTGATCTCGTTGAATAAAGGACAACGACATATACGAATTCGAGATATTATCGCCAATCATGAAATCGAAACACAAGATGATTTAGTCGATTTTTTAAAAGAAGCAGGCTATAATGTGACCCAAGCAACGGTGTCACGAGATATTAAAGAGCTACATTTAGTGAAAGTACCGTTACAGGATGGTCGCTATAAATATAGCTTACCCGCAGATCAACGTTTCAACCCAGTCCAAAAATTACATCGTGCATTAGCAGATGCATTTGTCAGCATTGATGGAGCATCTCACTTTCTAGTGATGAAAGCTCTTCCAGGTAATGCAAACGCGATTGCATCTTTACTTGACCATTTAGATTGGCCAGAAATTTTAGGTACAATTTCTGGGGATGATACCATTTTAATTATTTGTCGTAATGAAAATGAGCGTGAAAATACAAAAAATCGCTTATTAGACATGCTTTAAAAAATGGGGAATTTGATTCAGAGGTGACAATTTGTGTTAAGAGAGCTTAGTATTCGAAACTTTGCCATCATTGAGGATCTGACAGTAAGCTTTTCAGAAGGTTTAACAGTACTTACAGGGGAAACAGGTGCTGGGAAATCCATCATCATTGATGCTGTGCATTTACTTGCGGGTGGACGAGGCAATACTGAATTTATTCGCCACGGTGCAAGAAAAGCAGAATTAGGTGGCTTATTTCAAATTTCAAGTTTAGCTCATCCTGTTCTGAAAAAATTAGAAGAAGCAGGCATAGAAATTGAAGAAGATAGCATTATTTTACGACGGGATTTAAATGATTCTGGTAAAAGCATTTGCCGAGTAAATGGAAAGCTTGTGCCATTATCGGTACTTAGAGACATTGGCGCTAGCCTTATTGATATTCATGGTCAACATGAAAATCAAGAGCTGATGGATGAAAAGCAGCATATTAATTTACTCGACCAGTTTGCGGAGGAAGAACTGTCCCCTATACAAAAAACATATAGTGAACAATATGAAGAATATCGTTTACTAAAAAAAGATTTAGCTTCCATATCGATTGATGAACAATTGATGGCACAACGTATTGATTTGTACCAATTTCAAATAAAAGAGCTAGAGGAAGCCAATCTAAAGTTGGGTGAGGAAGACGACCTTTTAGATGAACGCCGTCGTTTGATGAATTTTAATAAAATTTTTGAACGTTCTAGTGCAGCCTATGATGCCATTCAAGGCGATTCGAAGGGACTTGATTGGATTGGTAATGCTATGGGTGCTTTAGAAGACGCCGCGACGGTTGACGATCAATTCAAAGAAGCATCTGAAGCTGTGACATCTGCATTTTATGCCTTACAAGATGCAGCCTATCAGGTCAAAAATGTGTTAGATGACTTAGAGTTCGATCCAGCACGTTTAAACGAGGTTGAGCAGCGTTTAGCACTATTCCAAAATTTAAAACGCAAATATGGTTCGACACTGGAAGAAATCTTAGCGTATTATGAGAAAATTAAAACAGAATTAAATGAATTGTTGAATCGAGATGAAATTTTGCAGGTCAAAGAACGCCGAGTGCTAGAGATGGAATCGGTACTTAATGAACTTGCTGAAAAACTTTCGGCGGTACGTAAAACTGCTGCCCATCAATTGAGTGAAGCCATAATGGCAGAATTACGTGAACTACATATGGAAAAAGCAAAATTTATTGTTAATTTCGATGAATTACCATATTTCGATGCCAATGGAAAAGATCAAATCATTTTCTACATCTCCACAAACGTTGGAGAACCACCAAAATCGTTACCCAAAATTGCATCTGGCGGTGAATTATCGCGAATGATGCTTGCATTGAAAACGATTTTCTCTTCCTCAAATGGTATCACCTCCATTATTTTTGATGAGGTCGATACAGGTGTAAGTGGTCGTGTAGCGCAAGCCATTGCAGAAAAAATCGCAGCGATTTCCGTTAATTCTCAAGTATTATGTATTTCTCATTTACCACAGGTTGCGGCTATGGCTGATCATCATTACTTTATCAAAAAAGAGGTGGAGCATGATCGAACGTTCACTTCGTTATCGGAAATTGATCAAGATGCTCGAATTGAGGAAGTTAGCCGTATGATGTCTGGTACAGAAATTACAGCTTTAACATTACAGCATGCAACAGAGCTTTTAAAAATGGCAGATGAACGAAAAAAACAAATGCGTTAATCTTTATTCCAGAAACAGTCACGCTGTTTCTGGGTTTTTTCTTTTTGCACAAATATTTACCGCTTATAAGAATGGCACAACAACACATAGTAAAAAGACAAAAATGAAAAGGAGGTGTCGTATGAATCGTCATTGGCGTCAATTAGTCATTTTGCCTATGCTCATCTTTTTGTTAGTGATGCCTGTACAAGCTTTAGCCGCCAAAAAGCTTATACCAATGGGTGAAGCAATTGGGATCCAGCTCCAATTATCACATGTATTTGTCGCACATGATGTATTATTAGCTTCGAATCAGTGGATGAAGGGAGGAGCAGTCATTGAAAAAATAAATGATATCCCTGTTAAATCTCTTGCTGATGCCAAACAAGCTGTGGCAAAAAAAGGCCAACAAAAATGGACGATCAATAGTGAAGGCCAACAAGTTACATTGGAATTACAAAATCAAGAAGCAGAGCATGTCATTTCCTTTTTAAAAGATGAAACAGATGGAGTAGGAACACTGACTTATATTGATCCAGAGACAAAAAATTACGGAGCACTAGGTCATCAAATTGTCGATTCAACCCTACAAGAAGCCCCTGTTTTTAAAGCTGGCTCCATTTTTTTAGCTTCCATTCAACAAATTCGTAAAAGTACACCGGGCCAACCAGGCTATAAAATATCCTCCATTGAGAAGCATCAAGAACGACTCGGCAGTATAGATAAAAATACTATTTATGGTATTTTTGGCCGTTGGGAAGACGGTTATCAACAAAGATTACCCAAAGCCATTGAAATTATGCATGAAAAAGATATAAAAACTGGGAAAGCCGAAATTTATACGGCTATTGAAGGCAGTAAGGTGGAATCTTTTTCGATTGAAATTACAAAGGTTGAAAATGAACGCCTTGAATTTATAGTATCTGACGAAAAGCTCATTGAAAAAACAGGTGGTATTTTGCAGGGAATGAGTGGCAGTCCTATCATTCAAGACGGTCGTTTTGTCGGTGCTGTGACGCATATGTTTGTTGAAGAGCCGAAAAAAGGGGCGGCACTAACTGTAGCAGAAATGTTAAGAAGATCTTCATGAATTATGTCTGGTAAGAATTCGCTTCATTTTCAGGGGCAACAAAAGCCCAGGGAAAGAAGCGAATTTTACCCTTTTTTCTAGGAATTCAACATGTATTTCTAATAATTCCCTGAAGGAGTCATGATATTTAAAAAAACTGTAGTTTTATCAACTAATTTTATCTAAAATAAGTAATAAGAGCATTCGACTAGTTGCAATTATTTATCGTAACTTGTCGATAAAAAAAGAAAGTATCGGACTACATACTCATTTTTGAAAATGAAAAAGGTTTTTAAAACAAAAATGTCGAAAATTCCACAGTGTGCCAAAAACGGCATTTAGGGGTTAGGTTAACGCTTTGAGGTGTTCAAAGCAAGTCCAGAAGGAGGAATTGAAATGACAAAAGTAAAAGTAGCGATTGCTGATGATAATCGTGAGTTATTAAAAACAATGGAGCAGTATTTTCAAGGACATGCCGAAATAGAAATTATTGCAACAGCTTCAAATGGAAAAGTTTGTCTACAAATGCTTGAGGAATTTACACCAGATATTTTACTTCTAGATATAATAATGCCTCATCTTGACGGTTTAGCTGTATTAGAAGCCATGTATCAAAACGAAAAAATGTCATCTATCCAAGTTATTATGCTAACAGCTTTTGGTCAGGAAGATGTCATGAAACAGGCGGTAGATTTAGGGGCTTCCTATTTCATGCTGAAGCCATTTGAATTCGATCAATTGGTACAAAAGATTCTACATTGTGCTGGACAAAAGGCGACACTACCAAAAAAGACAAGCGTGTTACAACCGACAGTACCTCAAAAATTAAATCAGCATCAATTAGACAGTACGATTACTGCAATCATAAAAGAAATCGGTGTACCTGCACATATTAAAGGTTATTCTTATTTACGTGAAGCCATTCAAATGGTATTTGAAGATATAGAATTATTAGGATCTGTCACGAAAATTTTATACCCAGAAATCGCGAAAAAATTCAATACAACGCCATCCCGTGTGGAACGTGCAATTCGTCATGCCATCGAGGTCGCATGGAATCGTGGCAATTATGAATCGATTTCGTCGATGTTTGGCTATACAGTGCACCACCTAAAATCCAAGCCAACCAATAGCGAGTTCATTGCCATGATCGCAGACAAAATCCGTATTGATATGATGGCTAGCTAAGCGTGCTATATTGGTGTTTTTAGCGTGTAGCTTAGCGGAGAATGTCCGGTAAACCTAATTTATTACGAAAATGATAACGCCTTTTTAGACAGTTTACGTCGACTGTTTGAGGGGCGTATTTTTTATGTCCATTATTAACGAATTTGTCCTTTTTAGAAAGGTTCATGCAATGAAGTTGTGAATCAAAAAAGCATTCTTTCGCAAAAACCTCTTTTTAGAGGATTAATATGGTTAATTTTGATAATATGACATAAATTGATTAATAGTAGTATTAAATATCAAAATTAAGGGGATGAGATACTTGAGTAGGAGTAAGTTATTCGTTATTTTTTTAGTATTTATTTTAGTTGGAGTATTTGCAGCAGGTTTTTATACATTTAATGATGCACTAGTTGAAAAAACAGTGAAAATTGATGAACAAAATATTGTTGAAAAGAACGGAGAATACTACCTGTTAATTGATGAGCGTGAGTTAATATTACCGAAAAAGTATTACGATAAAATCGAATTAGAAAAATACAACGAATACAAAGTTAAATATGTTTACAATCGGTTAAATAATGATGGTGAAGTCGTGATGCTAAAAAGATATGGTGAACAGCCATGGGGTAAATAATGGTGTGAGACTGTAAGCCCTTATCCATTTTTTATAAGCTAAACTTATACGCTGGTGTTCAATTCATCATTACAAAACTCGGTAGCATTGATTAGGGAATTTAATCGATAGTTTTACAGAAAATGCTGTAGAAATATCTTAACTGAATAACGAGAACTGGAACAATCAAAGAAAAGTCGGCATATTAGTTACTCATTGCGATTGTATTCGTTATACTAAAACAGGTGATGAAAATGAAAAGTGTAAATTTCCAACTAGATGGAATGAATTCGATAGAAATAACGCAAATTGGGGAGGAACTATTTGAGGTACGTTTAGCATTAGATGGTAAAATTAGTATGCACTATATGACTCATGAGCAATTAGCTCAACTAGGCTGCACTTTCCATATTGAAGGAGGTATAGGTAGCTTGTTGAATAACTAAAGGTTCAAAATACCTATATAAAACTACTATTAATAGAGATGAACCCACTTGCTATCTTTCCATAGCATACTATTCCTCCAAAATAATTAAATGGAATTACTTTGAATTAAAAGGAAAATTTAATAAAAAAGCAGATAAATAAACATTTAAATAGTTAAAATTGTTTAATTTTATTTGTTGGAATGAAATTTTTGGCGGATTTTTTAATAATTGAGTAGTACTATTTTCTTTCTCGGTAGTGACAATGGTCTCTAAACAAATGTAAGGGGATTGTATATACTTACATATAGAGGGAAGGAGGAGGTAGCTTGATTCTAGTTCGGAATGACAACTTTGAAATTTCTGAAGAAAATGGCAAGGTATTTATGCTTACTTTTAGTGCCGGATTCCCATTAAAAGAATTTGATAGCATCCTACGTAGTCATCCACGACTTAAATTATCTAATTTTTCAATTTTAAAAAACGTGTTATCAACCCCAAACACAAGCCCAGTTGAAATTGGACGCTGGCTTCCGAATGTTGAAGCGGAGATCGCACGTGATAAAATGTCAGCCTCTATTTTTATATATGAAACACAAGAGTATATTCAAAATAATAAAGAAAAATTGACACAGCAAATACGAGAAACACTTGAAGAAAAAGGAATTGTTTACGGAATAGTAGACTTTGATATTTCAAAGGCTGAATCAGGAAAAGCATTTTTAATTGCTCAAGGCGAACAACCTATAGCAGGGATGGATGCACAAATTACATATTTGCCTAAACCGGAGAGAAAACCGGTCATTCGAGAAGACGGTAAAGCCGATTACTATGATATGAATTTTATTTCAGAAATTTCAGAAGGCTCGTGGCTTGGTGAAAAGATTCCTGCTACATTAGGTAAACCAGGAAAAAACGTGCTTGGTGAAGTAGTCGCTGCTGTACCTGGGAGAGATTTTCCTATTAAATACGACACAAAATCGGCCTATGAAGTGGAAGAGGACGGGAAAATCGTCATTCGCTCTAAAATTGCGGGTGTTTTAGATGATGTCAAAGGAATGATTGGTGTAAACAGACACCTTCCTATAAACGGTGATGTTGGCGTGGAAACAGGCAACCTAGAATTTAATGGTTCTCTCAGTATTAAAGGAACAGTAACAAATGGTTATACGGTTATTGCAACTGGTGATATTTCAATCGATGGTGCCGAAGGTGTAAGCGGTGCCAAATTGATTAAATCCATAGAGGGGGATGTTTATATTCGGGGAGGGATTTTTGGACTTGGTTCAACAGTAGTGGAAGCGGGTGGCAATATATTTGTTAAGCATGTCAATGAAGCGAATTTATTTGCAGGTGATAGTATTCATATTGGTTTTTATGCGCTAGGATCACAGCTTTCTGCCCATTCTATTTATGTTGATGAACGAAAAGGTAAAATCATTGGTGGGCGAGCAGTAGCAAAAAATACGATCGTCACAGCCATTTCTGGAAACCGTCTAGAACGCCGAACGGATTTAATCATTGAAAGCATCAATAAGCAAGAAAATAATTCAGTCATGCAAGAAAAAGCAGCCCAGTTAAAACAGTTGCAAGCAGAAATTTTAGCACATGAGAACAAAATGAAAAGTCTATTGCCATTTCTCAATCAGATGTCTAAAGAACAAACTGCTTCATTTGAAGAGACAAAACAAGCCTTAACCAAATTAAAAGCTGAAGCAGTGGAGTTAGATCGTGAAATTAAGCTATTAATGGATGAAATGCGCCATGTAGGGAAAGAAGAGATTGTAGTGACAAAAGAAGCACATCCAGGTACTTATATTCAAATTGGCAGAAAGTCATCGTTATTAAGCAAAATGACGAATGGTAAATTCCTGCTAGAATTTGGTGAGCTCAATGTCTAATTCTTGTATTCCTGTATTTGCACATCGAGGTGCTTCTGCTTATGCACTAGAGAATACTCTTCAAGCTTTTGAAAAGGCGATGGAGCTAGGGGCTGATGGCATTGAATTAGACATTCAATTTTCTAAAGAGGGATTACCCGTAGTGTATCACGATCCACAGCTATCAAGACTTGTGGGCAGCAATAAACTGGTGAGCGATTGTACGATGGAGGAGCTTCTACATTTTAAACTTGGCAAGCCTTGGAGACGTCTATTTTCATCGTATAAAATGCCGGCATTTGAGGCAGTTTTAGTGTGGGCAAATATGCATCAGATGCCATTGAATATTGAATTAAAATCAACCATCTTAGACAATAAGAGAGGGCTGATTAATTTCCTACAGGGGTTAGTTCTGCCAGAGGGGAGTCATTTTTCATCCTTTCACTATGAGCTTTTAGAGATTGTTAAAAAACATAGACCGGAATTTGAAACGGCCCTTATAGCCACAAAAAAAATCAAATGGGATCTTCTAGCTGATTATAAAGCAGCTGATACTGTGCATATGCATAAAAGGTACTATAAACCAAGATACTTGGAGGCTTGTGTTATAAATGAAAAAGCCTGTCGTTTTTATGCGATTGATGGCAGTGAACTATTTTTAACGAATCCACATCATGCTGTCATTGGATGGATTACGGATTATCCTGATAAAGTCATCGCAGTACAAGAACGTGTATAAAAATAGCTATCCAGTAAGTCGAGTGTGACTTATTTGGATAGCTATTTTTATTTCTTTTGGAAGCGTGGTGCTACTTTTCCATTTTTTCTGTCGCGATGTAGTAAAAATCCTGCGAAAAAACCAAAGCCTATCACGAAGAATATAACACCAACTACAAATTGTAGCCATAAAAATGGGAATGGCGAAATAAGCTTACCAAATAATGTATCACGCATAAATTTAATGCCACCTGCAGCCATAAGACCTGGAATAAGCATTACAATAAATGCAGCTAAACGGGCCATACTACCCCTCCTTATTCCTATGATTAATTGTACCTGTGGATGGTGGAATGTCAAGGAAGGTAGAAACGAATATAATATTTTCGCATAAAAACGAGGAGGGACAGAAAGTAGCATTTGTAACTGAATGTTTAGAAAATTCTTACTTAAATAAGAATATGTAATAATAGTTGCGAAATTGTGAATTTGTCAGTATTGTAAAAATAAGTGGAGCAATATTATCCATTACTAAACAATTTTTTCTTCAAGCATTGGGGTCTAAACACCTACTGAATAAGAGGGGTTCAGAGCTAGTTAAGAGATAACGCTAAGAGGAATAGATTGTTAGACAAAACATGATGGGATGGGCATTTGGGGATGCACTTTCCAAAGCAAAGGGGCGAGTTTCATGGAAATCTTCAAGTATATGGAAAAGTATGATTATGAACAATTGGTATTTTGCCAAGATGAAGCATCAGGGTTAAAAGCGGTTATCGCTATCCATGATACAACACTAGGACCAGCACTAGGTGGAGCACGAATGTGGACATATGCATCGGAAGAAAATGCTATTGAAGATGCGTTGCGTTTAGCACGAGGAATGACTTACAAAAATGCTGCAGCTGGTTTAAACCTTGGCGGTGGAAAAACGGTTATTATTGGAGACCCATTTAAAGATAAAAACGAAGAAATGTTCCGTGCGTTAGGTCGTTTCATCCAAGGATTAAATGGACGTTATATTACTGCTGAAGATGTAGGTACAACTGTTTCAGATATGGATTTAATCCATGAGGAAACAAATTATGTAACAGGAATTTCTCCTGCATTCGGTTCTTCAGGTAATCCATCACCTGTAACAGCTTATGGGGTTTACCGTGGTATGAAAGCGGCTGCAAAAGAAGCATTCGGTTCCGATTCATTAGAAGGATTAAAAATTTCTGTACAAGGTCTAGGAAATGTAGCCTACAAGCTTTGCGAGTATTTACATAATGAAGGGGCAAAACTTGTTGTAACAGATATCAATCAAGCTGCAATTGACCGAGTTGTCAATGACTTTGATGCGATGGCTGTAGCACCAGACGAAATATATGCACAGGAAGTTGATATTTTCTCACCTTGTGCTTTAGGTGCCATTTTAAATGATGAAACAATTCCACAATTAAAAGCCAAAGTAATTGCTGGTTCTGCTAATAACCAATTAAAAGATTCACGTCATGGTGACTATCTACATGAATTAGGTATTGTTTATGCGCCAGACTATGTTATCAATGCTGGTGGCGTTATTAACGTTGCAGATGAATTATATGGTTATAATCGTGAACGTGCAATGAAACGCGTGGATGGAATTTATGATAGTATTGAAAAAATCTTTGCGATTTCAAAACGAGATGGCATTCCAACATATGTGGCAGCGAATCGCTTAGCAGAGGAACGCATTGCTCGCGTAGCAAAATCTCGTAGCCAATTCTTAAAAAATGAAAAAAATATTTTACACGGTCGCTAATAGACACAGTAAAAACATTATAGAAGTCGCATTGTCGACTTCTTCTAATTTTCAACAAGAAAAAAGACCATGAATAAAGTGAAGCTAAAGTTTTTCTGTAGCAAAAACGGACGTTAAAAAATTGGCAAAGTGATTGTTAAGTAAATAGAGACTTTAGCACTTTTCTCAAAAGGGGGAATAAACATGGCTCAAAATTATGATGTTGTCATTCTAGGTGGCGGTACCGGCGGATATGTTGCAGCCATCCGAGCTGCGCAGCTAGGTTTGAAAACAGCAATTGTTGAACGTGAGCGTTTAGGTGGTACCTGCTTGCATAAAGGCTGTATTCCGAGTAAAGCCTTACTTCGAAGTGCAGAAGTATATCGAATGGCCAATAAAACGGCTAGTGAATATGGTGTCGATATTGCAGGCGTGACACTTCAATTTGACAAAGTTCAAGCTAGAAAACAAGCAATCGTAGAGCAATTAAGCCAAGGTGTGAATACACTGATGAAAAAAGGCAAAATAGATGTTTATCACGGCACAGGGCGAATTTTAGGACCATCTATTTTCTCACCAATGCCAGGCACAATTTCTGTTGAAATGTCCAATGGTGATGAGAATGAAATGCTTGTTCCTACAAATGTTGTGATCGCAACTGGCTCGAAGCCTCGAGGGATGGCCGGTTTAACAGTTGATGGGCAATACGTACTAAATTCAGATCATGCCTTAGAGTTAGCAAGCTTGCCAAAATCATTATTAATCGTCGGTGGCGGAGTAATTGGCATTGAGTGGGCATCTATGCTTTGTGATTTTGGTGTATATGTAACGGTTGTAGAATATGGTCCATCTATTTTACCTGCAGAAGATGCAGACGTTGTAAAAGAAGTGACGAAGCAACTTGAAAAACGAGGTGTTCGGATCGTTACGAATGCTCGATTAGATACTACTACCTTCAAAATTGAAAATGATAACGTTTTCATTTCGGCGAAAGTGAATGATCAGGAAGAAATATTTGAGGCGGATAAATTATTACTTTGTGTAGGACGTGAAGCGAATACGCAAGGTATCGGGTTAGAAAATACGGAAATCGAAGTTGAAAACGGCTTTATTAAAGTGAATGATTCTTATCAAACAAAGGAATCCCATATGTATGCCATTGGAGATGTCATTGGTGGCTTACAATTAGCACATGTTGCCTCTCATGAAGGTCTATCAGCCATTGAGCACATAGCGACAGGTAAAACAAAGACATTGGATGCTCTCAATGTACCGAAATGCGTTTATTCTTATCCAGAGGTTGCAAGCATTGGTTTAACAGAAGGTGCTGCAAAAGAGCATGGCCATTCTTTAAAAATCGGTAAGTTTCCGTTTAAGGCCATTGGTAAGGCTCTTGTAAATGGAGAGACTGAGGGCTTTGTCAAAATAATCGCTGATAAAGAAACAGATGATATTTTAGGTATTCATATGGTAGGACCGCATGTAACAGATTTAATTGGGGAAGCATCGTTAGCGAAATTATTGGATGCCACACCTTGGGAAATTAGTCAGGCTATTCATCCACATCCATCCTTAAATGAGGTTTTAGTGGAATCTGCTTTGGCAGTAGATGATCGTGCTATCCATTTTTAATTTTCTGAATTTCTTAGCTAAACTATCCAAAAGTGGGGATATAGGATAAGATAGTTATTTCTCTATAATACGAAAGGGGTGTTCGTATGCAAGATGTTCAAATCAAACATGAAGAATTAGGTTTGTCAAATGAAGATGTACTTGCTATGTTCGAAACAATGTTAATGGCCAGAAGATTAGATGAGCGTATGTGGTTATTAAACCGTTCTGGTAAAATTCCGTTTGTTATTTCCTGTCAAGGGCAGGAGGCCGCACAAGTAGGAGCAGCCTTTGCACTTGATAAAAACAAGGATTATATCGCACCTTATTATCGTGATATGGGTGTTGTATTACATTTTGGAATGACACCAAAAGAATTGATGTTGTCTGCTTTTGCAAAAGCAGAAGATCCAAACTCTGGTGGTCGTCAAATGCCAGGTCACTTTGGTCAAAAGAAAAATCGTATTTTAACAGGGTCATCTCCTGTTACAACGCAAGTTCCACATGCAGTTGGTGTTGCACTGGCTGGACGTCTACAAAAAGAAGATTTTGTTTCTTTCGTTACGCTTGGTGAAGGCTCATCCAATCAAGGGGACTTCCATGAAGGAGCAAACTTTGCAGGTGTTCATAAGCTACCAGTTATTATTATGGTAGAAAACAATCAATATGCTATTTCAGTACCCGTAGAACGTCAATTAGGCTGTGCCAAAGTATCTGATCGTGGAATTGGCTACGGAATGCCTGGAGTGACAGTTGATGGGAAAAATCCGTTACAAGTGTATAAAGTGGTGAAAGAAGCCGCAGACCGCGCACGTAATGGGGAAGGGCCAAGCTTAATTGAAACGGTAACATATCGTTTAACAGCCCATTCATCAGATGATGATGACCGTCAATATCGTACGGCTGAAGATATTGCTGAAGGTAAGGCTAAAGATCCGATTCTATTATTCGAAAAGTATTTAATGGATGCTGGCGTTATGACAGAAGCAATACGAACTGAAATTGAAGAGCGTGTTATGGCTGAAGTTAATGAAGCAACAGATTATGCAGAAGCGGCTCCATATGCACAACCAGAGCATGCACTTAAATATGTTTATGCACCAGTGGACGGAGGTGACGTGTAATGGCAGTAATGTCTTATATTGATGCGATTACATTGGCAATGAAGGAAGAGATGGAACGTGATGAACGTGTTTTCATTTTAGGGGAGGATGTTGGTCGTAAGGGCGGTGTATTTAAAGCAACTACGGGTCTGTATGATCAGTTTGGTGAATACCGCGTCCTTGATACACCTCTTGCAGAAAGTGCTATAGCTGGGGTAGGTATCGGGGCTGCGATGTATGGCATGCGTCCAATCGCTGAAATGCAATTTGCCGATTTCATTATGCCAGCTGTTAACCAAATCGTCTCGGAGGCAGCTAAAATTCGTTACCGTTCTAATAATGACTGGTCATGTCCAATGGTCATCCGTGCACCATTTGGCGGTGGCATTCATGGGGCGCTTTATCATTCACAATCTGTAGAAGCACTTTTTGCTGGTACACCTGGTTTGAAAATTGTCATTCCATCAACACCCTATGATGCAAAGGGCCTGCTGAAAGCAGCTATTCGTGATGAGGATCCGGTATTATTTTTCGAACATAAACGTGCGTACCGTTTAATTAAAGGTGAAGTACCATTAGACGATTACACATTACCTATTGGTAAGGCAGATGTGAAACGTGAAGGGGATGATGTAACAGTTATTACCTATGGTTTAGCTGTACATTTTGCTCTACAAGCAGCGGAACGTCTTGCTGCTGATGGTATTTCTGCTCATATTCTTGATCTACGTACTGTTTATCCACTTGATAAAGAGGCGATTATTGAAGCAGCAAGTAAAACAGGAAAAGTTTTACTTGTTACAGAGGATAATAAAGAAGGTAGTATCATGAGTGAAGTTGCAGCAATTATTGCAGAACATTGTTTATTTGAGCTTGATGCACCAATTCAACGTCTAGCAGGACCTGATGTGCCAGCTATGCCATATGCACCAACAATGGAGAAATATTTTATGATTAATCCTGAAAAAGTTGAACGTGCAATGCGAGAACTTGCGGCATTTTAGTAAATCACACAAGGCTGTTTAAAAAAATGAAAGCCTTAGACGGAAGTACAGATTTTGACTTGATCATAAAATAGTCAAAATCTGTCTTGTTGCCTATCTATGTTTTATGATTTAGCGCGACATTAGATACAATGACGCCTAGGCTTAATTGATGGGAGGAATAAAGGATGTCAGTTCAAAATATTACAATGCCTCAACTCGGTGAAAGTGTAACAGAAGGTACAATTGAAAAATGGCTTGTAAAGCCTGGAGATACAGTTAAAAAATATGATCCACTAGCAGAGGTCGTAACAGATAAGGTAAATGCAGAAATCCCATCCTCATTTGAAGGGGTTATTACGGAGCTTATCGCGCAAGAAGGTCAAACATTACCAGTTGGAGCCGTCGTATGCTCTATTGAAATAGCAGGGGAAGGTGAATTACCACCACCGCCTCAAGAAAAAAAATCTTCAGTAAGCTCAGCTATTTTAAATGCAGGGGTTCAAAAGAAGCAGGAGGCACCTCAACCAGCTCCTACGCCTTCAGCTACGCCAAAAGAAGTACGCAAGGATAAAGTGCGCTACTCACCAGCTGTTCTTCGTCTTGCCCAGGAGCATGATATTGCACTCGATCAAGTAACAGGAACAGGCGAGGGTGGTCGTATTACAAGAAAAGATCTGCTTAAGCTCATTGAAACTGGCAATATTCCAACAGCAAATGATGTCGTGCCAGCACCATCAGCTGTTCAAACAACATCAGATGCTACTGTAGCACCAGCTCAGCAGCAACAAGCAGAAAAACCAGCAGCACCAGCACAACCTGTTCACCCAGGAGATATTGAAATTCCAGTGACGAAAGTGCGCCGTGCCATTGCAAATAATATGGTAAGAAGCGTTCATGAAGCGCCACATGCTTGGATGATGATGGAAGTGGATGTAACAGATTTAGTAGCTTACCGTGATAGCTTAAAGAATGAATTTAAGCAAAAAGAAGGCTTTAATCTTACATATTTCGCCTTCTTTGTAAAAGCAGTTGCTCAAGCCTTGAAGGAGTTCCCAATGTTGAATTCGATGTGGGCAGAAGATAAAATTATCCAAAAGCATGACATCAATATCTCGATTGCGGTAGCGACAGATGATGCCTTATTTGTCCCTGTTATAAAACACGCTGATGAGAAATCCATTAAAGGAATTGCTAAAGAAATCCATGAGCTTGCAATAAAAGTTCGTACAGGAAAATTGGCAATGGATGACATCACAGGTGGTACATTTACAGTTAATAATACGGGAGCATTTGGCTCAGTTCAATCAATGGGTATTATCAATTACCCACAAGCAGCAATTTTACAAGTGGAAAGTATTGTAAAGAAACCAGTTGTTTTACCAGGTGGAATGTTTGCTGCTCGTGATATTGTGAATTTATGTTTATCATTAGATCATCGAGTACTTGATGGACTTGTATGTGGCAAATTCCTAAATAGAGTAAAAGAAATACTCGAAAATACGAATAAATCTTCAACGTCAGTCTACTGATGACTCGTCGGAAACCTGCTGTATAAAGGTTTCCGATTTTTTTTATGCTTTTCGAGTCGCTATTTGTCATGTAGAATAACAAATAGAAACTACTAAGGGGGGAAGCTGATTAGCGTCCGCATGTCAAACAACATGAAAAATATTGAATTTGAAATACCAGCCTATTCAGACTGGCAAGATGCAGCAATCAAAGCTTTAAAAGGGAAACCATTTGAGTCACTATTTACGAAAACAAATGAAGGTGTTACACTACAGCCACTTTACACACAAGAAAGCTTAGTAGCAAAGCTTGGCGAAGAGCTTGATTTACAAGTTGCCACAATCCGTTCACAACAAAATAATCAAGTTTTTCAGGTGGCACAGCAAATTCATGCTGATACAAGTGAAGCTTTTTTTGCTCAACTTGAAGATAGTTTAGCACGAGGCAATGAAATTATTACGATTGATAGCCGTGTGAATTTTGTTTGGACAGAAGAAGTATTGGTCAAATTAGCATCATATTTCTCTGAATATTCATTTAAAATTACTATTCAAAATTCAAAAGACCCATTATTAGCAGTATTCGATCATATAGTAGAGGATCAACGAGAGGCAGTTAAAGGATTCATTGTTTCGAAAGATCCTATTTCTTTAGGTGCTTTTCCGAGCGTGCGCTCAGTCAGTGCAGATACAACTGTTTATCATAATGAAGGTGCCAATGCAGTACAAGAATTAGCCTATGCACTTGCATTAGCAGCAAAATTTGCCGAGCAGGAAGATAGCTTTGAAGCCTTTTCGAAGAAGTTTTTTGTCTCGTTTGCTATTGATACACAATTCTTTACGGAGATTGCAAAACTTCGTGCTTTTAAAGTACTTTGGAAAGCGTTCTCATCTGCTTATGGTGTGTCAAACAATGTAAAAATCCCAACAGTTGCCGAGACATCGTTAAGAAGCTTTTCTAAATTAGATGTTTATGTCAATTTATTGCGTTCTTCAAATGAAGCGCTTTCGGGATTAATCGGTGGTGCCGACCTCTTTACTGTTCATCCACATGATGTATTAACGAAGCCTACGGAGCAATCTATTCGTATTGCCCGTAATGTATCATTAATTTTAAAAGAAGAAACAAATGTCCTGAAAGTAACTGATCCTGCAGGCGGTTCTTATTTCATTGAGTCGTTAACAGCGGACTTTGTGAAAGAAGCATGGGCATTATTTTTAGAAATTGAGGCAGCCGGTGGAATTGATGAATACACAGCATCTGGTAAGCTGGCAGAGGAAATAGAAAAATCCTATCGAACTCGTATAAATGCTGCAGAAACACGCAAGCAATCATTAATTGGAACAAACATTTATGCTAATCCAGCCGATGCCCTTGAACAGGAAACAAATCCATTATTTGCTGACATTAAGCGTATCGCCATTCCATTTGAAAATCTGCGTGGAAAAATGACAGCAGCCCATGTCCAAACAGGCATTCTAGCAATAGGTACATTAAAAAGCGCTAAGCCACGTGCCGATTTTGTAGCTGGTTTCTTAAATACGGTTGGCCTAGTTCCCGAAAAAAGCGAGCCAGTAACAACTGTTGAAGAGGCAGTAGCATGGCTAAAGGCAACAGAGGCTAGATATGTGGTGATTGCAGGTAATGATGAAGATACAAAAGAGCTTGTACCAGCCATTTTAGCTAATAAACCAGCAGATGTGATAGTAGATGTTGCTGGTAAATTTAAAGACGAAGAAGAAGCATGGTTAGCAAATGGCTTAAACGGCTTTATTTTCGCAGGACAGAATATCATTGAAAAATTACAGTCTGTGTTCGCGAGCATGAAGGAGGTCCAACGATGAGCAAGCCAAATTTTAATGCAGTAGAAATAGAAAAAGTTTTAACAACTGAAGCACCTCAAGCGTCTGAAGACAAATTTATGACGAATGAAGGAATTGAAATTAAAGATATCTATACAAAAGAAGATATTAAGGAAGCTAAACATTTAAACGACGTAGCTGGTATTGCACCTAATACACGTGGTCCATACCCTACCATGTATGTAGCTCGTCCGTGGACAGTTCGACAATATGCAGGTTTTTCAACTGCTGAAGAATCTAATGCCTTTTACAAACGAAACTTGGCAATGGGGCAAAAAGGGCTTTCTGTAGCATTCGACTTAGCAACACACCGAGGCTATGACTCAGATCATCCACGTGTAACGGGGGATGTAGGGAAAGCTGGTGTAGCTATCGATTCTGTTGAGGATATGAAAATCCTTTTCGATCAAATACCGTTAGACCAAATGTCCGTTTCTATGACAATGAATGGAGCAGTATTACCAGTTCTTGCATTCTATATTGTAGCAGCGGAAGAGCAAGGGGTAACTCCAGAGAAATTAGCAGGTACGATTCAAAACGATATTTTAAAAGAATACATGGTGCGTAATACATATATTTACCCACCAGCTATGTCGATGAAAATTATTGCAGATATTTTTGAATATACAGCAAAGTATATGCCTAAATTTAACTCTATTTCGATTTCTGGTTACCATATTCAAGAAGCAGGCGCAACGAATGACATTGAGCTTGCATATACATTAGCAGATGGCTTGGAATATGTACGTACAGGGTTAAAAGCAGGGATTGATATTGATGCATTTGCACCTCGACTATCGTTCTTCTGGGCAATTGGCATGAACTATTACATGGAAGTTGCTAAAATGCGCGCAGCACGTCGTATTTGGGCACAGATGATGTCAACGTTTAATCCAAAAAATCCAAAAACATTAGCATTGCGAACACATTCACAAACATCTGGTTGGTCTTTAACCGAGCAAGATCCATTTAATAATGTTGCACGTACGCTAATCGAAGCGAATGCTTCTGCGATGGGGCATACACAATCTCTTCATACGAACGCACTAGATGAAGCAATTGCTCTTCCAACCGATTTCTCTGCCCGTATCGCTCGTAATACTCAGCTATTTTTACAAGAAGAAACAGCGATGACGAAAGTGATTGATCCGTGGGGTGGTTCATACTACGTCGAGAAATTAACAGACGAAATCACAAAATCCGCTTGGGCACTAATCGAAGAAATTGAAGCCCTTGGCGGAATGGCCAAAGCAATAGAAACTGGACTTCCAAAAATGAAAGTCGAGGAAGCCGCGGCTAAACGTCAGGCGAAAATCGACTCTAAAACGGAAACCATTGTCGGGGTAAATAAATATCGTTTAGCAAAAGAAGAGCCAATTGATATTCTCGATATCGATAATACAATTGTACGCCAAAAGCAAATTGAACGTTTAGAAGCAATGAAGGCAGCTCGAGATGAAGCGGAAGTGCAAAAACATTTAGCTCGTTTAACGAAAGCTGCTCAAGATGGGGAAGAAAACTTACTTGCTGTAGCAGTGGATGCAGCGCGTGCACGTGCCTCTTTAGGTGAAATTTCTGATGCCATCGAAGCGGTTTCTGGACGTCATAAGGCCGTAATTCGCTCTATTTCTGGTGTTTACTCTGCAAACTTCTCTGATGAGGAGCAAATTGCAGAAGTAAAACAAATGACAGAAGAATTCCTTGAAAATGAAGGTCGTCGTCCACGTATTTTAGTAGCCAAAATGGGACAAGATGGACATGACCGTGGTGCTAAAGTTGTTGCAACAGGCTATGCTGATTTAGGCTTTGATGTGGATATTTCACCATTATTTATGACACCAGCCGAGGCAGCTCAAATGGCTGTTGAAAATGATGTTCATGTCATTGGGGTATCATCTCTAGCAGCAGGTCATAAAACATTGGTCCCTGAATTGGTTGCAGAGCTTGAAAAATTAGGACGCGGAGATATTATCATTATCGTTGGCGGTGTTATTCCAGCGCAAGATTATGAATTCCTTTATAATGCCGGCGCAGTAGCTATTTTTGGACCAGGTACAGTAATTCCTGTATCCGCACAAAAAATTATAGAAGAAATCTACAAACGTTTAGGCTATGAGGAAGTGTCTGAATAATGGACAAAAATAAAGAAATGGAAGACAGTGCGCTATTTGTCATGGACGGAGTCGAGGCAACTCACGACGGTATGCAATATGGTACACCGAAAAAATTCCGAAAGAAAAAGGCCGACAATTTGAATATACGAGAGCTTGCACAACAGGTACGTGCGGGCTCTCGCACCCATTTGTCAAAAGCCATTACCCTCATAGAAAGCTCTAATGCAACCCATAAAGTGCAAGCACAAGAGCTATTACAGGAGCTGCTCCCGCATACAGGGAATAGTATTCGAATAGGCATTACAGGTGTTCCAGGAGCAGGGAAGAGTTCCTTCATTGAAGCTTTCGGAACAATGCTTTGTGAAATGGGGAAACGAGTTGCTGTCCTTGCGATTGATCCAAGCTCTTCATTATCCGGAGGAAGTATTCTTGGGGATAAAACGCGCATGGAGGAGCTCGTCAAGAAGCCTACTGCATTTGTCCGTCCATCCCCATCAGCAGGTACCCTAGGGGGTGTTCATAAAAAGACACGTGAAACAATGTTAGTTTGTGAAGCGGCTGGCTATGATGTGATCTTAATTGAGACCGTTGGTGTTGGGCAAAGTGAAACCTATGTCCGTGGGATGGTTGATTTCTTCCTATTACTCGTTTTAACAGGGGCTGGCGATGAGCTGCAAGGCATGAAAAAAGGAATCATGGAATTAGCGGATGCCATTATCGTGCATAAAGCGGATGGTGATAATGTTCGTTTAGCCAAAAAAACAGTTGCAGAGTATAAGCAAATTTTACATTTTTTACAGCCTGCCACACCTGGTTGGATGTCAACATCGATGCCAGTGAGTTCACTAGAAAAACGGGGACTTGATAAGGTTTGGGCGACAATTGAACAATTCAAACAAATTGTGGAAGACAATCAATATTGGGCTACTCGACGTCAAAATCAAACAAAAGAGTGGTTCCAAACTATGATTACTGATCATCTAATTGATTTATTTTATGGGAATCCACAGCGAAAAGCCCATGTACAGCTGCTTGAACGCCAAATTTTAAGCGGACAATTGACAGTCACACAGGGTGTTGATCGTTTATTTAGCGAAGAGCAGGAAGACAAGTAAACTAGTCATATTGAAATCTTAGTAAAATCAAGTGATTTGTGTTGAGCAAGAAGGTGCACAAATTCTTTGCAAACTGCTATGATAAGAGATGTATGAGCGTCAAATACCAACTATATAAAATAAAGCTAAAATGACGCCGACTTGAAAGGAGCTATCGCTATATGAATATGGATTACGATTTATTTATGCAGGAAATTTTAAAAACAGCACGTGCTGAAATTGAGGCAGCTGGTTACGAACAACTTAAAACACCAGAAGCTGTTGAAGAGGCGTTTGCTCGCCCAGGTACTACATTAGTTATGGTTAACTCAGTATGTGGTTGTGCGGGTGGTATTGCTCGTCCAGCAGCTGCACAATGCGTACATTACGATAAACGCCCAGATCATTTAGTAACAGTATTTGCAGGGCAAGATAAAGAAGCTACTGCAGCAGCACGTTATCATTTCGGGGAAGATCACTTACCTTCTTCACCATCATTCGTGCTTTTAAAGGATGGACAAGTAGTAGCCGAAGTTGGTCGCTATGAAATCGAAGGGCATGACCCAATGTCAGTTGTAACAAATTTACAAGCTAACTTTGAAGAATACTGTGACGAACTGTAATTCTATTCTTGTATAAGAAAAATCATTAAATGTAAGTAGAATAGCCACATAGATAACTTTATCTATGTAGGCTACCTACTTATCTCCATATATAGTGAGTTCCGTTATTATTAAAATTTTTGTAATATTGGCTAAATGATTAGCTATATGAGTGAAGAGTACTAAAGGATGGGAGGCAGTCGGCCTGAAGAAGTTTTCAATCGGCTATCGAACGTTAAAAACAGCAATCGGTGCAGCAATTGCAATTGCCATTGCTCAATATTTTGATTTAGCCTCGTATGCATCTGCTGGTATTCTAACCATATTATGTGTGCAGCCTACGAAAAAGAAATCCATTTATGCAGCATATACACGATTGGTCTCAAGTATTATTGCGATGATTTTTGCTTTTGTGAGCTTTGAGCTTTTTGCTTATCATCCACTTACATTAGCGGGTATGTTAATACTGTTTATACCAACCATCGTGTCGTTAAAAGTTGCAGACGGATTTATTTCCAGTGTCGTCATTATTATGCATATATACGCTGCTGAAGGTTTTTCGCTGGCACTTGTTTATAATGAATTAGCATTAATGGCTATCGGTTATGGAACGGGAATTGCCATTAATATGTATATGCCAGACATTCAAAAGGAATTAAATTACTATAGAGTTAAAATTGAGGAGCTTTATAGTAAGATTTTTATAGAAATTGCAAGCTATTTACGACAAGGAGATATGCTGTGGGATGGGCATGAAATCATAGAAGCGATAAAAACATTAGATGATGCCAAGTCTTTAGCATTTAAAGATGTTGAAAATCATTTTATGAGACGAAAAAATGATTACTACAAGTATTTTGATATGCGTGAGCGGCAGTTAGAAATTATTGAAAGAGTACTTCCAAAAATTACAACATTACCTGTTATAGTACAAGAGGCTGAAATTGTGGCAGATTTTTTACAAGACCTTGGTGAGCATGTTCACTCTGGAAATACAGCGCGACATTATCGAGAAAAGTTAGAGCAGGTTAAACATGATTTTTCACAGTTACCTTTACCACAAAATCATGAGCAATTTATCGCCCAGGCAGCCCTCTATCAGTTTATAGAGGAAATGGACAGGTATTTAGAAATAAAGCAATCATTTAAGGGTTTAAAGGTCAAAAAAGAGCGCCCACAGTAGTGTGGACGCTTGTGCCTTGCCTTAAACTAGCATAGATAATCCGAATGCTAGAGATGAGATTAGCATAATCGCTATCATGCTATAAACAACAATTTTTTGAAACTTTTTATTACTCATATGCTCGTTCGCTCCTTCTTTTCTTATAAATAGTTTAGCAAATCTGAAAAATTTCTCAAGTAGTAGAGTTTTGACAAAAAAGTCTGTAAAATAGAGTATGTACCATAACAGAAGGAGATGTCACCATGGAGAAAGTAGACCATATTGGGATTGCGGTGCGCGATCTTGATGAACGCATTACATATTATACAGAAACTTTAGGTTTAAAGTTGTTGAAAGTAGAAGAAGTAGAATCTCAACAGGTTCGTGTGGCATTTATCGACGCAGGCAACGTAAAAATAGAGCTATTAGAACCAATGAGTGAAAAGAGCGCCATTCATGGATTTATTGAGAAACGTGGAGAAGGCATTCATCATGTGGCCTTCGGAGTGACAGGAATTCGTGAGCGTATGGCAGAGCTTCGGGAGAAAGGTGTACGTCTATTATCCGACGAGCCAGGGCCAGGTGCTGGTGGTGCAGAGGTTGCGTTCATGCATCCGAAATCTTCATTCGGTGTGTTATATGAATTATGTGATAAAAGTGGAAAAGGGGATAAGTGATCAATATGGATATGTTCGACAAAATCAATGATTTATATGATCGTAAGACGGTAATTGAACTTGGTGGTGGCTATGAGCGCATCGACAAACAGCACGAAAAAGGAAAATTAACAGCTCGTGAACGTATTGAATTATTGCTAGATGATGGCACATTTTTTGAAATCAATCCATTTATTACGCATCGTACAGTAGATTTCGGGATGGACAAAATGGAAGGTCCTGGTGATGGTGTTGTAACCGGTTTCGGAAAAATCAATGGCCGTCCTGTATACTTATTCTCTCAAGATTTCACAGTGTTTGGTGGAGCTCTTGGTGAAATGCATGCGAAAAAAATGGCGACGGTAATGGACCTAGCTGCGAAAAATGGTACACCATTTATCGGCATCAATGATTCAGGTGGCGCACGTATCCAAGAGGGTGTTCTTTCTCTTGATGGTTATGGTCACATTTTCTACCGTAATGCGATTTATTCAGGGGTGATTCCGCAAATCTCTGTTATTATGGGACCATGTGCTGGTGGAGCGGTATATTCTCCGGCTATTACTGACTTTATCCTAATGGTTGATAAAACATCTCAAATGTTCATTACAGGACCTAAAGTAATCGAAACCGTAACGGGTGAGAAAATCTCCGCTGAAGATTTAGGTGGTTCAAAAGTCAATAATGCAGTAAGTGGAAACGCTCATTTCCGCGCACCATCTGAAGAAGAAGCAATTGATCAAATTAAGAAACTATTAAGCTATTTACCACAAAATAATAAAGAAAAGGCACCTCGTCAAGCACGTCCTGAAGGGGATGACTACCGTCCAGAAATCGTGGATACAGTGCCAATTGAAACAACGCGACCATATGATGTACGAAGAGTTGTAGAACAAGTAGTGGATGAAGATTCGTTCATGGAGGTTCACGCAGAGTTTGCAAAAAACGTAGTTGTTGGTTTTGCACGTATTGCTGGTGAATCAGTTGGACTTGTTTGTAACCAACCAAAAGTACTTGCAGGTGGATTAGATATTGATTCTTCTGATAAAGCGGCTCGTTTCATTCGCACGTGTGATGCTTACAATATTCCAATCATCACATTTGAAGACGTATCTGGCTTCTTCCCAGGTGTTAAACAAGAGCATGGCGGTATTATTCGTCATGGTGCGAAAATCCTTTATGCTTATTCAGAAGCGACAGTACCAAAAATTACAGTTATTTTACGTAAAGCTTATGGAGGCGCTTACGTTGCCTTAAACTCTAAATCTATTGGTGCAGACCTGGTATTTGCTTGGCCAAATGCTGAAATTGCTGTTATGGGTGCAGCAGGTGCCGCGAACATTATTTTTGCACGTGAAATAGCGAAATCGGATGACCCAGAAGCGACACGTGCTGCCAAAATTGAAGAATATAAAGAAAAATTTGCAAACCCTTATGTTGCAGCTTCACGTGGAATGGTAGACGATGTTATCGATCCTCGAGATACTCGTATTAAGCTAATTCAAGGACTAGATATGCTAGCAAACAAACACGAAACTCGTCCAGAGAAAAAACACGGTAACATTCCACTATAAAAAAACAAGCCTAGTAGCGTGATAGTTACTAGGTTTTTCTTTTTTTAAATGAAACATTTTTCCTTGTCATCCGTACTGATAGATAAGAGGAGTTGAGATGAATGGAATGGCAGCAATTACAAACAGAGCAAGAAAAGATTCATGCACAACTAAGAAAAGCATCCAGATTAAAGGAGCAAAGTCAGTTACTGAATAGCCAAATTGAACTTACACAACAGGAAATAGACCAACATACAGCAGCACTCAATCAAATTCGATCCAAACTGGATAAATTAGATAGTTTCTCGTTTATGAATATGATTCGTACGTGGACTGGACAACAAGATGAGCTTCGTGCAGAAAAAATTGATAAAGCAGCGGTACTTGAATTAAAGATGAATGAAGCAAAAAAAATGCAAGTTGACTTAACTGAAGATAACATTCAAGTAAAGCATAAACTAACGCAAATAGATGAAGTGGCCTTACAACAAGCACTGAAACAGGTACTTTCAAAAAAGAACAAGTACTTACAGCTTCATGATCCAGCACAAGCAGCTAGACTAGAGCATTTAGCAAATGAAGAAATGTTAACCAAACAACTGATAACAGAAATCCAAGAAGCTGAGGAAGCAGGAGAAGTAGCCTTAACAAAGCTAGGGCAAGCGGCAGCTTCATTACATTCTGCCAGCGGATACTCCACTTGGGATACTTTTTTTGGCGGTGGACTTATTGCCACTCACTTAAAGCACGATGCACTCGATCAATCGGAGAACTACTTACACAGTGCTCAAATTGCCTTGCAACGTTTTCATAATGAATTATTGGATGTTCATGAGATGTCAACAAAATCACTCCATGTGGAGACAGATGGTTTCGTTAAATTTGCTGACTACTTCTTTGATGATATTTTTTCAGCCTGGTCTGTCCATTCTAAAATTTCAACTGCAAGGGAACAGGTATCACGTGTGCAAGATGATGTACATAATACAATTTGGCGCTTACGGGATAAACATAACAAAGCAGTGAGCTATCTACAAACGATAATAGAAGAAAAAGAGGCTATTTTAAATGTCTAAGGAAAGTCTGAGGATTTTTTTCTCGGACTTTTTGTCTGTCGGATTGTTCAAGTGATTTCAACTCTTCTGACGTTGTGCTAAAATAATACGTATACTATAACGTGGAAGAACACGTAAACTAAGGGAGTTTTACAACATGACAAGTCGTTTAGTAGAAGAGTTTTTTGAGCTCGTTCAAATTGATTCAGAAACAAAGCATGAACAAGTAATTGCACCAATTCTTGTAGATAAATTAACTGCACTTGGATTTACAGTCATCCAAGATGATGCACATACGCGTAATGGACATGGAGCAGGCAATATTATCGCCACTTTAAAAGGTACTCTAGATGTAGAGCCAATCTATTTTACTTCTCATATGGATACAGTTGTTCCAGGGAAAGGCATTCAACCATCCCTGCGTGAAGATGGTTATATCGTATCCGATGGTACGACAATTTTAGGTGCTGATGATAAGGCAGGCCTAGCAGCACTCTTTGAGATGGTCAAGCGATTAAAAGAGCAAGATATAGAGCACGGAGATATAGAATTCATTATTACCGCTGGTGAAGAGAGCGGTCTTGCTGGTGCTAAAGAGTTAGATCCATCTAACATTAAAGCAAAGTATGGCTTTGCGGTGGATAGTGATGGCAAAGTAGGTGGGATCGTAACAGCCGCACCATTCCAAGCGAAAATTTTTGCAAAGATTATTGGCAAAACGGCACATGCTGGGGTTGCTCCTGAAAAAGGTATTTCCGCTATTACAGTAGCATCTAAGTGTATTGCTCAAATGAAGCTTGGGCGTTTAGATGAGGAAACGACAGCTAATATTGGACGCTTCGAAGGTGGCCAAGCAACGAATATCGTATGTGATGAAGTGACGATTCTAGCTGAAGCACGTTCCATTGATCAAGCTAAATTAGATGCCCAAACAAAGCATATGCAGGAAACATTTGAACAGGTTTCAGCTTCATTAGGCGCACGTGCAGAAGTGGAAGTGAAGCTTATGTATCCTGGATTCCGTGTAACAGAAACAGATAAAGTTGTGCAGGTTGCTATGGAAGCTGTTCGCAATATTGACCGTACACCAACATTAGGTATTTCTGGTGGAGGATCGGATGCGAATGTGATCGCAGGATTTGGTATTCCTACAGTGAATTTATCTGTCGGATACGAGGATATTCATACAACAAATGAAAAAATACCAGTCGAAGAATTAGAAAAATTAGCAGATTTACTCGTTGAAATCGTCAAGGAATCTGCAAAAAAATAACAGTCGAATAGAAGGATGTGAACGCATGGAAAGTGTCAAAGCAGTCGTTTTTGCTTGTGGGACAGAGGAATATGCGGTACCTGTAGAGCAAGCGATATCAATTGAAAAATTAGAGCATGTAACACCTATTCCTCATTTACCGAACTATCTTCTAGGCTTTACAAGAATTCGAGGTGAGCTTGTACCCGTTCTCGATTTTGAACGAATACTATACAACCGCTCCTCCAATACAGCAACTGCTCGTATTATTGTGATGAATACGGACGTTGTCAATTATGGATTACTTGTTACAGAGGCCCGTGAAATTCTTGATTTTGATGATTCCATACTGCAACAATTGGGTCTTGTCAATTATAGTAAAACGCGCTACTTTACAGCTGTAGCTAATCTAGAAAATCGTATGATAACATATGTTGATCCAAAAATACTGGTTAATTCATTAGAGGGCATTCGGGAAATTATCGATTATTTACACAAAATGCTTGAAAATGAAAAGGAAAACGTAGAGGCTTAAGTACTCTACGTTTTTTTATATTTGACTAGTAAATTTAACCTGTATTTTATCGTTTTTACCTGATCATACATGTGACAATTATGCATTATACCTACAGACAAACCGTTGCTAACCGCGTATGATAATGAGTAAGAAAAAACTGAAAAAGGCAAACTTCACCGAAAGGGAAGGACGCAAAGCCATGAGTCTAAACACTATATTTTCAGTGCATGATTGTCAGGTTGCCAGGTTCTGTTCTAGGAGCCGTGGCGAGTAGAATGGAGTTAGTTTGTATGAAGAGACAATTAAAAATGTGGACAGCACTAATCGTCATCATGATTAGTTCATTAGCTTTATCAAGTGGAAAGGTTGATGCAATGGCTACACAGGAAAAGGCTACGTGGCTGTGGGATACATCCCTCATCATGGATGACCAAGAAAAAATATTATTATTTTTAGAACATAACGATGTTAAAAAGGTTTATCTGCAAATCGATCAAGGCATAGCGAACGATGACTATAAGCAGTTTATTAGCAACGCTTCTGACAAAGGTATTCGCATTTATGCATTGGATGGTGCTGCAAGCTGGGTTTCAGCTGAGGGTAGTCGAAGCCAAGACGAGTTGTTTAATTGGTTACATACATATAATGAGAATTCAACTGAATCTGAGCAATTTTCTGGGGTTCATCTTGATGTTGAACCTTATTTAAATAGTGGATGGAGCTCACATCAAGCACAAACGATAGGATCCTATCAAACACTAATAATGAAAGCAAGTGAGCAAGCAAATCAGTTACAACTTACTTTAGAAGTAGATATGCCATTTTGGTTTGATGAAGTTCAGTATCATAACGAATTTGGAAAAGGGTTATTAGCTGATTGGGTCATTGACCATGTGGATAGTGTGACGATCATGGCCTATCGCGATGCTGCAAAAGATATTATTTCTATTGTTGAGCATGAAATTGCTTATGCTTCCACGGTGAATAAATCGATTGTAATTGGTGTAGAAACAGGCGCTTCAGAGGAAGGGCAAAATATTACTTTTTATGATAATGGAGAAGCTTATATGAATGAACAGCTTATACTTGTTCACCAACATTTTTCAAATAACGATGCTTTTCATGGAGTAGCCATTCATTATGTGGAGAATTGGATGACCATGCGGCCATAAAAAAAGTCCTTCCAGTGTAAAACTGGAAGGACTTTTCTATTGGTATTAGGACAGTCGACCACTGTAGTCCTCGAATTTAAATTCACGAATGACTTTAATACCTTCTTCATCATTATAAGAAACGATAGAAGGGAGGTTGACGCCGTTAAACATATGGTTTTTCACCATTGAATAATGGGCCATATCTGTGAAGACAAGTCGATCACCTGGTTTTAATGGCTCTTCAAACGAATAATCGCCAATCACATCACCAGCAAGACATGTAAGTCCACCTAAGCGATATGTGTGTGCGAATTCATTCGCTTGACCAGAACCAATGATCATTGGGCGGTATGGCATTTCAAGTACGTCAGGCATATGACATGTTGCTGACGTATCTAAAATAGCAAGGTCCATCCCATTTTTTTGAATATCAAGTACTGTAGCGACTAAATAGCCTGTATTAAGCGCTACTGCTTCACCTGGCTCTAGGTAAACAAGCAGGTTATACTTTTCTTGAATATAATTAATGATGTGAACAAGTTTCTCTACATCATAATCTTCACGTGTAATATGGTGGCCACCACCAAAGTTTAACCATTTCATTTGGTGTAAAACATCACCAAACTTTTCTTCTACTACTTCAATAATACGCTCTAACGTATCAGAGTTTTGCTCACACATCGCATGGAAGTGCAAGCCATCAATGCCGTCAAGTTGTGATTTATCGAAGTTAGCTAAAGTCGTACCAAGACGGGAATTTGTATAGCAAGGATCGTAAAGCGCAGTTTCAATTTCAGAGTACTCAGGATTTACTCGAATACCACATTCAATTGTTTTACCTGCAGATTTCACTTTATCCTTGTACTGTGCCCATTGGTTAAATGAGTTAAAAACAATGTGATCCACATATCCTAGAAGCTCGTCCATTTCATGCTCAATATATGCAGGAGCATAAACGTGAACTTCCTTGCCCATTTTTTCATAGCCCAGGCGTGCCTCATGCAGTGAGCTGGCTGTAATACCTGCTAAATATTCCCCAACTAAAGGGAATGTTGAATGCATTGAGAAACCTTTAAGGGCTAGTAAAATTCGGCAGCCTGTACGATCTTGAATTGATTTTAAAAGCTCAAGATTTTTTGTTAATAATCGTTCATCCACTACATAGGAAGGGGATGGAACTTTTGAAAAATCAATTGGTTTCATCGGCTTAATTCCTTTGCATCTAAATCAAGGTCAAGTAATTCTGGGTTATGGCTTTCTTGCCATGGTAGACCCCATTTATTTAGTGCATCCATGAATGGATCTGGATCGAACTCTTCCACGTTCCAAACACCCGGTTTACGCCATTGACCATTCATCACAAGCATTGCACCAATCATAGCTGGTACACCAGTTGTGTAAGAAATCGCTTGTGAACCAACCTCGTTATAGCACTCTTCGTGATCACAAACATTGTAAACATAATACGTTTTTTCTTTGCCATCTTTTAGACCGCGAATGATACATCCGATATTTGTTTTACCTTTTGTACGTGGTCCAAGAGAAGCTGGATCTGGTAATACTGCTTTTAGGAAGTGAATTGGTTGAATCATTTGACCTTCAAATTCGATCGGCTCAATTGATGTCATACCTACGTTTTCTAATACTTTTAAGTGTGTTAAGTATTTTTCAGAGAACGTCATCCAGAAGCGGATTTGTTTTAAACCTTTGATATTTTTCGCTAGTGATTCAAGCTCTTCATGGTATAGAAGGTAAATATCTTTTGGCCCGATTTCTGGTAGGTTATAAACTTCTTTTTTCTCAAGTGGTGCAGTTTCTACCCACTCACCATCTTTCCAGTAACGACCATTCGCTGTAATTTCGCGAATGTTAATTTCTGGGTTGAAGTTTGTTGCGAAATGATAACCATGATCTCCCGCATTTGCATCCACGATATCGATATAGTGGATTTCATCAAATTCATGTTTTTGCGCATGAGCTGTGAAAACGCCTGTAACCCCTGGATCGAAACCGCTACCAAGTAATGCAGTTAAGCCAGCTTTTTCAAACTTCTCTTTATAAGCCCATTGCCATTTATATTCAAATTTAGCCGTTTCAGGTGGCTCGTAGTTTGCAGTATCCACATAGTGCACACCTGTCGCTAAGCAAGCATCCATAATCGTTAAGTCCTGATAAGGTAGTGCAACGTTAATAACAACATCAGGTCCGAAAGATTTTATAAGCTCAATAACCTCTTCTGTGTTGTCTGCGTCTACCTGTGCAGTATGAATTTTTGTTTTTCCGCCGTCTAGTTTTTCTTTTAGAGCGTCACATTTTGAAACAGTTCTACTTGCGATACAAATTTCCTCAAATACGTCCGAATTTTGAACACACTTGTGTACCACAACACTGGCAACTCCGCCAGCTCCGATAATCAATGCTTTACCCAATTGTCTACCCCCAAGTTCATAAAAGTATTGTCAAACAAGCTGATTATACAGAAATTTGATATAGTACTCAATCATTGTTTTAAAATTTTCTACAAAAAATTTTGTTTTTCTACAACAATTAGTCGTAATCAGAGGGGAATACCTCGAAAAAGAAGCCAATTGTGAATGAAAAGAACTAAACGAATCAGCCTATTTAGTAAAAAAATGAATTGAAATCAACTCATATCAAAATGTTTCTGTTAGGAGAAGCAGTTCGACTAAATCTCTTTAAAAAATAACTGTAACATCAATAAAAGAATGAAATAGGATTCTTAAAGAGCTAATGCTTTCTAACTTTACATAAAAATATCCCTTTTACACTAAAGGTAGAAAGGGAACGTTTTATAGTAGTAATGGCAAGTCAAGTTAGTTTTATGCATATTATTTCAAATAACGGTTTGGTATTTGTTGCTTCTCCTCTCCCCAAACATAAAAGAAGATCACGAGCAATGTACTTAAAAATCCCATCACTAGAGCATACGTACTGAGGGCTACATGCACTTGACTATGCACGGTATAAATGAAGATAGCTCCTATTGTTAACAAATTTCCCGTAATAAGCGATATAAAATGAAAACGTTTATTCATAGCAAGCCCTCCTATTTGTTGAAGTACTTTGCTTTCAAAATGAAGAAAGTTAACTTCAATTATCGCACAATTCAGAACTTTTATCCAACACTTTAAACTTCTAAGATAAATTAAAGATGCTTTTTTAATACATCTTTTTATAGTATGATGAGAAATAATAGGAAATATTCATAGATTATGACAAGAAAGGGGAGACGATGAATCGTGAAATTACGCAATTCATTAACTTTTCAACTAGGGACGATTATCGCTGGTATTTTAGTTGTTATGCTAGGGATCACTTCGCTCGCCACATACATAACTGCATACAATAAACTATATGATGCTGCTGGTGTAGAGGCCTATGGCTGTGCCAATATTACGACAGGTTTGATCAATCCAGAACAGATAGATAGGGCCATTAGCGGCGATCAAGCTGCACAGCAGCGTATTGGGAAGGATTTAAACTGGACAACGGGCCATAAAGATATTTTCCAAACACAATATATATTAGCCCTTGATGGTACATTAATAGCCCTTGATGATCAATTAGCTGAGAAAGGCTTTGCACCTGGCGATTCATTTTATGTAGACAAAGAAGCGCTTGAAAATTTGCTTTCACATCAACACCCGACATACTCACAACCATATACCTTTGCTGGGATGGAGCGTTTATCTGGCTATGCGCCTATTTTTAAAGACCACGACTCTAATAAAGAGATTATTGCCATTAGTGTTATCGATTTTGATGCCAATATCGTCAAGGAGCGAACTTGGGATGTCGTACGGAACGGTATATTAATTAGTATTTTCCCAATGCTTATTGCTTCTATCATTACTGGATTTTTAATCCGTCGAAAAGTAAAACCTATTACTGTCCTTATTCAGCAGGCAAAAGAAATTGCAAATGGTAATTTAGCTGTACCTGAAACAAAGATTAACAGTAAGGATGAAGTGGAGGATTTAGCGAATACATTAAATCGAATGACGGCTAATTTACAAAATATGATTATGACAATGCGTTCTACTTCTAATACTCTAACTAATAATGCAGATGAAACCGCTTCCACTTTGATGAATATGACTAATACAATTCAAGGTGTCGCTAATAATATTGAAGAGGTAACAAGTGCTGTGACTGCAGGGATGCATCATGCGGAAAATGCCACAGATGTTCTTACATCTTTAGCAGAAGATCTTCAAATGATTCAAAACAATGCCAATAAAAGTGCAGAGAATGCTCGACAAACAATGAATTTAGCAACAGAGGGTGAGCGATTAGCAAAGGATATAAGCAATGCTATGGCATTAATTCATAGCGGATCAGGTGAAGTACGTCAGACAGTAGAAAACTTAGTTAGCTCTGCCACCAAAATCCAGACTATTACAACGTCTATCGCTACTATTGCCTCACAAACGAATTTGCTCGCCTTAAATGCTTCAATTGAAGCTGCTAGAGCAGGGGATCATGGGAAGGGCTTTGCCATTGTAGCAGAGGAAGTACGTAAGCTTGCTGAGCAATCCAATCAGGAGGTTTTACAAGTAGAGCAACTTATTGGGGATATTATGCAACATGTACAGCAAGTCATGACATCAACGAATGATAATACGCAATATATCCAAAAAGGAACAGAGACGGTGCGTTTAACAGCACAAGCTTTAGGAAATATTTCAACAGCAGTGGCTACTACAGTGGATGAAATGATTGCTATATCGAATGCCATGACCGCTGAAAATCAAAAATCAGCTCATATTGTTCAAATGATTCAACGATTAACAGAATCGATTCGAGATATTGAGGAAACGATGAATATGATTACTCTCGCAGCACAGCAAACAACTACAAGTATTGATGAGGTTTCACAAGGGTCTAATGAAACAAATCAAATGGCTCATACACTAGAGCAACATGTTAAAGCATTTAAATTAAAAGAATTGTAGAAAGATTAGGACAGGTTATCTTTTTCTTACACTATGAAGATGGTACACTAACTATAAGATTTTTCTTTAGGTGAAGGCGAGGATATGAATAGTGGTTAATCGAATGGATGAGCAAGTTCAACAAATCAATGACTTATTTGTAAGTGGACAAGTAAAAGAGAGTTATCAACTAGCTAAAGATATACTTGCCAATGAAACCATTAAAGATGGGGAGGCTAAACAGCTCATTTTGCAACATGTTGCATTGCTTGAGGCAAATGGTTATGCCAATATACCGGCAACTACTGATGAGAAGGTGAAGCAAAGTGTAGAACGAACAGATGGCTCCTATCCAGAACGAGATGTTCTTGCTGCTTATATAGGTAGTCAAGATAGTGAACAGTTTGGAAAAGTAGTCGATGAATTATTAGCAGGGACCATTGAAGCACAGGCGAATGCTTATTATACAATGGCTGAATATTATGTCCTTGCTAAAGAACATGATAAGGCAACCGTACAATATGCTGAGGCCATCAAGCTACAGCCAAATAAAGCGCTATACTGGGGGGCTTTTGCACAGTTTTTAAATCGACATGAGGGAAGCCCCTATCTGGCGCTGCGCTTAATTGAGGAAGCTATTCTATTAGATGGTATGAATCCTCGTTGGCACTATATTCAAGGGAATATTTTTTTACAACTTATAGCCGCAACTAAAAATTTAAGCTATTTACCGGCCTTAGAAGAAGCATGGGAAAAAGCCAAAAAACGTTGCACAGCCAAGCAAGTTACATTGAAAATGGACCTAGCAAAATCAAACGATGTACTGGCTCAATGGAAAAAGCAGATGCTATAAATCTAGAAATATATTTAATATTGATAATTATTTCCTTTAAAGTATATTTATGCTACCATGAATGTATAAACGGACGTATGAAGCTTATCGATGACATGAAAGAAGTGTTTTTTTGAGTTTATATGTAGCGTATGTATTAGTAGGACTTGCCATTGCCATGCCTGTAGGAGCAATTACGGTAGAAATGACAAAGCAAGGACTCAAAAATGGTTTTATACACGGCTGGGCTGTGGGACTTGGTGGCATGACCATTGATATAGTATTAGTTTTTGCCTTGTATATGGGACTAGCTTCTATATTGGCTATGCCGATGGTACAACTACCCATGTGGATTATAGGGGCAGGATTTTTATTTTTGTTAGGGTATGATTCGATCAAGAATGCCAACCATGATATTACGTTGGTAGGAGAAAAAGTCACCAAATCGTTTTTTGCCTCTTATTTTAATGGCCTACTAGTAGCAATTTCACCTGGTAATCTCGTTTTTTGGGTTAATGTATTTGGAGTGGTTTTAGCGAAATCCTATGGACAAGGAGAGCAGACAAGCTTTTTAATCATTGCTGCTGGTGTTCTTAGTGGAATTTTACTCCACGATATCGGTTTACTAACAATTGTCTCGGTGACACGTAAAGCAATGAATCGTAAAATGATTAAAACATTTACCATTGTAGCAGGATTCTTGTTAATTGGCTTTGCTGGTTATTTTATATATGAATTTATACGAGCAATTAAGATTTATATATGAAAAGTGCGATATAAAAAGATCGCACTTTTTTTATTGCGCAACAACCTCTGTACGCTCATCCATACACATGACTATTTCTTCTGCTACTTGCTGCGCTAACGAAAGTTCAGACGTAAAACCAACACAGGAACAATTCATTTCCCCTAAAATATAGCAATCTTCTCCCGCTTCATTTGTATCTAACATAAAATCAGCAGTCCAAATCAGCGGTAAATCATGATTCCCTAATAAGCTTGTCACTTGAGGGAGCTGTGCTAAAAAGTTTTCTACAAGCTCTGGCCATTCTTCGGGCTGATCATAACGATAGTGAGCACCTGAAAAGAGCGTTGCACTAAAGGCATCCTTCGTTTCAGCAGGTTTCTTATGTACGACATGAACAGGGTGATCTCGTAACATCAATAAACGGATTTCCCCCTCTGTAATACGTGGAAGAAATCGCATATCAATTAACATACCATTGGCACCAGTAATATACTGCTCACAAAACGTCATAAAGTCGCCAAGTTGCCAATATTCAACATGGTTATCTTTCGCTTCTGTACATTTAATTTGAGCATCAAGTGGCACTGCAGTAACGCCCTCGGCCAGTGGGTCCACCAAGTTTACTCGCCAAATTCCTTCACCAGTTGAACCACGGTTTTGCTTTAGAACACGTTCAGTCACGGCTAAGGATATAGGGAATTGTGTTTTGAATGCTTCGATTGTGTAGTAGGCAAATGTATCATCAGGTACTAAATTAGTCGTCGTAAGCTTTGATAACACATCTTTAGAACCGTAGCTAATCATGGCATCTGGATGTGGCATTCCTATAATTCCCGCTTGGCATAGCTCCCGCAACATTTCAAAATACTCTTCTTCATGCTGCAAGTTGCCTGGATTAATGCGGGATACATAGGCTACACCATGCTCTTTTACATACTCAAAAATTGCCTGTTTTTTAGTGACATCAAAGAAAAGAACCTCAGCATCTTGCCCTCGTTGCTTTAATGCATCCACCATGGGCATTGTATCTGGGCGATAGCCGTCTGGTCCTTTATCTGTGCCACCCTCAACCTCGAAAATAATAACTTTTTTATCCATAATAGTACCTCCCTTTGTCTGTTATTATGTTCAGTATAGTTGACAAAAAGGGAGAAAAGATATATGAAATATGTAAAATTTATGTATAAATTCATATTTTGCTATATCTATAATAGGAAGTATTAACTATTACTATTTTGAATTATCTGATTTTAATATGTTTCGGGCTGTTTCTTTTGAAAAACTGTGAGGTATAAAATCATCAAGAGAATTAATAATGTCCCCAAAAACTGATAGCCTCCAAATGGAATTTTTAACCACCATACACTCGTGACGACAGCAGTTAATGGTTCTAGGCTTCCTAGTAAGCTAGATTCTTTTGGCGATAAATACTGCAAACTAGCAATATAAAACCAAAACGCAAGCATCGTGCCAAACACAATAATAAAAAGGAAATAAATAACGGTAGAAAAGGTCCAAGTTGACATATCAATAGCCCAAGGATGATGGAAAAAACTCATTACTAAACCACCTATGATCATAGACCAGCCAACAACTAATAAAGAGTGAAACTGTTGCAGAAGCGGCACGGCATATAGCGTGTAAAATGCAACTGAAAGTCCTGATAATACACCCCACAACACAGCCAGAAATGGAACTGATAAGGTCGACAAGGAACCGTTTGTTAAGAGCAAAAATGTTCCCACAAGAGTGAATGTGACTGCAATGCCATCTTGTTTTGTTAATGGACTTTGCTTCGTTAAAAAGTAATAAGCCATGATAAACAGAGGTGCTAAATATTGTAGTAATGTTGCCACTGCTGAATTACCAATAGCGATGGACATCATATAGGTATACTGGACAGCAAGCATCCCAAGTAAACTAAATAAAATTTGTCTATATGCATTTTGCTTTGTCCGCCACACAACAAATATGGAGGCATGACGATGAGTAATTTTATAAACAGCAAGTAGTAGTATTCCAGCCATAAGCAACCGACTAGAAACAAGCCAGCCTACCTCTATATTGTCCTGTTGAAACAGTCTCTGCGCTACGGTTCCTCCAATTCCCCAAAAACTTGCTCCTAGAATGACAAGTAATAAACCATATGTACGATTTTTCTTGATGGTTTGACCCATATCCTAACATCTCCTAAACTATCATGATAAAGTGATTATAAAGGAATTAAATATGAAAAAATAGCGGTTCAATACTGTGAAAATATCAATATATTGAGGGATGTGAAAATTGTTGCCACACTTAAACATTTCGAAGGATTTACAAGAACTAACATTACATGGCACAAAGGAATTTCCAGTTGCCTTATATGAAACGGTCATGCGATTAGAAAGCATGGATTTCCTACCACTTCATTGGCATAAAGAAATTCAATTTGTTTATATAAAAAGTGGACGTGTCCAATATCGAGTAGGAACAGATGTATTTATATTGGAGGAGGGGGAGGGACTTTTTATCAATGTATCGGGATTACATGAAGCCAAACCATATCAATTTGAGCAAGCTTTGATTTATTGTGTAAATGTGGATGCAAAGTTGATGGGGGGACATGAAGGCAGCATCTTTCACTCTAAATATGTGCAGCCCTATATAACGACTAATCGATTGCCATATGTTAAGTTAACCGGGGAGTTATCAGAAAAAGTAGCGGATATAGCGGATATGATGCGAGAGCAGGTAGCATTCTTTGAGTTTAAGATATGGAGAGAACTCCTCTTCATTTGGGAATCGATGCTAACACAATCCATGCTAACAAAAGAAATCGTGGATTCTAGTATTATCGTACAGCATGAACGAGCAAAAGCTATGCTGGATTTTATTCACGCACATTATCACGAGAAAATAGCATTAGAAGATTTAGCTAGTCATGTTTACTTAAGTCGTGCCGAATGTAGCCGCTTCTTTAAAAAAATAGTGGGGATGACACCATTTAGCTATTTATTACAATACAGACTTCGCAAAAGCATAGAGCTATTACAGAATGATGAGCAATCCGTTACTGCCGTTGCGATTAATACTGGATTTAGTACAGTCAGTTACTATATTGAGAAATTTAAACAATATACAGGCTACTCGCCACATGTTTATCGCAGAAAGTTTCTAAGTGTGAAAAATAATTGAACTGAAATGGAAAGACGATAAACTTTTTTACTTAAAATATATACAAGATTAACCAATTGAAATAAAGTTTAATTAACAGTAGAAAGGGGGCTTAAGGAAAATGATCGTTTTAAAAAGAAAGCAAAATATATGGCTAGCCTTGTTACTATTAGTGCTAGCTAGCAATTTTACGCTCTATCATAGTGGATTAGGTTCGTCCATTTTACCCCTTAAAACGAACGGTGTAGTGATGGGTTCATTGTTTGACTTTGTTGTGGTCATGCCTGTGTTATATATGCTTTATAAAGGGAAATTCTCCTTAAAGCAGGCTATATTATTGGCCGCTTTTGGCTGTATTGCCGCACGCTTTATCATTCCCATAGAGCATCTTCAGCCATTTGTGGCCGTAACGTGGGCTGGTTTTGCGGTCGAAGGAACGGTTATTCTATTGGAAATTGTCCTTGTAGCAACCCTTGTACGATACTTGCCATCTATTTTAAAGGATGTTCGTGAAAGTTCCTTACCTGATCTCTTTTCATTTTCAAAGGCCGTAGAAAAGCATGCACCAAAGCATCCGGTTATTCAAATGATTTGTGCAGATTTACTAGTGCTTTATTATAGTTTTGCAAGCTGGAGAAGGAAAGAACCTCAAGGCTTAACTTTGCATAAACAGTCAAGCTATATCGCTTTTCAGCTTATGATTATTCATGGTATTGCCATCGAGACAATTGGTATTCACTGGTGGCTACATGAAAAATCCATGATCCTTTCGATTGTACTGCTTATTTTTAATTTGTATTCAGTTATTTTTTTTATAGCGGATATGCAGGCTATACGTTTAAACCCCGTATACGTCACTGAAGATACTTTATATTTATCTCTTGGTTTAATGAAACGAACAGAAGTCCGCTTTGCTCATATTGCAGAAATGGTTGAAGACAAAGGGCAACTAGAAGGAAAATTATCAAAGGATACGATAGATTTTATTGCCCGTGATTTTGGAGAAGCCTATCCACAATTTATTTTAAAAATGAAAGAACCGGTAGAAGTGACATTTATGTTAGGAATAAAAAAACACTATAACCAAGTAGCGATTAAAGCAGATCAAGTACAGGAATTTAGACAAATGCTAGAAAAAGGAATGTCCAAACACTTCTAGCGTAACAATTCAATAGCCAGCGTTTTGAATAGGTTAATCAAAACGCTGGCCTTTTTATTTAATCAAGATGGGCAATCGCATGAAGAATATCATCGCGGACTGCTTCCCAAAATTGCTGCTGAGCCGCATCACAATACGTATAAAGCTCTTTATGCTGAATATGGTCGTATAGAATAGCAATATTATTTTGATGAAAGTATAGTCGATGATTTAAAGCTTCTCGTTCATCTTCAATACAAAATAGTTTATAAATATCTGCAACACGTTCAAGCTTTGCTAGCTTTTGCGTCATAACCTCATATTGCACTTGATGAAAGCGTCCAACTGCAGACGACATGGATATTTTAGCTCGATGCTCTGCCTGTAATGTACGCAACTCCTCCTGACGAATCGCCACACGGTACCAAAATTCATAACGATGCGGTAACTCTTTTAATTCATAGGTGAGTAAGGATTTCAAAATAACATGTACTTGTTCATATGTATCGATAATCTTCTCTGGTTCTTTAAAAATGCCAAACATACAACCACCCCCATGTAATTTAATACTACGAGTAATGATTAAAATCCTTTAAAAACATCCTAATAATCAAAAGGTTAATAATTCCTAGGTTCTTGAACTTTTCCAAAGTATGAAATTGTTTTATTGGGTATGACAGTAAACGCTAGATTCTTTCTCTAGAAGGAGGGGCTCTAGTGTTTTTTCTTCATTTAGGACGGAATTTACTGATTTTATTAAGGAAAATAGTAAATTCAGAAAAATAGAGAAATAGCATTTACAAAACAAAAATATTTATGTTAACTTAAATAATGAAGTTGGTTAACTTAAAAAGGGGGGAAGTTAACAATGCAACATTTTTGGGTTGTAGGAACAGATACGGATGTAGGAAAAACCATTGTCACCACCATGTTAATGTGTCATTTACAAAGAAAGGGGTTAAACGTTACCCCATATAAGCCTGTTCAGACAGGGGAGGTAAATGACAATGGGCATGGCTATTATCATGATACAGCCATGTATGAAGCGTATTCCTTACAGAAGCTTAAGCAAGGGCACATCAATAGTTATTCTTTTAGAGAAGCCGCTTCACCACATTTTGCTGCACAGCTGGAGGGACAGCAAATTCATGTAGACGAATTATTTCAGCACCTTCAAGGATTACAAGAATCCTATGATGTCGTGATATGCGAGGGGGCTGGTGGACTTTTTGTGCCGCTCACTGCTCCTAATGGTCCGACTTTACTGGATGTGATTGTTAGGAGCAAGCTGCCAGTAGTGCTAGTTACAAGGACATCTCTTGGGACGATTAATCACACATTGCTAACGATGGAGGCATTACATTCTCGTCAAATTAATGTGGCAGGTATTGTTTTTAATGGGGACACAGGTAGCAAAATGGAACAGGACAATATACAAACGATTTTACAATACCACCCTATACCTTATGCAATTATCCCGAAGCTAAATAATATGTCACAGCTAATGGAGTATTCCATAACACACACAACTTTGTTTGAAAGGCTTTTTGCATATGAATCAAGCATTAACTGACTTACAGAAAAGAGATGTAAAGCATATTTGGCATCCATGCTCGCAAATGAAGGATTATGAGGCGTTTCCACCCATTGTTATAAAAAAAGGACAAGGAGTATGGTTATATGACGAGCACGACCGACGTTATTTAGATGCCGTATCCTCTTGGTGGGTCAATTTATTTGGGCATGCTAATCCACGTATTAGCCGGGCTTTAAGTGAGCAAGCATTTACATTAGAGCATACGATCTTTGCTAATTTTACCCATGAGCCTGCAATAAAAGTAGCCGAGAAATTATCAGCTTTAGCACCAGAAGGCTTACATAAAGTATTTTTTGCGGATAATGGCTCTTCTGCCATAGAGGTGGCCTTGAAAATGAGCTTTCAATACCATATGCAGACAGGTAAAACAAAGAAAAAGCGCTTTCTCGCTTTGACGGATGCTTATCATGGAGAAACGATTGGGGCTTTATCTGTAGGAGGAGTAGAGCTTTACAATGAAGTGTACAAGCCTCTTTTATTAGATACTGTTCGTGCCAAAGGGCCAGACTGCTATCGTTGTCCATTTCACAAAGAGCCAGCAAGCTGTAATGCGCCATGTAGTCGCTTTATAGAAGATCAGCTCAAAGAACATCATGAAGAAATTACGGCTGTTATTATAGAACCGCTTATACAAGCGGCAGCAGGTATGAAAATGTATCCACCCATCTATTTGCAACGCTTACGAGCACTGTGCTCTCAGTATGATGTGCACTTAATAGCAGATGAAATTGCTGTTGGCTTTGGCCGCACAGGTACATTGTTCGCTTGTGAACAAGCGGGGATTTCACCTGATTTTATGTGTTTATCAAAGGGGCTTACAGGCGGTTATTTACCATTATCTGCTGTCTTAACGACGGACCAAATTTATCAAGCTTTTTATGACGATTATGGAACAATGAAGGCATTTTTACATTCTCATAGTTATTCGGGCAATACATTGGCCTGCCGAGTTGCGCTTGAAGTGTTAACGATGTTTGAAGAGGAGCAAGTGATTGCAATGATTCAACAGAAAGGTGAGCGTATGCGAGAGTTAGCTACAGCTGCATTTTATGACGTACCTTATGTAGGTGAATACAGACAAGTTGGTTTAGTGGGAGCTATTGAACTTGTTGCCAATCGAAAGACAAAGGAACCATTCCCTAGTGAAGAAAGAATTGGTTATCAAATTTACCAACGTGCTTTAGCACATGGTCTACTCATAAGACCTCTTGGCAATGTGCTGTATTTTATGCCACCGTATATTATTTCTGATGAAGAAATGATCTTCATGATCGAAACAACAAAAGAAACGATTGAACAATTTTTCCAAGACAGGAGGGTTACAGTTGAGTAAACGTCACCATACATTAGCACTTGTCATGATTGCTATGTTTGCTGCTCTTACGGCAATCGGGGCTTTTATTAAAATCCCATTACCTGTCGTACCATTCACATTGCAAATTGTTTTTGTGTTTTTAGCTGGGTGCTTATTAGGTCGTCGCAATGCCCTTTATAGTCAACTTATTTATATTGGAGTAGGGTTAGTGGGATTACCAGTATTTACACAGGGTGGAGGTATTATGTATGTTTTGCAGCCTACATTCGGTTATCTGATTGGCTTTGCCCTTGCTGCCTATTGCATTGGGTTCATTATGGAAAGAATAAAGACACCAACAAAAAAGCATTTCATTGGGGCAACGATTATGGGGCTTATCCTTATTTATGCTGTAGCCGTTCCTTATTTATATGTGGCTTTGAATTTCTGGTTAGACATGAAGTCGAGCTGGTCACACGTTTTCGCTATTGGTTTTCTAAGCAGCATTGTGGCTGACTTTTGCTTAGCTATCACATCAGGCCTACTAGCAGAAAGATTGTATAAAGTATTTCAGTCGGCAAGAAATGTGAAAATTTCACAAGTGGAAAGGGAGAATGTCATATGAATTATAAACAATTAGCGCAAGAAGTAATTGCTGGCAAAATCATTAGCAATGAGGAGGCACTGGCCATTTTAAATTGTGAAGATGATGAGCTATTGGAGGTGATGGATGGTGCTTTTGCGATTCGTCGTCATTATTATGGTAAAAAAGTAAAATTAAATATGATTATGAATGCAAAAAGCGGCTATTGTCCAGAGGATTGTGGTTATTGCTCGCAGTCGTCTAAATCTACTGCTCCTATTGAAAAATATCCTTTTATTTCAAAAGAAGAAATTCTAGCTGGTGCTAAACGAGCGTTTGACAACAAAATTGGGACGTATTGTATCGTAGCAAGCGGTCGAGGGCCAACTCGTAAAGATGTTAATGTAGTGAGCGAGGCGGTCGCTGAAATTAAAGAAAAATACGGTTTAAAGGTTTGTGCCTGTCTTGGCTTGCTGAAAGAAGAACAGGCACAGCAATTAAAGGAAGCTGGTGTGGATCGCTACAACCATAATTTGAATACATCCGAACGTCATCATGCTTATATTACTACTTCACATACCTATGAGGATCGTGTCAATACGGTGGAGATTGTGAAAAAGCATGGGCTCTCACCTTGTTCTGGTGCCATTATCGGTATGAAGGAGACGAAAGAGGATGTAGTCAATATAGCACGTGCCCTCCATCAATTGGACGCTGATTCCATCCCAGTGAACTTTTTAAATGCCATTGATGGTACAAAGTTAGAGGGAACAAAGGAATTAAATCCCCGGTACTGTTTAAAAGTTTTGGCGTTATTCCGTTACATCAATCCTACAAAGGAAATACGTATTTCGGGAGGTCGTGAAATTAATTTAGGGTCACTTCAACCGCTTGGCCTCTATGCAGCAAACAGTATTTTTGTAGGCGATTATTTAACAACAGCTGGTCAAGAGGCGAATAGTGATTATCGTATGTTGGAAGACTTAGGCTTCGAGATTGAATTAACACAAAAGCAAGAAGCAGTTTTTTGTTAACCTTATGAAATGAAATTTACTACTACAGAAAAAACCGTACATTCGTACGGTTTTTTGCTTGAGACAGATAAAGTAAGGCAAATGACGGATGAGAGAAGCAAATTGGTGGATATAAATTGAAAAATGACGGATAGAACTAACAGAGTTTACTGTTTTATGCCTATCAAATAACAATTTTCACAAATTGTTCAATGAAAGCGTTTTGAAATTGAACAGTTTGTGAAGACCTTCACATAAAGCTTTCTTTTCAAAAAAAACAGCGTAAAATAAGAATCAAGTAAGGAATTGTTATAAAACAGTTGACGATATGTAGCTCAAGTTTTGGTGGTTGTTATATTACAATAAAAACTAAGCGAAGGGAGCTTTTCACATGTGGGTTATTACAGTTTTTGATAAAAAGGATGTTCGGATTTTTGAGTATGCAAGTAAAAATGAGGCAACAGAAGCGATGTTAAAATTCAAGAAAAATGCAGTTTTAACATATACAAAATAGGTTTTTAAGACATGCAGCCCTCTCTTCTTTGAGGGCTGTTTTTTAATAAACGACAATTGAAAAGGAACTATAAAGTGGGGATGATATAAGATGTAAGGCCGATCGACACATACATCAATCCAAGTAATACACTACAGGTCTTAGGATGACCATTCATTATTCGTATTAAAAAACCGTATAAGCGCTGTGTAAGCGTTTATACGGTTTCACTTTTTATAATATACTTGCTAAACGTTTAATTCCTTCACGAATCACTTCAGGTGTTGCATTTGTATAGTTAAGACGCATTGTATTCACGTTTGTTTTTGACGTGTAGAATGGATCACCAGGTACGAAGGCAACTTTTTGTTCCATTGCTTTATGGAAAACATCAAGGGCTGGTGTACCATCCTTCATTGTTGCCCAAATAAACATCCCTCCGTCAGGGCGTGTATATTCAACATGGGCAGGGAAAAACTCTTGCATTGCCTCAAGCATCGCATCTGACTGATTTTTATACAGCGCAATTATTTTCTTTACATGTTCCGCATAATCATTACTAGCTAAATAATCATAGATAACATATTGAGAGAAAATATTTGTATGAAGATCAGAAGCTTGCTTTGCTGTTTCGATATGCTGTAAAAGCTCTTTATTTTTCGTGATGATAAAACCAAGACGCATGCCTGGTGTGACCGTTTTAGAGAAAGAACCTAGTAAAATACTATTTTCTAATTTACCAGCACCGATATATGGAAGTGGCTCGCCTTGGAATCGTAACTCGCCATATGGGTCATCCTCAATTAAAGCAACATCGTATTTGGACACTATTTCGCAAATTTGCTCACGTTTTTCTTTTGAGTAAGTGAGCCCTGTTGGATTTTGGAAGTTTGGTACCGTATAAATGAATTTTACATTAGGCTGTTGAAGGGCGCGCTCTAATTCCTCTAGGTTAAGACCATCGTTTTCAAGTGTCACCCCATAGAAAGTTGGCTCACTTAATGTAAAGGCTTGAATCGCCCCTAAGTAACCAGGCTCTTCGATAATAATGCCATCGCCTTTATTGATGAGTACTTTACCAATGAGTTCAAGTGCTTGCTGTGAACCTGTAGTAATAAAGACATCATCTGCCTGTACATCTAATCCATGAACACGCTGATATTTCGCAGCAATGTATTCTCTCAGTGGTGCATATCCTTGTGTTGATGAATATTGAAATAAACGGCTGCCGTTTTCCATAATGGCATGGTCCACTGATGCTCTTAACGCGTCAATAGGGAAAGAGATTGGGTTTGGAAGCCCACCTGCAAAGGAAATGACATCCTCTGCATCTGTTACTTTCAAAATATTTCGAATAAATGAGGATGGGGTTTTTAAGATTCTTTCTGAATATTGCATAATAATCGGTCCTTTTTTTCTGATTTTTTAAAAATTATATCATTGTCATCGTGTGCATACAATATTATCATTGTATGCAAGACAATTAAACTATTGTATGCAAATTAACAGAAAGAAGGGCTTCTTCAATGCCTATTAATTCATTTGACGAATACCCAATGAGTTGGAAGCCAGATATTAGCCATATTTCGGCTCCATTATATATAGCTATCGCACATCAACTTGAACAAGATATCAAGGATGGAAAGCTAGCGCCAGGGACAAAACTTCCTCCACAGCGTGAATTAGCTGATTTTTTAGATGTCAATTTAAGCACCATCACACGAGCCTTCAAGCTCTGTGGACAAAAAGGATTAATTTATGCCTCAATTGGGAGTGGAACGTTTGTTTCAACGGATGCGGCTAGCAACAAAATGTTACTCCCCACGAATCGTGCCACGCCTATCATTGAAATGGGCTCAGTGTTACCAGATAATTTTGTAAATGATGATATTACACGATTTATGAAAAAGATGTTGAACGAACCTAGTTTTAGCAAGCTATTTCAATATGGACGACCAGAGGGAAATGCTTGGCAAAATGAAGCTGTCATGAAGCTTTTTGAATTGGTGAATTTTCAAACCGATCAACCTATTTTGCTCGGAGCTGGCGGACAAAATGCCATTGTGGGAACACTCGCCGCCCTATTTCAGCCCGGAGACCGAATTGGTACAGATCCTATTACCTATGCTGGCATTAAAACAGCCGCTAATATGCTAGGTATACAACTGGTGGCCATACAACAATGCCAGGGCGAGATGACAAGAGAAGGTTTATTGTATGCCTGTAAAAATGAACATATCAAAGGCATCTATGTTATCCCTGATTTTCATAACCCAACGACACATACGATGTCCGTGGAAACGAGAAAAATGATTGCGGAAGTGGCCAGAGCGAAAGATTTAATCGTTATTGAGGATGCCATTTATAGCTTTCTTAAGGAACGAGCGCTTGCCCCTATTGCTTCCTATGCTCCAGACAAGGTCATTTATATTGCTAGCCTGTCAAAAACGCTATCACCAGGATTACGGCTTTCTTTCCTTGTGACACCTCCAACTTTTCGCAAAAGAATTATGGAAACTCTCTATAATATCAACATTTCCATCTCTCCTATGATGCTGGAACTTGCTGCTAGATTGATTCATGAAGGGGTGGCGCAAACGATTTTAGAAAAACATCGAGCCTATGCTAGGCAGCAAAATACGCTTGTTAATCAGTATTTAGGAGATTATCACATTTTAGGGGATGACGAATGTATTTTCAGATGGCTCCACTTACCTGAAAAATTTACAGGTGTTCAATTTGAATTGTTAGCCTCCAAAGCTGGTGTACAAGTTTATGCGGCGGAGCGTTTCGCTGTTGGGAATACAAAGCCTGTGAATGCAGTTCGATTAGCCATTGCAGCACCAGAAACGCAATTGGAGCAGGCATTAATCATCTTAAAGGATATACTCGAAAGTAATGGTGATTATGCATTTGTTGATTAATGGATAGCAAGCGTATAATAAAGCTAAGAGAACAAAGAGGTGATTTAACATGACTCATAAAGGACGTGTAATTTTACATGTGGATATGAATAGTTTCTATGCTTCAGTGGAGCAGGCACATGATCCTAGCTTAAAGGGCAAGCCCATCGCAATCGCAGGTAACCCAAAGGAGCGCCGTGGCATTTTAGTAACCTGTTCCTATGAAGCAAGAGCTCTCGGTATTTATACAACAATGACAGTCCATGAAGCAAAACGTAAATGTCCTGAGCTCTTGTTATTGCCTCCGGATTTTCAAAAATATCGAGCAGCATCTAAAGAAATGTTTACGATTTTGCGTAGCTATACTCCTTTAGTAGAGCCTGTTTCAATCGATGAAGGCTACATGGATATTACAGAGTTAAGTAAGGAAAAACATGCGTTAAGTATTGCCCAGGAAATACAAGAGCGTATGTTAGCGGAGCTTGATTTACCTTGTTCCATCGGTATTGCACCCAATAAATTTTTAGCGAAAACCGCTTCTGATATGAAAAAACCGATGGGTATAACCATTTTACGGATACGTGATATTGAACAGCAGCTATGGAATCGTGAGGTTGTCAATATGCATGGTATTGGGGCAAGTACAGCAAAAAAATTAAATGCACATGGTATTTTTACAATTGGTGACTTAGCTCAAGCAGAAGAGTTTAAGATGAAGCAAATTTTAGGGAAGAATGGTGTGCGACTTCGAGCAAGGGCCAATGGGATAGATCATAGAGTAGTTGATCCCGAGGCGATTTTTGATACGAAGAGCGTAGGAAATTCAACAACATTACCAGAAGATGTGACAGATATTCGCACACTACATAAGACGATTGAAGGGCTATGTAAAAAAGTAGCAGAACGCCTTGATGCCAAACGTTTAGCTGGTTCTACGATCAGTATTCAAATACGTGATGCAGATTGGCATAATCACACGCGTTCAAAAACAATATCCAATGTCCTTTATCGTTTTGAAGAAATTTATGATATTGCTTGTGCATTATTTGATAAGCATTGGGATGAATCTCCAATAAGATTACTAGGTGTAACAGTTTCCAATGTGGTGGATCGTAAGGACTATACCCAGCAATTATCGATTTTTAATTATCAAGAGCATGTAAAAGATGAGCCTATTCTCAAAATAGTCGATGAAATTGAGGGGCGTTTTGGCAAGGGGATTATAAAACGAGGAGTAGATCTAGGGAAACGGTCATCTTATCAATCACAAACAAGCTTCAGTAAAGATTTTTTAGATGACCATGATTAAAGAGTGAATGAAAGCGGGTGTAAACATGTACTACAAGGAATATGGCGATACTAATAATCCGTTCATGATGTTTATTCATGGTGGGGGTGTTGGGGGCTGGATGTGGGATCAGCAAATTCAGTATTTTACCAATTATTACTGTGTAGTACCAGAGCTTATGTCACAATCCTCTTTTTCCATTGAGCAAAGTGCTAGAGAGCTGCTACTGCTAATTGAAGAAAAAGCTAATGGTAAGCCCATTATAGTAATAGGTTTCTCGTTAGGAGCTCAAATAGCTATTCAAATGCTAAGTATAAATCCAAGTTTAATTGATTTTACCATCATTAATAGTGCGCTTGTTCTTCCTTCTCCTGTATTAGAATGGATGCTACCACCGCTCATTCGGCTGACATTTCCGCTTATAAAAAATAAAACATTCGCGAAACTCCAAGCGAAATCTTTATATATCGATGACCATTATTTTGAACGCTATTATCGTGAAAGTTCAGCTATATCTGTCAATACATTAGTTCGAGTTTTACAGGAAAATATGTCGTTTACCATTCCCTCCGGTTTTCGCAAAGCCCAAGGGAAAATTTTAATAACAGTTGGAAACAAAGAGAAAAGTATTATGAAAAAATCAGCAATAGAACTAGTTCGCAGTCATCCCAATAGCAACGGTGTGTTATTGACTAACATAGGTCATGGAGTATCGTTAGCTAAGCCTGCATTTTTCAACCATTTTGTAGAAAATTGGATTCAAAAGGGTCATTTACCTGAGGGAATCGAGATTCAATAGAACTACTCCATTATGAGTAACCTTCCACATAATGGAGTTTATACGAAATTATTTACGAAAATAGTGTGGATATAAATCTTTATGCTGTAGCACCCATTCCTTCATTTCAACAATCATTTCTTCATAGCTTGGGACAACAAAGGAAAAGTCGTTCCTTGTATTTAGTAATGTTTTATTCACGTTAACAAGCTGATAGGGGAGAATGTCCAGTTTACTATCCAAAAAGTGTCGGTTACATAACTGAAGAAGTTCATATTTTGATATATTCGAAGTATGGACGAGATGATAGAGCCCTGTTAGTTCTTCATAGGTAGCACGTTCAATGGCTTTAGCTAATGTAATTGTTGTGACACCAGTCCAAATAGCACCTGTATAACCATTAATAGGGCCATCTTGTTGCATAAACCAATTGAATAATCCGATGCCGTTTTGTTTTAAATCAGGACCAATAATCGAATTACGAAATGTTAAATGCTTGTTTCGCTCAATTTCACCTAACCCTTTTGTGCGATCATAAAAGGTCTCCCCGTCTCGCATACTTTTTTCATGATAGGGGGCATTCTGCCCTGAAAAGACACAGTCTGTGCTTAGATGAATAAGCTTTGTTTGTTGATTTTCTAGGAGAGCTACAATCGCATGTGGTAGATAGCTATTTAGCAAAATACTTTGCGCGGGATTTGCATCACAAGCATTGTTTAAAACACCTATACAATTAATTACGACATCAAAATCATTGTCTTGCAGCAGGGATCGTAAAAAATTGGAGTCGGTTACATCACCTGTTATATTGTGTCCGAATGGGAAAGAAGTTCTAGAGTATGTTGTTACGTCATGCCCTTGTTCCCATAAATAGATAGCAATGGTGTGGCCAGCCATACCGGTAGCACCGAGCACTAAAAATTTCATGGTGTTCCTCCCGTCCAATGGAGAAGCTCTTTTTGAATAAGAGGTAATGTTAATAATTTTTCTTTAATATCAGCCACACTTAATCGTTGTGTATTGTTAGAGTTATATTCATCAGTTAAAGTAATTTTTGGAGAGCCCTCCTCAAGGTATTTTCCATAATTTAAATCCCGATTATCCGCTGGGATGCGATAAAATTTGCCCATATCAATGGCCTTTGCTGCTTCTTCTTTTGTACATAATACTTCATACATTTTTTCCCCATGCCGTGTCCCGATAATTTGAATGGTATTGTTTGCCTGAAAAATTTCAAGTAAAGCCTGTGCCAAATGTTCGACCGTTGCAGCGGGCGATTTTTGTACCATAATATCTCCATTTTGTGCATGTGAGAAAGCATAGATAACTAATTCAACTGCCTCCTCAAGCGTCATCATAAAACGTGTCATATTTGGATCAGTAATCGTTAAAGGTTTTCCTGCTTTTATTTGTTCGATAAATAATGGAATCACCGAGCCTCGTGAAGCCATGACATTGCCGTATCTAGTGCCACAAATAAGCGTTTGATGAGGATCAACCATTCGAGACTTTGCTATAAACGTCTTCTCCATCATTGCTTTGGAAATCCCCATTGCATTGACAGGGTAGGCTGCTTTATCTGTTGATAGACAAATGATTTTTTTCACACCTGCTTGGATGGCGGCAGTTAATACATGGTCGGTTCCTAAAATATTGGTTTTCACAGCTTCTAAAGGGAAAAATTCACAGGAGGGAACTTGCTTAAGCGCAGCGGCATGGAATACATAGTCTACGTTATACATAGCGTTGGGAATACTTTGTATATCACGGACATCCCCAATATAAAATTTTATTTTCGAATGCTGATAGAGCTTACGCATATCGTCTTGTTTTTTCTCATCCCTTGAAAAAATTCGAATTTCTTTAATATCAGTATTTAGAAATCGCTTTAAAACTGCGTTACCGAAAGAACCAGTGCCTCCTGTAATCAGTAATATTTTATCTGTAAACATTGTATGGTTTGTAGCACCTCCTGTATGTTGATTAGGATCATTTTATTTCAGGCCTTTTTCATGCAAATCACATTCAGAGTTTTCCCTAGGATAGTTGTACCAGTAGGCAAATTCATTTGTATATTTACAAGTTGGATTTTTATCCATGAGTGCACAGTTAAAATCCCAATCTCCCGCAATATCTTTCCGAATGGTAAACTTAGCATCACCGATAAAACTTCTTCGAATGATTTTAAACTGACCAGGTAATGAGTAGCGGTTGGATTCATCTTTAATAAATCCATAGCCATTTTTTATAATCATGTTGTAATAATAAATATCAAACTCACCATCTACCTGTGCGAGTACGTTGCGAATGGCAGGCAAATAATGATCATCGCTATCAATGATGGCTATATAGTCTCCTGTTGCCTCTGCAATACACCGATTATATGCAACGCTCGCACCTAGGTTTGTTGGATGAACGATAATTTTTAAAGCCGCACAGTTTTTTTGATAGTCTTGTAAAATAGCTAATGTATTGTCAGTGGAACCATCATCTACAACAATAATTTCATAGGCATATTCTTTTGGAATGCTGTCAAGCATTGTTATGATCCATTCTTCACTATTAAATGCGGGTGATAAAAAGCTGATTTTCATGTGATCCCTCCATTCTTTTATAATTAGTAGAGTTACTTAACCGAGCGGATTCTTTAATACAATATGCGTGAATATAGTGTGACTGTAGGCCAATGCTTGTTTTTAGAAGCTTTTGAGAGAGTAGTTTTTACATCTATCAAGCTCTTTTACTAGAGAAATGTGCTGCTAAGGGCGAAAATTTACTAAGTTGTGCACGTTTAACAGGGGGGGACATAAACTAGTTAGAGTGCTTTATTAGAAAGAGGGATACGATGTCAAAAAAGATCGCCTTTATTTGTAGCGTGGAGTCCTATAAACTTTCCGATGCACATATTTTCAAAGATTTATGCCTTGTACCTATTTTACTTGGGGACTACTTAGGCTATGAAGTGAGTATTGTTACAACAGAGATGAACGACGCCCTACTTCAACAATCTTTTCCTAATGTGAAATTTGAACATGTCCCATTTGGCATTGACTATGTGGCGAATATGAATGCCTATTTAGTGAAGCATGCAAAGGAGATCGACATAGTATTCGCTATCGGTCCCTATCCATCCTACCTTCCTATTCTCCAGACCTATAAGCACTATCATCCAGATGGGAAAATATATATGAAGTTAGATGTGAATCGATTTTGGCTAAACCGATTAAAAACCTATCCATATTTTCTAGAGTTACTAAAACTCTGTGATCTCCTCACCTCTGAATGTGTATCTATTCAAAAGGCCATTCAAGAATTTTCACAATTGGAAATTAAACATCTGCCCAATGGCTTTTATGAGCATTTTTACACAGAGCCGGTGCCGTTTCAGGAAAAAGAAAATAGAATTTTAATGGTGGGACGCTTAGATTCGCCAGAGAAGCAAACTATATTGGCTGTTAGAGCTTTTCTAGCAGCACAAATTCCAGACTGGGAGCTTCGGTTAGTAGGTCCGATGTCTGCAACATTCCAGCAGGAGCTGCTAATGATACTGGATAGTCATCCACTTGCGAAGCAAGTGACAATCATAGGGCCCATTTATGATAGGGTGAAATTAGAGGAGGAATACCGTAAGGCTAAAATCTTTTGTTTAACATCTCTAGTTGAATGCTATGCACATGTTTTTGCAGAAGCAGCTAAAAATGGTTGTTATATTGTGACAACTGATGTGGATGGTGCTGATGATATAACCCAGCAACAACGTTTTGGCACCATACATCCGACACATGACTGGGAAAGTATTGGCCGGACATTCCAGCAAGTCACGAAGCAGGAAGCATTGCTAGCAAATACTTGTGTAGAATTGCAAGCATTTGCACGAAAGGAACTAAACTGGCAGCAACTTGTGAAGAAGGTTGCTGTATATTTGGATGAATAAACGTAAATATTCTTTCTCTAAATAGTGGAGTATTCTTTTCTTTATACCATTATTTCCTATATAATAGATTCTAGAAATATAGGTTAGACAATCATGGGTAGACACAAGGGGAGACAGGAATGGAAATACTACAAGCAACAATGAACGAACTAGAAGACTTAGCAAAATTATTTGATGAATATCGCCAATTTTATGGGATTGATTCAGATATAAGTAGTGCCAAGGCATTTTTACAATTACGATTGGCTTTAAAAGAGTCTGTTGTTTTTGTAGCGCAGGAAGATGGTAGGGTGATTGGATTTACACAATTATATCCAACATTTTCCTCTGTCGCTTTACAACGCGCCTTTATTCTCAATGATATTTATGTAACCGAAGATGCTAGAGGCCTAGGGGTGGGCAAGGCATTGATGGAACAGGTATTTCAATATTGTGAGCAACAAGATGCTCGCTATGTTACGCTACAAACAGCAGCCGATAATGTAAATGCGCGTAAACTTTATGAAAAACTTCACATGAAGCAAGATGAATACTGTAATTATGTGAAATATTTTATGTAAAATAAACGAGCAAGCATCCTGTCTACGGACGGATGCTTTTTTGTGCTAAAAATCCCCTAGATCTATCATAATCTAGGGGAAATTAGGTTGGTTATTTAATTTCTAGCGTATAAGGTAGGGTACTTGCCTGACCATAATATTCACTGACTTCAATATAGTATTTACCAGCATCTAGTTCTACTGTACCTACCTCAGCATCTCCTGCCCCATAAAGATCTAGCGTTTTGACTGTTTTTCCATTTGCATCGATCACTCGGATGACGCCATCTAGTGATTTTTCTGTTTGAAGAGAGAATGTCACGTCGCGCTTTTGGTCATTGTTCCATTCAAAATAATCCTTATCACCAAATGGGATACCTGCATTTAAATACTGACTTGCGATCCATCGATCCTCTTTTTTCGTAAGAGCAGATGGTTTGGTTGGGATTCCATTCACTAATTTAGAATCGGCATCTTCGTCTGCTCGCTTATGGTCAAACAGCGTTAATGTATACGGTTGAGCGGACACTTGACCAAGCCCCATGCTGTTAACAAGGATAAAATAGCCTCGATCTTTTTTAGCCGTAAAGGATGTGTTGACATCAGTTGTTCCCATCATTCCAAGGAGCATTTCAAGTATGTTGTCACCAAGTCCAAATGGAACTTCAGTTTCCATTTCCTTCGGATCAATTTTCATATTACCGTTCGTATCCTCGATAATCGCTCCTGCAAATTTCAAGTCTTTTTGCAGTTCATTTGGTAGTTGCGCTAATTGTTCATTTGTAAACGGAACCGAAGAAAGAAGCAGGCTCATCACTTCATCATTGCCTTCTTGCTTATAGTAGTAGTAATCTACATCATCTGAATAAATGAGATGATCTTTGTAAGTAGTACCCGGTTGAATTTTGAGGGCTTTTGCTTCCTCATTATTTTCCGGATTATAATCTGCTGGAATTTCACCTATTTTACTAGTTTTCAATGTGTAAGGATCAGCAGAACGTTCACCAGCATTAACAACAGCTACTACATATGTTTTGTCCTTTTTTAATGGAATGACCTTTGCTTCATTTTCATTACCGGCTGAACCAAGTAGTAGTGCTAAAATGCCGAGATCATTTGTTAAGGAAGAAACCGGAATTAATTCCTTTGCTTCCTCGTCATATTCAAACACTGTACCCGTAGGCATTTGGTTTGTACCTTTGTTAAAGCTAAAACTATAGAGAGCGTCTTCCTTCGCTTTAAATGTGAAGAAATCTTCATCATATTCAGTTTGGAAATAAGCTTTTTGATCTTCGCCGATATCAAAGCGTATCGCCTGTTTCAGAATTTGATCAACATTTTCAAGATTGCCCGACGTCATAGGTGTCATTAACATACTCATCAGGCTATCCATTTCATTGCGTTTTTTTATGTTACTTGGTGAAATAGGTACTTGTTCCTCTGGGACGTTTTCTTCTAACATGGCTTCATCTAAAGGTAGTCCATCCTCGTCAGGAGGAAGGGTCACCACTTCACCTTTTAATGTGTAAGGAATCATAGATTCACTGATCGTTTCCTCTTTTTCAATGCCACCACTAAAGAACATCTCCATTGAAAACTCACTATTACTCTCATTAGATACACTTAATACGTATTCTTGATCTGGAACAGCATCGATTATCATGCTGACTGCTTCACCTTTCGCTGCACCATAAGCAGATTGTATTGGATAAGCTTCCTCTTCTTCAACTTCCTCATTTTCAGCTTTGCCGGCTTCTTGTGGTGGTATTGGAGAAAGGTCATCTTTTAGATAAAGCTCCATAGAAGCGGTAACACCTGGAATCCCAGTAAGATCAAATTTTAACGTCGTAGGTTTTTTTACAGAAAACGTGAAATAATCTTGATCTTGCTGTTGATCTTTTGACAGAAGGGTATAGTTTTTGCCTGCTGTACTATATGGGAACTTTTTAATGGGCTCCATTGCAGACTTATCCAATGTATCGATTGGCAGGTCCTTCGTCGTTTGTGCTGTAAAGACATAAGTAGATTTACCTTTTAAGCTATAGCTGCCATTATGATCTTTAACACCAACTAATAGTGTGCCTTTTTGATCTGCTTTAAATAAATATCCTTCTTTTTTACCTACACGAACATCATTCACATTGATCGGTTCTACATCACCAATCCCACTATTTGGGTAGAAATATAGGTCAAAGGCATAATCATATTTATCAGCACCTTTTAATGTAAGCTGAGCATATTCATCCTGGTCTAATTCAACCTTGTACCATTTTATCTCGTCCTGTTGCTCAAATACACCTTGTTCCGTGTTCAACTTATTTTTAGCTAGTACTTTGGCATTTTTAAGCTGATTTTCCTTAGTCTCTGAATAATGCTTAGGCAGTTTATTTAAATCAAACTGTAATGCTTTTACAGGATCTACAAGCCCATGACCATACGTAAGATCATAACCCTTCTCGCCCAAATCTTGTGCTGTCATTTCCAGAATGGCTTCTATTTCATGCGGCTTTAAATTTGGATATTTTGATTTAAGAAGGGAGACAATACCTGCCACGACTGGCGATGCCATAGATGTGCCACTAAATTTGACAAAGGAAGAACCTTTTTTCCCATCATGAACCGTACTATATATTTCCTCACCAGGTGCCACAACATCAACGGACGGTCCGTAATTTGAATAACTTGATAGCTTGTTGCGATCATTCGTCGAACCAACACTAATGACACCTTCGAATGAAGCGGGGAAGGAGTAATCATCTGTTGATTCATTTCCAGCAGCAGCCACAACTGTTATTCCACTATCAATGGCTTTCTGAACAGCTTCCTTCATCAGTGGAGATTCCCCATAGCCCCCTAGACTCATATTAATGACATCGGCACCTTGCTCAATGGCATAGAGAATGCCCTGTGCAATAATGAAATCATTTGCGCCCTCTTTGCCATTGAATACATCAATTGGCAGTAGCTTTGCTTTTGGATTAATCCCGTGTCCACCAATACCATTATCTTTTGCTGCGGCGATAATTCCCGCCACATGTGTTCCATGGTCGCCTGGATAAGTAGCATTTGCAGGTGCTGCTGCATTATAGGGTGGGAGTACTTGAGATTTGAGATCGGGGTGTTTAAAATCGACACCAGAATCAATGACAGCAACTTTTACATCATGATCGCCAGCTAATTGGAGTGCTTGATCCATTTGCAGTAGACTTAAATGATACATCTCTTGTTTTTTTGGATCTATGTCTTTAGTGAAAGAATGATATACATAGCTAGGGGATACACTTTTAATCCCGTTTTGCTTTAAGTAGTATGAAACGGCCTTTTCGATTGTTACCCCTTTGTTCAGTTGAACTACATCGTAACCTAAAGAAGGAATAGAGCGGATGACTTTAGAGCCAATTTTTTTATGTACATTTTTATCAAGACCTGAATGCTTGATAACAATTGTATCCTTGCTCATCCATTTTTCTTCATTCTTTTCTATTTGTTTCGAACTGTTTGCCAGCACATTTTTTGCTGTATGTTGTGGTGTCTCAGCAAAGGCAGAAGCGGTAGGAACCATTAGTGCAGCGGATGCTACAACTGCGACAGATTTGTTAAACCAACTTTTCAATTGTTATCTCTCCTTGGGGTTGTAAATTTAGTCTCGACTATACATATACGAATAAAGATTAGTAAAGTTTCGTAATTGAGGAAAATTTTTCTCTAGCAATCAATTTGGTCAATTAATTTTTCTATATCTTTTTTAGAGCGAGGCATACGGATGCTTTCCTGCACTAATTTCTTTTTTTGGAATGCTAAGACCATTTCTAAAACCCATGGTCGTTCTAGATGAGCTTGTGTTAGCAAATCTTCATCATAAAACAAGGTGATAGGATCGCCATTATAAATAATTGATCCACCCTCCATAACAATAATTTGATCCGCCCATTCATAAGCAAGAGAGAGATCATGAGTAGCTAGTAAAATCGTTCTTTTACCGTCTGCTAATTTAGCTAAAGTTTGTAAAACTTTTGAAGAATAATAATTATCAAGACCAGCTGTTGGTTCATCTAACAGGAGGACAGAGGGCTCCATCGCTAACACACCTGCCATTGCCACACGTTTTTTTTGACCTACACTTAAAAAATGAATCGGTTTTTCGAGTAAATTTCCCACTTCTGTCTGTGCAACAGCCCATGCTATTTTTTCTTCAACTTTTGCAGTAGACCAACCAAGGTTCAGTGGTCCAAATGCGATATCTTGCTTGACAGTGCCTGAAAAAAGTTGATGATCCGCATCTTGAAAAACGATGCCGACTTGCTGGCGAAGTGCCTTTAATGCCTTTCGATTGTATTGAAGCTTATTTCCTTCAAATAATATCGTTCCAGCAGTTGGCTTCAAGATGCCGTTCAGATGCTGAAATAAAGTCGATTTTCCAGCACCATTATGACCTAGGATGGCGATTTTTTTTCCTTTAGGTATGTGTAAGGTAATGTCTGTCAGAGCCTTCGTTCCATCAGCATAGGCATAGGACAGCTGATTTAGTTCAAAATAACAGTTTTTCATGAGAAGTATCCTCCATATACGATGAGCACTAGAAAAATAACGGCCATGCCTAGCCAGTTTTTCTTGCTATAAGAGCTCGTCTCTTGCCAATAAACGCTTTCACCGCCCCGTGACTGCATGGCATTGTTGAGCTCTCGACTACGCTGAAACATTTCAACAAATAGTGCCGCAATAAGCATAGATATAGAGCGTAGCCACTGCATAGGTGAATGGTAGCCAAGCCTGGCCTGCTGGGCTAGATGAATTTTTTGCATGCTCCCTAAAAAAATAAAGATAAAATGATAGGTTAATTCTACTAGCTCGACTAGGAGTGAGGGAAGTCGCCATTGTCGTAGCACAAAACAAATTCCTTGTACGGATGTGGTCAAAATTAAAAAATATAAACAGCTAATACTGCCAAGAACGATAAAGAACAAGTGTTGCGCAGTTAGGACACTTGCTTTCCCGATGAATATTGTCCAAGCCATCCACGTGAAAGACCAAACATGCGCAGGTAAGACAGTGGTTGAAGGTGTAATAGCTAGTAAAATGGATACGAGACTCGTCAGCAAGAAAAAAGCTGGTAGTAATAGTAATTTAATATAGTATTTAAGCGGGATTTTCGCACCTATAATGATAAAAGCACTCATTACAAAAAATGTAATGAGTGAAAGACGTTCATCTTTCATGATAAGCGTTACTAGAAGTAGTCCAAGTGAAAAGATCATTTTTTCAAGTGGATGAACGAACGCTAGCTTATTGAGGTAGGCATATTTATCAATGAGCAACATGTTGGTTAACCTTCTTTATGTTTGCCGCGCATATAGCCAATGAAGTAGCCAATAAAACCAGCACCAATAGCGGCTTGTAGGACGAATAATAAGCTTTCGATTTCACCACTTGGCGGCTCCCATAAGCTGTCGAACCACGGTTCATATTCTGCATCGATTTCTCCAATAGCAGCTTCTGCTTCTCCATCAGCACCACCAAATTCTGCTCCTTTTTGGATGAACAGTGGGATGATGGCTAACAGCACTACAATCACTAATAGCAATACATTACGTTTCATTTTAATGTGCCTCCTTTGTAGAGAAAACACGTAAAGTTTTTAATTCGCTGACATTGTATTTTTTCAAGAAATTCATCACAATGACTGTTAAAATTCCTTCACTAACGGCTAACGGAATTTGAGTTAAGGCAAAAATTCCTGCGAACTTTGTAAAGGATGCCATAAAACCTCCAACCTCTGAAGGGAAGGCTAGTGCTAGTTGGACAGAAGTCACAATATATGTACCTAAGTCACCAAGCATAGCGGCAAAGAAAACGGCAAGTGAAAATGACAACCCTATTTGTTGAGCCCCTTTAAAAACAAAGTAAGCAATAAACGGACCGACAATAGCCATAGAAAAGGCATTGGCTCCTAAAGTAGTGATACCACCATGCGCTAATAGTAATGATTGGAATAATAACACAATCGTCCCAATGACACTCATTGCTAAAGGTCCAAATAAAACTGTTCCAAGTCCAACGCCAGTTGGGTGGGAGCAGCTCCCGGTAACAGAGGGGATCTTTAAGGCCGATAGCACAAAAGCAAAGGCTCCTGAAAGCCCTAAGAGCATTTTTGTTTCAGGGTTTTCTTCCATTGTTTTTCGAATGGAACGCAATCCTAGAATAATAAAGGGAGTCGTGATGACCCACCAAAAAATGGCCCATTCAATGGGTAAAAAGCCTTCCATGATATGCATAGCAAAGGCTCGGTTTGGCACGATTAACAAGGCCAATAAAAAATAACTAAGTTTCCACCATGAAAATGTCAAAAGCTTTCCTCCTAACGATTAGTTTTTTAAGAATGTAGCGTGCGTAAAATAAAAAAGCACTTCTCCGCTGCTGGAAAAGTGCATAGCTAAAAAAAGCAAATCATTCTCATCTGCTAAGCCGCACACCTATCCTCGTAGGTTGAAACGATCACCTTTTTTTCGGCAGGTCTCCTGGCTCTAGTTCAACACTTTATAGGTCTTCCCATCATTGGACAGTGACATTATCTATAAAGCTCCCTATTACAGTGGCGGGACCGCGCCGGATTCAAACCGGCTTCCCTTTTAAGTAAAATGGCAAGCATTTTACACCGAAAAAACATAAAGTTGTGAGATTTCACGACAAAGTGTAACATAAATTTCCATAATTGTGCTAGATTTTTTTATATAAAAATTTTTAATTGCATATCCATATAGAAAATTTAGATAGAAGTAAGGAGAACTTAGTTTTTTAAAGAATAAGATTCGAGCAAAATTGATAAATTTGTCATAAATTTTTAAAGAAATATTGAAATTTTAAAATAATAAGATATGATAGAGACAGTTTTCTAAACAATTGAAGAAGATAATAAATTTCATATAAAACGTCAATAAGTGCTCGAATAGCTCGAGATAATAGGGAAATTGGTGAAAATCCAATACAGCCCCCGCTACTGTAATAGCTGATGAATTCGCAGGTACCACTGGTGAAAACTTGGGAAGGTGCGATAGTAAAATGAAGCTTAAGTCAGGAAACCTGCTTATTTGATTGTGCATGCAAACTTTTCGGAGGGAGAAGTTGAAGCGAGAGCGAGTACCTGTATTTTATTCTATTCGTTTTTATTTGGCTTCTACAAAACCTTTACTCTTCGTTAAGAGTGAGGGTTTTTTCTTTTTCCAGAAAGCAAATGAGGGGAGACAGAAGATGACAACATGGAATTTAGAGGGGATGAAAACACATCTCTTTATTTGCAATGGCAGTAGCTGCATGAGAAAGGATGCTGAGGAAATTACCTTAGCCATTCGAGATGAAATACAGCGACAAGCACTCGATCAGGAAATACATACGACAAGAACGCGCTGTAATGGACGATGCAAGGATGCTTGTGTAGTCATCGCCTATCCACAAGGAAATTGGTATCGAGTGCCATCAACAGAGCATGCAAGAATACTCGTACAAGATTTACATCATGAAACATTATACAACGAACATGTCTTTACACTTCGGGAAGGTACATTACAGCGTACAGCACAAACGACAGCCATTAAAGGGATCGAAAAGGTGAAAGAGGGGTAACAGCATGGCGCAAAAAGGGAAAATTTTCGTAGTGGGCTTTGGACCTGGAGATTTTAAGCATATTACGACACGAGCAGTAGAAGCTTTACAACAAAGTGATATGATCATAGGCTATAAAACCTATGTAGAGCTTATTCAAGATTTAGTCAGTGCAAAGTCTATTGTCAGTACCGGAATGACAGAAGAGGTATCACGTGCTCAAGAGGCTGTTCGTCAAGCAGAAGCAGGCAGCATCGTCTCCGTAATTTCGAGTGGGGATGCGGGCGTATATGGTATGGCGGGATTAGTGTACGAAGTGTTAATCGAATTAGGCTGGACAGAAGCTACAGGCATTGAAGTAGAAATAGTTCCTGGTATTTCAGCAATCAATTCATGTGCTAGTTTACTAGGGGCTCCGATTATGCATGATGCTTGTACCATTAGTCTGAGTGATCACCTAACACCATGGAATTTAATTGCAAAGCGTGTCGAGGCTGCTGCAATGGCTGATTTTGTTATTGCTTTATACAATCCTAAAAGTGGTAGGAGAACAAGACAAATTGTAGAAGCACAACGAATTCTCTTAGAATATCGCTCGCCAGACACACCAGTAGGACTTGTAAAAAGTGCCTATAGAGAACGTCAGGAAGTGACGATGACAACATTAGCAGAAATGCTCGAACATGATATTGGTATGCTGACAACCGTGATTATCGGGAATTCATCGACATTTTTCTATGATAATAAAATGATTACGCCACGTGGCTACCAGCGTAAATATACACTTGGGGAAGAAAAACAGCCATTACGACCACATCAGCGTTTACGTGAAGAAAATGAGCCGTGGGCAATGAACCAAGAGACAGGGACTGCACGTGATGACTTTGCAGCAGACCCTAATGCTGGCCGATTTAATAAACCCAGTGTAGCGGCTACGCCTCGGCCGAAAAAAACAGCGCTTGAAATGGCAACAGCGGCACTCGCCATGGTGAAAGGAACAAGTGCAATTAAGGTCACGCCGCCGAAGCTTGTGCAGCAAAAAATAGAATCTATTTTTGAGCTAGCAGTAAGTCCAGGGGTAGCCAATAAGTTTTTCACACCACAGCAAATGATGACATTAGCAGAGGTGGTTGGAGAAGAGGGTACGATGGAATATACGCCAGACCATCAAATCCACTTAAAAATTCCGACGACAGAGCCTGAACGCATTACAGAGAAATTACAGGAAGTAGGCTTTTTATTAGCGCCTATTGGGGATGTCCTGTCATTGAAGGCTTGTGATTTTTGCTACGGTGAAAAGGCTGATTCCATTCCATATGCGGAAGAAATACAAGAAAAACTAGGCGGCATGTCCTTACCTAAAACATTAAATATTGGCTTCAATGGCTGTGGTATGGCCTGTTATCGAGCTGTATTTGATGATATTGGCATCGTCTATCGTAAAAGTAAATTTGATGTTTTTATTGGAGCAAAGCCAGTCGGTCGTACGGCTCATGCAGCGCAGCCAGTTGTAGAAGGGTTGGAGCCTGAACAGCTACTCCCACTTATTACAGACATTATTGAAGAATATAAAGCAAATGCTCATCCAAATGAACGCTTGTTTAAATACTTTAAACGTGTGAAAAAGATACTGCATTATACGTATCAAGATATGTCTTCCAAAATAAAAGTAGAGCCAGCTCCGTGCGGCGACTAGGTAAGGAGAAAAGAGATGAAAGCAATTTTATTTGTCGGCCATGGGAGCCGTTTAGCAGCAGGGAATGATGAGGTACGTACATTTATCGAGCAAATGAAGCCTCGTATTGATGAACAGTTTTTAGTGGAAACTTGTTTCCTTGAATTTGCTTCACCAAATATTGAAGAGGGTATTACAAACTGCGTGAAGAAGGGCGCGACAGAGGTTCATGTAATACCGATCATATTACTGCATGCTGGTCATTCGAAGCTACATATTCCAGCAGAGATCGAGCATGCGCGTGAGCATTACCCGAATATTACTTTCACGTACGGTCAAACAATTGGAATTCATGAAGAAATCTTTGCGATATTACAAGATCGTCTCGCTGAAATTGGTTTTAATGCGGAACAGGAAGAGCAAGATACAGCGATTTTATTAATTGCACGAGGTGGCAGTGATCCATCTGCAAATGGTGATTTTTATAAAATTACTCGTCTTTTATGGGAGGAGCTACCTGTTAAATACGTGGAAAGCGCTTTTATGGGTGTAACGGATCCTCGTGTCGAAGAAGGGATCGAGCGCTGTGTCAAGCTAGGTGCTAAAAAAATTGTTATGCTTCCTTATTTTTTATTCACAGGGATTTTAATGGAACGTATGAATGATATGTGTAAGAAATTTAATGAGCAATATCCAGCGTGTGATATTCAAATTGCTAACTATTTTGGCTACCACGAACGATTACAAAATGTTTTATTAGAGCGTATTGAGCAAGCAGTTAACGGTACATCAACAGGGATGCAAGATTTAGAAAATTATCGCGCCTATGCGGCGGTTCATGGACATGCCCATCATCACCATCATCACGATCACGATCATGGTCACGACCACCACCACCATCATGATCACGAACATCACGAGCATCATCATGAAGAGGAGCCGGTAAAATGATTTTCATGTTAGCAGGGACGAGTGATGCAAGGGATCTAGCTCTTGCCTTTCAAAGTGCAGGCCATGCTGTAACCGCCACAGTTGTAACAGAATCGGCAGCTTCAAGTCTTGCTGATGTTGGCTTGCCACATTTAATAGGTCGATTGACAGCGGAAGAAATGGCGTCCATTATTTTGGACCAGGGCTATCAATTGGTAGTAGATGCTTCCCACCCCTTTGCAGAGGAAGCCTCGAAAAATGCAATGGCTGCAGCTAAACAGGCGCAAGTACCTTATATCCGTTATGAACGTGCGCATGAGCATTATACGCATCCACTTATTACTGTGGTGAAGGATTATGAGGAGGCAGCCAAGCTAGCAGCAGAAAAACGCGGTGTCATCATGTTGACAACAGGCAGTAAAACACTTGCGACATTTACAAAGGTTTTACAAGGCTTAGAAAATACAAGAGTGATCGCTCGCATGCTACCTAGATTGGACAATATGGAAAAATGTGAGGCACTTGGTGTTGTACAACGTGATATTGTAGCCATTCAAGGTCCATTTTCAAAGGAATTAAATGAAGCCCTTTTTCGTCAATATGGGGTCACTTTGATGATTACCAAAGAAAGCGGTAAAGTCGGTTCGGTTGATGAAAAGCTAGAGGCAGCTCTTGCCTGTAATATTGAAACAATTTTGATAGCAAGACCCAATATTCAATATGGGCAACAATATTCAACATTTGAAGAAGTCTTACAGGCTGTTCAACATACAATTTAGGAGGCATTATCCATGGATTTTAAAACAGATTTCAAACCGTTAACAGTAGACCCAGATAAAATTTACGACTATAGTTTCTCGATTATTGCAGAGGAGATGGGTGAGCATGACTTCTCCGAAGATGAATGGAAGATTGTACGTCGTATTATCCATGCATCGGCTGATTTCGAACTAGGTCGTAGTGTCATTATTACTCCCGGCGCCATTGAAGCGGGTATTAAGTCGATCCTTGCTGGTCGTCATGTCATTGCCGATGTCCAAATGATTGAAAGTGGATCTGGTAAAAAACGTTTCCAAAAGCACGGTGGTGATCTGCATTGCTATATTGCAGATGAGGATGTAGCAGTAGAAGCGAAAAAACAAAATACAACACGTGCCATCATTTCTATGCAAAAGGCTTCTAAGTTGCATGAAGGTGGTATTTATGCAATCGGTAATGCACCAACAGCATTACTGGAATTGATTCGTTTAATTAAGGAAGGCTTAGCAAAACCAGATTTAATTATCGGGATGCCAGTTGGTTTCGTGTCAGCTGCTGAGTCGAAAGAAGAGTTGCTCAAACTGGAAGGTATTCCGTACATTACAAATGTTGGCCGTAAAGGCGGTAGTACAGTGACGGTTGCCGCATTAAACGCCATCTCACTCTTAGCGGATGAGCAGGCGAAAAAATAATGGAGCGGAAGCCCAAAAAGGATCCCAAGGACATGCGTCACGGTTATACGACGGGAGCCTGTGCGACGGCAGTATCAAAGGCAGCATTACTGGCCCTTATTACGAAGGAAGAACAAGAGACAAGTACCATTCATTTACCTATTGGTCGGGATGCAACCTTTACCATTGAAAAATGCACCTTTGAGGAAAATGCAGTGAGCTGTGAAACGATTAAAGATGCTGGCGATGACCCTGATGCCACACATCAGGCACTCATCGTTGGCACAGTAAGCTGGGCAGATACACCAGGCATCCATTTAGATGGAGGAATTGGTGTCGGGCGTGTAACAAAGCCAGGCTTGCCAGTAGCTGTCGGCGAGGCAGCCATTAACCCTGTACCACGTAAAATGATTGTTAGTACTGTCCAAGGTGTTCTGGACGAATTTCACATTACAAGAGGCGTGAATGTGGTGATTTCTGTACCGAAGGGAGAGGAGATTGCTAAAAAGACGTTAAATGGACGACTCGGTATACTTGGGGGCATCTCGATCTTAGGCACAAGGGGAACCGTCGTGCCTTTTTCAAGTTCAGCCTATATGGCAAGTATTGTTCAAGCCATTAGCGTTGCCAAAGAGGCAGGCTGTGAGCATGTCGTGGTAACAACAGGTGGTCGCAGTGAAAAATTTGCGATGAAACAATATCCTCATTTACCAGAAGAGGCCTTTATTGAAATGGGTGATTTTGTCGGCTTTACATTAAAACATTGTAAGCGACTCGGCATCAAACAAGTTTCTCTTGTTGGCATGATGGGAAAATTCTCGAAGGTGGCACAAGGCGTGATGATGGTGCATTCCAAAAGTGCACCCATTGACTTTAATTTTTTAGCGCAACTGGCAGTAGATATAGGAGCAAATGAAGAAACAATAGCACAAGTACGTGAAGCCAACACAGCGTCACAAGTAGGAGAAATAATGATGGACAAGGGCTATGATGCATTTTTCCATCATTTATGTGAGGCTTGCTGCTACTCATCCATCCGTCATATAAAGGGTGGTTTAACGCTTTCTACATCGATCTATTCGATGCAGGGACAATTATTAGGAAGGGCTGATGACATTGCATCGATCGATGAAATTGATTGGGATCGGGGATAACGGATTAGCAAGCTTATACCCTCAATATCTGCAGTTGATTGAAAACTGTGAGGTACTGGTTGGGGGTGAACGTGTCCTTGAATTTTTCCCAGACTTTGCAGGTGAAAAAATCACCATCAAAGGAGGACTTTCAACACTTGTTGAGAGATTGTCAGAAGAAACTAGAAATACAGTCATCCTGGCCTCTGGCGATCCATTATTTTATGGTATTGGGAGCTATCTTGCGAAAAAGCTTGACATAGAGATTTACCCTTATATGAGCTCCCTCCAGCTTGCTTTTGCGAAGATGGGAGAAAGCTGGCAGGATGCTTATGTAACGAGTATTCATGGTCGACCAATGAAAGGCTTGGCACAAAAGATTGATGGGAAAAAGAAAGTAGCGCTTTTAACAGATGCAGAAAATAGTCCAAATGCCCTTGCTCGTTATTTAAAGCATTTTGGTATGACGGAATACCGTGCGTTTGTAGCAGAAAACTTACAGGGTGTTCATGAAAAATACGGCTGGTACTCGCTTGATGAAATGGAAGTCGGTCATTTTTCTCCGTTGAACGTCGTGATTTTAAAGCAAACAATGGAACCAAAATGCTATACACTCGGGATAGATGATGAGGAGTTTTCACAACGAAAGCCAGATAAGGGGCTTATTACGAAAAAAGAAATTCGTGTTTTAAGTTTACAAGCGATGCAGCTTCAAAAGGATAGTGTTATTTGGGATATCGGCACGTGTACGGGTTCTATGGCTATTGAGGCAGGTAAACTGGCTCCAGAGGGACAAGTATTTGCAGTAGAAAAAAATGCACCTGATTTAGAAAACTGTCTTCAAAATCAGCAAAAGTTTCGAGTCGATATAACGGCTATTCATAGTAAAGCACCACAAGGACTAGACAACTTTCCTGACCCTGATGCCATTTTCATTGGTGGCACTGGTGGGGAAATGGTTGAGTTACTGCAATTATGCTGTCAGCGTTTAAAGCCAAATGGGCGCATTGTGTTAAATGCAGCGACAATTGAAAATTTATATAAAGCCGTTGAGGCATTTAAGGCTTGTGGTTTTGCGGTTGACATTTTACAGGCTCAGCTTGCACGCAGCAAACCTATTTTAGATATGACACGCTTTGTACCATTAAATCCAATATATATTATTTCGGCTTATCGAAAGGAAGAAAATCATGAGTAATCTAGGTGTTTTATATGGCTTGGGCGTCGGTCCTGGCGATCCAGAATTAATTACAGTGAAGGCATTTCGTGTGATCCAGGAATCTCCTGTTATTGCCTATCCAAAAAAGCTAAGAGGTAGTAAAAGCTATGCCCATCGTATTGTAGATGTGTATATAAACCCTGACGAAAAAGATATGCTGGGGCTTGTCTTTCCAATGACTAAAGATGAGGCTGTTCTAGAACGTGAATGGACAAAGTCTGTAGAACTAGTTTACGAAAAATTACAAGAGGGCAAGGATGTAGCCTTTGTCACAGAAGGTGATCCATTATTATATAGTACGTTCATCCATATGATGAAATTAATGCAGGAGATGCATCCGGATGTAGAAATCCGTACAGTTCCAGGGATATCCTCATTCAATGGTTCCGCATCTCGTCTAGGAATTGCGCTAGCGGATGGTGATGACCGTGTTGCAATTATCCCTGCGTATGATGATTATGAGGCAATGCGTGAAGCCATTGAAAGCCATGATGCAGTTGTCTTTATAAAAGTGGCAAAAGTAATTGATTTAATGCTTGAGGTGCTACGTGATCTAGATTTACTTGATAAAGCTTCTGTGGTGACAAAAGTAACATCAGATGAAGAAGTCATTTGGGATGTACGGGAGCTAGATGGTGTCGATTTAGAATATTTAACATTAATGGTGGTGCGTAAATAATGAATAAAATCTATATAGTCGGCGCTGGTCCAGGTGATCCAGATTTAATTACTGTTAAAGGTTTACATATGTTACAAACAGCGGACGTTGTGATGTATACAGATTCATTAGTGAGTGAAGACCTCATTGCGAAAGCGAGACCTGATGCAGAGGTCATTCGGACGGCGGGTATGCATTTAGAGGAAATGGTGGCTGTGATGGTTGATCGCGTTAATGCTGGGAAAGTAGTGGCACGTATGCATACAGGTGACCCAGCGATGTATGGTGCGATTATGGAGCAAGTGGCACTTTTAAAAAAAGAAGGCATTGGCTATGAGGTCATTCCTGGAGTCAGCTCTGTATTTGCATCGGCAGCGGCTATTGGTGCTGAGCTAACCATTCCTGATTTAACACAAACACTTATTTTAACACGTGCTGAAGGGCGTACACCTGTGCCAGAATTTGAAAAGCTTCGTGATTTAGCGAGTCATCATTGTACAATTGCTTTATTTTTAAGTGCAACGCTTACAAAGAAAATTGTCAAGGAACTACAAAGTGCTGGCTGGGCTGACGATACGCCAGTAGCGGTAATTCAACGTGCCTCATGGCCAGATCAAAAAATAGTCCGTACGACATTAGTAGAATTAGATGAAGCGATGCGTGTTAACGGTATTCGTAAGCATGCCATGATTCTAGCAGGTTGGGCGTTAGATCCGACTATTCATGATAAGGACCAATATCGCTCAAAGTTGTATGATGCAACCTTTACACATGGCTTTAGAAAAGGTGTGAAGACAAGTGATTGAGTTACAAGAGGGCGTGTTACCAGAAGTTGATCAACGCAATCCCTATGCTGTTGTGGCGATTACTAAGCACGGTGTTCAAATTGGACGTCGCCTACAGCAAACATTTGCAGCCAGTGATTTATATTACATGAGCAAATTTGAACAAGGTGATGAAGCAGAAAGGCATATTCAACTATTTACGGGCACAGTACGCTTATTATTGCCAACGCTATTTAAGCAATACAAAGGGTTGATATTAATCATTTCACTTGGTGCAGTCGTCCGAATGATTGCGCCGATTTTAAAAGATAAAAAGACAGATCCTGGTGTTGTCGTCATAGATGATCGAGGCGAAAACGTTATTAGTGTCTTATCGGGGCATCTGGGTGGGGCCAATGAGCTAACACATGAAGTGGCAGCTGCACTTGGTGCTAATCCGATCATTACAACTGCTTCTGATGTGCAAAAGACCATTCCTGTTGATTTATTTGGCGCACGTTTTGGGTGGGTATGGGATAGTGCCGACAAATTGACACCTGTTAGTGCTTCTGTCGTCAACGAGGAGCATGTGGCGATCGTGCAGGAAACAGGTGAACGTGATTGGTGGATGCGTGACACACCAATGCCAGAGCAAATTAAAATATATCCATCTACACAGGCAGCCATTGATGCCAAACCTCATGCTACCTTATTAATAACAGACCGAATTATCGAGCAAGAGGAAGAGATTCTTCTAGAAAATGGTGTTATTTATCGACCAAAATCCATTGTGCTAGGAATGGGCTGTAATCGTGGTACATCTTTAGAGGAAATTGAACAAGTAATTGATGAAACGTTGGCAGAGCTTAAACTTTCGAAAAAAAGTGTAAGAGCGTTATGTACAATTGATCTAAAGAAAGATGAGCCATGTTTCATAGATATTACAAAGAAATATGATTGGGAGTTCATCACCTATTCACCGGCCGAATTAAATGAAATCGACTTTCCATCACCTTCAGAAACGGTTTTTAAATATACAGGAGCATATGGTGTTAGTGAACCAGCGGCGATGCGCTATGCACAGGTCCAATCACTCATTCTAGAAAAGAAAAAATCAGGTAATGCTACGATTTCAGTTGCTAGATACCTATTTTAAGGAGGAAGTCCATGCAAACAAATCGTTTTGTACTGGCTGGTACGGGCAGTGGCGTAGGCAAAACGACCTTTACTATTGGTCTGATGAAAGCTCTACAAAATAAAGGGAACATTGTGCAGGGCTTCAAATGTGGTCCTGATTATATCGATCCTACCTATCATACGGCTGTAACAGGCAGGGTTTCACGTAATATTGATAGCTGGATGTTCTCGCATGAAGCAGTCCGTGATATTGTGGCACGTGCCAGTAAAGATGCCGATGTATCCATTATTGAAGGAGTGATGGGCTTTTACGACGGCAAAAGTCCATTATCAGATGCGGGTTCTGCAGCAGATATTAGTGTAGTGACAGAGAGTCCGGTTATTTTAATAGTCAATTGTGCAAGTATGGCACGTAGTGTGGCGGCTGTTGTAAAGGGCTTCCAATTGCTCTCAGATAAACCACGAATTGTAGGCGTTATTGCTAACCAAGTTGGCAGTGTGGGTCATTACGAAATCGCCAAGGCCGCTATTGAACAAGAATGTGGTATCCCTGTCATTGGCTATCTAAAGCGGGAGGAAGGGATTGATATTCCAAGTCGTCATTTAGGTTTAGTGCCAGCCATTGAAAGAGGGGAGCTCGATTCCTTTTTTGAGAAACTAGGTGACCTTATGGCTGAGACCATTGACTTAGATCAATTACTTGATTTAACAAGGGCTCCCATGCTTCAAGAATGCGGTCAGCTATTTAGAGAAGAGCCTTCACAAAATATTTGTCTCGCTGTGGCAAGAGATGCAGCCTTTAATTTTTATTATGAAGAAAATTTGGCTTTGTTACGTGCGAAGGGTGCGACATTGCAATTCTTCTCACCACTTGCCAATGAACCTGTACCAGCACAAGCTGATGGCTTATATATTGGTGGAGGCTTCCCTGAAGAATTTGCGGAGACACTTGCTAAAAATATCGCTGTGAAAAATTCGATACGTGAAGCTATCACTAAAGGTCTGCCAACATTAGCAGAATGTGGAGGCTTTATGTATTTAACAGAGGCGATTACCAATAGCCATGGTGAACGTTATGATATGGTAGGTGTCATTCCAGGAGAAGTAGCGATGCAAACAAAATTAGCAGCACTAGGCTATCGTGAAATTTTTGGTACTGCGGATAATTTCTTAATCGGTGCAGAGGAACAAGCGAAAGGACATGAATTCCATTATTCTAAATATAGTGGCTCTCTTCACACCCCTGCCTACGAAACGATTGGACGTTTTGGTAAAAAGCAAGAAGGCTATCAAAGGGGAAATTTGGTGGCTGGTTACACACATTTCCATTTTGTATCAAACCCAAAGCTAGTTGATAATTGGTTAACAGCTTGTAAGAAGGTGAAAAATGATGACTAATTATTTTCCAATTCATATCAATTTAGAATATAAAACAGTTGTGATTGTAGGTGGCGGTCATGTTGCAACACAGAAGGTAGCATCCTTGTTACCAGCAAAGGCCCATATCGTCATTGTCAGTCCTACACTCCATGACACATTACAGCCACTTGCTGAATCAGGGCAAATTACTTGGAAGCAAAAGGAATTTGAACCACGTGATTTGGATGATGCGATTCTCATTATTGCAGCAACGAATGAGACGGCTGTTAACGAAGCTGTACAAGAGGCTGCACAGCATTGGCAATTAATTAATCGAACAGATCAGCAAAGTGAAAGTGATTTCATTACGCCAGCGATTGTTCGCCGAGGTCCATTGGTATTAACTGTCTCAACATCGGGAGCAAGCCCAGCTTTAGCCCGCAAAATTAAAGCAGATTTAGAAGATCAATTTGATGAAATCTATGAAGACTATGTATGCTTCTTACAACAAGCCAGGTTAATGATTGCTGCAAAGTATGACAAGGGCCCACAAAGACGTGCGGCATTGCAAGCATTGCTAGAGCCAAACATTTTGGAATGGACACGTCATGGTGAAATCGATCAACGTGAATCATATTTACAACAATTATTGATGGGAGAAAAGCAATGAAGGATGGAATCGTATATATCGTTGGAGCAGGCCCTGGAGATCCGAAGCTCATTACTGTGTATGGCCTGGAATGTATTCAAAAGGCAGATGTCATCGCTTATGACCGTCTTGTGAATCCTACATTGCTTGATTTTGCAAAAAAGGATGCCGAGCTCGTTTATTGCGGCAAACTTCCAGGGAAGCATCATCTCATCCAAGATGAAATTAATGCATTACTTGTTGAAAAAGCACAACAAGGAAAGGTTGTCACACGCCTTAAAGGGGGCGATCCCTTTGTCTTTGGTCGAGGTGCCGAAGAAGCAGAAATACTAAAAAATCATGGTATTTCGTATGAAATCGTTCCGGGTATTACAGCAGGAATTGCGGCTCCTGCTTATGCAGGGATTCCTGTGACACATAGAGATTTTGCGACAAGCTTTGCTCTTGTGACTGGCCATGGTCGTGAAGAAAAAGGGCAAGATTTCTTAAATTGGCCTGCACTAGCAATTGGCATTGATACCGTTGCTTTTTATATGAGCGTTGGCAATATTGCCTATATTGCTCGAAAATTAATCGAGAATGGACGTAAGGCAACAACGCCTGTTGCAGTCATTGAATGGGGCACAACTGCTCAACAACGAACGATTACAGGGCAACTTGATGAGATTGCAGGCATTATTGAACGTGAAGGGTATCATAATCCTTCTATGATTGTAGTTGGCGATGTAGTCAATGTACGAGAAAAAATTCAATGGTTTGAAGAGCAGGGACTTGCCTTTTCATAATCATTTAGTTGAAGCGCAATAGGAGGAAGTAATATGACAGTCATCGAAGCATTAAAAAAGCGACGAGCAATTCGAAATTACACAACGCAGCCAGTAGAAAAGGAAAAAATTGAACAAATTTTACAGGCAGCAACTTATGCGCCAAATGACCGTATGCGTGAGCCTTGGCATTTTTATGTCATCCAAGATGAAGCCATGAAGCGCTATGAGGCAATGGCGAGTGCTTATTTACAAGAGCGTTTCCCAACAAAGCCGAATTTAGTAGAAAGCTCTTTAAAGGTTGTCCAAACAACGCCTGTAGCGATTGTCGTAACAGCAGATGTGGTAGAAGGTGATGCCGATGCAACGCAAGACAATGTCTTTGCCGTATGTAGTGCCATTATGTCCATGTGGCTGACAGCTGAAGAGCTTGGACTTGGTTTTGTCTGGCGTACACGTGGTGTCGGACTTGTTCATGATCCACGTATGCACGCATTTATTGGAGCAAGTGCTAGTCAAAAAGTAGTCGGAACAATATTTATTGGGTACCCACAAGAGCAAGAACTGAACGACAAGAAGCGCACGCCATTTGAAGAAAAGACAACTTGGCTCTAAGGAGGCTAACAGCATGGCAAGAAAAGGCTTGTTTTTAGTATATACAGGCGAAGGAAAAGGTAAAACGACAGCATCACTTGGTGTAACATTACGCGCGGTTGGCCGAGGCTTAACTGTGCGCTATTTACAGTTCATCAAATCCCCCGAACGTACTTACGGAGAGCAAATTGCCCTTCGTAAACTTGGCGTAGAGATGGAGCAGATGGGTATTGGCTTTACGTGGACAAAAACACCTGAGGAGCATCGTACTGCCTTAGCAAAGGCATGGATAAAAACGAAGGCAGCTCTGCAAGATGAGAGCATCGATTTATTGGTACTAGATGAATTAAACAATGCACTCGCGATTAGCAAGTTTCCAATCGATGATGTCCTACCATTAGCAGAAGTCATCGAGGCTATCCAGCAACGCCCATCTACCATGCACCTTGTCATCACAGGAAGAAGCGCACATCCTGCGTTACTAGCAATGGCTGATTTAGTATCGACCATCGATGCAACAAAGCACTATTATGATGAAGGTATTCCAGCAGTAAAAGGACTAGAATTTTAACAATCCGTTGGATGAAGGGTAATACCTGGGAGCGAAGGTGAATACCCGCGAAGCAAGGTAAATACCCGCGGAGTGAGGGTGAATACCCGCGGAACGAAGGTGAATACCCGCGAAGTGAAGGTGAATACCCGCGGAGTAAGGTAAATACCCGCGGAGTGAGGGTGAATACCCGCGAAGCAAGGTGAATACTCGCGGAGTGAAGGTGAATACCCGCAGAGTGAAGGTGAATACCCGCGAAGCAAGGTGAATACCCGCGGAGTGAAGGAGAATACCCGCGGAGTGAGGGTGAATACCCGCGAAGCAAGGTGAATACCCGCGAAGTGAAGGTGAATACCCGCGAAGTGAAGGTGAATACCCGCGAAGTGAAGGAGAATACCCGCGGAACGAAGGTGAATACCCGCGGAGTGAAGGTGAATACCCGCGGAGTGAAGGTGAATACCCGCGAAGCAAGGTGAATACCCGCGAAGTGAAGGTGAATACCCGCGGAACGAAGGTGAATACCCGCGAAGTGAAGGTGAATACCCACGAAGCAAGGTGAATACCCGCGGGGCCAGAGCATAAACCGCGTTACACCAATAATTACGGAGGAAAGTGACTATGCCAGCAAAATCGATCATGATTCAAGGAACCGCTTCCGATGTTGGAAAAAGTATGATATGTACGGCATTGTGTCGTATATTTTCGGATGATGGATTTCATGTAGTGCCGTTTAAATCACAAAATATGGCCCTAAATTCATTTGTAACAGCTGATGGTGGAGAAATCGGCCGTGCACAAGGGGTACAGGCCGAGGCAGCACGTGTTGTGGCGACGACTGATATGAATCCCATCCTGCTGAAACCGAAGCAAGATATGATGTCAGAGGTCATTGTCCATGGCAAGCATTTTTTAAATATGGATGCCAAAAGCTACCGCAATAATTTTGTTCAGGAAGCGATGCCGATCGTTGAAAAATCAGTACGCACACTCCAAAATACATATGATGTTATTGTGCTAGAGGGGGCAGGTAGCCCAGCAGAGATTAACTTAAAGGATCGCGATATTGCCAATATGCGTATGGCGCATTTAGCAGATGCAGCAGTAGTGCTTGTTGCTGATATTGATCGTGGTGGGGTCTTTGCCTCGATTGTTGGTACATTAGCATTGTTAGATGATGATGAACGTGCACGTGTCAAGGGACTAGTTATCAATAAATTTAGAGGCATGCGTGAATTATTAGATGATGGTTTAGCATGGGTGGAGCGTGAAACAGGCATCCCGGTTCTTGGTGTTATCCCTTATGTAGATGTCAATATTGAAGCAGAGGATTCCCTTGCTTTATCATCACTGCGCTTTAAAAAGCCAAAACGTGGCGAGTTTGCCGTAGATGTTGCGATGATTCGTTTGCCACGTATTTCAAATTTCACCGATATTGATCCATTTTTTGATGAGCCAGAAGTAGGTGTACGCTTAATTGGACATGTTAACGAGCTTGGCACACCAGATTTGCTTATACTGCCTGGTACAAAAAGTACTATGGATGATTTAGCTTGGTTAAAAGAGCAAGGCTTCGATCAAGCCATCCATCATTTACGTGAGCGCGGAACAAAAATAATCGGCATTTGCGGTGGATTTCAAATGCTTGGTGAAACATTGCTAGACCCTGAGGCGGTAGAGGGAAATGGTGAATCTGCTCATGGTCTTGGTTTATTGCCAATGGAAACGATTTTTGTAGGCAATAAAAAAACGGTACAAATGACAGGAACAAGAGGACAGGACACATTGACAGGCTATGAAATTCATCTAGGACGCACGAAAATTTTACGTGATGAAGTATCGCCGTTCTTACAGCTAGAGGATGGCAGAGAAGATGGTGCGGTTAGTCGTGATGAACAAGTGATAGGAACGTATTTCCACGGCCTGTTTCATAATCGTACATTCACTCGTCAGCTAGTTAATGAAATACGAGCAAAAAAAGGGTTAGCAGCTTTACCAAGTGATGTAAAAAGTGACGCCGAACGAAGAGAAGATGCCTATAATATGTTAGCCGAGCATGTTCGAGCCAATCTTGATATGAAAAAGATTTATGAAATTTTAGCATTAGAGGTATCTGTATGACGAGAAAAGGACCGTTAGCCATTAATTATGAGGCTTTATGGCAAGAAGGCATGAAGGACTGGCATGGTAATATGCCTGAGCGTATGGTGAATGATCAGCTAGAGGAGCAATTTTGGGCGCAGTCTGTTGCACGTAAAAAAAAGGGGCAAACAGATCCTTATGCTGCACGTATTTTTCAGGAGCTTCAGAAAAGCATTGAACCACAGCATTCTGTGTTAGAAATTGGCCCAGGCTGGGGTAATTATACATTGCCATTAGCCGAGATAGTAAACAAGCTAACATGTGTGGATAGCTCAGAAAGCATTTTACAATACTTACAACAATGCATGGCTCATCAGGAGCACGTTTCATATGTTCATGCTAAATGGGAAAGTCTAGAGAATGATGAAATGGAACAGCATGATATCGTCTTGGGTGTGAATTGCTTTTACCGCATGTATGAGATTAAATCTGCCTTACACCATATGAATCGACTAGCAAAAAAGCGTGCCATCATTGGGATGACAACAGGGCCTATACAGCCACACTACGAGCGATTATATGAAAAGTATGGCTATGAGATCAAATTCCCGCGCAGAGATTATATAGAATTTTTGAATTTACTGTATGAAATGGATATCTATGCGGATTGTCAAATTATCCCGCTGGAACGTGTCTATGAATATGAAAGCTATGAACAGCTTATAACAACGCAAAGTAAAAAAATACTAACGACGAACTTCCAGCGAGCACATGTGGAGGAATCTCTCCTCCCTTTTATTGAAGAAAAGGATGGGCGATATTATTATCGTCATGATTTTCATGCAGCACTTGTTTCATGGCAACCAAAATAAACGAGAAACCTTTGGAGAAGGCCATTCACCAAAGGTTTTTCTTATGGGGAATGATAAGGTACAATAAAATGATAAAAAAAGAAGTGAGGTGGCATATGTGCAGCTACATTTTTTAGGGACAGGCGCAGGCATGCCTTCAAAAGAACGAAATACGAGTGCATTGATGGTAAAACTGTTAGATGAAGTGAGCGAAATGTGGTTATTTGACTGTGGGGAGGCAACACAGCATCAAATCTTACACACGTCATTAAAGCCTCGGAAAGTAACAAAAATTTTCATTACACATTTACATGGGGATCATATTTTAGGATTACCTGGTTTTTTAAGCTCTCGATCCTTTCAAGGAGGAGATGAACCCCTTACGATTTTCGGACCAGCAGGGTTACAGCAATGGATTGAACAAACATTGGCCTTATCCAAAACTCATTTAACGTATCCACTTCGCTTTGTAGAAGTGCAGGAAGGGCTTATTTATGAGGATGCACACTTTACAATTCGTGCAAGAGAACTTCGTCATGTTGTTCCATGCTACGGCTACCGTATTGAACAAAAGGATTTACCGGGCGAGTTATTAATCGACAAAGCACAAGCACTCGGTGTGCCTAAAGGACCGTTGCTTGGACAATTGAAAAATGGCCAAGATATTGTGCTTGAAAACGGCAAAGTGATTCAAGCGAAGGACGTTGTGGCACCTGCAAAAAAAGGCTTCACCCTGACGATTTTAGGTGATACGAAATATTGTGAAGAGGCCATACAGTTGTCGATGGGTGCTGATATCCTGGTGCATGAAGCCACATTTGACGGCACAACAACGGATTTAGCTGCCAGCTATGGCCACGCTACAAATGTGGAGGCGGCAAAAGTCGCACAGCAAGCGGGTGCGCAGTATTTACTATTAAATCATTTAAGTGCTCGTTTTCTTCCACATGATTTACCTCAATTTTTGGCAGAAGCACAGGAAATTTTCCCTCAAACGCTCCTGACTGCTGACCAAGCCGTCTTTACATGGCAAAACAATCAATTAATTTAATGTCTAAAAAACATCTATTGCTGCTAATAGATGTTTTTTTGTGAAGAAGATAAAGATTCTTAGCCCAAAAAGCTAAAGAACAGCATGACTGACTTTATCGATCAGTTACATACGACACTAGAAAACCTCCAACTATCAGCAGATACCTATATAGGAAAAATATAGTAGGATAAATAGCTTGTTTCACGTATAATTGAAAAAGGGGTGTGGTGAAATGAATCAACAAAAGATGCCACCAGCACTATTACGATTAATCGTTATTTTTCCAAATGTGCTGAGCTATTTATTACTATTCGGTTTAATTATTTTTGTCATGACCAATTATGAAACATTAAAAGCGACGAACAACCTAACCGTTTGGATTATTTTTATTGTTGTACTAGCACCAGCTGCGACATACACGACTTTCAGTATCGTCAAGAAAATTCGAGCGGGACATATGTAAGTGTATTACGTGTTATCACTAGATTTTTTTCTAGGGTAACACTTTTTTTGACAAGTTGTGCTCAATCGACTATATTTTTGTTAGTTACAACTAACATTTGGGGGAGTTAGAATGAAAAAAGATACAAAAGATAAAATTCTTGCTGCTGCCACAACCTTAATGACGGAAAGGGGCTACTCGAATGTGTCGGTGAAAGATATTGCCTCAACTGCTGGTGTTAGCGAAATGACTGTTTTCCGTCATTATGAAACAAAATTGGGTATCCTACAAGCAGTGCTACATCATCATTCTTATATCCCATACTTTGAGCATTTATTTGCGCAAGAGTTATCAGGGGACCTTGCTAATGACTTACAGCAGATTGCCAATACATATCTAGCTTTTATGGAGAAAAATAAACCTATTTTTCTTATTACAACCCAAGATAGAAGTTTGCTACCTGGATTAATGGATACCATTTCGGATAACCAAACGAAGCAATTGCTCCAATTATTAGCTGCTTATTTCCAATCTCAAATCGAACAAGGAAGGATGAAGGAAATAGATACAAAAGGACAGGCTATTGTTTTTTTAACAAGCCTTTTTGGATTTTTTGTATCAAATGCATTATGGGATTATCATTTCTTAAAAGATCAAAGGGATACTTTTGTTCATAATTTAATAACTAATTTTGTGAGTGGAGTTATTGTATAACTTTCACTCACACAACTTTACTATATTTTTTTAAAACAAAATGTTAGTTAGTACTAACATACATAGAAGAGGGGGTTTATATGAATAGAAAAAGAAATTTAATAGTAGCTATTTTACTAGCTGCTGCATTTGTGTCTATTCTCAATCAGACATTATTACTTATTGCTATGCCACCAATAATGGAAGATTTCAAGATAGATGCCAATTTAGCACAATGGCTCACAACTGTGTATTTATTAACAAATGGCATTCTTATCCCGATTACAGCTTTTCTAATCGGTCGTTTCTCGAATCGTTTACTGTTAATAGTTGCCCTCACTTTATTTAGTGTCGGAACTTTTTTAGGCGCATTTGCACCATCTTTTACAGTTTTACTTTTAGCACGAATCATTCAAGCGGCTGGTGCAGGTGTTATTATGCCTTTAATGCAAACGGTATTATTAACGTTGTATCCGAAAGAAAAAAGAGGTTCTATTATGGGATTGGCAGGTCTTGTTACAGGTTTTGCACCGGCAATAGGCCCAACTTTATCAGGATGGATTTTAGAGCAGCTTACATGGAGACATTTATTTTTTACGGTATTACCTGTTTCGGTCATTGTATTGACAGTGGCCACAATTTTTATGAAAAATGTAACGACTAAAAAAGAGCGGCAGTTAGATAGTCTATCAATTGTCTATTCTTCGTTAGGTTGGGGTGGCCTATTATATGGATTCAGTATAGCTGGAGCGGTTGGATTCAAATCGATGCAAGTATTTGTACCGCTAGTAATTGGTGGGATTATGCTTCTTCTATTTATTAGACGTCAGCTTCAATTACCCAAACCGATGCTTGAATTTCGTGTATTTCAATCAAAGATCTTTTCCATTACAACTTTTTTATCGGGTTTGGTTTATGCGCTCATGATCGGCATTCAAATATTATTAACCTTTTATATTCAAAATGTACGTCAACTTTCGGCATTGGAAACAGGGCTGGTGTTATTGATAGGTGCCCTTGTAATGGGCTTTATGTCTCCAGTGACCGGTAAAATTTTTGATAAGGTTGGAGGAAAAGGCTTGGCACTTGTAGGCTTTACAAGCATTTTACTTGGCTCAAGTTTTTTAATGTGGGTATCAATGCATACAAAACTCTGGCTCATTGCAGGGACATTTACAATCATTTCTTTTGGTATATCAATGATCATGATGCCACTTACAACTGCAGGCATGAACGCTTTACCTACCCATTTGATGGCACATGCGACAGCAGTTAATAGCACGCTGCGTATGGTTGGGGGAGCATTGGTAACAGCATTGCTGGTAACAATCATGAGTACCGTGTCAACATTACAACAGCCAATGGATGCAGCTAACGCCTTGTTAAATGGAATCCGTGCGTCTTTCTTTGTGACAACATTATTGAGTGCCATAGGGTTACTATTATCTTTCTACTTAAGTAAAGAAAACAAGGCTGAATAACCATTACGCTTGTTTCATTCAAATGCACTGCGCATAAAAATAGCCCACCTAGAGAAACTAAGGCAAGAAGAGACTTCGCAGTTATAGAAAAGAGAGGTGCTTTTTGTGAATCCAATCAATTGTGATTTTTCACCGATGAAAGAAACATTAAAGGATGAGCTTCTCCAAGTAATTTTGTCCTTGCAGCAAAGTGTTGAAGAAATGGATACAAATACGAATTGTCTTCTCAGCAATTTTGAAAAAATTAAAGAGAGATTTATGACAATTGAAATGAAGGCGGCTACGTTTTATTTAAATTGTTATCTTTCCCCGTTTACAGAAAAGTATCCGGAATTGTCGCATAGTGTGCAAAATATGTCATTGAGAAGGCATGGTGGTTTAATTGTAATTCAGCGACAAGATGCTTTAGAGGCTTTCATTCAGCCTGGTATTCATATCGGTGCAGATTTAACTCATTCCTTATTAGAATCTATTTTCTTCCCGGGCAATCCGTTACATGATGGGGCAGTGTTAGTCAATCGTAATCAGATAGAGTCAGCAGCCAACGTACTGCCACTGTCAGAGCGTTACACGGGTGAAAAAAAATTAGGAACAAGACATCGAGCTGCGCTAGGATTAAGTGAGATGAGTGATGCTCTTGTAATGGTTGTTTCCGAAGAAACAGGCAAAATCTCCTTCGCCTTTCAAGGCAATCTATATCCCATTTCAACACCTGGCATCATATAGGGATATTCCCTATGAATAAATATCTCAAATTCAAGATATTTTTCTTGCTAAGTTATCACTTGCGTGGTAAAGTGATAACTGAAGGGAGGATGAAGTCGTGAGAAATCATACATTAGGCTCATTAACATGGATTCGTATGATGCGCTTTACAACCCAAAGTAATCAGCTATCGAATGAATTTTTAAAACGTTTTGATTTAACAACAGCACAATTCGATGTTCTGATTCAAATTCAAACTTATGCACCTATTACACAATCTCAATTAGCAAAGAAAGTAACGGTTACTCAAGGGGGCATGTCTCGTATGCTTGCCCGACTTGAAAAAGAGGGACTAATTGAGCGTAAGCAAAATTGGAAGACTAAAACAATTTCATTGACGGCAAAAGGGGAGCACATGATTCAAGCTGCAACCCCCAGTCAGCTTCACTTCCAGTCCTCATTTTTTGAAGAAGTGTTAACAGATGAAGAACTAAAATCTTTATATAAAGTCATGACAAAGCTTGAAAAGCATAGTCGAGAAAAAAAATTGCCACCTGTGTAATTTTTTTTGCATCGTCACTTGCTTAGTCAAGTGAAAACGAGAAGGAGGAAATTGAGGATGCACAAATTAAACGGACACCATCATATTTCGATGCTGACGAAAAATGGCAAACAAAATAATCATTTTTACACTAAAATTCTAGGGCTACGCCGTGTGAAAAAAACAGTAAATCAAGACTCACCATCTATGTATCACTTATTTTATGGTGACTTAACAGGAGCACCTGGTACTGAATTGACATTTTTCGAAATGCCGGTTGCGGGACGTACAGTGAGAGGGACGAATGCCATTACACGTATTGGCTTACTCGTACCAAGCTTTGAAAGCTTACTTTATTGGCAGGAGCGTTTTCAAGAGCTAGGAGTTGAACATAGTGGCCTCACATCGTATGCAGGTAAAGATGCGTTATTTTTTGAAGACCACGAAGGATTACGGATGGTGCTGTTAAACCATCAGGGGAAGGAAGCGCCTGCTCAATGGCAAACATGGGATGGCACAGATATACCAGAAGAACATCGCATTTTAGGGATGGGTACAATTGAAATCACTGTACGTTATTTACAACGAACAGTAAATTTACTAAAAGATTTATTTCACTATTCAGTGGTTGAAGATGATGACAAAGAAGCCATTCTGCAATCAAGTGAAGGGGAAGTGCATGGAGAAATTGTCGTCAAGGAATTAGAAGGGCCAAGCGAGAAACCTGGTAAGGGCAGTATCCATCACCTTGCATTACGTGTCTCAACCGTTGAAGAGTTACGGCAATGGGAAGATAAAATTAAGGAGCGAGGATTGGAGAGTTCAGGTGTCGTTGATCGTTATTATTTCCACAGTCTTTATTTTAGAGATCGTAACGGTATTTTATTTGAAATAGCAACAGATGGCCCAGGGTTTACAGTGGATTCCGCCATCGAGGACCTAGGAAAAGAGCTCGATCTTCCACCGTTTTTAGAACAGAAACGTGCGGATATTGAAGCGATTTTAGAACCACTTGATTAAGGAGAGAGAACATGATGGAAAAATATCGTATTAATCAATCACAAGGACTAGAATTTGGATTATATTCTTTAGGTGACCATATTCCAAACCCATTAACAGGACACCGTATTTCTGCACAGCAGCGATTAAAAGAGCTAGTAGAGGCTAGTCAATTAGCAGAGCAAGCTGGTATTGATGTTTTCGGTGTTGGTGAAAGTCATCAAGCTTATTTCACAACACAAGCACATACAGTCGTGTTAGGTGCAATCGCGCAAGCAACATCAAAAATTAAGCTGTCTAGTTCTGCAACGGTATTAAGTGTTTCGGATCCTGTACGTGTCTATGAGGATTTTGCCACAATTGATTTATTATCGGATGGTCGTGCGGAAATTGTTGCGGGACGCGGTTCGCGAGTAGGGGCCTATCATTTGCTTGGTGTTGATTTACATGATTATGAAGAGCTTTTTGAGGAAAAATTAGAGCTACTTATGAAAATCAATGATGAAGAGCTTGTGACGTGGGAGGGCCAATTCCGTGCACCACTCCATCATGCACAAATATTACCGCAGCCAAAAAATGGCTCATTACCGATTTGGCGCGCTGTCGGTGGCCCTCCTGCAAGTGCTATCAAGGCGGGCTATATGGGAATCCCTATGATGCTCACAACATTAGGAGGACCAGCTGTTAATTTTAAACCATCTGTAGACGCCTATCGAGAAGCGGCAGAGCGACAAGGCTATGATCCAAAGGAATTGCCAGTTGCGACAACAAGCTTATTTTATGTAGCAGACACAACGAAAGAGGCTTTACAAGGTATGTATCCACATTTAAACGGTGGTTTCCAAGCCATTCGTGGTGGAGGGTATCCAAAACAACAATTTGCTCAAGCTACTGATACACGTGATGCCTTGATGGTCGGTAGTAAGGAAGAGATTATAGAGAAATTACTCTATCAGTATGAATTATATGGTATGCAACGTTTTATGGCACAAATTGATTTCGGTGGGGTACCGTTCGATAAAATCATGAAAAACATTGAAATAATCGGCAATGATATTATCCCTGCAATAAAAAAATATACAGTAAAATAAGGAGTGTACCATCATGAAAATAGTCGCGCTTGCCGGTTCGATTGTCGGTTCCAAAACAAGAACAGCTACGCTTAAAATGGTTGATCTATTACAAAAAAAATACCCAGAGCATGAAGTCACGCTACTGGATCTCGCAGACTATCAGCTAGTATTTAGTGACGGTCGCAATTACTTTGACTATGATGGTGATACAAAATATGTCACAGAAACGATTATGGCTGCAGATGCTATTGTCATTGGGACACCAACCTTCCAAGCTTCTATACCCGCTACATTAAAAAATATCTTTGACCTGTTACCTGTCAATGCCTTTCGCGATAAAGTGGTTAGTGTCATTGTGACTGCGGGGACGTCAAAGCACTATTTAATGGTGGAGCAACAACTAAAGCCAATCCTTGCCTATATGAAAGCACATATAGTTCCGACTTATGTATTTATAGAAGAAAAGGATTTTTTACGCAAAGAAATTGTCAATGATGATGTCCTTTTCCGTCTAGAACGATTGGCAGAGGATACAGTTATGGTTACGGATGCTTTTGCAGATATTCGGGCAAAAAAAGATGCAGAATATGATTTTTAAAGATTAATAAAGAAACGCTGTGTTAGTAGTAGGACACAGCGTTTTTTTGTGCTATAGGCTAGCTATTTGACCATTGAAACCATCGTGCATGACCGTCTGGACTTTCCATTGTACGAATGGACTCGATTGTGCCTTGATTCATAAAATCCTGATGTAGCTGTCCATCAAAAAAATTGTTATAGCAATGGTAGAGCGGTCGTTCCATGCTAATCTCTTTTAATTGTTCTAGTAAAGAATTTCGTAATTCGAGTGGTATTTGATTGGCAACATGTGTATGATACACCACCAACATAGCTTCTTGCTCAACTGTCCGACTGAGCTTTTTAATCAATTGAATAGCATCTCCTTTAACCAACTGAATATCTATTTCATTCATGATTGGGAGAGCTTGATTGACTAATGTTCTGCGCTCATGGTGTTCAGGCCAAATCAAAGCCTGAAGCCATTGGCATTCTTTCGTATCCCGCAAATCTATCGGATTTAAATCGATACCTATTCGTTGACAAACAACAGGAGGCTTTGACAGAGAGGCAGGCAATGGTTCACCACGATTTTCTGAAATCAACATGATATCATTTTCAGTATTGGTAATGGCTAATTGTTGGTTATAGCAATAATTGTAGTGATCCATGCCAAGCTGCAACCCTGCACTTGCTCCAATTTCAATGAAAGCTAGCGGTTGTTGATGCTTGTCATAAATTTCAGTCATCATTGGGTAGAGATAGGAACAACGTCGAATTTCATTTGTTTGGACAAGCCTTTCTTGTAACAATGTCTTTAATTCATTTGTATGGGACAGTACAAATGCTTTAAAAGCAGGGAACACCTCCTGTATTGGGAGAGGAGAGGGTGTTAAAGATGCATAATAATGAGATAATGGCTCATCAGATGTTGCTAACAAATAATGAACTGCTGCCAACAATAAATTGGGCGCAGGCTGACCCTGTGGGATCAATTAGGCAATAGCTAACAAATCCTCATCAATGGCAATTTTATAAGCTAAATGTTCATACAGTGGGCTTGATCCTTTGCATTCATTTTTGGCAAACAACAGAAATTGTTGACTTAATGTAGTATTCAGCATACGTTTCTCTCCTTTTGGTAGCATCTATATTAATTATCAGTCTATTATTATTGTATAATTTAGTAAATTAAATATATTTAATGAATTTAATTAAAAATTTTAATCAGGGAGGTGAGATATTGGAATATAAGTGGGTCCAATCTTTTATTGTCGCAGCTCAAACTTGTAATTTTCGAACAGCAGCGGAGCAACTGCATTTATCACAGCCAAGCATTACCGTCCATATCCAGCAGTTAGAGGAATTTTTACATGTCCAATTGTTCAAGCGTGAAAAAAACCGTGTCCAATTAACGGACGCTGGAAAGCTGTTTCAACTGGAAGCACAGCAAATGATGAGCCAGTGGGAGCAAAGTATTGAACGTATCCGATTAGCAAGTATAGGTATTCAGGAGAAGATGATTATTGCGATGACCCCTTTAATGGTTGAAACTATATTGCCTCATGTCATCTATCAATTTAGCAATGACAATCCGACACTTGAAATAGCAATTTTAGTAGAGGATTCAACGAAAATAGAAGATTTAGTCAATCAGGATAAGGCCGATATTGGTATTTCGTTATTACCTACACGTTATCGACAATGGTATCAAGAATTACTTATCGATAGTCCACTCGAGTTAGTTATTCCACTTGATGCCTATGATGATGAAACAGGAACCTATATTGATTATGAGGAGCTATTTCAAACGTACACTTTGTTTACGCACCATCATCCAACCATTTGGGGAGAGTTATTACATAAATTAAGAGAAAAATATGTTGTAACGAAGCAAGTATCCATTTCTCAATCGTATGTGGTAAAACGCTTTATTAAAGATGGGTTAGGGATGTCATTTTTACCTCGTATGATTGTAAGAAAAGAACTTTGATGGAGGGGCGATTTAATATTGTTCCTTTTGAAGCTTTCCCATTACCTAGTGTGCCAGTATACTTATTTTATAAAGAGTCTACACAGGTTACACAGGGATTGGTCGATGTATTGCAAACAAGAAATTATTTATAATTCACAAGACGTTCAAAAATGCAATATACATGATGCAGTTAGTTGAAAGGGTTTTCAAAAATATCCTAACTAATTATGTTATCATAGAGTTCTAGAGAGCAAGGGGGCAATAAATATGGTATTTTCTCTTTTTAAAAAAAAGAAAGAAGCACAGCCACAGCCATTTAAAAATAGAGTTGAGTTTTGTATCACTAATTTGTCACTGGGTGCAGCAGATGCGTATGACATATTAATGGAACGTGATGATATAGATATCGAGGAGTCGGGTTGCACATCCCATTGTGAAATTTGCGAGCAAGGTATTTTTGCAATAGTAAATGGAGAAGTTGTGACAGCAGATGACGCGGAGACATTGGTACAGGCTATTGATGAAGAATTAAAACAAAATCCACTTTTCTAATGAAAAAACAGCTTGCTAGATAGCAAGCTGTTTTTGCTGGATACTCATTTACCAACCACGAGCGTATTGTACAGGTGGTTGAACTTCTTCGCCTAATTCTTTAGCCGCATGTAATGGCCAGTAGGGTTCCCGTAGTAAAACACGTGCTAAGAAAATTAAATCTGCCCGATTGTTTTGGAGAATTTCTTCAGCTTGAATGGCACTTGTTATCAGGCCAACAGCGCCAGTAGGGATGTCAGCCCCGTGCTTGATGGCCTCGGCATGTGGTACCTGATAGCCAGGAAAGACATTAATCGCTGCATGGACAACACCACCTGTTGAGACATCGACTAAATCAACACCTTGGGATTTCATCCAGCGACTAAAGACGATGAAATCCTCCATTGTCGTGCCATCTTCCGCATAATCCTCTGCAGAGACACGCACCAATAAAGGCCCCTCCCAAACACTGCGAATCGCATCGATAACTTGACGAAGGATACGATAGCGATTTTCTTGTGAACCACCGTATTGATCTTGACGTTTATTGGAAGCAGGTGATAAAAATTCGCTAATTAAATAGCCGTGTGCGCCATGAATTTCTAGCACATCAAAGCCAGCTTTTGCGGCACGAACTGCTGCTTGTTTAAATGCTTCTACTACATAGTGAATGTCATCTTCAGTCATTTCCGTCGGGGTTTTATAATCTGAGCTAAAGGCAATGGCTGAAGGGGCAAAAATTTCACCATCTACTGCTGCCTTCCGCCCAGCGTGGCCAAGCTGGATACCTGCTTTTGCACCATAAGCTTTTATTCCTTCCACTACTTGACGCAAGCCTTCAATATGTGCATCATCCCAAATTCCTAAATCTTTATTGGAGATGCGCCCTTCTGGAACAACACCTGTCGCTTCTAAAATAATTAAACCAACTTGACCTGCTGCACGTGTGGCATAATGGACCAAATGAAAAGGTGTTACCATGCCATCATCTTCAGCAGAGTACATGCACATCGGTGCCATGACAACACGATTTTTTAAGGAGATTGATTGCAATTGATAGGGTTCAAATAATTTACTCAAAATAAAGCCTCCTAATTCCTAGTGATACACTTTATTTTGCACATAATATTAACCATTTGCAAGTGAACGAGATCGAGCCTCTGCTTCTTTAATGCATGCTTCGATGGCTTCATTAAATTGATATTGCTCTAAAGCTTGAATACCTGCCTCCGTCGTGCCGCCTGGACTTGTAACCTTTTTGCGTAAAACATCTGGTTCATCTACTGATTGCTTAAGCATTTCGGCCGTACCTGCTAATGTTTGGGTCATTAAAAGACGCACAGTATCTTTGGATAACCCCACCTTCGTACCTACTCGTTCAAAGGCTTCCATTAAATAATAAATGTATGCAGGACCACTGCCTGAAAGAGCTGTTACAGCGTGTAATTGATCCTCATCAACTTCAATAACAGAGCCGACAGCCTCTAATAATTGGAGGAACATGATACGCTGACCTGAAGACACCTCGTTATTAAATGCAATGCCACTTGCTGACATACCAATTGTGGCAGACGTGTTAGGCATCACTCTTGCTACAGGACGATTCCCTAAATATTCTGTAATGGTAGTAATGGCAATTCCCGCTAGAATCGACAGGATAGCAGATTGCTCCGTAATCTTAGATTGAAGGTCACACATCGCAGCAATAGCATCTTTTGGCTTCATCGCTAAAATAATAAGATCCGCCTCCTTGTAAATCGCCTGATCAAACAGACAATGAACGCCATATGTTTCTTGTAGAAATTGTAAGCGTTCTTTGTCAGAGCGATTGGTGACGTAAATTTCCTGTGGGGTAAAGACCTTTTCCTTAATCCAGCCCTGTATCAATGCCTCTGCCATTGATCCTGCACCAATAAATAAAATTTTTTTCATGAACAAAACCTCCAGTTCAAAATAAAAAAGCGCTCTCGTCCTTATTTAGAAGGACGAAAACGCTATTGTTTCCGCGGTACCACCTTTGTTTGCCATTAGTTGGCACAACTCTTAGCCCTTTTATCGCAAGGGAAACGGTTATGTTTACATAACTGCTCAGAAGTAGGTTCGGTAATGGGAGTGGGTGATGTTACTTTCAGCATATGTAACACTCTCTAACACCTTCACCAGTTACGTACTTGGCTTCCTCAACGCACATAAATAATTAGATTATTCAAAATTATAGTGATGAATCGGCAACGTGTCAACAGGAGGATGACGAAAACAGAAAAAACTTGTAAAATAGAATGAATCAGTATTCACTAGCGCTTGAAAAGGGGGAGACAACTTTGTCTATATACAAAATAGAAATACCAACACCCTATGAAGTAGGAGATGTCAACGCATTTGTTGTCAAAGGCGATGCACTTAGCATATTTGATGTTGGACCAAAAACAATGGAAGCCTATGATGCTTTGAAATGGGGGATTCGAGCAGCTGGCTTTGACATGCGTGATATTGAACAAGTTGTGTTAACCCATCATCATCCAGATCATGCTGGATGGGTCGATGCTTTTCCACATGCAGAAATTTTGGGGCATGCCTATAATGATAAATGGCTACGTCATGATGAAGAATTTTTACGCTATCACGAGCAATTTTATAGTGAGCGTTTGTTGGAGCATGGGGTACCACAAGAATATATTTCAAAAAGTGTACATGTTCGTCGTGAATTAGAGCTAGTGGGCGAACGGCCATTAACACAAATCTTGGCAGATGGAGATGAAGTGCCTGGTCATCCAGGATTAAAGGCGATTGAAACTTTGGGTCATGCTCAAAGTCATTTTATTTTCTGGGATGAAAAAACACATCATGTTATTGGCGGTGATTTATTACTCGAAAAAATAACGCCAAACCCATTAATAGAGCCACCATTGGATCGTACGATTGGACGACCAAAATCATTACTGCAATATAATGAATCTCTTGAAATTTTACGCCAATTACCTGTCAAAATGATGCATACAGGGCATGGGGCAGAGCTAGTGGATATACCATATTTAATTGATAAACGTTTAGAGCGTCAGCACCAGCAATCGATGAAGGTGTATGAATTACTAGGAGACGATCAATTAACGGTTGTACAAGTAACAAAACGGCTGTATCCAGCTATTTTCCAGCATCAGCTTGGCTTAACCCTTTCCAAAACACTAGGTCATTTAGATTATTTAGAAGCCAGAAATTATATAACTTCTACAAAAACGGAAGCAGGTATTTATTTATTTCAAAGGAAGTAGGTTCATACATGAATAACCATAACAAGACGATCTTTGTGACTGGAGCGACAAGTGGTGTAGGCTTAAAAATTACAGAATTGCTTGTTGCACAAGGCCATACGGTATATGCCACAGGTCGCAATGCTGTCGCTCTAAAAGTACTAGAACGATTAGGAGCACATGTCATTCAAGCAGATTTAACTAATTTACATACACTGGATGATGTTTGTGCACAGCTCCCCACTCTTGATGTTGCGATTCTCTCAGCAGGCGTTGGAAAATTCGCTAATGCATCTGCCTTAATGGATGAGGATATTGCTCAAATGATCGAATTGAATGTCAGTGTACCAATCTATCTTGCGAAAAGATTAGCCTCTACGATGATGGAGCGTCAACAAGGCCATTTGATATTCATCGGTTCACAGGCGGGAAAGGTAGCTACCCCGAAAGCGAGTGTCTATGCTGCTACAAAACATGCGATAGTAGGTTTTACAAATGGACTTCGAATGGAGTTAGCACCTTACATGGTCAACGTAACCGCTATCCATCCTGGTCCAATTGATACACCATTTTTAGATAAGGCAAATGATGCAAGTGGTTATCGAGAGTCCTTAGGTAGATTTTTATTATCAGCCGAGGAAGTGGCAAGAGCAACAGTGAAAACGATCGAACGCCCAGTACGTGAAGTCAACTTACCAAAAATCATGGGATTATCAAGTAAATTATATGCACTTGCGCCTGCAACCATTGAATTTTTAGGCAAATCGTTTTTCCATAAGAAATAACAAAAATCTAACTGTAAACATGCTTTATGCGTGTCTACAGTTTTTTTCATATTTATGTAAATTTGTTGATATAGTAGTGAAAATGAAGCAAATAAAGGAGAATACGATGTATACAATCGGACAAGTTGCTAAATTTTTAGGCATTACAAGAGATACAATCAAATTTTATGAGGAAAAGGAATTGGTAAGACCACAGCATAATAGAGAAAACGGGTATAGAACCTACAATCATTTTGATATCTATGATTTAACAACGATCAACTTTTATAGAGAAATTGATTTGGAAATCAAAAAAATCCAGGAATTAAGAAAAGGCAAGAGCATTGAAGGGATTCAATCTATAGTAGAAGAGAAAGAACAGGAAGTGTTAGAGGAGATTGCTTATAAAAAGCTCCAATTAAAAAAGCTCCAGCTCGTAAAAGAAGACTGCGAAAAAATAAAACAATTTTTAGGAAACTACACGATAAAAGAAATGAAACCTCTAGAAGTAATGGGGGAGATCGACCATTATAAAGCTTATGATGATTATGACACGTTAAAAGAAAACACTGACAGTTTAAAAAAAGCGGTGATTCTTACTTCGTTAAGAAGAGTCATACGGTTCAATGATGAAGGCATGGTAGAAAATCAATTTGTGATTGTCAGGAAAGTAGAAGATGGTGAAAACATAATCGATGGAGACATTGTAGCTCATCCCAAATGTTTGTATACAGTCATTGAAGATGGGCGATGGTCTACGGGTGGCAAAAATACAGACGAAAAAGTGGAAGCGAGCATTAGACAAGTAGCCAAAGAATACGGCTATGAACTGGTAGGGCTTGTTTATGTTAACTTATTACTGACCACTTATGAAGAGGGACTTGAACGTATTTTTTTAGAAATGTATGTACCGGTCAAGTAAAGAAAAAATACGATTGACCTGTGAGTAACCCCCAGGTTTATGCTAAAGGTATTCGTAGTGAAATGGGGGATTTAACATGAGTAGAACAAAGAAGCTTAAAAGACCAGTAGCAAGCTTTATACTTTTAACTAATGTCATATTTTGGCCACTTTTTTGCCTTGTGGGAGCCATCAAGCTTTTAGGGCTTCCAACTTGGGTGTTTGACGTAGTTCGCTGTTTGTCAGCTTGGTCATCAACGTTTGCCTTTGCCATCTTATTTAAAAAAATCTATCCTACGCAAAGCTTTGCCCACTTTGTGAAAAAGAAATTAACCAATAAGCTTCATCTTTCAGTCATTGTTGTTGTACTGGCAATACAAGTCTCTATCTTTTTCATGATTGTCTTACTTGTATGGAATAAGGAAGGGGTAGACTCTATTTTGACAATATCTTCTTGGGGGATGCTAAGCTATTACTTTATTAAAAATCTTTTATCTGGACCATTAGGTGAAGAATTAGGATGGCGAGGCTTTGCACTACTAGAGCTTCAAAAGAAATATTCCCCATTAATAGCTTCCATCATCATAGGATTTTGGTGGGGGATGTGGCATGTACCAATTTGGCTTACAACAGGATTTATGGGGATAGATTTAATCAAATATAGTTTATTCTTTATGTTGTCTATCATAGCAACGAGTATCATCATGGCAGCATTTTATAATTTAAACCAAATTCTCATCATCCCCATTATCATTCATCAGTTCTTTAATTTTTTTATTGGTTTGATCAATGGCAACTTAGTCGATTTATTAATGTACAATGCCATTCTTTATTCACTAGCCGCCATTCTTCTTATTTTAATTAACCCCAAAAATGTATTATATAAGACCATTCCCATGAATAATTAGAAAAGAATCCAGTTTTTAAGATGGATTCTTTTTTTTTTGTTCATTGCTAAATTTATATTGTATACATTTATATAAATAGTAAAAAAGCGTTTTTTAGAGTAAATATTCGTGTTACCATCATGACTTAATGTCTGCAGTGACAGACTTTTGACAGGAAAAATAATTGTCTATGAATTTATAAAAATACACTTGTATTTATTTTTATAACATGATACTATTCGTGTATAAACTTTTAAATGAATGTATAAACATACATATCTATAGAGCAATGGAGGCGCATTTTTAATGGCAAATAAAAAAGTTGTATTAGCTTATTCAGGTGGACTTGATACTTCGGTAGCAATTCCATGGTTAAAAGAACAAGGTTGGGATGTAATTGCAGTATGTCTTGACGTTGGCGAAGGAAAAGATCTTGAATTCGTAAAAAATAAAGCTCTTCAAGTAGGAGCTATTGAATCTTATATGGTGGATGCAAAAGACGAATTTGCTGAGGAATATGCATTAATTTCATTACAAGCACATACTTGGTATGAACAAAAATATCCATTAGTATCAGCACTTTCTCGTCCTTTAATCTCGAAAAAATTAGTAGAGATTGCGAACCAAGTAGGCGCAGATGCTGTTGCACATGGTTGCACAGGAAAAGGAAATGACCAAGTTCGTTTTGAAGTTTCCATTAAAGCTTTAAACCCTGATTTAGAAGTTTTAGCACCTGTACGTGAGTGGGGTTGGAGCCGTGATGAGGAAATCGAATATGCGATGAAACATAATGTACCGATTCCAGCGACATTAGACTCACCATTTTCAATTGACCAAAACTTATGGGGACGTGCCAATGAAGCAGGTATTATGGAAGATCCGTGGGTGTCTCCACCAGAAGAAGCTTACGGTTTAACCGTTTCTGTTGAAAATGCACCAAATGAAGCTGAATATGTGGAAATCGAATTTGTTGCTGGTAAACCAGTAGCCTTAAACGGTAAAGAAATGAAGCTTGCTGATTTAATTCAAGAATTAAATGCGGTAGCAGGTGCACATGGCGTAGGACGTATCGATCACGTGGAGAATCGTCTAGTTGGTATTAAATCTCGTGAAGTGTATGAAATTCCAGGCGCTAAAGTGTTGTTAACAGCTCATAAAGAACTAGAAGACTTAACACTTGTAAAAGAATTAGCACACTTCAAGCCAGTAATTGAGAAGAAGCTATCTGAATTAATTTACGATGGTTTATGGTTCTCACCATTACGTGATGCACTTGAAGCGTTCCTTGCACAATCACAGCAATATGTAAATGGTACAGTACGTGTGAAACTATTCAAGGGTCACGCTATTGTAGAAGGACGTAAATCACCGAATTCACTATACAATGAAAAGCTAGCAACATACTCCAAGGAAGATCAATTCAATCACGCTTCCGCAGTTGGCTTTATCGAATTATGGGGTTTACCAACTGTAGTGAATTCTTCTGTTAATAAAAAGTAATATTGAACGAGCAATGTGTGGTGAGGCATTTGTGTTTTTACTACACTTTGGCTAAGGACTAAAGGAAAAGGTGAGCTGACATGACAAAACTTTGGGGTGGACGTTTCCAAAAATCAGCAGAAGCATGGGTAGACGAGTTTGGCGCATCCATTGGCTTTGACCAGCAACTTGTGCTAGAGGACCTTGAAGGTAGTGTTGCACATGTCACAATGCTTGGTGCAACAGGAATTTTACCGGCAGCTGACGTAGAGGCCATACTAGGTGGTCTTGCCCAATTAGAAGAAAAGGCAATTGCAGGTGAACTTGAATTTAGCGTTGCCAATGAAGATATACATTTAAATTTAGAAAAAATGCTAATTGATTTAATTGGTCCTGTTGGTGGTAAGCTACACACTGGTCGTAGTCGTAATGACCAAGTAGCAACGGATATGCATCTATTCTTGAAAAAGCGAGTGCAGGAAGCCATTGATTTAATTGTAACATTCCAAGAAACGCTATTAGAGAAGGCACAGGAGCATATCGAAACGATTGCACCTGGTTATACACATTTACAACGTGCGCAACCGATTTCCTTTGCACACCATTTAATGGCCTATTTTTGGATGCTTGAGCGAGATAAACAACGCTTTACAGAATCCGTGAAACGCATAGATATTCTGCCATTAGGAGCAGGGGCTATGGCGGGTACAACTTTCCCAATAGACCGTATAAAATCAGCAGAGTTACTTGGTTTTACTGAAGTATATGCAAACTCTATGGATGCTGTAAGTGACCGTGATTTTATCGTCGAATTTTTAAGTAATTCGTCATTGCTTATGGCCCATCTCTCGCGCTTTGCAGAGGAAATTATTATTTGGTCTACAGATGAATTTAAGTTTATCGAGCTAGATGATGCCTTTTCAACAGGCTCTTCGATTATGCCACAAAAGAAAAACCCTGATATGGCAGAGCTAATTCGTGGGAAAACAGGCCGTGTTTATGGTAACCTTATGGGCTTATTAACTGTATTAAAGGGTACGCCATTAACGTATAACAAAGATATGCAGGAGGACAAAGAAGGCATGTTCGATACGGTGCATACCATTCTTGGCTCACTTAAAATCTTTGAAGGCATGATTGGTACAATGACCGTTAATACGGAACGTTTACATCAAGCTGTCCATTCCGATTTCTCGAATGCAACGGAGTTAGCAGACTATCTTGCTACAAAAGGGATGCCATTCCGTGAGGCGCATGAGGTGACAGGCAAACTTGTCTTTACATGTATTCAAAAGGGCATTTACTTATTAGATTTACCATTGGAAGAGATGCAGCAGGAAAGTAAGCTCATTGAAGCCGACATTTTTGATGTGCTAGCACCAGAAGCGGCTGTTCGTCGCCGTCATTCCCTTGGTGGAACTGGCTTTGATCAAGTAAAAATTCAAATTGAAAAAGCCAAAGCCTGTCTTCAAGAACATTAATTTTGCGTGCATGTCCAAGTGACTTTTGCATAGATATTCATTAAAGCTGTCCTGTGAGGCACTATGAAAACCTTTAACCTTTTTCAACTGAGCCAGAGGGTGAAGTGAAAAAGAGACCCTTACATACGTGAAGGACAATCCCCAATTCTGGAGACGCGGAATTGGGGTTTTTGTATATGGAAAGATGGGGAGGAATTAAGACAATGAATGACCGTTTGACAAAGGGGCTCGAAACAATCAAACAATATGTCACAGAGGAAGAAGCAGCAAGGATGATTGAATCTGATGCCTTAGCCGATGTTGCACCCGATTTACGCAAAATGATTATTGAATTTGCTTATGGTGATGTCTATTCACGACCAGGCCTGGATGTGAAAAGTCGGGCACTTGTTGTTATTACTGCAGTTGTCACACAAGGTGCCACACCACAAACAAAAACACATATCCAGCGAGGTTTACATGCTGGCTTAACACAAACAGAATTGGTCGAGGCACTTTTACAATTAGTACCCTACATTGGCTTTCCAAAGGTACAAAATGCTTTAACAATCGCACAACAAGTTTTTGCAGAAAAAATCATGCATAAAAGCAAAAGCAAAGACTCATAATAAAAGAGGAAACACTTATTAATCTAAGATGATGGGGAGGATGCAGAATGAGTAATTGTCAAACACCCAAAGACCAAGAATCTCAGGAAAGTCCGCCACAACTGTCAACGGTTGAAGCTTCATAAATCTTAAGCCTAAAGGTGAAACAGAACTATTCTGTTTTGCTATAGATTAAGAAGAAGCGTAAACTATACCAGTTAAAAATCAAATAGAGGCAATAAGTGTCCATGGATCCAGAATTATTTCTGGGTCCTTTTTTAGTTTAGTTTGAGGAAACAAGGGTGTTAGAAGATATTTGGGGAGAAACCACCGCATAAGTGTTTGGAAATGATCAAAAAAGGGGGGAATCCGCTCTGAAAGGAGGTGGAAGTGATCATAAAAAGTGTGAAGCCGCTCGAAAAGGAGGTGGAAGTGATCATAAAGAGTGTGCCCCCGCTCGAAAAGGAGGTGGAAGTGATCATAAAAAGTGTGTATCCGCTCGAAAAGGAGGTGGAAGTGATCATAAAGAGTGTGTTGCCGCTCGAAAAGGAAGTGGAAGTGATCATAAAGAGTGTGAACCCGCTCGAAAAGGAAGTGGAAGTGATCATAAAGAGTGTGAACCCGCTCGAAAAGGAGGTGGAAGTGATCATAAAGAGTGTGTTGCCGCTCGAAAAGGAAGTGGAAGTGATCATAAAGTGTGTGAACCCGCTCGAAAAGATGATGGAAGTGATCATAAAGAGTGTGCCCCCGCTCGAAAAGGAGGTGGAAGTGATCATAAAGAGTGTGTTGCCGCTCGAAAAGGAGGTGAAACTGATCATAAAGAGTATGAAGCCGCTCGAAAAGGAGGTGGAAGTGATCATAAAGAGTGTGTTGCCGCTCGAAAAGGAAGTGGAAGTGATCATAAAGTGTGTGAACCCGCTCGAAAAGGAGGTGAAAGTGATCATAAAGTGTGTGAACCCGCTCGAAAAGGAGGTGAAAGTGATCATAAAGAGTGTGCCCCCGCTCGAAAAGGAGGTGAAAGTGATCATAAAGAGTGTGCCCCCGCTCGAAAAGGAAGCGAAAGTGATCATAAAGTGTGTGTACCCGCTCGAAAAGGAGGTGAAAGTGATCATAAAGAGTGTGCCTCCGCTCGAAAACGAAGCGAAAGTAATCAAAAAAAGTGAAGACCTTCCCATAAAGAAAACAGAAGCGCTCATACAGCAGTAGAATCCGCTCCAAGTAGAGGCAAAAGCGCTCACTATATGTAAGGGCGCCACCCTTAAGAGTAAAAATTCCAATACAAGATAGCCATCACCAAAATAAATCCCTTCATTTGACATATAATCAAATCTGTATTACCCTAGATATAACAGATTCTGTTTGGTTGTTAACAATACAGATTGGAGGGGTGACATGCAAATACGGTTAGATCCAAGCAGTGAATTGCAGCTTTATAAACAATTAGCCAATCAATTGATTGAAATGATTGCTACAGGTGAGTTAAAAAACGGTGATACATTACCATCTGTACGTGCCATGGCTACGGATTTAGGAGTCAATGTAAGCACGGTGAGTAAGAGCTATCATGAGCTTGAAGATAAGGGTTTAATTGAATTAAAACCAAAGGCAAAAGCTGTAATTATTGGTGGTCAAAAGCGGGAGCTTGAGGAAACAGAGGTGGAAAAAGTAGAAAATGCTTTAAAGCCTATTATGGCGGAAGCTTTTGCTCGTGGGCTCGAAAAAGAACAAATGACAAATTTGTTCCAACGAATTTTAAAACAATGGAAGTAGGGGTAGTATGCTTATAATAGTAGGCATCTTTATCATCGTCGGGATTTTGGAAGCCATGACACCACACTTATCAAGAAAATCGATAGTCTTTGGTGTTTCCATACCAGAACCCTATGTCATGCATCCTCAATTACTGCTTTGGAAGAAAAAGTATAGCCAAATAATAGGTGCTCTTACAGGTCTATTTTTACTCGGACAAATCGGCATATACTTTTCACCCATAAAAGAGGATAAGATGGTTTTAATTTCCTTTATTTTCTTGTATGTTATGCTCCTTCTTTCATCTGGCCTTTACATGAATTACCATGTCAGAACGAAAAAATTAAAGGCACAGGAGCAGTGGGAAGCACACATAAAAATGGTCTACGTTACAGATTTATCTATTCGCCAAAAAGATGAAACACTATCGCCTGTATTTTTTAGCTTACCAATCATTATGACAGTAGCACTCATCACTTTTACGTACATGAATTATGAGGCCATTCCAGATGTTTTTGCGACGCATTGGAATGCAGCAGGCAAGGTAGACGGCTGGACGGAAAAATCATGGATCTCTGTCATCAGTATGCCGCTTCTATTATTAGCGATACAAATCAGCTTTTTCATTCTGGGGCGGGGCATGAAAAGTGCCAAAATACAATTGAGTGCACAAGCTAAAGAAGCATCCATTCATCGTGAGCTAGCTCATCGTAAATATGGAAGCTGGTATTTAGCTGCGATAAATTTTAGTATGACAATTCTTTTTGTTGTTTTACACTATACAACTGTGATTTTACATGACCAAACAGCCCCATACTTTTTCCCACTTTTTCTTGTTTTTAATGTCGTTACGTTAGGGGGCTTGCTATTACTAATTTGGAAGTTCAGTACAAGTAATGAGCGATTTGATGAAATACATACAAATGAAACAGCTGTAGCAGATGATCAATACTGGAAATGGGGCATATTTTATTGCAACAAAAATGATCCATCCCTATTAGTGCAAAAAAAATACGGAATTGGCTGGACCGTTAATTTTGCCAACAAGTGGAGCTACTTCTTAATTGGTATAACATTATTGCCAATTTTATTGGTGATTTTTATATAGAGAGGAAGATTAGATGAAAAAATGGTTATTGTTATGCTGTACGCTGTTACTCTTAGGGGCTTGTGGGCAAAAAGAGGCGACAGCTGAAAATCAAGAAACAAAAGGGGAACGTGCCATGAGTGAACAGTTTATTGGAAAATGGGAAGGAAATATTGAAACACCTAATGGACCACTACCGATTATCGTTGATTTACAAAAGGAAGCTGGCACATTATCTGTCCCAGCGCAAGGCTTATCGAACTTTCCATTTAAAAGCGTGAGCTATACAGGCGATAAAGTAACAGTGTCCATTCATTTAAACGGCTCTGTGATTGCTATAAATGGAACATTAAAAAATGAGCAAATAGAGGCTACATTCCAACAAAACGGTGCCAAATTCCCATTAATCTTAAAAGCTTATAAAGAGCAACCCGTTACGTACGAAACAATAAAGATTCCTGTTGAAGATGGTAACTTAACCGTAGCATTGCAAAAGGCTAGCGCATCTCCAACGCCAGTGGCACTTATTATTGCTGGTTCTGGACCAACAGATAAGGATGGAAATTCAGCTTTAGCTGGTAAAAATAATAGCTTGAAAATGCTTGCTGAAGGGTTAGCGCAAGAGGGCATTGCGACAGTGCGCTATGATAAGCGTGGACTTGGTGATAATCAAGCACTTTTAACAAAGGAAGAGGATAGCACGTTCGATCAATACTTAGATGATGCAGTACAAATTATCCAAGCATTACAAGCTGATGAAGCTTACTCAAGTATTCACGTTATTGGACATAGCGAAGGTTCGCTCATTGGTTTGCTAGCAGCCCAAAAAACAGATGTAGAGTCCTTTGTCTCGATTGCGGGAGCGGGAAGACCATTGGATGAGGTGCTATTAGAGCAAATAAAAGGTCAGTTACCGCCAAAGCTATTCAACGAATCGACAGACATTTTGAAATCGTTAAAACAAGGTGAGCAAGTGAAAAATGTTTCGCCAGAGCTTCAAGCACTCTTCCGACCATCTGTACAGCCTTTCCTTATTTCCTTGTTAAAGTATCATCCTGCCGATGAGCTTGCCAAAGTGAAAAGTCGTGTATTATTAGTCCAAGGAACAACCGATTTACAAGTGAAAGAAGCCGATGCGGAGGCATTAAAGAATCGCAAACCAGAGGCACAGCTGCTTTATATGGAGGGCATGAATCATGTGCTGAAAAAGGCACCAGTCGATCGTGCCAAAAACTTAGCAACCTATGCAGACCCTTCATTGCCGTTACATGAAGAATTACTACCAGCGATAGAGCAATTTATACAAACGAAAAAGTAGGTTGATTGACTATGGGAGTTCTTGTCTATTTAATAATCATGTTGCCATTTCTCATCTTTGCCATCGTTTTATCACAAGGTAAAGGAGCATTTTTAATTGCCGGCTTTAATACGTTGCCACAAGAAGATAAAAAACAATATGACGAAAAAGCACTAGCAAAATTTATGGGGAAAATGATGTATGGTTATTGTTTTTGCGTTCTCTTGTGGATTCTGGATGAAGTATTCCATACACAGTGGTTATTTAGTATAGGATTTATTCTTTTCATAGCCCTAACGATTTTCTTAATGATTTTTGTGAATACCGGCAATCGTTTCAAAAGATAAATCGTGCAATGACAAGACTATAATGTACATTTTCCGGTGCTCTTCAGACTGTAGACCAACTCAATGAATTTCGAGTTAGTCTACAATCTTATTTCTTTCGTGATGAATCACCTTGAAAGTTTACTTTTTATTAACATACGAATATGGAGTTCTTTAAGTAGAAGGAGATTGGAACGCAGGACGGCGACTCCAGAGGTAAAGCGGGAAAGTCGAGATCCAGGACTGAGAGCAAAGAGGGAAGCAACTCGACCCCGATCGTGGAAAGCGTCCGCCAATAATAGAAATCAACAGCATTATTTTGATCTTGTTGTGTTTTTTAAAATGATGTTCTTTCACTTAATGATCATCATCGTCTCTTTTATAAGTGGTAGTCATCACTGTAATCTCCATCTCCTTCATGAAAAAAAGTGAGTAGCGTTTTCATCCATGAAAATTTGTATAAATTCATCCAGGTAGCTCATAATAACAAAGATTCACTTATGAAATCTATAATGATGAGGAGGATGAAAAATGAGTAGGTTCGAAAATTTAGATCCAAAATCTCAAAAAATCCACCGCAACTGGTCAAGGATTAAGCATTCCAAATCGCAAGTAAATGGTGAAACGGAGATTACCCTCCATAACCGCCTGTTGCGAAGTGAAGCAAAGGCCCGTCAGTTTTAATCATGCTAGAAAAGTAAGTGTCATCAAGCCCAGAAAAAATTCTGGGTTTTTTTTATGGATAAAAATAGAAAGTGGCATGTATTATTATATAAAAAGGAGGATTAAGCTTTGAATATTTCTATTCCTACATATTTACAGTCATTTGCAGAAAACATCCAACAAGAAGATGTTGAAACCCAGTTTCAGCTTCATTCTAGTACAGGCAATCGACAGTTTGAAATTTGGTTTTACGGTGATTTATTAACGATTGAAGACGAACCATTGCCTTTCATCACTGGCGAACATGCTAGAATCGTCGCTAAAGATTCTGAAACAACGGAGGAGATATTACTGTTTGATGCGACCCTACATGGCTATAATGCGCTATTCTGCGATGAATATACAGAAGATCAACGTGTTAATCGTCCGTTAAAGAAATATAATATGCCGGCCACTGAAATAGTCGTCTCATTTTTCTATAATATTGACTATGATGAAGAGGTTGATGACTATCGTTCAGATGACCATGGAAATGTGCTCCTCATCAGTGGACAAACAGCAGACTGGGAAACAATCAAATGCAATGGTTATGATGCTTTTGCTTTTTATGTCAAGAAAGAGGTTGGCACACTACTAGCATTTGCGCAAGAAGAATTAGCCTAATAGGAAAGGAACGAAGAATGAATGAAACGAATACAATTCACACAAGAAGTAGCTAATGAAATCATCCATTATAATTCAGTGGATGCTTTTTATCGAAAGATCATGAAAACAGAAGAACCTACCAGTATTGGCTTGATCTATATTGAACCAGGCGGTGTCGTAGGTATGCATGAAGCCCCCATTCCACAGCTATTTATTGTTGTTCAGGGTGAAGGTTGGGTTTGCGGTGAAGATGGAGAAAAGATGGTTATAAAAACAGGAGAGGGTGTACTTTGGCAACAAGGACAAGCGCACGAATCAGGCAGTATGACAGGATTAACAGCACTTGTAATCCAGGCAGAGCATCTACATCTTACATAAAGATTGAATTTGTTCGTATAAAAAGCTTAAGAGAGAGCAATAGATGGTGCAAGTCTATTATAGGCTTGGTGTATTAAGTAAATGCACTGTGCTTTATAAAGGCCAATTTTCTAATCGTAGAAAATTGATCATCGTTTTTTATTTAAAGCAGTACTTAACTGTGCTAACTAAAAAAGCGACCTTATTGATGAGTTACCTTCGCGAAAAAACGGACTAGATTATCCCGCTTAAAATGAAAATGCCACTTACATATTTTCAAACTAAAGAAAATCAACTACAATAGACGGATGGTAGAAACTCTAAATTCTACCTATTTATCTTTATTTATACAAAATACACTAGAGGAGCACGACGATGAAAAAGAAGTTTTTATCTTTACTCATGACCATAATAATGGTCCTATCCGTTAGCGTATCGGTGTATGCCGATGAAACATCGCCAGTAGCGACAAGAGGAGATATCGTTACAACCTTGTTGACAGCAGCAGATGCTTATCAACCAGGAATTAACAAAGCAACTGTAATACAAGGCTCTAAAAACGGAGATTTAAGAGAGAATGAGCCAGCTAAGAAAGTGGAAGCATTAGTCATGTTGAGCAGAGCATTCGGTGAATTGCCAGAGCCAGTTGGCAATGACCTTCGCAGTGGAACATTTGACATTGAGTTTACAGATGTACCTGCATGGGCAAAAAAAGATATCGATAAACTGACAAAAGCAGGCGTCCTGACGGGTAACGCTGACGGTACCTTAGGTGCAAATGACACGATTACGATTGCTGAATTCCAAAACATCATCGCTAGAATATGGTCACTTAAAGGCTCACATTTAAATGATGATTTTTATGAAGCAATCAATAAAGAATGGTTAAATAAATCAACAATTCCGGTAGGAGAAATCATGGGTGGTGGTTTCCCTGAGCTTCAAAAGGAAAATACCGATAAAATTGAAGAAATAATAAACGCGCTCTCTGGTAAAGAATTTGCAGAAGGCACTAAGGAACAAAAAATTGCCGACTTCTATTCGACAGCGTTAGATACAAAAAATAGAAATAAGCAGGGGATTGAGCCCATCCAAAAATATGTAAAGGCAATTAACGAAGCTAAAACTCTTGATGAACTTGTTCAAGCAGATCTTGCTCAAGAAAAAGAATTAGGACTAAGCTCACTTTTCGGCTTTGCCATCATGAACGATGCAAAGAACAGCAGTGAAAATGCATTGTATTACGCCGGATTAGCAACTGGTTTGGATAAGAACAGTTTTGTTACGGAAGATGCAAATGCAAAAAATGCCTATATTGAATATATGACAAAACTTCTTGTAGTATCTGGCGAGGAAGAGTCTACAGCGAAAGCACTTGCTGAGCAAGTTTACGAAATGGAAAAAAGCTTAGCTTCTGTGTCGCTCGATCCTCATGAACAAGGCGATGTTAATAAATATTATAATCCATATACAATTCAACAATTCGATGACATGTTTAAAACTGTAGATATGAAGCAAGTCTTGACATCTATGAAGGTCGACAGTGCTGATAAAGTAATCGTATTCGATTTAAAGCTGGCGGAAAAAGGTGCGGAAGTCTTGAATGATACGAACCTTCATGTGCTTAAAGCTTACTCGAAAGTGCAATTACTTATGGCAACAGGCAGTTTACTATCAGATGAATTTGGGGACGCTGCTAATGAGTTTGCTGCAACGTTATATGGAGTTACAGGAGAAAAAACAGAACAGGAAAACGCTGTAGCCCTAACAACGAGTACAATGAGCGGATATTTGGAGCAAATGTTTGCCGAGAAACATTTTTCACCAAATGCTAAAAAAGATGTTGAGCAGATGGTAGAGAAGTTAATTACTACGTATGAAGAGAGAATTAAATCTCTTGATTGGATGTCTGAAACAACAAAAGCGAAAGCTATTAAAAAGCTGGATACTATGATCGTTAAAATCGGTTACCCAGATAAGTGGGATGCGACATTAGATAACGTAGCGATCAAGACTTATGACGAAGGCGGTTCACTGTTCTCTAATACCTTTGCAGTAAACAAAGCATACATTGAGAACACGAAAGCTAAGCTAGGAAAACCGGTGGATAGATCAGAATGGGTAACGAGCGTATACACTGTAAATGCTTTCTACAATGCTCTTAATAACGAAATTACATTCCCTGCTGGTATTCTGCAAGCTCCTTTCTATGATATTAACGCTAAACCTGAAGAAAACTATGGTGCTATTGGCATGGTTATTGGTCATGAAATAAGCCATGCTTTTGATAACAACGGATCTGCCTACGACGAACATGGAAATGCAAATAACTGGTGGACAGATGAGGACTTTGAGAAATTCAAAGATAAAAATCAGAAATTGATTGAGTTTTATAATGCTATTGAGATTATTCCAGGAGTATTGAACGACGGGCAGCTGACACTAAGCGAGAATGTCGCTGATTTAGGTGGGATGGCTGCTTCACTACAAGTTGTCTCTCAAATGAGTAATCCTGATTATAAAGCCTATTTCGAAAGTAATGCAGAAATGTGGAAATCCACAACTACAAAAGAATTTGCAGCGGTTCTGAGCAAAAACGATGTACATTCAGCCAATAAAATTCGAGTAAACCGTACGATTGTAAACTTCCAGCAATTCTATGATACCTATGGAATTAAGGCGGGAGATGGCATGTATGTAGCCCCGGAGGACCGAGTTTCTATCTGGTAAAATTTAATTATATCGATAGCTGACTAAGAAGACCATTTAATGTAAGGCTGTATATTCAAAAACATCAAAAAGACAGATTTAATCGACAAAGCTTGTTGATTAAATTCTGTCTTTTTTCCTGAATCGCTAATCCTACGAGGGCCAGTTATTTTAAGAAAAAGATATCTCAACTAAAATCTTTATCTTATTAAGTATAACTCTGGCGACTGATAATATTGCGCAAAACACTTTTAACTTGTTGAGAAGTCTGCACAATATCATCGCCATTTCTTCACGAGCATCAGGCTTTTACCATATGATATGTTTATTAAAACGCTAGTGTCTCAAAAAGATAATAATAAACTATTTAAGTTTCAGGAGCTGCGTTACCTTCATATATTTAAAACCAACTTTTACTAGGAAATTCTGTACAAAAGTAATGTCATTTTCGTGTATCTATCGTATAATAAGTGTCAACACTTTTCACCTGAAAATCCAATTTTTATCTTTATTGTAATATCCAATCAGTAGAGGGGGATTACTTTCATGCAAGTAGTTGAAAAAGCATTTGGCTATATTACGAGAGAACGTGAGGAACAAATACAAGTACTCGTATTTGAACAAAATACCATAGGGGCAGGTATTCAAGTTCCAAAAGGTACAGTTGAGGAAGGTGAAACACCATTAGAGGCAGTGAAGCGTGAAATGTTGGAGGAGACAGGTCTCACATCGCTTGTCGTCCAGGGACTCATTGCACAGGATTACTTTAATCATCCGTCAGGTATTTTACAGAAACGATATTTTTACCATTTAACCACGAATGAATCACCAGATTCTTGGCAGCATCATCCAACGGGATTGAACGAAGGAGACTTACTATTTTCTTTTTATTGGATTTCGGTAGAGCAAGATGCATTGTTGGCGAAGGGGCATGGGGATTATTTATATCGTTTATTAGCCAAGGTGGAAAATTGAGCGTTCAATAATAAAAACCGCGTCATACTAGGCGCGGTTTTCATGTTTCTTCAATTATGCTCGTGCAGCAATCTCCAAAGCTTGTGTGAAATCAGCAATTAAATCCTCTACATGCTCAAGCCCTACAGAAAAACGTAAAAGGCCATCTGTAATCCCACGTTTTGCACGCTCCTCAGGCTCCATAGCAGCATGACTCATCTTTGCTGGGTAGGAAAGAATTGATTCCACTCCCCCAAGTGAGACTGCAAAAACAGGAATTGTCATCGCTTCGACTAATGCTTTTGCAGCTGCATAACTTGGTAGACGGAAAGATAATACAGCTCCAGCACTTGTACATTGTTGCTGATGAATGGCATATCCTGGGTGTGAGGCAAGTCCAGGATAGTAGACTTGTTCCACCAGTGGGTTACTAGCTAAAAATTCTGCAATTTTTTGAGCAGATTCAGCAGAACGACTAAAGCGTACATCGGTTGTTTTAATATTTTGTAATAGTGTGAAAGAATCCTGTACACCTAAAATATTTCCGAATGAATTTTGGATAAAATATAGCTCTTGTCCTAGCTTTTCATCAGCTGTGACTGTTAAGCCAGCAATGATATCAGAATGGCCAGATAAAAACTTTGTTGCACTATGAATGACTACATCAACACCAAGTTCTAATGGCCGCTGGTGTAATGGGGTCATAAAAGTATTATCTAAAAATGTAAGACATTGATGTTGCTTCGCAAGTGCCACTACACCACGAATGTCGGTAATACCTAATGTTGGGTTCGATGGTGTCTCCATATATAATAGTTTTGTAGCAGGGGTTATCGCTGCCTCAACTGCAGCTATATCTGTAAAATCCACAAAACTATGGGAAATGCCAAAACGTGGTAACACTTTCGTTACAAAACGATACGTACCTCCATATACATCCTCCGTCACGACGATATGGTCACCTTGTGATAACAACATGAGTGCTGCTGATACGGCCGCAATTCCAGAAGAGAACGCATGAGCACGAACGCCACCTTCCAGCTCGGCAATAGCTTTTTCTAACGCATCTCTCGTAGGGTTGCCAGAGCGTGCATAGTCATATTCGCCAAACTCATCAATACTTTCTTGGTGGAACGTAGATGATAGATACATAGGAACGTTGACGGCCCCTTTTTGATTCGCATAGCCATCGCGAACCCCTGCGTGAATGAGACTAGTTTCAATATGTTGCTTCATTTTTTATGCCTCTTTTCTAAGGATATCGAACACTTGACGTAAGTCTGCAATTAAATCTTCTGCTTCCTCAATACCAACAGAGAAGCGTAATAAACGATCACAAACGCCGCGTTCAACACGTTCTTCATAAGGCATATCGGCATGTGTTTGTGTAGCCGGATACGTAATAAAGCTTTCGACACCACCTAGACTTTCAGCAAATGTAATTAACTTTAAGTTACGAAGGAATGGATCAATCCATTCAGGCTTTTGCAAACGGAATGACAACATACCACCTTTTCCTGTATAAAGTACATCTGTCACTAATTCCTCTTCCTCTAAATAAGCAGCAATTGCTTTCGCATTCACATCATGTTGTTTTAATCGAAGATGCATTGTTTTTAAGCCGCGAATAAGCAGCCATGAATCCATCGCCCCTAACACCATTCCACTGCCATTATGAATAAAACCAATACGTTCTGCTAATTCTGCGCCTTTCGCTACTACTAGACCAGCTAAGACATCATTATGTCCACCGATATATTTCGTAGCAGAATGTACTACTATGTCTGCCCCTAATTCGATCGGACGTTGGAAGTAAGGAGTATAGAAGGTATTATCGACAATTAATAAAGCTCCGTGCTTATGTGCTAATTCTGCATACACTTGTAAATCAAATTCCTGCATAAGGGGATTTGTCGGTGTTTCAATAAATAATGCACGTGTATTTTCATTAATTAATGCTTCCACTTGCTCAAGTGATTCAAATTTTGAATAGACAGCTTTGATATTATAAGTTTCTTGGAAGAAGTTAAAAAGTCTATATGTACCGCCATATAAATCATCTGGCACCACTAATTCATCGCCTGGTTTAAATATGGATAGGACTAGTTGAATGGCAGCCATCCCAGAGCTACAGGCAAAGCCCATGTCGCCACCTTCTAAATCTGCAATCCCTGCTTCTAAAAGAGCACGTGTTGGATTCTTTGTACGAGTATAGTCAAAGCCAGTAGATTCTCCAATTCCTCCATGTTTATAAGCAGTTGATAAATGAATTGGTGGACTCACAGCACCTGTTGCCGGATCACTTAAATTTCCTAGTTGTACAAGTTTTGTTTCAATACTTCTGTTTAATGTCATGACGTCACTCTTTTCTCCAATATTATTAAAAGCGACAAATTTCGCTTTCAATTTAATAGTATTCTCAATAATTGTTACCAATTTAACATGGATACCCAAGAAGAACAAGGGTGATTTCAGAAAATTAGCTAGATTATTTATTGTTAATCAAGTAGGAATAGTAGGGTATAGAATGTGATGACGTCAAATAAAACGAAGGGAGAGTGGTAATACTATGAAGTGGTAATACTATGAAAGGAAGCAGTGACCACCAAAAGAAGTAAATTTCAACATAGAAGCTCAAAATAAAAGCATCTGCCTCAATGTGACAGATGCTTTTGACCCTTATGTTAGGCTTGTTCTTTTTTTAGCAAGTCGCGAATTTCTTTGAGGAGCTCTTCTTTAGCATCCAGTTCAGGAGCTGGTTCTTCAACAACAGCTTCCTCTTTTTTACGAGTGAGTTTCGTCATGATTCGTAAGGCCATAAAAATAGCAAATGCAATGATTAAAAAATCAATGATTGATTGTAGAAATACACCTAAATTGACTTGGGCTTCACCTGAGCCAAAGACAAAGCTCTTTGTTAAATCAATACCACCTGTTAAAACACCAACTAATGGCATAATGATATTTTCAACTAAGGAGGTAACAATTTTACCGAAAGCACCACCAATAACAACTGCAACTGCTAGATCGACAATATTGCCTTTCATCGCAAATTCTTTAAAGTCTTTCCACAAAATAAATTCCTCCCTATTATTATCCATAAAATTAATCAATCTGTATTTTACTATATTTTTCCCAAACCTTTCAACCGCTTTCGTAGTGAAAATAGTAATCTTGTTTAATAAAGTACATAATTTCAAAAGATTTACTACCTATATCGTAAAATTTGGTAAAATGGATGAAGAATACTAGATTAGGTGTGACTTATGGCAAAGAAAAAGAATAACAAACCGATGTTATCATCAGCCACAAAATTGGGCATGATAGCATTATTAATTCCTATAGCGATAACTGTTTATGTCCTGACATTTTTTGCGTGGAAGGAACTTCAAACACTACCGATTTTCGAAAAACTCGCGCAACAAAAGGCGATTGAAGAAATTCAACAACATTTCGATATGAATATTCCAGAGAAATACATACCTATATATGTAGCGGCTGAGGAGAAATATGGTGTACCATGGACATTACTTGCAGCACACCATCGAATTGAAACACGTTTTTCTACTATAAAAACGATGGTTTCGTCAGCAGGAGCAGAAGGCCATTTGCAATTCATGCCTTGCACATTCGTTGGTTGGAAGCATCCCACTTGTTCAGGGCTAGGTAAAGGTAATATCACGAAGGCAGAATTAATGAACCCAGAAACCATTGCAAAATATGGAGGATTTGGCGTAGATGCAAATGGAGATGGCATAGCTGACCCATATGATATAGAGGATGCGGTATTTAGCGCAGCTAATTACTTATCTAAATACGGTGCTGCAAAAGGGAATATTAAGAACGCTGTTTTTGAATACAACCATAGCAAAGAATATGTAGAAGATGTGTTGTATTACTACAAATTATATGATGATTATCATGATGATCTCAAAGCGGCTGTTCTTATAAATAATGAATAATAAAGAGCCATCACATTGGATGGCTCTTTATTACATATTTAAGTTGCTTTACGCATACCTTTTAGAATAAGGCTGACGATAAAGATCAGCACGATAGCACCAATTAGTGCTGGGAATACGTAGAAATCACTTACTTTCCAACCCCAGTTCCCTAAAACCATACTACCAATCCAAGAACCAACAATACCTGCAATAATATTCCCAATGATGCCACCAGGTACATCCTTACCTAAAATTACGCCAGCTAACCATCCAAGAATTCCTCCGATGATTAAATACCAAATGAAACTAATCATTATTTTCATCTCCTTAAAATTAAGATATAATGGCGATTACTTAGTTATACCCTGAATAGAGTAGATTAAACGCATTGATCTTGTTTAGTAATTATTACATGCTTTAAATTAGGCTGGGGTATGATGCCTAATTTGCGTTGGCTGGAGGGATGACAGCCAAACCTTCTGCATAATTTATTGTGAAAATGTCCACATTAAATACAATACTTCTATATGGTCCATACATCGAATGAATCGCTTACTTCTATAGTATGTTCACAAATGAAATTTGTACCAGTATCTACAATCTACGCCAACTCCCCATTGTAAGTAGTATAAAATCAACCATCTAACTAAATTATTTGCAAAAACAGCCTGTTCATTCGCGACAACCCACATTTTTGTTGATGCAGAATTTCAATTACCTATCACCTATATGCATGTTCATTTTCCGTATTTGTTATAGGCTATTATTCATAGTTACCTAATCATTTTTCATTTTAGTGAAAGGAAAAATGGGAAAATCATCACTTTTTGAATAGTTTGAAAATTTTGTTTAAAACGATTATAATGTAGGAAAAGGAGCGTGTTATTTATGAATATGGCTGTCATGAAACGTTTGAATCGTCAAGGTTTTCTTATCGCTGGTTTGCATTTGTTAGTTTTACTAAATCTTGCAGCCGATTTCTTATACACAACGTAACAATTAAATAGAAAGGTGAATAAAATGTTTGTCTCATTCTAAAACAACCGTGTCGTGTAAATTATTTGCAGCTCACGGTTGTTTTTATTTTGACCAAATAACTGAAAAGAGGGATTTTTCTGCCAAATGTCAAATACATAGACATATAGGGGAGGGGTATGATGACGCTAAGATTAGATCAAGCATTCATTGATGTGGAGAGACCTTTTGCATGGTTGGACTTAGATGCGCTGGATAAAAATATCCAAATTGTACAAGATGCCTGTGGCGAGAAACAAATTCGCATTGCGACAAAATCGATTCGTTCTGTCGACGTGCTCCGGTATGTTCAAAAAAACCTCGCACAGGTTGTAGGATTTATGACGTTCACGGCTGCCGAGACGATTTTCTTACTTCAGCAGCAATTTGATGATGTATTACTAGGCTATCCGGTAATGGAGGAAGCGTCTATTCGCCGCTTGTTGCATTTCGTCAAAGAAGGAAAAACGGTTACTTTTATGGTTGATCGACAGGAACATGTCCAATTATTGGCGAGGTTAGGGGAAGAAATAGATGTACGTGTACAAATCTGTATCGATATCAATGTGTCGAATGATTTTAAAGTATTGTATTTTGGAACAAAGCGTTCCTCATTATATTCGCTTGAGACGTTAACTCCTTTCTTACAAGCTATTCAAAAAAATCCTTTCCTAGAAGTTGTTGGAGCGATGGGCTATGAGGCCCAAATTGCAGGGGTTGGTAATCGTCCTGCAAATGCTTTAAAAGGTAGGGTCATAGACGCCATGCAAGTGCAGGCCAAAAAACAAGTTACACAATTCCGTCGACTAGCTATTGCCCATATTAAAGCGTATTTTCCAAACCTACGCTTTGTTAATGGTGGTGGCTCTGGGAGTATGTCTTACACCGCCAAGCAAAAAGAAGTGACAGAAATTACTGTAGGATCTGCATTTTACGCTCCTGGACTATTCGATCAATTTACTCATTTACAGCTAGAAAAAGCAGCTGGATTTGCTTTAAGGGTGACGAGAAAGCCTGAAAAAAATATCGTTGTTTGTCACGGAGGGGGCTATACGGCTTCAGGTGCAGTAAACATGGACCGCTTGCCAGTATTCTATGAACCTACCACATTCGCATATCTTACCTTAGAGGGAGCCGGTGAGGTGCAAACACCTATTAAGGTCAAAGGAAAAACGGTCAATATTGGCGATACAATTTATTTTCGACATGCCAAAGCAGGAGAGCTTTGTGAGCGTTTCCAAGTGCTACATGGTATTCGAGGGGACAAGTATATCGGGCGTTACACAACTTACAGGGGGGATGGCCAATGTTTTCTATAGAAAAATGGCGAAATGGAGAAAAATGGACTAACTGGGCAGGGAATGTTATTTCATATCCAAGCGAAATGTATGCACCACATTCTATTGAAGAAGTTTCAACTATTGTAAAACAAGCACGCGAAACAGGAAAATCGATTCGTGTCACAGGTGCAGCTCATTCATTTAGCGCTGTGGCAATGCCGGAGCATATAGCTATTTCCCTACATAATATGCGTGGATTAATTGCTGTAAATGAGGAAAGGCAGGAGGCAACTTTGTGGGCTGGAACCTATCTCTATGAAATGGGTCCAATGCTGGCAAAACATGGCTTTGCTTTAATCAATATGGGGGATATTCAGGAGCAAACGATTGCAGGGGCAGTATCGACCGGCACACATGGTACAGGTGTTACACTAGGTTCATTGTCATCTGCAGTTATGGCATGGGGCTTTGTAGATGGAAAGGGTACTTATCATGAGCACAGGAGAGGGATGGACGATGTATCCGAAGCCCTTCATGTATCATTAGGTATGCTTGGTATTCTTGTCAAAGTTACGGTCAAGGTAATGCCACTATATGGCTTACATTATGTGGGGGCAAGAGAGACATTGAGCAATGGACTTACTACATTTGCTGAGGATATTCGTCTACATCGACATGTAGAGTGGTTTTATTTCCCTGGCAGTGAGACGATTCAAGTAAAGCGAATGAATGCTGTAGCGCCTATCTATCAAAGTGAATGGAATAAGAGAATTGAAACTCTAAAACTTCAAATAGTAGAAAATGGTGCTTTCTTTGCTATGTCAGAGCTATGTAAATGGAAACCTTCGTTTAGTGGTACGATGAGTAAAATAGCTGCTGCTAATGTCGTGGAAAGTGAAAAAGTAGGAATAAGCTATGAAATTTATCCTTCACCTCGTAGTGTAAAGTTTCAAGAGAGTGAATATGCCATCCCGTTATCTCACTTTGAAGCCTGTTTAGAAGAAATTCATGCAACCTTTAAAAAAGGCCTTTTTGATGTACATTTTCCATTAGAGTGTCGAACAACTGCGGGTGAAGCAGGTTTTTTAAGTCCTACGCAGGGGCGTGAGTCAGCCTTTATAGCTTTTCATATGTATAAAGGGATGTCGGAGGAGCCTTATTTTAAATGGGTGCATACATTGATGCAAAAATATGAAGGTCGTCCTCATTGGGGAAAACAACATCATTTAACAGCACAAAAAGTGTATGAGTTATATCCGGAGATCGAAAAGTTTTTAACGGTTCGGCAGCAGTATGATCCAGATCAAGTATTTTTTACAGGATACTTAAAAAAACTGTTTCTATTGTAAGCGCTCTCTCTATTTTTATATGATTCCACCTTGTCCTAGTATTTGGTAGGTCTATTATTTATTCATTTTTGTTTTTATCAGAAAAATTTAAATTTGAACGAAATGTCAAAATTTTTATCAAAGCGAGATAAAACTTATGCTTAATCAGCATGTAAACGATTTCAATTTTGACAGATTTTTTGAATTGTTTAAACAATTCAAAAAATAGTGTTGACGAGACCTTTTTTTCGTACTATGATAACAACAATTTAACACGTTCGTTACAGCAGTGATCGACTAGAAAGCTGTTAATCTATAAATAAAAACAAAAGAGACAGAACATTTTGATTATAGTGACGAACAAAGTATGGAAAGCAATGAGGGGCGTTTAAAATGAGAAGTGACATGATTAAAGTAGGCGTAGATCGAGCGCCACATCGAAGTCTTTTATATGCAACAGGCAAAGTAAAAGCAAAAGATTTAGGCAAACCATTTATTGGGGTTTGTAACTCTTATATCGACATAATACCAGGTCACGTTCATTTACGTACGTTCGCTGATGTAGTGAAAGAAGCTATTATTGAAGCGGGTGGTATTCCATTCGAATTTAATACAATTGGTGTCGATGATGGTATTGCAATGGGGCATATTGGGATGCGTTATTCATTACCTAGTCGTGAAATTATAGCAGACTCAGCTGAGACGGTTATTAATGCACACTGGTTTGATGGTGTTTTTTATATTCCAAACTGTGACAAAATTACACCTGGTATGCTTATGGCAGCGGTTCGTACGAATGTACCATCTATCTTTGTTTCGGGTGGTCCAATGGAGGCCGGTACCTCTGCTACAGGTAAGCAGCTTTCCCTCACATCAGTTTTTGAAGGAGTAGGGGCTCATAAATCAGGGAAAATGTCAGCTGAAGAGCTGTTAGATATTGAAAATAATGCATGTCCAACATGTGGTTCATGCTCAGGTATGTTTACAGCAAACTCCATGAACTGCTTAATGGAAATGCTAGGTGTCGCATTACCAGGGAATGGTACAATCGTAGCTACTTCTGAAGAGCGTCACCAGCTGATTAAAGAAGCAGCTAAACAATTAATTCGTATGGTAAAAGAAGATATTAAGCCACGCGATATTATTACAAAAGAAGCTATTGATGATGCATTTGCTCTTGATATGGCAATGGGTGGCTCAACAAACACTGTTCTTCATACATTAGCCATTGCGAATGAAGCAGAAATAGACTATAACATTGAAGATATTAATAAAGTAGCGGAACGCGTACCGTATTTAGCAAAAATTATGCCTGCTTCGGATATTTCAATGGATGACATCAATAAAGCCGGTGGAGTTAGCGCTATTATTAACGAATTAACAACGATTCCAGGTGCTATTCACCCAGATCGTCCTACAGTTGCAGGAGTGACAATGGGAGAACTTGTTAAAGATTATCACATCACGAATGATCAAGTCATTCGAACAAAAGACAATCCATATAGTGCTGTAGGTGGGTTATCCGTATTATTCGGTAACATCGCACCGGATGGTTCTGTTATTAAAGTAGGGGCGGTTGATCCTTCCATCCAAGTATTCAAAGGCGAAGCAATCGTTTTTGATTCACAAGAAGCAGCCCAAGAGAATATTGATAATGGAACAGTTAAAGAGGGCCATGTAGTCGTCATTCGCTACGAGGGACCTAAAGGTGGCCCGGGGATGCCAGAAATGCTTGCACCTACCTCTGCGATTCAAGGTCGTGGTCTTGGTACAAAGGTTGCTTTAATCACAGATGGTCGTTTCTCAGGAGCATCTCGAGGTATTTCAATTGGACATATTTCACCAGAAGCAGCTGAAGGTGGTCCAATCGCTTTAGTTGAAAATGGAGATATTATTGAAATTGATCTACCAAATCGTACGATTAATTTACAAGTTTCAGATGAAGTTTTAGCTGAACGTCGTGCAAAATTACCAGTCTTTGAGCCAAAAATTAAACGAGGTTGGCTAGCAAGATATTCAAAATTAGTGACGAACGCCTCAACTGGCGGCGTAATGAAAATTTAACAACTAAATATATGAAAACGTTGATGAGGTTAAAGGTTCTAGAGCCTTGTATCTACCAGAGAGCCGGTCGTGCTGGAAGCCGGCGATACAACTAGATCCGACATCCCCTCGGAGTGGGCTATTAAACGTGTTTACACCATTAGATAGCTCCGGGCATAGTCGAAAGTGCTCGTTATTAATGAATAAATGTTTTATGACACTCTATTGGATGCGAATTCTTTCGCATTGGTGCATAAATGCAATCATTTATTCGCGAGGTAGCAATTATTTGCTATAAAAAAGGGTGGTACCATGGAAAGTCTTTTTCATCCCTACGTAAGGTAGTTCTTTGCGTGTGGAGAAAAAGGCTTTTTATTATTTTCACGAATGAAATGCAAACTCTCAACCAAATGGAAGAGAGTGCAGATAATCCAGCTTGTGACACTTCATTAATCTACAACACTGATGTGTGAGTTTGAAAGATATAAAGGAGGCATAATTTGATGAGTGCAAATGTTTCAATGAATGAACAAGAACAATTAGTAACAACTGTTACTGCTGAGCAAACCTATCAAGCAAAGGACGGTGCAGATGTATTAGTGCAGGCATTGCACGATCAAGGTGTTGAAATCATCTTTGGCTATCCTGGAGGAGCCGTATTGCAAATCTATGATGCAATGTATAAAAATCCAATCCGCCATATTTTAACTAGACATGAACAGGGTGCTATTCATGCAGCCGAGGGTTATGCTCGTGTTTCTGGTAAAACAGGTGTTGTTATTGCGACAAGTGGGCCAGGCGCAACAAATCTCGTAACAGGTATAGCGGACGCCATGATTGATTCCATTCCATTAGTTGTCTTTACAGGTCAGGTTGCTACTTCTGTAATTGGAACAGACGCTTTCCAAGAAGCAGATATCATGGGGATTACGACACCAATTACAAAGCACAATTACCAAGTGCAGGATGTAAATGATATTCCACGTATTGTTAAAGAGGCGTTCCATATTGCTAGCACAGGTCGTAAGGGACCAGTTGTCGTGGACTTCCCAAAAAACGTTTCACAAATGTTGTTTGATGTAGAGAATCCGCCACAAGCACCTGATGATATTTATTTACCAGGCTATCAGCCAACATATAAACCAAATTACTTACAGATCCAAAAAGCGATTCAAGCGATTTCCTTGGCAAAGAATCCAATCATTTTAGCTGGTGCAGGTGTTCTCTTTGCTGATGCACGTGAGGAATTAACAGCCTTCGCAGAAAAATACCGTATTCCAGTAACGAACACATTGCTAGGACTTGGGTCCATTCATGGTGAACATGATTTATTCCTTGGGATGGCAGGTATGCACGGTACAGTAACAGCAAATACAGCCATCACCAAATCTGATTTATTACTTAATATTGGTGCACGTTTTGATGATCGTTTAACAGGTAATTTAGCCACATTTGCACCAAATGCAACAATCATCCATATCGACATAGATCCTGCTGAAATTGGCAAAAACGTTCCGACAGATATTCCGATCGTTGCAGATGCAAAAGAAGCTTTGAAAGCATTATTGAAAAAGGACTTCGAAGGTCCTGATACAGCAGATTGGTTAGCCTATTTAAACAATCATGCCAATGACTATCCATTATGGTATTGCAAGAATGATGATGATCAGGAAGTTTTACCACAAGAGGCATTGCAATTAGTGCATAAAATTACTGAGGGTGATGCCATTGTAACGACTGATGTTGGGCAGCATCAAATGTGGGCAGCGCAATACTACCATTTAAATAATGATCATGCATGGGTAACGTCTGGTGGACTTGGTACGATGGGCTTCGGCTTCCCAGCCGCAATTGGCGCTCAATTTGCGAAGCCAGACAAAAAAGTTATTTCGATTGTAGGAGATGCAGGCTTCCAAATGACTGCACAGGAGTTATCCATTCTACAGGAGTTTAACTTACCAGTAAAAATTGTGATTTTGAATAATAGCTGCCTTGGCATGGTCCGTCAATGGCAACAGACATTCTATGAAGAGCGTTATTCATCATCGCTTATGCCAATCCAACCAGACTTTGTTAAGTTAGCAGATGCCTATAATATAAAAGGCTATCGAATTAACACAATTGATGAAGCGGAGGATATTTTCCGTGAGGCACTACTTTCTGATGAGCCAGTATTAATTGATTGTCGAGTGAAACAGCTTGAATGTGTTTACCCAATGGTAGCACCAGGCAAAGGCTTACATGAAATGATTGGGGTGAAAAAGAATTGAAACGAGTAATTACCGTAACTGTGATTAACCAAAGTGGTGTGTTAAACCGTTTGACAGGTCTATTGATGAAGCGTCAATTCAATATTGAATCGATTACAGTAGGTCATACGGAACAAGCAAACTTTTCAAAGATGACTTTTGTAGTCCACGTCGAGGATGAACGCAAGATCGAGCAGCTAGTGAAACAATTATCGAAGCAAATTGATGTGTTAAAGGTCAATGACATAACGGATAAATCAATTGTTTTGCGAGAGCTAGCGCTGGTAAAGGTTATTTCACCGCCAAATTTACGTTTGGAAATGAATTCGATTGTCGAACCATTTCGTGCTCAAATTATTGATACGGCTAAAAACGTTGTGACGTATCAAGTGGTAGGGCACCCAGACAAAATTGATGCCTTTATCGAACTCATTCGACCATATGGCATTAAAGAGCTTACTCGTACAGGGGCCACTGCTTCTGTTCGTGAAACACAAAAAATCTCAAATCCACAGCTCTCTATTTTAAAATAGTTTGCATATAAATTTAACAAGCTTTATGGAGCTAAAAAAACAAACCAAATTCTAGGAGGAAATGAACTATGGCTACTATGTATTATGAACAAAATATCAACGAGGACGTACTAAAAGGAAAGAAAATCGCAATCATCGGTTATGGCTCACAAGGACACGCACATGCATTAAACCTTAAGGAATCAGGCTTTGATGTAGTAGTAGGGGTTCGCCCAGGTGGATCTTTCGATGCTGCAAAAGCAGATGGTATTGATGTAAAAACGGTGGCGGAGGCTGCACAAGAAGCAGATGTTATCCAAATTTTATTACCAGATGAGCGTCAAAAAGCAGTTTATGAAGCAGAAATTGCACCACATCTACAAGCTGGCAAAGCTTTAATGTTTGCGCACGGCTTCAACATTCACTTTGGTCAAATTACACCACCAGCAGATGTTGACGTATTTTTAGTAGCACCAAAAGGCCCAGGACATTTAGTGCGTCGTCAATTCCAAGAAGGAGCTGGCGTACCAGGTTTATTCGCTATCCATCAAGACGCGACAGGTCAAGCAAAAGATTTAGCACTTGCTTATGGTAAAGGAATTGGTGCCGCACGTGGTGGACTTCTTGAAACATCATTCAAAGAAGAGACAGAGACAGATTTATTCGGTGAACAAGCAGTTCTTTGTGGTGGTGCAACACAACTTGTAAGAGCAGGATTTGAAACGCTAGTAGAAGCTGGCTACCAACCGGAATTAGCATACTTTGAAACACTTCACGAGCTTAAATTAATTGTTGACCTTATGTTTGAAGGCGGTATGGCAACAATGCGTTACTCGGTGTCAGATACAGCTGAGTGGGGAGATTATGTGGCGGGACCACGCATTATCGATGAGTCAGTAAAAGCACGAATGAAAGATGTGTTAACAGATATTCAAGATGGTACATTTGCTCGTCGTTGGATTCAAGAAAATGAAAATGGTCGCCCAGAATATACAAAATTCAAAGAGGCTGGTGCAAACCATCAAATTGAAGAAGTGGGTGCAAAATTACGTGCTATGATGCCATTCATTAATGAAGGTAAAGAAAAAGTTGTGAGAGAAGTGGCTACAAGTGCGAAAAATTGATATTTTCGATACGACGCTTCGCGATGGTGAACAATCTGCTGGGATCAACTTAAATACGGCCGAGAAGATTGAAATTGCCAAACAGTTAGAGCGCCTTGGAGTGACAATTATTGAAGCAGGGTTTCCTGCTTCGTCACCCGGTGACTTTGATGCCGTCCATCGCATTGCAGGAACCGTAAAAAATTCTATTATCACAGGTCTAGCTCGCTGTATCCAAAAGGATATCGATACGACTTGGGAAGCAATTAAAGTAGCAGAGCAACCACATATTCATGTTTTTCTAGCAACCTCACCCATTCATATGGAATATAAGTTAAAAAAATCCCCAGATCAAGTGATCGAGCAAGCGGTTGCGGCAGTTAAATATGCAAAAAAATTCTTTCCTCTTGTGCAATGGTCTGCCGAGGATGCATTCCGTTCGGATCGTGAATTTTTAGTACGAATTATGAATGAAGTGGTTGCTGCTGGTGCTTCAACGATTAATGTTCCTGACACTGTAGGCTATGCTTCCCCTCAGGAATATGGCGCATTATTTAAATTCCTACTGGAAAATGTAAAAGGTGCTGACAAAGTAAAATTCTCTGCCCATTGTCATGATGACCTTGGGATGGCCACAGCCAATACGATTGCTGCCATCGAAAATGGTGCCGCGCAAGTAGAGGGAACCATCAATGGTATTGGCGAACGTGCAGGGAATGTAGCACTAGAAGAAATTGCGGTGGCACTGCATATTCGCAAAGATTTTTACCAAGTGGAAACTGGCATACAGCTGCAAGAGATTAAACGCACGTCTCAATTAGTCAGTAAATTGACAAACGTTGTGATTCAGCCTAATAAAGCAATTGTTGGAAAGAATGCATTTGCGCATGAATCAGGTATCCATCAAGATGGCGTCTTGAAAAATCCGGAAACCTACGAAATTATCTCACCTGCCCTAATCGGTGAGGGTGAAATACCATTAGTACTTGGGAAACATTCTGGGCGTGCTGCCTTCCGTGATCGTGCTGAAACAATGGGCTTCAACCTTTCCGATGAAAAGCTGAACAAAGCGTTTGTGGAATTTAAAAAACTAGCTGATCGGAAAAAAGAGATTACAGAAGAGGATTTACTAACTCTTCTCACAGAACAACAGGTTCAAATAGAGGATGTACCACTCTTTGATTTGAAGATGGTACAAGTGCAATATGGAACAGAAAATATTCCTACTGCTACAGCCATTGTCCTAACACCAGAGGGGCTAGAGAAAACGGTTGTTGCGACTGGCTCTGGTTCTGTGGAGGCCATTTTTAATACGCTGGAGCAGCTTGTACCTGGAGCTGTTCAGGTGCTTGATTACCGTGTGTCATCTGTAGGGAAGGGCCGAGATGCACTTGGTGAAGCGGTTATTAATATTCGTTATGATAATGTATCGACAACAGGCCGCAATTCTTCACAAGATGTTTTAGAAGCTTCGGCTAAAGCTTATTTAAATGCCATTAACCGTCATTTAATACAAGCAAGTCTTCGCGCACAGCCTGTATAGGTTGTAAAGGTAGTGAATTGTGTGATGTACCATTCACGCGTCGGATGCAATGATGTCATGGCGTATTGTATCTTTCAAAAAAAATTACGCTTAGTCGTAATGAATACGCTCATCTAAATAGTAGGTAGGTGAGCGTTCTTACTAAATTAGCGAATGCGCTAAAAAAAGAAAGGTGTTTTGACGATGGAGAAAAAAATTACAGTCCTTCCTGGTGACGGGATTGGGCCAGAGGTTGTTGCTTCTGCTGTACGTGTACTACAAGTGATTGGTAAACGATTTAATCATACATTTCATTTAGGATATGCAACAATTGGGGGTGCTGCCATTGATCAGCACAACAATCCATTACCAGAAGAAACAATCGAGATGTGTGAAAATAGCGATGCGATTCTATTAGGAGCTGTTGGTGGACCAAAATGGGATCAAAACCCACCTGAATTACGCCCAGAAAAAGGGTTATTGCGTATTCGCAAACACTTCGATTTATTTGCAAATCTACGTCCAGTAAAGGCGTTCCCGAGTTTACTAGATGCTTCACCATTAAAACGTGAAGTAGCTGAAAACGTTGATTTAATGATTGTTCGTGAACTAACAGGCGGCGTATACTTCGGGGAACCACGTATGCGTACTGAAAATGGCGCAATTGATACAACTGTTTATTCAAAAGCAGAGGTGGAGCGTATCGTTGAAAATGCCTTTGAGCTAGCACGTTTACGTGGAGGCAAATTATGCTCTGTTGATAAGGCGAATGTTCTTGAAACAAGTCGCTTATGGCGTGAAGTCGTAGAAGCAAAGAAAAAAGACTATCCAGATGTCATCGTAGAACATAATCTAGTCGACTCTGTTGCGATGAAACTAATTACAAATCCTGGTCACTATGATGTAGTAGTCACTGAAAATATGTTTGGTGATATTTTAAGTGATGAAGCGTCAGTTATTACTGGTTCTTTGGGCGTCCTTCCATCGGCATCTATTCGTGGTGATAATTTTGGCTTATATGAACCTGTACATGGATCAGCTCCGGAAATTGCAGGGCAAGGAGTAGCAAACCCTGCGGCAACAATTCTATCTGTTGCGATGATGCTACAATATTCCTTTGGCCTGAAAGAAGAGGCGGCAGAAATTGAGCGTGCTGTTAGTGCAGTATTTGATGATGGTTACTTTACAGCAGATCTTGCTCGTGACGGCAGCCGCATTTTATCAACAAATGAATGGACAGATAAAGTGATTAACGAAATTGATACTAGTTTTGTTTCACAAAGTATTATGACAACATATATTTAAAGAAATAGGTGAAGACAATGGGTAAAAATATAATTGAAAAGATTTGGGATAAACATGTAGTTTATCAGGAAGAGGGCAAACCGGACCTGTTATATATTGATCTTCATTTAATTCATGAAGTAACATCTCCGCAAGCTTTTGAAGGTCTACGTTTGAACGGACGCAAAGTGCGTCGTCCTGATTTAAGCTTTGCGACAATGGATCATAACGTACCAACGAAAAATTTACCGACAATTCATGATCCTATTGCACGCAACCAAATCGAAACATTGGCTAAAAATGCAAAAGAGTTTGGTGTTGAGCTAGCAGGAATGGGTCATCCTGACCAAGGGATTGTACACGTTATTGGGCCAGAGCTGGGATTAACACAACCAGGGAAAACTATCGTTTGTGGCGATTCTCATACATCAACTCACGGTGCCTTTGGTGCGATTGCTTTCGGGATTGGTACATCAGAGGTTGAGCATGTCTTATCAACACAAACTTTATGGCAAAATAAGCCGAAAACGATGGAAATTCGTGTTGAAGGGGAGCTACCAGTTGGGGTAGCTGCAAAGGATATTATTTTAGCCATTATTGCAAAGTTTGGTATTGGTGTTGGCACTGGGCATATTGTGGAATTCACTGGAGAGGCTATCCATAAATTGTCTATGGAAGAACGGATGACAATCTGTAATATGTCGATTGAGGCAGGAGCGAAAGCTGGGCTGATTTCACCTGATCAAACAACAGTGGATTATATTCGTGGTCGCAAATATGCGCCACAAGGTGAAAAATTGGAGGAAGCAGCCGCTTATTGGTTAAGTTTGGCTTCCGATGAGGATGCTACGTACGACACAGTTCGTATCATAAATGCAGAAGAAATCGAACCAATCATTACATGGGGCACAAATCCATCGATGGGTACGGGTGTTTCTGGTCATGTTCCAACACAAGCAGATTATGAGGATGAATCTGATAAGGCAGCTCTTCAAAAAGCTTTAGCCTATATGGGCTTAGAGGAAGGGCAACCTTTAACATCTATTGATATTCAGCATGTCTTTATTGGCTCCTGTACAAACTCACGCATTAGTGATTTACGCGCAGCTGCTAGTGTCATTCAGGGACGTAAGGTGCATGATAATGTAACAGCAATTGTTGTGCCGGGTTCACATACGACGAAGAAGCAAGCAGAGGAAGAGGGCTTGGATAAAATCTTTATCGAGGCAGGCTTTGAATGGAGAGAGTCAGGTTGCTCCATGTGCCTAGCGATGAATGATGATGTTGTACCAGCTGGTGAACGCTGTGCCTCTACATCCAATCGCAACTTTGAAGGACGTCAGGGAGCGGGTTCTCGTACACATTTAGTATCACCACCGATGGCAGCTGCAGCTGCGATTGCAGGTCATTTTGTGGATGTACGTGAATTTGTGAAGGAAACTGTGTAAGTCTTGCTTTACACGGAAGGGATGATTAAAAATGGAACCAATTAATATCGTTAATAGTGTCATCACACCACTTGATCGTAAAAATGTTGATACAGATCAAATTATTTCAAAAGAATTTCTTAAACGTATTGAGCGCACAGGATTTGGACAATTTTTATTTTATCACTGGCGTTACGATGCACAAGACAATGAGATCAAAGACTTTGTTTTAAATAAACCTGAATTTAAAGAATCCAAAATTTTAGTGGCGCAAGATAATTTTGGCTGCGGTTCATCCCGCGAACACGCACCATGGGCCATCTTAGATTATGGCTTTAACGTGGTGATTGCCCCTTCTTTCGCAGATATCTTCCATAATAACTGCTTTAAAAATGGCATTCTACCTATTAAGTTAACAGAAGCAGAATGTGATGAAATTCTGGCTAAGGGATTAGCAAAGCCATATACAATGGAAGTAAATCTTGCTGAGCAAACAGTGACAGGTGAAGATGGTAAAGTTTATCATTTCACAATTGATCCGTACTATAAGGAAACATTACTAAATGGTTGGGATGAAATTGCTTTAACCTTTAAATACGAAGAACATATTGCTGCCTATGAGGCAAAGCGGGTAGCATTCTAAGCAAAAGTGGCTGGATAAATCCTAGCTATAAACTAAAAAGCCAGTGAAATTTTACGATTAATAAAATTTCGTTGGCTTTTAAAATTTTTTCAATAAGAAAGTCTTCTGATACATTAACTCATCAAAAATATATTAATTAGTTTTGCTTTATATAAAAGTAAAGTTACAGAAAGAATGTATTGCCTTCTATGTTCACCATTTCAAAGCTATTCTGTAGAAACTTTCGATTCGACAGTTGAAGAAAAAGCATATTCAGTTATTACTCATTCTAACTGGAAGACATAGTGTTAGGAGAATCAGTGAATTGAAAAGATGGTATACGTTATTTAAGCTTCAGGATAATAATGCTGAAGGAGTATGTAAGGCTTTTTCCTGATGAAAGTGCTATGGTTATCGGTTCTAACTGCAAAGCAATGGGATTATTTTTTAGAAACGATATAAAACGTGCTATTGTATAAAATACAATATTTAATAGTAGGGAGATAGAAAAGAAAGTTTTTAACTAATTTCATGTTGACTATTTTGTTAATATAATATATTATTGATTTCTATCGTGAAATATCGATAGATGTTAATAAGTATTAATCACAGGTGTTAACATAAAAATATTTTGATATATTGTGAAACATCATTTAGCGAATAAAATATTTTGAATTAGTTGTTGACAAACACGAAAATGTTTTGATATAATAAAATTCCTGTCGCTGTATGGCAGTATAAAATGAACCTTGAAAACTGAACAAGCAAAACGTAATCAATAAAGTTTTAAGTAACTAGTTTCAGCTAGTGAACGAAACAAAATTTTGGACATCAAAATTGATGCCAGCAAAACAATTTGAGCTAATCAAATTTCTTTTATGGAGAGTTTGATCCTGGCTCAGGACGAACGCTGGCGGCGTGCCTAATACATGCAAGTCGAGCGAACAGAGAAGGAGCTTGCTCCTTTGACGTTAGCGGCGGACGGGTGAGTAACACGTGGGCAACCTACCTTATAGTTTGGGATAACTCCGGGAAACCGGGGCTAATACCGAATAATCTGTTCCACCTCATGGCGGAACACTGAAAGACGGCATCTCGCTGTCGCTATAAGATGGGCCCGCGGCGCATTAGCTAGTTGGTGAGGTAACGGCTCACCAAGGCGACGATGCGTAGCCGACCTGAGAGGGTGATCGGCCACACTGGGACTGAGACACGGCCCAGACTCCTACGGGAGGCAGCAGTAGGGAATCTTCCACAATGGGCGAAAGCCTGATGGAGCAACGCCGCGTGAGTGAAGAAGGTTTTCGGATCGTAAAACTCTGTTGTAAGGGAAGAACAAGTACAGTAGTAACTGGCTGTACCTTGACGGTACCTTATTAGAAAGCCACGGCTAACTACGTGCCAGCAGCCGCGGTAATACGTAGGTGGCAAGCGTTGTCCGGAATTATTGGGCGTAAAGCGCGCGCAGGCGGTCCTTTAAGTCTGATGTGAAAGCCCACGGCTCAACCGTGGAGGGTCATTGGAAACTGGGGGACTTGAGTGCAGAAGAGGAAAGTGGAATTCCAAGTGTAGCGGTGAAATGCGTAGAGATTTGGAGGAACACCAGTGGCGAAGGCGACTTTCTGGTCTGTAACTGACGCTGAGGCGCGAAAGCGTGGGGAGCAAACAGGATTAGATACCCTGGTAGTCCACGCCGTAAACGATGAGTGCTAAGTGTTAGGGGGTTTCCGCCCCTTAGTGCTGCAGCTAACGCATTAAGCACTCCGCCTGGGGAGTACGGTCGCAAGACTGAAACTCAAAGGAATTGACGGGGGCCCGCACAAGCGGTGGAGCATGTGGTTTAATTCGAAGCAACGCGAAGAACCTTACCAGGTCTTGACATCCCGTTGACCACTGTAGAGATATAGTTTCCCCTTCGGGGGCAACGGTGACAGGTGGTGCATGGTTGTCGTCAGCTCGTGTCGTGAGATGTTGGGTTAAGTCCCGCAACGAGCGCAACCCTTGATCTTAGTTGCCATCATTTAGTTGGGCACTCTAAGGTGACTGCCGGTGACAAACCGGAGGAAGGTGGGGATGACGTCAAATCATCATGCCCCTTATGACCTGGGCTACACACGTGCTACAATGGACGATACAAACGGTTGCCAACTCGCGAGAGGGAGCTAATCCGATAAAGTCGTTCTCAGTTCGGATTGTAGGCTGCAACTCGCCTACATGAAGCCGGAATCGCTAGTAATCGCGGATCAGCATGCCGCGGTGAATACGTTCCCGGGCCTTGTACACACCGCCCGTCACACCACGAGAGTTTGTAACACCCGAAGTCGGTGAGGTAACCTTTTGGAGCCAGCCGCCGAAGGTGGGATAGATGATTGGGGTGAAGTCGTAACAAGGTAGCCGTATCGGAAGGTGCGGCTGGATCACCTCCTTTCTAAGGATTATTTCGGAATACAAACCTAGGGTTTGTAAGATTACGTTTTGCGTTCAGTTTTGAAGGTTCATTCTTCCGAATGAAATACTTCAAATATTTGCTCCTGTCGCTACGCTTTCGTCGCAAAGCTGCGAAGAAGTAGAAGCAGGCAGTAACTTTGTTCTTTGAAAACTGGATAAAACGACATTGAAATTGTAACAAACACATTTATTTTTTAAGTTTTTTATAGGCTTAATAACATTAGTAAGGTTTCAAGACACAAGCAGTTCTAGGAAGCAATCGAGTGAATGAAGGAGCGTACTTCAGTACGTGACTGATTGAACGAGTGAAGCTGACAACGAAATGCGATGTGTATTGAAAGCTGTAGGTTAAGTTATTAAGGGCGCACGGCGAATGCCTTGGCACTAGGAGCCGAAGAAGGACGGCACTAACACCGATATGCTTCGGGGAGCTGTAAGTGAGCTTTGATCCGGAGATTTCCGAATGGGGGAACCCACTACGTTTAATCGCGTAGTATCTTGACGTGAATACATAGCGTCTTGAAGGCAGACCCAGGGAACTGAAACATCTAAGTACCTGGAGGAAGAGAAAGAAAAATCGATTCCCTGAGTAGCGGCGAGCGAAACGGGAAGAGCCCAAACCAAGAGGCTTGCCTCTTGGGGTTGTAGGACACTCTATACGGAGTTACAAAAGAGCGAGTTAGATGAAGCGACTTGGAAAGGTCCGCCAGAGCAGGTAAAAGCCCTGTAGTCGAAAGTTCGTTCTCTCCTGAGTGGATCCTGAGTACGGCGGAACACGTGAAATTCCGTCGGAATCCGGGAGGACCATCTCCCAAGGCTAAATACTACCTAGTGACCGATAGTGAACCAGTACCGTGAGGGAAAGGTGAAAAGCACCCCGGGAGGGGAGTGAAAGAGATCCTGAAACCGTGTGCCTACAAGTAGTTAGAGCCCGTTAATGGGTGATAGCGTGCCTTTTGTAGAATGAACCGGCGAGTTACGATTACGTGCAAGGTTAAGCTTTAGAAGGCGGAGCCGCAGCGAAAGCGAGTCTGAATAGGGCGAAATAGTACGTGGTCGTAGACCCGAAACCAGGTGATCTACCCATGTCCAGGGTGAAGGTAAGGTAACACTTACTGGAGGCCCGAACCCACGCACGTTGAAAAGTGCGGGGATGAGGTGTGGGTAGCGGAGAAATTCCAATCGAACTTGGAGATAGCTGGTTCTCTCCGAAATAGCTTTAGGGCTAGCCTCGTGATGAGAATACTGGAGGTAGAGCACTGTTTGGACTAGGGGGCCATCCCGGTTTACCGAATTCAGACAAACTCCGAATGCCAGATATTTATACACGGGAGTCAGACTGCGAGTGATAAGATCCGTAGTCAAAAGGGAAACAGCCCAGACCACCAGCTAAGGTCCCAAAGTAATCGTTAAGTGGAAAAGGATGTGGCGTTGCACAGACAACCAGGATGTTGGCTTAGAAGCAGCCATCATTTAAAGAGTGCGTAATAGCTCACTGGTCGAGTGACGCTGCGCCGAAAATGTATCGGGGCTAAACGATTCACCGAAGCTGTGGATTGACATCTACGATGTCAGTGGTAGGAGAGCGTTCTAAGTGCGTTGAAGTCAGACCGGAAGGACTGGTGGAGCGCTTAGAAGTGAGAATGCCGGTATGAGTAGCGAAAGACGGGTGAGAATCCCGTCCACCGTATGACTAAGGTTTCCTGAGGAAGGCTCGTCCGCTCAGGGTTAGTCGGGACCTAAGCCGAGGCCGACAGGCGTAGGCGATGGACAACAGGTTGATATTCCTGTACCACCTCCTCACCGTTTGAGAAATGGGGGGACGCAGTAGGATAGGGTAAGCGCGCTGTTGGTTATGCGCGTCCAAGCAGTAAGGCGTGTGTGTAGGCAAATCCGCACACTGTAACGTTGAGCTGTGATGGCGAGTCCGTATGGACGAAGTTCCTGATTTCACACTGCCAAGAAAAGCCTCTATCGAGGTGAGAGGTGCCCGTACCGCAAACCGACACAGGTAGTCGAGGAGAGAATCCTAAGGTGTGCGAGAGAACTCTCGTTAAGGAACTCGGCAAAATGACCCCGTAACTTCGGGAGAAGGGGTGCTCTTGAGCGTGCAAGCGCATGAGAGCCGCAGTGAATAGGCCCAGGCGACTGTTTAGCAAAAACACAGGTCTCTGCAAAACCGTAAGGTGACGTATAGGGGCTGACGCCTGCCCGGTGCTGGAAGGTTAAGAGGAGTGGTTAGCGCAAGCGAAGCTGCGAATTGAAGCCCCAGTAAACGGCGGCCGTAACTATAACGGTCCTAAGGTAGCGAAATTCCTTGTCGGGTAAGTTCCGACCCGCACGAAAGGCGTAACGATCTGGGCACTGTCTCAACGAGAGACTCGGTGAAATTATAGTACCTGTGAAGATGCAGGTTACCCGCGACAGGACGGAAAGACCCCGTGGAGCTTTACTGTAGCCTGATATTGAATTTTGGTACAACTTGTACAGGATAGGTAGGAGCCAGAGATCTCGGAGCGCCAGCTTCGAAGGAGGCGTCGGTGGGATACTACCCTGGTTGTATTGAAATTCTAACCCATGCCCCTTAGCGGGGCAGGAGACAGTGTCAGGCGGACAGTTTGACTGGGGCGGTCGCCTCCTAAAAGGTAACGGAGGCGCCCAAAGGTTCCCTCAGAATGGTTGGAAATCATTCGTAGAGTGTAAAGGCACAAGGGAGCTTGACTGCGAGACCTACAAGTCGAGCAGGGTCGAAAGACGGGCTTAGTGATCCGGTGGTTCCGCATGGAAGGGCCATCGCTCAACGGATAAAAGCTACCCCGGGGATAACAGGCTTATCTCCCCCAAGAGTCCACATCGACGGGGAGGTTTGGCACCTCGATGTCGGCTCATCGCATCCTGGGGCTGTAGTCGGTCCCAAGGGTTGGGCTGTTCGCCCATTAAAGCGGTACGCGAGCTGGGTTCAGAACGTCGTGAGACAGTTCGGTCCCTATCCGTCGTGGGCGTAGGAAATTTGAGAGGAGCTGTCCTTAGTACGAGAGGACCGGGATGGACACACCGCTGGTGTACCAGTTGTCTTGCCAAAGGCATCGCTGGGTAGCTATGTGTGGACGGGATAAGTGCTGAAAGCATCTAAGCATGAAGCCCCCCTCAAGATGAGATTTCCCATTACGCAAGTAAGTAAGATCCCTCAAAGACGATGAGGTAGATAGGTTCGAGGTGGAAGTGTGGTGACACATGGAGCTGACGAATACTAATCGATCGAGGACTTAACCAAATTGTTTGAAGCATTCAATGCACCGTTTATCCAGTTTTGAATGAACAACCCTTTCAACAAAAGAGAGCTTCAATACCTTGTGTATTTTAAAGCTTAAAATAATGGAACTTCTGCTAAGAACGCAACATCCATGTTGCAACGCAGAAGCCAGCACATCCATGTGCAAGTCTAGTGATGATGGCAAAGAGGTCACACCCGTTCCCATACCGAACACGGAAGTTAAGCTCTTTAGCGCCGATGGTAGTTGGGGGCTTCCCCCTGTGAGAGTAGGACGTCGCTAGGCAAAATAATAGTAGTCGAGGATTTATTCCTCGGCTTTTTTTATTTTCTCTTAACCAATACTGCTTCACTAAACCTTGAAAATATAACAAAGTCATTTAGACCTTCTAATATCTAAAAATGCTCGAACCTGGCTTTCTTCTTTAACCATATCCAACGACTTGATTCATTATAAATTTCCTCCTAGAACTATAGTTTGATTCCTAACTTCTCCATGCAAAGTCAATGCTCCACTTGTTAAAGCCCAAAAAGTAACTATGTTGTAAGAGGGTCCTCCCCTAATAAAACCATATAAAAATGGTTGACAGGATATCAGTTGACCTAATAATACGAATTTGAGCTTGTATTCTGTTTTTTTCCTTAGCTTCAATCGATGCAAATAAATATGTATAGAATGTGAAATATCACCATATAAATATGAATTTTCAGAATATAACTGCTATGCATAAATGGGATATTTTGATAATGTGAAAGTAGATGTAAAAAGTAGTAAATTGCTGAAGGAGGAATATAGAATGATTACTTATTCAGTTTCATGTATTTTTTGTAAAAAGACGTTTGAAGTAATTGAAGGGACCAAAAAATATACCATGTATAAAAGAAATATGAAAGGGAAATTTTCCTGTGATGATTGTGATACAAAAATTGAATTTGAGGCCAGAAAAGGGCTATTAGGAAAACTATAAAAAGCTCTGAAATCAACCTGTCTTTGTTCTTTTTTCTGCATTAAAATAGAAAGTAGAAGAAAGGTAGGGAATTCAATGATTACAGTCATAGGAAGTTTAAATATGGATCTAATTGTACAAATGGATGCTTTTCCTAAGCAGGGGGAGACGATTCTAGGTCAGGCATTTCAAACGGTACCTGGTGGTAAAGGGGCCAATCAAGCAGTTGCGGCAGCCCGTCTTGGTCATGAAGTGGCAATGATCGGCTGTGTGGGTAAAGATAGCTTTGGTGAGGCATTACGGAGTGTTTTACAACAAGAACATATACAAACGGGTGCCATCGTAAGTAGTCCTTCTGCTCTGACAGGGATAGCGAATATTCTTATTTATAATAACGACAATCGCATTGTTGTTGTACCTGGAGCAAACTATGAATTATCTCCATCACATCTTGAGGCTTCCAAGCACTTAATACAAAAAAGTCAAATGGTGATCATCCAGCTTGAAATTCCAAAAGAGACGACAGCTTATGCCATTCGAATGTGTAAAGAGGCAGGTGTTCCCATACTATTAAATCCTGCACCTGCCGCAAATTTTGATGTGCAATGGATGGAGGATATTACCTATTTAACACCAAATGAAACGGAATGTGCAGAAATTTTTAATGAACCGATTGACCACCTTTTAGAAAAGTATCCAAATAAATTAATAATAACGCTCGGTAGTGATGGTGCACGTTATTCTGATGGTACCTATCCAATCCATGTGCCAGGCTATATGACGACTGCTGTGGATACAACAGGTGCTGGGGATACGTTTAATGGTGCGTTAGCTTATGCCTTAGTAGAGGGACAATCGTTGGATGAGGCTGTCTACTTTGCTAATATTGCTGCTTCTTTATCGGTAGAAAAATTTAGTGCACAAGGCGGCATGCCGACACTTGATGCTGTATTTGCACGTATGGCTGGATTTTAAAAGTAGTAGATATTTAGGAGAAAGGTCATTCAATTAGAAAAAGATGTAAGTTTAAAATAATTATTTCAAAATATTTCTATCAAATAAAATAGAAAGCATTGTTTAAACTATTTCTTTTAGTCTGAATAGCTAATAATAAGTAAAGTTAGCAGAGAATTGTTATAAGGATGAATTCCTATTTGCTGTATAAACATATAAGTATTTTGTCCTCTTTTCGACAATCCATGTATTAGAAAAGCCATAGTTTCATTTATAATGGACTTATAGATACATACGAAAAGAGGTTTTGAGGATGACCAACATTGACAACACGCCAATCGAATATACAACCTCAGCGAATAATATTCTGCCACAATTTGTTGATCAACTTCGACAACTATATGGCATTATTGTCCAAAATACATATGTGAAAGATACGGCTAAACATTTAAATCGTATTATTCAAGATGCCAATAATCAGACAATGATTTTAATCGTTGGAAAAGAACGTGTAGGTAAAACAACACTTATTAATGGACTGCTAGGACGTGAAATTCTTTCAGTAGATGATCAACATCCAACAGGCGTAAATACATTTATACGTTACGGCGAGCATGAGGAGATTAAAGCTTATTTTTTAGATGGTGTTGTAGCCATATTCGATCTTAGTAAATTAGAGCTATTAACTACTGGCGATACGTTTGCTTCTCAGATTTTACGTGAGCATTTGGACTATTTAGAAGTATATTTGAAAAATGATTTACTTAAATCGGTGACGATCATTGACTCTGTTTCATTAGAAGCTGGGGGAGGAGAAATGGCTTATTTCTCTGAAGCATTGATGAATAGGGTGGATGAAATTTTCTGGGTTTTACGCTCGGGCTCTATGGCTATTGACGCTGAAATATTATTGCTGGAAGCCTTAAAAAATAAAGGGGTTGAACCTTTATGTGTTATTAATGGTATTGATGCTGATGATCATGCTGCGGCATTTGTCTCCTCGCAACAACAACGAATAGGTCATTTAATTAGTGATTTTGTCGCTGTTTCAGCTAGAAATGCATTGGAAGCCAAGCAAACGGACAGTCATGAGCTTTGGGAAAAAAGCCAGTACGAACATTTAATTACTGAAATACATCGTTTTGCTGAAAATAGTGATAAAAAAACCTATGCCATTTTAATTCGCTTCTTACAATGGCTAGAACGTTTCCGCTTCGAATTAACTGTCATTCCACAACGCGATCCATTTCAATCTGCTGTTGAGAATATTGAAAAATATGCAGGCGATACCCAGTATGAATTTTCTCGCAACCAACGAGACTTGGCGATTGTCAAGGAATATGAGCAAGAATACGAAGAAGTTGCTCAAACATTTAAACATGTTCAAACATTATATCAGCTATTACAAACAATCTCACAACATGATTATTTACAGGATGCTAAGGTAGATAAGTTTACAGAAATTGCTGTTTACTATCAACAAATGTTAAGAGAATATCGTACTATGCACAGTGAGTATTCACGTGAATACGAGCGTTTAGATGCACAGCATAAAAAAATTCATGGGAAAGGGCTCATGAAGGCTATTTTTGGTCAACATACACAAAATGACTTTTTCAAAGAGCGAGTAGAAAAGTTAAATGAGCAACAAGTGATTTGTGTCGCGCAATATGACAAAGTACAACAAGCGGAAGCTGCAATGTTGCAAGCGATTCAAGACATACAGCCTTATTTAATAGAATTAGTAAAAGAGCGCATGAGTCGGATTGAACAAAAAGTGCAAGAATTAAATCAACAAAGAGCAAAAGAAAAGCGCCAATTAAAGAACTATGCTGAAAAACTAAATGAATTTTCATGTTTAATTGAAGCTCAAGGCTATATTAAAGGTACCCTTCAGCCATTTTTAATGAATGAAGAGATACCTTTGAAAGCCAAGGATCTCAAAATGCTTGAAGAAACTGTACAGGCTATTTTAAGTATCGATTTATCGTACAACGGCTTACTTACACGCAGTCAAATGAATAATAAAATGGAAAGTATCGCCATCCCTTTTGATGTAAGAGACAAGCATCATCTAGAAGTGCTTTCTTTAAAGGAAGAGGATGTAAAATCAAACGATATTCCTGAAATTCCAAAGAAATTGGCGATCCAATACGAAGAATAAGCTAGAACAAAACGTTCTAAGAGGGCAGACCTTTTAGAACGTTTTTATGTTTGATGAAACATATCATTCCATTTTTACGTATAAATAGTAAGGAGGGGATTTACTTGATTGAAATTAATGGCCGCTTTACGGATGCAAAAATATTTGCTCAAACAGCGCTCCAAACAGCAATCGACCAAATTCAAGAATTGACAGATCAGGCGTTTATGGCTGGTACGAAAGTACGTATTATGCCAGATTATCATGCGGGCAAAGGCTGTGTCATTGGCACGACTATTCAATTGCAGAATCGTGTTGTTCCAAACCTTGTTGGAATTGATGTAGGATGTGGTGTATTTGTAGCACAATTAGATGTTTCGACTGTCGATTTTGCTAAGCTAGATTCTATCATCCGTACACATGTACCAAGTGGACAGGAGATACATAAGGAAGTATCGCCTGCCCGTCAATTTTTAGAATTTGAAGGTAAACAATTTCGAGCAAGCGGTTTGAAAGATGAGTATACCAATCTGTCATTAGGTACTCTTGGTGGTGGCAATCATTTTATCGAACTTGCCAAGGATGAAGAAGAGCAGCACTATTTACTAATTCATACAGGCTCACGCTATGTAGGAGCAAAAGTAGCTAATTGGCATCAAAAAAGAGCATATGAAAATTTACGTCGACAAGATTTGACGGAAAAAATAGCAGAGCTTAAACGACTAGGGCGAGAAAAAGATATACAACCAATGATCCTCGCCTATAAAGAACAAAATCCTGCTGTGCCGAAAGAGTTAGCCTATTTAGAGGGTGACTATTTCCATGACTATATTCATGATATGAAGATTGCTCAACAATTTGCACGTATGAATCGTTGGACTATTGCCGAAATAATCGCTAAACAGATGGGGTGGCATTTCACGGATACATTTGATACGATTCATAACTATATTGATACTGAAACAATGACACTTCGCAAAGGGGCTGTTCGAGCCAATAAAGGAGAAAAGCTAGTTATTCCGATGAACATGCGCGATGGATCACTTATTTGTATTGGAAAAGGCAATGCAGAATGGAATTATTCAGCGCCACATGGAGCAGGGCGTATGTTCTCACGACGAGCTGCTAAAAAAGCATTGAATATGAACGATTTTAAAGACACGATGCAGGGCATTTGGACAACATCCGTCAATGAGGAAACATTGGATGAGGCACCGATGGCTTATAAGCCAATGTCAGAAATAATATCGGCCATAGGAGAAACTGTAGATATTGTCAAAGTCATTAAACCTGTCTATAATTTTAAAGCGAGTGAGGCAGCAAAACCGTATGAGAGAAAGGGCAAAGTGGATGATTAGCCATTCTATTCTCAATAGGCTATAAATGGTATAATATAGCTTTACATTAATGAAATGGGTGGTTTTTTGGTATCTTCAAAAGATGTGGCAAAGTACGCTGGTGTTTCACAAACAACTGTATCGAGGGTGTTGAATACGCCAGAGCTAGTAAAGCCAAAAACAATTGAAAAAGTAATGAAGGCGATTGAGGAACTAAACTATATACCGAATGATATAGCAAGATCGCTTGTTCAGCAAAAAACAGGCATTATTACACTAATTTCAGGACCATTACATAATCCTTTTTTTGTTGATACAACAACAGCGATCGTTAATTATGTCAATGCTCGAGGCTATAAAGTCAATGTCTATTTTGGGACAGAGGACAATTTAAACTCGATCTATAATGCCGTTTTAGAAACGAAGGCGGATGCCATTATTTTATCTTCTATGCTATATCAGGATGAGCTATTTTTTAAACTAGAAAAACGCGGAATTCCCTTTATTATGTTTAATCGTAAGCATCAAGAAAATAGACATTTTGTAGAAATTGATAATGTGCATGCTGGCTATCTTGCGGCAAATCATCTCTTATCTTTAGGGCATCAATCGCTATGCTGGATAGGTGGTCCACATCAAATGAGCACCTTCTATGGTCGCTATCAAGGATTTGTCCAGGCTTTAAAGCAACATGGAATAGATGACAAAACTGTGCCTACATTTTTTACAAACACCAATAAAAATGAAATTGAACGCGCCTTTGAGGAACTATTAAAGTTGGATAGAAGACCTACAGCTATATGTGCGGCTACAGATGCTATCGCCATTGAAATATTGAATCTATGTTTAGAGAGAGGGTTCAAGGTTCCAAGCGATTTCAATGTCATGGGCATTGACAATGTTGAGCTTAGTAAACACCACTCCATTGCCTTGACGACAGTAGGTTTAACGTCAGAAGAGAACTTAGGTTTTATAGCGATTGAAAAATTATTTGAGGTTATGGAGAAAAAAAGTTCTTGCATTAGACAAACAGAGTCTGTTAAACTTTTTCCAAGAAATACAACGTGTAAAAATGAACTGATGTAATATCAGTTTGTTTTTTACACCATAATGGTTACGTATTCATTTCTTTATTTTCTGAAATGAATACGTAACCATAAAGAAAGGAGTGAATCAAGTTGAAAAAGGGCTTATGGATCAACGGAGAATGGAAGATGACTGCTGAATGGGTGGAGGTCCTAGCCCCTTATTCACAAGAGGTATTGGCACAAATTGCGATGGCCACAGAGCAAGATGTAAAGGAGGCCATTGAAAGTGCACAGGCCGCAGCTCCTCAAATGGCTGCATTAACGGCTTTTCAACGAGCAGAGATATTAGAGCATTTATCCACCCTTTTTGCAGAAAATCGAGAGGAAGCGGCGAGTATTATTGCTATGGAATCAGCAAAGCCGTTAAAGTATGCCTACGCTGAAATTGATCGCACAATTGAAACGTATAAATTTGCCGCTGAAGAAGCGAAGCGTCTAACTGGTGAAATGATTCCTATGGATGCATCGAAAAATGGAGAGGGGCGTTTTGCTTATACAATTCGTGAACCAATAGGTGTCGTGGCAGCGATTACCCCCTTTAACTTTCCCCAAAACCTAGTGGCCCATAAAGTAGGCCCGGCATTAGCAGCAGGCAATACAATCGTTCTAAAACCTGCCACACAAACAGCACTGTCTGCTCATTTTCTAGCTAGGTTATTGGCCCAAACTAATTTACCAGCAGGTGCCTTTAATCTCGTAACAGGTCAAGGAAAATTAGTAGGCGACGTGTTTTTAGCACATCCAAACGTTAAAATGATTACGTTTACAGGAAGCCCAGCAGTAGGGATTTCTCTACGCAATCGAGCAGGTTTGAAGAAAGTAACTTTAGAATTAGGCTCCAATGCAGGCGTAATTATTGATGAAGGGGTACAGCTCGAGCGTATTATGGATCGTATTGTAATGGGGGCATTTTCCAACCAAGGTCAAGTCTGTATTTCTCTACAGCGAATCTATGTTATGGAGAGTATGATTGAGGAATTTTTAACGCTGCTGAACGCCAAAATCGAGCAGCTGACTATTGGTGATCCAATGGATAGCCAGACAGATCTAGCAATGATGATATCACAAGCTGAACAACAGCGAGCGTATCAATGGATTGAAGAAGCGGTTGCTGAAGGAGCACAAGTGATTACTGGAGGCCGCATTGACAATCATATTTTATTGCCTACGGTTCTATATAATGTTCAACCACAGAGTCGTGTGTCTTGTGAAGAAATTTTTGCACCTGTCGTTACTGTCAATACAGTATCGACTATTGAAGAGGCGATAGCGGCTATCAATGACTCTCACTATGGTCTACAGGCGGGTATCTTCACACCTTCTATTCAGACAGCTTTTCAAGCTACGAAAGCATTGCAGGTAGGTGGGGTCCTGATTAATGATGTACCTACCTATCGAGTCGATCATATGCCATATGGTGGTGTAAAGGAAAGTGGCACTGGTCGTGAGGGTATTAAATATGCATTAGAAGAAATGACGGAAATGAAGCTAGTAATATGGAATAACCAATAATCACGAATGGAGATGGGAAAATGAAAATGATTAAACAACACCCAAAATTGTATGTGATGGACAATGGTACGATGCGAATGGATAAAAACTATATGATTGCGATGCATAATCCTGCAACGATCGACCATCCAAATCAGCCAAATGAATTTGTGGAATTCCCAGTTTATACTGTTCTAATTGATCATCCAGAAGGCAAAATTTTATTTGATACTGCGTGTAATCCAAACTCGATGGGACCAGAAGGACGTTGGGGTGAATTTACGCAAAAAGCATTTCCTATCAATATGCCAGAAGAATGCTATTTACATCACCGATTAGAAGAATTAAATGTTCGCCCAGAGGATATCAAATATGTCGTAGCTTCTCATTTGCATCTCGACCATGCAGGTTGCTTAGAACTGTTTACAAATGCGACGATTATAGTGCAGGAGGACGAGTTTAATGGCACATTACAAACATATGCCAGAAATGTAAAAGACGGTGCCTATGTATGGGGTGACATTGATATGTGGATTAAAAATAATCTACAATGGCGTCTCATTAAACGTGGCGAGGATCATGTGAAACTAGCAGAAGGTATACAAGTATTGAATTTTGGTAGTGGTCATGCTTGGGGCATGCTAGGGTTGCATATTCAAATGCCTGACACAGGTGGCATCATTTTAGCTTCAGATGCCATATACACAGCTGAAAGCTTTGGTCCTCCTGTCAAGCCACCAGGCATTATCTATGATTCTGTAGGCTATAATGCAACGGTTGAACGGATTCGAAGATTAGCACATGAAACAAATTCACAAGTATGGTTTGGACATGACCCTGTTCAATTCAAATCGTTTAGAAAATCGACGGAAGGCTATTACGAGTAGATAGGAGTAGAGAAGCCATGCATAAATTAACCTTTACACCTGCTAGTTATACTGGCTGGGGCTGTTTGAGTCAGCTTCTGCTAGAGGTAAAGAAATTTAACGCTTACAATATTTTAATCGTGACAGATCCATTATTAAAAGAAATAGGTTTAACAGATTATGTTGAAAAGCCTTTAATTGAAGAAGGCTACAAGACAACCATTTATACCGATATTGCACCAGAGCCTCCGCTCGCAATTGGAGAAAAACTGGTTGATTTTACGAGAAAGCATCCATTTGATTTAGTGATTGGTGTAGGTGGGGGCAGCGCACTAGATTTAGCAAAGCTTGCCGCTGTATTAGCAACACATGATGGAAAAGTGGCAGATTATTTAAATTTAACTGGAACAAAAACAGTAGACAATAAAGGATTACCTAAAATCTTAATTCCAACTACTTCTGGGACAGGCTCGGAGGTAACTAATATCTCTGTGCTGTCACTCGACACAACCAAGGATGTCGTGACACACGATTATTTACTAGCAGATGTAGCGATTGTAGATCCTGCCTTAACGATTTCCTTACCAGCGAAGGTGACGGCTGCGACTGGTGTAGATGCGTTAACTCATGCGATAGAAGCCTACGTATCAGTAAATGCGAATGCAGTAACAGACGCACTTGCACTACAAGCTATCCGATTAATTAGTCAGTCAATACGAACAGCTGTCCATAATGGGCAAGACAAGCAAGCGCGTACCGATATGAGTTATGGCAGTTATTTAGCAGGCTTAGCCTTTTTCAATGCCGGTGTAGCCGGTGTTCACGCTTTAGCCTATCCGCTTGGAGGTCAATTCCATATTGCTCATGGTGACTCCAATGCAGTGCTGTTACCATATGTTATGGGCTATATCCGACAAAGTTGTGAGAAACGTATGAAAGATATCGTCGATGCGATGGGGGTATCTTCTATCTACTTATCACAGCAAGAGGCTTCCTATAAATGTGTAGAAGCATTACAACAACTAATTAAAGATGTTCAAATTCCTTCCACTTTACAAGGATTCGGTATACCTGCTTCAGCACTCGAACAGTTAACAGAGGATGCAACCAAACAAACACGTATTTTAGCACGCAGTCCTATGCCATTAGAGCGAGATGATATTTATCAAATTTACCTAGCTGCCTTTGATGGCGAAGTCCGTGAACCATAGAGAACATGAGAAACGTTGATTTTTCAGCGTTTCTCTTTTTTATGCTTTATGATATAAATACTTGGAAAAACCTGAACGAAATAGCACGCTCAACAGTCTAATCATTAGAGGGGAGTGAGGAAGTTGGATGAACAAGCATTAGTAAAGCGTGCCATCGCTGGTGATGAACAGGCATTTCTTTGCCTTATTCAAAACCATGAACAGACATTGTATCGTATTGCCTTTGCCTATTTAAGAAATGAACATGATGCTGTAGAAGCCGTTCAGGAAACAACCTATCGAAGCTTAAAAAAAATACATACTTTAAAAGAGGTAGCTTATTTTGGTACATGGCTTGTCCGAATTTTACTCAATATTTGCTATGATATGCGAGAAAAAAGATTACGTGTAGATTTACAGGAGAATGTAGAAATGGGTGATCATTCACAGGATCATCAACGCTTTGAAATGACAGAAATTATTGCAAAATTACCAAAAGCACAGCAGGAGCTCATTTTTCTTAAATATTTTCATGACTTACAAAACAAGGAGATTGCTGCACTACATAATATCCCCGAGGGTACGGTTAAATCTAGATTGCATACAGCACTAAGCAAGCTAAAACACTACTTTATGGAAAAGGGGGAGCATTAAATGAGGGACAGGTTTGATTATGATAAATTCGCCCAGGAATTAACACAAATAAAAGTACCACAAGAGCAATTGGTCAACGCACGCTTGAAAAGTATGAATCGCTACCATTCTGAAAAACGAATACGTCAACGAATTTGGCAAAGCCTTGCTATTGTAACGATATTGATAGTAGTGCTAGTAACATCTATTCGTGTATCTCCTGCACTTGCAAATAGTTTGGCAAAAATACCTATTTTTGCACCAATTGTCCATATGATCAACGATGATAAAGGTGTCCAAGATATTGTAAATAATCAATATTACGAGGAGCTTGGCGTGTCACAAAGTAAAAATGAATTAACGTTTACACTTCAAGGTGTTATTGCGGATGAAACAGGGATGATCCTCCCTTATACATTAACCGCCCCATTCGATATTCAACAGCTCGACATCAAGAACATACATCTCAAACTGAATGGTGAAATAATACCCGTAGGTCTGGGATATGGCTGGTATCATGGAGAAGAAACGACGGTCATTGAGGAAAATTTTCAAGTAACATTTAACGAGCCGATTAATTATCAAGGTGCACAATTTGAATTAGTAATACAAGTTAATGATCAACAGCAAACAACTTTTTCCATCCCATTTTCAGTGAAAAAACCAATCGCTAAAGCTAAGGTATATGTAGTAAATAAAGAACTGAGCTTTGAAGGCCAGCATATAACGGTAAAATCTGTTTCTATATCGCCACTTCGAACAGGTATTACAATGGCTCTTGATCCCCATAATACGATGCGGATTTTAGGCTTTGAGGATATTCGTATGTTGGACGAAAGGGGAGAGGCTTGGACAACGATTCAAAATGGTCTGACAGCAACAGGGACTTTACTAGATGGGGAAGCGACATTCTATCTGCAAAGTAATTATTTTAGGGAACCTAAGCAGTTATCATTAGCCATTGGGAAAGTAGTAGCCCTACCAGTAGGTCAGGATTATATAGAGGTAGATTTTAATAAAAATAAGGTGTTAGCAAAGCCACCACTAGCAGGGCTAGCTATACAAGTGAATGATCAGATGGTAACCTTACATGCACCAAAGCACTCTCAAGATAAATTAAGTGCATTTCTAGGAAGAGCAGTCGATGCTCAAGGCACTGAACTTTATAGTAATGGCTCTAGTCATTCTGGTCCGAAAGAGAATCAAATTGTCCAGAATGAAAGCTATGATTTAAAGGGTATTGTGAACCCAGTACGGATTTACTTTAATTATTATGAAAATTACCTAGAGGGAACAGAAATAATAGATCTTCCATTGAATTAACAAAAAAAATCTGCCGTGGATGGCAGATTTTTTTAAAATCACATGTTACGCTTCCGCATCTGGTGTAAAAGTACGGGTAGCCAATTCAGCATCAAGCATAAAGATGGCGTTTGAGTCATTTTCGATACGTTCGAATTTACGAATTAATGTATCAAATGTAGATTCTTCTTCCACCTGCTCGTCAATGAACCATTTTAAAAAGGCCATTGTTGCATGCTCGCGTTCATCTAAAGCGATATCTGATAGATTATAAATACGACGTGTCACTTCTTTTTCATGAGAAAGGGCCGTTTTAAAGGCATCTAAAATCGATTCAAAATGATTGTCTGGGCTATCAAAGCCATGAATCGTTGCGCGGTAACCCATATCACTTAAGAAATTATAAAATTTCATGGCATGGAAACGTTCTTCTTCTGCTTGTACTAAAAAGAAGTTAGCGAAGCCATCATAATCTTGATCAGTGCAATAGGCTGCCATTGCCATGTAGGCATGTGCAGAGTAAAATTCAAAATTCATTTGTTCGTTAAGAGCTGTGTGTAGTTTTTCAGATAACATAAAGGTTTTCCTCCTTTTGCAGTAAATGACTTCTTTACTAGTATACAGTGTAGGAAGAGGAACATACAAAAAATTTATTTTTCGTGGAAATTTATGCAAAAATTAATTGATATTCGTTCTCAATTAGAAAATTTATTCCAAATGACTATTCAGGGAAAAATGAAAAAATCGCTTCGACATAAGTCTTAGCGATTTTTTCAACTTTATTGTTCTTGTTGTTTTTGATTTTTGACACCGACTAAGTAACCACCAAGTGCGATAGCGACTAAGACAATCCAGAAAGTAGCTTTCCATACAGTCGAATGTGGGAATTCGTGTGGAATAACGCCCAGTTTTTCATGTGCTAATGTTAAAACAGCTAATTTTACACCAACCCAGCCTACAATTAGGAATGCTGCAGTTTCAAGTGAAGGGAATTTATCAAGAATTTTAACAAACCATCGAGCGGCAAAACGCATCATAATGACACCAATAATACCACCTAAGAACATGACAGCAAACTGACCAGCATTAATGCCACCGATATCAAAATCACCGATATGTGGTAATGTTACGGCGATGGCCACGGCTGCTAAAATTGAATCGACTGCGAACGCGATATCAGCAAGCTCGACCTTGACAACCGTCATCCAGAAGCCAGATTTCTTTTTAGGCTCCTGCACTTCTTCGGGGTTTTGCGAAGCCTTCCGTGAATCATAAATATGCTTAATCGACATAAACAATAGATAGGCAGCACCGATCGCTTGAATTTGCCAAAAATTTACGAGTGTCGTGATAAGGAATAGTGCGGCAAAACGGAAGATAAATGCCCCAACCAAACCGTATAATAAAGCTTTTTGTTGCTGTCCTTTTGGTAAATGCTTAACCATAACAGCCATCACCACTGCATTGTCAGCTGCTAATAAACCTTCTAGTACGATTAATACGATGAGTACCCATGCGTATTCTAAAAATATTGCCTCCAAATGTATTTCCTCCTTTAAATTTTGAACAGAAATGAATGGCGTGCTTCTAACTTATTCTTTCCTAATTTTAAGCAAAAGAAAAAGACCCCTGCCTAAAAAATAGGCAAAGGTCTTGCTAAGCAATTAACTGTTCGTTGCACAGAATGTATTCTGTGTGACAAGAAATGCCATCACACCCGATGGTAGATACCATGTAATGACGAATGTGAAATCAGATGCATCGATCGCATCTGCTAGCTACTCCCCTTTGACAATAAAGTCAAAAGCTATTCAGTTCTTACATAAATAATAGCATGCGGAAAAATGAAAGTAAATAAAAATATACTGCTATGGAGAAAAAATACTTTTCCGTTATGTTTGCACAAATGGTACTATTAAAAGATAGGCGAAAATTTTACAACTTAGAAAGGAGACAAACATGTATAGAAAATTTTTTTCCTACTATAAACCACATAAACGTTTGTTTGTCATCGATTTTTCGAGTGCTATCATTGTAGCCATTTTAGAGCTAGCTTTTCCACTTGCCGTTCAGTGGTTTATCGATGAACTGTTACCAACAGGCGATTGGAACATGATTGTGAAAGTAAGTATTTTATTGCTGCTTGTTTATGCAATTAGTACTTTACTTAACTTTATTGTCAACTATTTAGGACATAAACTCGGCATTAATATTGAGACTGATATGCGACAGGAATTATTTACACATGTCCAAAGACAATCATTCCGTTTCTTCGATAATACCAAAACAGGGCATATAATGAGCCGCATTACGAATGATTTATTTGATATTGGTGAGTTTGCCCATCATGGACCAGAGGATTTATTTATTGCCATTATGACCTTTGTTGGGGCCTTTGCTATTATGTTCAATGTGAATCCGACACTCGCTTTAATTGCAGCGATTATGGTGCCATTTTTAACATGGCTTGTGACTTTTAGTAATATTAAAATGAATAATGCTTGGAAGACGATGTACGGTAAAATTGCTGATGTCAACGGGCGTGTAGAGGATAGTGTATCTGGAGTGCGCGTTGTGAAATCCTTTACAAACGAAGATTTTGAAATTAGCCGATTTAAAGAGCAAAATGGATTCTTCCGCTCGGCAAAATTGTATGCTTATAAAATTATGGCCGGAACACACTCCAGCATATATATGATGACTCGCCTTTTAACATTAGTGGTGCTAGTTGTCGGTGCTTGGCTAAGCTTTAATGGCAAGCTATCTTATGGGGAGCTCGTGAGCTTTGTCTTATATACAAATGTACTTATCAAACCAATTGATAAAATTAGTGCATTATTAGAGCTTTATCCAAAAGGGATGGCTGGCTTTAAGCGATTCCGTGAATTAATTGAGCAGGATCCTGAGATTCAAGATCGTGAGGATGCGAAGGTCATCAAACATTTAGATGGTGATATTGCGTTCAACAAAGTGCACTTTAATTACGACTCATCCAAACAAGTTTTAAAGGATATATCATTTGATGTAAAAGCTGGACAAACCATTGCCTTTGTAGGACCATCAGGAGCCGGTAAAACGACGATTTGTTCGTTAATTCCTAGATTTTATGAGGTCTCTAAAGGTGCGATTACGATTGACGGTATCGATATACGCAATATGACACAGGCTTCATTACGTGCACAAATTGGTATCGTACAGCAGGATGTCTTTTTATTTACAGGGACCATTCGTGAAAACATTGCCTATGGAAAACTAGATGCTAGTGAAGCAGAAATTCGAGAGGCAGCGAAAAAGGCTCATTTAGAGGCATTTATCGCAGAACTGCCAGAGGGCTATAATACCCAAATTGGGGAACGAGGCTTAAAATTATCAGGTGGCCAAAAACAACGTCTAGCTATTGCTCGTATGTTCTTGAAGAACCCACCAATCTTAATTTTAGACGAAGCAACCTCTGCATTAGATACGGAAACAGAGATGATTATCCAGCAGTCTTTAACCGAGCTTGCTGAAAATCGAACAACGTTAGTTATTGCCCACCGATTGGCAACCATTCGCAATGCAGATCGAGTATTAGTTGTCACACCGAACGGCATTGAAGAAGACGGTACTTATGATGAGCTAGTTGCACAAGATGGAATCTTTGCTAAGCTCCATCATATTCAATTCCGGAAAGGACAAACAGAACAAAGCATGCACAAGGATTTTGTTGAACTAACGTAAGTTAAGGAAAAGGGAGAATGATATTGATCATCTCCCTTTTTTTGTCTATTCTTCTACATCATCTAACTGTTTGTAATAACTCTCTACAATAGGATGAATATCTGGGGTTGAATCGTAATAGATATCATCAATTTCATTTAATGTAAAGGAAAATTCTTTTTTGCCATCTAAAAGTTTAATGCCATATCGCCATCCAGAACGCTCTTCTTGATTGGTTTGTGGCGTAAATTCTACATCTTTAATTAGATTTAAAAAATCATTGGTTTGTTCTTGCTTTGTAATTGTTTTGTAATAGCCAGTTGAACCATCTTGAATAATTACTTTATCCACCTGTTCAATTTGAGCATCTTGATAAAATTTTTCTAGTGTTTGTGTCTTTCCATGAGAACAAGCAGAAAGTAGAAATAAAATTCCGACTATTACCCCAAACACTTGTTTTTTCATTCAACCACCCCCAAGTTTAATTCTACCACCTAGATAAAAGCACAAGATGATATTGGATAGATTTTATGATAAATTTTGAATAAGGAATAATTTTTAAACGACAGTGACTAAATCTTTCATAAAAGGTTGAGGTGAAGCAATGGATAACGAGAAAATCATTGGTCAAACGAAAAGTGTAGGCTTTCAAATAGGTGTTAGAAGGACTTTTCCTTTTTCACAGGAGCAAGCTTGGGCATTAATCATTGCTAAGGAAGGTTTACATTCATGGGTAGGGGATGGTGCTACTCTTCATTTGGAGCCTGGGCAGAAGTATCACTCTAAAATCGGGGCAGGGGAAATTAGAATTGTTAAACCGTTAGAGCAGCTTCGACTTACTTGGCAAAAGGAAGGTTGGTCAAGACCATCCACCGTTCAAATTCGTATTCTACCAAAAGAAAGTAATAAAACTACGATTAGTTTTCACCAAGAACATCTTTCTGATCAGACAGTGCGAGAAGAAATGAAGCAATATTGGGAAAGTGTACTGGACAGTATTAAAGCAAGGGCACATACTATTTGAGAAAAAAGCATCCCTACTTTTTGATCTGACCCAAAAAAGTTAGACATATTTAGTTAAGCTACTTCTAAGACCTGAGTTCGGTACTCCACCGGGCTTAGGTCTTTTAATTTTGCCTTCATTCGTTTGTGATTGTAATAGTGAATATAGTCATGAAGTTCCTGTTCGAAATGTGCCATGGATTCAAATTCTTGTAGATACAGGAGTTCAGATTTTAATAAGCCAAAGAAATTTTCTATGACTGCGTTATCTAAACAATTGCCCTTACGGGACATACTTTGCGTAATC